>QCHB01000033.1 GCA_003278095.1 SAR116 cluster bacterium AG-390-L20 | reverse complement strand
TTGGTATGGAGTCTAACTTAAGATTTCCAGGAAAAGAAACAATGGAAACGAAAATTTTTGGTCGGCTATCTGCTTGGCAGAACTGGATATTTCAAAGACCGAGTGCTGTAGGTGAGAATGGTGCATTGAAAAAGTATGGAACTGGTAACAAAGGTCAATATACTAAAGAAAGAACATAAGTGGAGATAATATGCTAAATAATAGTCAAGTTGAATACGATACAATAATTCCAAATAATGTAAGCCTATCGTCTGATAAACGTGTTCTTAAGGCTCTTGAAAGGTGGCATCCAGGCTATATTGATTGGTGGAAAGATTTAGGACCGGTTGGTTTTCAAGATATGCTAGTCTATTTAAGAACGGCAATAAATGTTGATAAAGATGGTTGGGCTACTTTCGACTATGTTAAAATGCCTGAATATCGTTGGGGTATATTACTTGCTCCTCAGAAAGAAGGAAGAACAATTCCTTTTGGTGATCACATTGGTGAACCAGTTTGGCAGGAAGTACCAGGTGAATATAGATCAATGTTAAGAAGGTTAATTGTTATACAAGGTGACACTGAACCAGCTTCAATTGAACAACAAAGATTTTTGGGAAGTACGGCACCATCCCTTTATGATATGAGAAATTTGTTTCAGGTAAATGTTGAAGAAGGAAGACATTTGTGGGCAATGGTTTACTTGCTTCAAAAATATTTTGGTTCTGACGGCAGAGAAGAAGCTAATGAATTACTTAAACGTCAATCAGGATCTGAAGATGCTCCAAGAATGTTAGGAGCTTTCAATGAATCAACTCCAGATTGGCTTTCATTTTTCATGTTTACAGCATTCACTGACAGAGACGGGAAAATGCAATTGGAAGCCCTTGCACAATCCGGGTTTGATCCACTTTCAAGAACTTGTCGATTTATGCTTACAGAGGAAGCTCACCACATGTTCGTTGGTGAAAATGGTGTGAGAAGAGTAATAAAAAAAACATGTGAAATGATGAATAAAGCAGGCATTTCAGATCCTTATGATATTTCAAAAATAAGAGAATTAGGTGTTATTGATTTGCCAACAATACAAAAGAAAATTAACCTTCATTATTCATTGTCATTAGATTTGTTTGGGTCAGAAATTTCTACAAATGCTGCAAATACCTATACAGCAGGAGTAAAAGGAAGATTTTGGGAAACAAAAATAAAAGATGACCATATTCTAAAAAGCGACACTTACCCAATATTAGAATTTACTGATGGACAAATTATTAATAAAAAAGCCCCTGCTCTATTATCACTTAATATGAGATTAAGGGATGATTACACAAAAGATACTGCAGTAAGTATAAAAAGATGGAATAGAACCATAGAAGAAGCTAAAATAAACTTTGAGATGAAGTTACCTTTTGAGGGCTTTAATAGAAAAATAGGCACATTTATGAGTGCCAATATATCACCATTAGGAGATATTCTAACAAAAGATACATGGGATAAGGATAAAGGTAAGTTTTTACCAACAACAGATGATAACTTATTTATTGAATCTTTAATGAAACCTGTTTCTGAACCTGGAAGATATGCTGATTGGATATCTGCACCTGATTTAGGTATTGATAATAAACCTGGTGATTTTGAATATGTAAAAATTCATGATTCTTAAATTTTAAGGTTTAACTTTTAAATTTTTGATAATTGAATTGCTTTTTTTAATTTATTAATTTCTTCAGAACTTAACTTCATTAGTGGCGGTCTTACTATAGCCTCTTCCATTTTTCCAGTTAATACTAAAACCTCCTTCATTCTATTATGCATATCTAAAAATGGAGGAGAATAAAAGGCCTGAGCCAAAGGAAAAATTTGGTCATTAATTATTTGGGCACTTTCTAAATTTTTAGCTTTTACAGCATTAAATAATTCCACTTGTAAGGAGGCAATTACACTACCTGCACCTGACAATAATCCTTTGGCCCCCATAACTAATGACGACATCAACCATGAACTATGAGTGGTAAGAACGTTTACCGGATTAGAAAGATTTTGAAATGTTTTTATATGTTTTTCATGAATCATGGGATCGTTTGACCAATCTTTTATGGCTTTTATAGTAGGTACAGTTTCAAACAATTTTAATAATGTATGAAATGGATACGTTAAATTTCCTGCAGACGGATAGTTAAAACATATTAGAGGTAAATCTGTAGCGTCTGCAATTCTTTTAAAATGCTCTAATGCCATTTCTGGCCTCAAATGACCACCCATAGCCATACTTTGTGGAGGAAAGCATAATAATGCTGAAGCGCCAGTTAAATCAGACATTTTAGCAATTTTGGCTGCTTCTATACTACCATCAGCATAAACACCATTAATTACTGGTATAAAGTCACCAAC
>QCHB01000032.1 GCA_003278095.1 SAR116 cluster bacterium AG-390-L20 | reverse complement strand
TTTGTCATCTTTTAGCTTTGACAGAGCATCTTGAAGAATTTTAATTCGTTCAGGCGGTGTTTTTGCAGGTGCCATCAAAATCCTGTCCATATACCCAATTTGTCCTGTAAAACCTAGTTCTTCAAATGTTGGAGGTGTCCCAAGACTTTTTTCTTTTGCTCCACATGCTAAAGTTCTAACTTTTGATCCTTGACCTTTAATTACTGATGGAAAGTGTAATACTGCCTCTACATCTCCCGCTAGTAACCCTTTAACCATAGGACCACCGCCCTTAAAAGGCGTTAAGTTAGCATTTACCTTACCCCAAGACATTAATTGAGCCATTGGAACCATTGTAGCGCCCCACATTCCTGAATGTCCAAGTTTTAACTTACCATTGCTTGATTTAGCCGCATCAAAAACATCCTGAACTGATTGATATTTAGATTTACTTAAAACTATCATACAAGCAGCGGCATAGTTTAATCTTCCGACAGTAACAAAGTCACTTAAAGGCTTATAAGGTAACTTTTTAACATGATGCTGAAGTTGATCCACATAATTATGAGTAAACAAAAGTGTATAACCATCTGGTTTTGCTTGAGCTACCATAGCAGTTCCAGTTTGACCGCTAGCACCTGGAACTAATTTGACTATAATCGCATTTCCTAGATATTGTGGAATTATACTTGTAAAGACTCTAGCATTTAAGTCGTGAGATCCCCCAGGGCCAAAAGGGATAACCATTGTAATTGGCTTTTCAGGATAGTCAGCTTTTGCTATCCACGAAAAGTTAATAATAGCCAATATAGCTATAAGAGTTTTTAATAAATTATTCATTTTTTCCTCCTTTCAAATGAGAAATTAACTTGATTTTACCTGCGATGAGGTAAGTGAAGTTGCGACGTCACGCAACTTTTTACTTCTCTGAAAAAGTTTCCAAGTTATTACTGGAGTAGACACAATAATAAGAGCAGCTATTGGTCTTTCAGAGAGTAAATACATTAGAACATTGTCATTGCCTAAACTTAATGTTTGGCCAAATGCATATTCTAAAGAAGGGGCTAAAATAAAAGCCATAACTAAAGGTGTTACGTCAAATTGAAGTTTTTTCAATATATAACCAAAAATTCCAAAAAATAACAAAAAATATAAGTCAGCAGGATTATGCCTAAATACAAATGACCCTGCAAATGCGAAAATGATTGTTAAAGGAATTAAATAAGACTTTTTAATTGTTACTACTTTTGAAAATAATGGCATTGTAAAATAACCTAAAATCAAAAATAGAATATTAGCAATTAACATACATAATAAAATTGCAAACACTATACTTCCTTGCTCTGACATTAGTTCTGGTCCAGGTCTTAAGCCATGTGCAATAAAGGCCCCAAGTAAAATAGCAGTGATATTATCTCCGGGTATTCCTAGTGTTAAAAGTGGAACAAGAGTGGGGCCGTTTACAGCATTGTTTGCAGCTTCTGGTGCTGCAATTCCCTCTAATTCTCCCTTTCCGAATTTTTCAGGTGTTTTTGAGGAATTTTTTGCTGCGGCGTATCCTACAAAAGCTGCAACAACCTGACCAACTCCAGGAATCATTCCAATGGTTGTTCCTATAACGGTACTTCTGAGGATTGTTTTTCTTAACTTTAAAAATTCTTCCCAAGTTAATTTTTCTTCTTTTTTTAAATTTAGTTTTGTTTTAACAAATTCTTTGGCTTTAGTTTCAATATTTATTAAAATCTCTGGAATAGCAAATAATCCTATAAGCATTGGTAATAAAGGAACACCAGCTCTAAGTTCAAAAACATCAAACGTGAATCTTGATAATGCTGCTATTGGGTCTTGACCAATCATAGCTATGAATAGTCCTGCAGCTAACATAATCATATTTTTCCCCACACTTCCATTTGATGTAGAAGAAATAATTAAAATACTTAAAAATAATATAGCTGCTAACTCAGGAGGCCCTATTAATAAAGCGACTAAAGCTATGGGTCCAATAAGAAGAATAGTAACAATGTCACTTGAAAAATCAGCTATTACAGAGGAAAATAATGCAGTTTCAAGTGCTTTTCTACCTTTTCCCATTTTTGTTAAGGGTGGTCCATCGAAGGTAGTTGCCACTGATGCACCCGTTCCAGGTAATGAAACTAGGATTGCTGGAATAGAACCTCCAAAAATTCCTCCTTTGTATACACCAATCAAAAAAGGGATTCCAACCAAAGGATCCATAAAAAATGATATAGGAAGTACAATAGCCATTGCCATTAAGGTAGTTAATCCAGGTAATGCACCAACAAACAAACCAATTAAAAGACCTAAAGCTATTACAAAAATAATTGTTAGAAAATTACCACTTCCTAAAAGTAAAGGAAAAGAATTAAAAAA
>QCHB01000031.1 GCA_003278095.1 SAR116 cluster bacterium AG-390-L20 | reverse complement strand
GTATTGGTTTAGGAGAATATCTTTTAAAAACAGCTATTTTAACAGCTTGGGACAGCAAAAAAATAGGAACTTTAACTGTAAACACGTGTTCGCTTGATCATAAAAGAGCTTTACAATTATACCAAAAAAATGGTTTTTCACCCGTTGAATTTAAAGATTTTGAAAAATGTGTTTAATTAATGAAATTTTTGCCAGGAAGAAACATTCCCGGTCTGTTGTTGGTTGCTCCATCGTTCTCCCAAACTACTTTTCCGTTTACAAACACACTTTCAATACCTTCAGAATGAAGTTTTGGTGATTCATAAGAAGCTTTATCAATAATTGTATCTGGGTTAAATATCACTAAATCTGCATAGTTTCCTACATCTATTGTACCTCTAGATTCAAGTCCAAAAACCTCAGCGCTTTTACCAGTCATTTTATAAACAGCTTCCTCAAGTGGGAATAATTTCATTTCTCGAGAATATTTTCCTAATACTCTAGGAAAAGTTCCCCAAAGTCGTGGATGAGGATGTCTATCACCAGGGATACCGTCAGAGCCTATCATTGACCCTGGAAACTTAAGTATTCTATTTAAATCTTCATCATCCATCTGAAAGTATATAGCTCCAGCTGGATAGAGCTTATCAATAGTTTTATCAATACTTAATCCAAATTTTTCTGATAAATCATTCAAATCTTCACCAGAGATATCTGGATAATTATCTGACCAAGTTACCAAAACCTTGTCTGCTCTTTTTACAAAGCTTTTAAGTAGCATAGTCGAACTAGCCGTATACGGGTAACAATCTAGATCAAGAAAATTATCTTTTTTAGCTTCTTCAATCAACTTAAGAGTAGTTTTACTTTTTCCCCAATTTTCTCTTCCTGCACATTTATGATGTGAAATTACAGTTCTTACCTTTGTTGAAGATGATATTTTAATAGTTTCATTAACTGATTTAATAACATCAATAGCTTCATTTCTCATATGTGTAGTAAAAACCCCATCAAATTCTGGTAAGATTTTAGCTAATTCAATAATCTCTGAGGTAGGTGCGTCATTTGCTGCGGGATATGCCAAACCAGTTGATAATCCAATTGAACCATCTTCTAGAGCTGTTTTTAAACAGCCTACCATTTTATTTATTTCATGCTTGCTTGCAGGCCTTTCAAACTCACCATTCATTGCCTCTACTCTTAACATTGAATGCCCCGTTAAAAGAGCAACATTTACAGTACTAGGTTTATCTTCGAATTCAGTTCTATAATCCTTAACTCTTGGAAATCTAAAAACATCTGACTTTCCTAAGAGTGCTATTGGCGCAGGAACATCACCCTTATAACTAAATGGTGCTAAGCTAATACCACAATTACCTGCTATACAAGTTGTTACACCCTGACTGATTTTTGAAGACATTGTTGGATCTAAAAATACATTATCATCATCGTGAGTATGAACATCTATAAATCCTGGCGAAATAATCTTATTTTCTGCATCTAATGTATATTTAGCTTTAAAATTAGATAAGAAATGGTTTTCTGACGGATCTCTTACGTCTCCATTCTCAGGAGGGAAAACACCAATTATTTTACCATTATCAATAACAATGTCAGACTTAAATTTTGGCGCGCCAGTACCATCTATAACTTCACCATTCTTAATATGAACATCATAAGTATGCATTAATAAGCTCTTTATCAAATTACTTTTAATAATAGTATATTATATTTAATCATAAATAAATTCCATACTTACTAGATCGAAAGAGATTAATTTGTATAAATGACATTAATGTAATATTGTTTGTATTTTATAATCTTGGGAGGATTATATGTCTTCATTATTAACTAATTTAAGAAGTGCAGTCATTACTGGATTTGTTTTAGCATTTATTTTAATTTTCTTTTTGGCACAAGGTTCATTTGATCAAACAGCTTTTAATATGTGGCTATTAAGGTGGTTTCACGTTGTAGCTGCTATAATGTGGGTTGGTATATTATATTACTTTAATTTTGTACAAATGCCTAATATGGCCAAGATCCCAGATGAACAAAAGCCAGCTATTAGTAAAGTTATTGCCCCAGCTGCATTATGGTGGTTTAGATGGGGTGCAGTCGCCACAGTTTTGTCCGGTTCGATTTTAGCCCACTTAAATGGTTATCTTCATGATGCAATGACATTTTCTAAGGGGCAATGGCCAATAGGTATTGGCATGTGGCTTGGAATAATAATGTTTGTAAATGTTTGGGCAGTAATATGGCCTAATCAAAAAAAAGCTTTAGGTATAATTGAAGTCGATGCAGAGACTAAAGCTAAAGCAGCAAGAAAGGCAATGTTGTTTTCTAGAAAAAATGTAATATTGTCTATTCCCATGTTAGTAGCCATGACAGTAGCTCAAAACAGCTTTTCCTAATTATATTTAATTAAGGGGTATTTTTTAAAGATACTCCTTATTTCATTGCCATATTCCAAAAATCTATTTCAAGAAGAGTTGACTTGTTAAAAATTTTATTAACTTTTTGCCATTTGTA
>QCHB01000030.1 GCA_003278095.1 SAR116 cluster bacterium AG-390-L20 | reverse complement strand
CTAATAATTTTGGAATTGCTTTTTTTCTATCTAATGAATTCATATTTAATTTTTTACCTAAAAAGCTTTAGCTCCTATTAATTTTTGAGACAGTAAAACTGCAACAGATCTCTCAGATTTAAAAACCATAGTCAAAGCAGCTTTTATAGTTTTTTCAACATCATATCCACTATCAATTTTTAGACAATTTATTCCTATTGATTTTAACGCTGGTACGACAGCTTGCCCCATAGCATATTGCCAAGGATTACCTTCCCCAAACTCCCCCCTCATTGTTACAATTGTTAAAAAAGGGAATTGTCCGTGATTAATTAATGACAGTTGATTAATACAATTTCCAACTCCACTACTTTGCATCAACAAAACTGACTTCAAACCACCTAGATAAGATCCTGCTGCAATACCAATTCCTTCTTCTTCAGAAGTAAGAGCAACTGCAGTAGTCGAGTTATCTTCAATAGCATTATTTATTAATATTTTATGACCAGCATCTGGTACATAACTAAATATTTTAATTTCTTCACTTTTTAATATTTTGAAAAGATTATTTTGCCAGTTCATTATTTATATTTTCTTAACTTAATAAGTCAAACTTACTTTACTATTTAAAATATATTTGAATCATAAGTAAATATAAATTTAATTTTGATACACTCTAGCTGCACTAAATTTTAACTCAGGAATTTTTCCTATAGGATCTAAATCTGAATTGGTTAAAATATTTGCCGCAGCCTCTTTAAAACAAAAAGGTAAAAATATCATACCAGGAAGAAGATAATCATCATGTCTTATTTTAATGCTTATTTTACCTCGCCTAGTTTCAATTATAACTGATTTATTTAAGTCAAGATTATAAAAATTACTATCAACCTGATTCATAAAAATCATAGGATCTGGCTCAAGTTCATTTAATACTACCGCTCTTCTTGTCATTGTTCCCGTATGCCAATGTTCTAACAATCTTCCAGTAGATAAAATTAATGGAAAGTCACTGTTCAATTCATCATTTGGATTAATTAAATTTACAGGGATAATTTTAGCTAAATTATTAGAAGTGGGAAAACCATTAGTAAATATAATATCTTCTCCAGGTATTAATTCACTCTTAACAGGGTAGGTGACATGATTATCTTTTTCTAATCTTTCCCAAGAAATATTATCTAATGAAGGCATTACTAATTTCATTTCATCAAAAATATCTTTAGGAGATTTATAATCCCAACCCAATCCCATTCTTTTTGCAATTTCCTGAATAATCCACCAATCTTGTCTAACTTCTTTTGGTGGCTCTACCACAGCCCTACCTATTTGAACTTGTCTGTTAGTATTAGTATAAGTGCCAGTTTTCTCAGCGTGTGCAGATGCTGGTAATATTATATCTGCGTTCCAAGCAGTCTCTGTCATGAAAATATCTTGAACAACTAAGTGTTCTAATTTTGCAAGTGCTTTTCTTGAATGTATTTGGTCTGGATCAGACATAGCAGGGTTTTCACCCTGAACATATAATCCTTTAATTTTTCCTAGAGAGATTTCTTTAATAATTTCAACTACGGTTTTACCTTCATTAGGATCTAAATTAGTATCCCAAAAACTTTCCATTTTTGACATATTTGTTTGTTTATTTACAGAATAATAATCAGGATAAGCCATGGGTATAAGGCCTGCGTCTGAAGCTCCCTGGACATTATTTTGTCCTCTCAACGGGTGAAGTCCTGTTCCTGGTTTACCAAGATGTCCAGTTATTAAAGCTAAGTTTATCAATGAAAATGCATTCTGTGTTCCATGAATGTGTTGTGAGATACCCATACCCCAAAAAATAATAGATGATTTTGATTTTGCATATATTCTTGCAACATCTCTAATTATATCCTGATTTATTCCACATAAATTCTCCATCATAGTAGGGTTAAATTTCTCAATTTCTTTTTCTAAAAGAGTAAATCCCTCAGTATGATTTTTGATATAATCTTTATTAATTAAGTTTTCTTTAATTATTGTATGCATAATGGCATTTAATAATGCTAAATCCTGTCCTGGATTAAATTGTAAATGATGAGTTGCATATCTAGATAAGTTTTGTCTTCTAGGATCCATAATAATTAATTTTGAGCCATTTTTAACAGCTTGTTTAAAGTAAGAAGCTGCAACAGGATGGTTTTGTTCTGGTCTTGCACCTATTAATATTATGCATTCGGTATCCTTAACAGCAGTGAATGGTGCTGTTACAGCAGCAGAGCCTACTGATTGAAGTAATGCAGCGACAGATGAAGCATGACAAAGACGAGTACAATGATCTACATTGTTTGTTTGAAAACCAGTTCTTATTAATTTTTGAAATATATAAGCTTCTTCATTCGATCCTTTTGCAGAACCAAAACCAGCTAATGCGTTTTCATTATTTTTTAAAATTTTAGTAAAATTACTTGATGCTTGGTTAAGAGCTTCTTCCCAAGAAGCTTTTCTAAAATACTTATAAATATTTTTTTCATCAATGAATAAATCCCATGACTTTGTTTTTTGACTT
>QCHB01000029.1 GCA_003278095.1 SAR116 cluster bacterium AG-390-L20 | reverse complement strand
ATTATCCGCTGTTATGCCAGCATTATTTATCAATATATCAATCTGACCAAAACTATCTTCAGCTTGTTGTGCTAAATTTAATATTGCATTTTTACAATTTAGGTCAGTAACAATTGTTTTAATATCATCACCTAATTCTGATGCTAAATCACTTAGAACATTTTGTTTTGTCCCCGAGAGAATTAGTTTAGCTCCACACAGTTTCATTTTTTTTGCTATCGACATTCCGATGCCACCTGTAGCACCTGTTATTAATGCAACTTTACCTGTTAATTCAAACATTCAATTCTCCATCATAATTTATATAAAATTTTTGAAATCTTCTGTATTTTCAATATTAATAGTTATAATGTTCTTAATCCTTCTTTTAGCAATACCTGTCAGAACTTTTCCACTACCTAATTCTATGATTTTCTTAACACCTTTCTTTTCTGCAAATTCCATAGTCTCTCGCCATCTTACAGTTCCAGTAACTTGATCAATTAAATTTTTTCTTAAGTTATCTGGATTATTTTCAGGTAAAACATTTATATTTGATATAATTGGAACAAGAGGTGTTTCAAAATTTAATTTATTAAGAGCTTCTTCCATAATTATTTGAGCAGGCTTCATCAATCCACAATGAAATGGAGCGCTCACTGGAAGAAGAATTGCTTTTTTAATTCCAAAATCTTTTGAAAATTTCATTGCATTTTCAACTGCTAATATATCGCCACTGATTACGACTTGACCTTGAGAATTATCATTAGCAATGTCACAAATTCCATAACATTTTACCTTATCTATAACTTTTATGGCAGTATCAATATTTGCACCAATTAATGCAGCCATAGCCCCTTTCCCAATTGGAACTGCTTTTTGCATTGCATCGCCTCTTAATCTTAATAACGTGGCACACTGATTTAAAGAAAAAACTTCAGCAGCAGTCATAGCTGAATATTCTCCAAGAGAATGTCCACAAACGTAGGATGCTAAATGTGATAAATTTTTATTAGTAATTTTATTTAAAACTCTTAGAGCAGCTATACTACACGCCATCAATGCAGGCTGTGCATTAGAGGTTAAGGCAATTTCTTTATCTGTGCCTTCCCACATAACTCTTGTTAAGTTGAAGTTTAAAGCATCATTTACTTCTTCAAAAACTTGTTTAGCTTCAGTAAAATTATCTGATAATTCTTTACCCATTCCAATTTTTTGGGATCCTTGCCCCGGAAAAACAATAATATTCATTTTAAATCTCTTCTAAACCTTGAAATTTGTTTATTTATTTATTGCATATTTATAATAAACATTTATGTTACACTAATTTAAATTACCAGCATAAAATTTATTATTTATGCACTCCTTGCCAGTTAATTTAATTTAACTGGCTAATCTTGGGAATAATTCCAAAAAGCCATAAGGAGATATAGATGGCATTATATGAAAGTGTTATAATAGGAAGACAGGACTTGACACCCAATCAATTCGAAGAATTAGTTGAAGGGTTTACAAAAATAATTGAAAATTTAAAGGGTGTTATTAAAAAACGAGAAGTTTGGGGTCTTAGAAATCTCGCTTATAAGATTAATAAAAATAGAAAAGGCCATTACATACTTTTAAATATTGATAGTTCTTCTGATGCTATTGCTGAGTATGAAAGACTAATGAGATTAAATGAAGATATTATTAGATTTTTAACAATTCGTATTAATTCATTTGATGAAAAACCTTCCCCTTTAATGAATAATAAATCTGATCGTTCTAGAAATGAATTAGTTAATCCAGAAACAGTTAAAACAACTAACGAAGAAGAATAAGGAAGATTTAAATGACACAACTTAATATTAAACGAGAAGCTCTGAGAAAGCCTAATCAGAAAAAAAGAAAATCATGCCCATTTTCTGATCCTAATACTCCTGTAATAGATTATAAAGATCTAAAAGTTCTTACTAGATATGTATCTGAAAGAGGTAAAATAATACCATCTAGGATTTCTGCAGTTTCAGCAAAAAAACAACGTGAACTCTCTAAAGCTATTAAAAGAGCAAGATTTTTAGCATTAATGCCTTATGTAGTGGGTTAGAACAGGAGAATAAAATGAATATTATTTTGTTAGAACGTGTTGAAAAATTAGGCCAAATGGGTGAAATGGTTTCAGTTAAATCAGGTTATGCCAGAAATTTTTTACTCCCCAAAGGCAAAGCTGTTTTTGCTTCAAAACAAAATATTAAAATGTTTGAAGAAAGAAAATCTCAATTAGAAGGCGAAAATATTACTAGAAAAAAAGAAGCCCAAAATTTAGCTGATAATGTTAGTTTTAAAGAAGTTGTTCTTATTAGAGCAGCAAGCGAATCTGGTCAATTATATGGTTCAGTGTCTGCAAAGGATATATCCAATGCCGTTACTGAATCCGGTCTTTCAATTAACAAATCTCAAGTTGTTTTAAATAAGTCTATTAAAACATTATCGTATGAGGATATATCTATCAAATTACATCCTGAAATCTCTATAAATTTGAAATTAAATATAGCAAGGTCTGTCGAGGAATCCAAAGAACAATCTAAATCTGGGAAAGCCATAATTACTACTGAAATAACTGGTGGAGATATTAGATCAGAGCGAGCTCAGAAAGATGCCAAAAGGTTTGATAAAAAAGATAATCAAACAAAAACAAAAAGCGAAAATGATGAAAAGTTAAAAACATCAAAAAGTTTGAATGATAAACAAACTGAAGAACAAAAAGATATGATTAACTAATTATTAACATTTAAACAATTTTTAGATTAATTTGTTATTAAACCTAAAATAAATTAGAAAAAGAGTTATGGTTGATAGTCTAATTGAAAATTACACTAACTCTGAAAAAAAAATGCCTCAGAATCTTGAGGCTGAGCAAAGTCTCCTGGGTTCAATATTATTTGATAATAAAATTTTAGAAGATCTTCCAACAAATTTTAACAGTCAATATTTTTTTGACCCTTTACATGCAAATATATATGATGCTTGTATATCTCTTACAGATGTTAATCGATTGGCAGATCCCCTAACTCTCAAAAATTATTTGAATGATAATAACTTAAATAAAGATATTGATATTGAAAAATATCTTTTGGATCTAAGAGAAGGTGTATTATCATTAAGTAAAGCAAAATTTTATGCTGAAGAAATTAAAAATTGTTATATCAGGAGATCTTTAATAAGAATTGCTGACGATTTGATTGATAAATCTATTAACCCTAAAATCGAAGTATCTCCCGATCAAGAAATATCTGAAACTGAAGAAAAATTATATAATTTAGCTGAAAAAGATAAAATAAATTCAGGTCCAATAGATTTTAAATCTGTTTTAACTAGTGCTACTAATCAAATAAATGAAGCTTTCACTAGAAAAGGTAAATTATCTGGTGTTGACACAGGTTTTTCAGGCCTAAACCGTCAGTTAGGAGGCTTAAATAAATCTGATTTAATAGTATTGGCTGGAAGACCTGCAATGGGGAAAACTGCCTTAGCAACAAACATAGGTTTTAATGCTGCTAGAAGTAATAATACTAGCCAAAATGACTCTATTCTAATTTTTTCTTTAGAAATGTCAGCTGAACAATTAGCTCAAAGAATATTAGCCGAACAAACTACAATAGACTCTCATAAATTGAGAAATGGAGATATCAATGAAAAAGAGTTCGCAAAACTTGTTGCAACACAAAATGATATTTATAACTTGCCATTCTTTATTGACGATACACCTGCGATATCTGTTGGTCAAATTGCATCAAGAGCAAGAAGATTAAAAAGAACTAGTGGATTAGGCTTAATTATTATTGACTATATACAATTAATTCAAGGTTCCAAAGCAAGTGAAGCTCAAGGAAGA
>QCHB01000028.1 GCA_003278095.1 SAR116 cluster bacterium AG-390-L20 | reverse complement strand
CGAGTTGCAGCTAGTTTGTTAAATGCTATTGATATGCCAGATTTGATAGTAAAAAATAATAATGATTACATAGATTTAGTCTTAGATATATCTTTAAATAAAAAAAAATTTAATAAAATTAAAACAAAATTAGCAGATAACATTAAAACTAAACCTTTGTTTAATACAACCCAATATACCCAAAATTTAGAAACAGTTTTTAAAAAAATTATATCAGACTCATATAAGTATAATCATGATTACAAAAATAGCTTAAAAATTTAAATTCATCTTTGAAAAAATATAAAAAATAAAATTAAATAATTATACGATGTCAGTTGAAAGATACTCTAATCTTGAAAGTGAATTTTGGCTTGCTTTTTGCTTACATTTAAAAACTTATAAACATCTAGAGATTTATGTATGAAAACATTTTCAGTTGAAAGTTCGCTAATAAAAGCAAAATCACTATCAAAAAAAGGGCGAATTGAAGAAAGTATTAATATTTTACAACTCGCTCTTAACAATTTTCCAAATAACATAAGGGTCCAAAAAACTTTACAAAATTTAACAACTTCAAACAACAAATTTGCCGATAATAAAATTCCTGAAAATGAGCTTAACAAGTTGTATAATCTCTATAATTCAATAGAAACAAATAAGTTTCTATTTGAAGCAGAGAGAATTTTGAAGCAATACCCTGATGCTTTTATGGTTTGGAACCTTATGGGTATAGTGAGAGCTAAAAATGGAAGTTATTCAGAAGCTACAAACTGCTTTAAAAAGGTAGTTGAGTTAAATCCTCAATTTCCAGATGGTTTTAATAACTTAGGGAATATTCTTGCAGAACAGGAAAAATTTGACGAAGCAATAATGTCTTTTAGAAAAGCTTTATCTCTTAACCCCTTAATGGCTGGAATTTATAATAATATTGGAAACATTTTTTTATTATCTGTAGGCAAATAAGTGTTGGGCAAATAAATTACATTTTCTGTATAAAATTTTTTAAAAGTTTCTGGGATCACTATTTTATCTGCTATTATGTAGTCAAAAAAATCTAAACCTAAAGAACCTGGATACCCTAAAAAGTTAATTTGAATTGGTGCAACTTTATCCATAAAAATGTTATATCTACTATTTTCAGTATAACCATTTAAATATATTGCTATATCTAAATTATCTTTTCTTGCAAATTGACAGACTTGTCTATCATCATAATGGCTTAATTCATGAAATGAATTAACTGCTTCTTTTATCCTTTTTGTCATTTTGTCCCTAATACGATTATTAAGAGAATAAGCAATTATTTCAAAGTTGTTTTTATCGTGTTTTTCAAGGACACCTATTAATAATAACATTTCGGGATGAGTGAAAAAACAATTAGAAAAATATCCAATTTTTATTCTTTTATTTGGTTTTTTTGTAAAAGGTATTAGTGTTCTAGAGGCCCAACATTTTGAGCCAATATTTTTAGCTCTTTTAAATTCATTTTCAGGATTATCTTCTAAAAAGAGTATTGTTAAAGGATCAATAGTTTCTTCACCAACACCTAAAAAAGGTATAAGGTGAGAGTGTTTTTCAATTTCATCCCAATCAAATAACATTGAATGCTTATGTAATTTTTTTGAGATAGCTTTATGAAATGTATTATTAATTTCTATTGATTTGTTCAAAAAAAATATAGATTTCAAGTAATCTTTATTGTTACCATAAATTATACCTAAGTTGTAATAACTTTGATAATTATTTGACTTAAGTTTTATCGAATTTTCAAAGCATTCAATTGCGATTTCTGTTTGATTTCTATATTTATAATATAGACCTAAATTATGTAGAGTACGGAAATTATTTTGTTCAAGTTTATGAGATTTCTGTAATAGTTTATAAGCACTTTCCAGATCGTTAGAGTCTAACATACACTCCGATAAACTTGTATAGGTATCAGCTTGATATGGGTTCATCTTTATTGAAATTTCGTAATTTTCAATTGCCTCTTTAATATTATTTTGAAGCTGATAGACTAATCCAATATTATAATATATGCCCCATTGATTATATGTATTTAACTCAATACATTTTTTATATAATTCAAGAGATTTACTGAAGTCTTTTTTATCTTTTAATAAATTAGCCAAGTTTACCATAATTTTGAAATTATCTTTTTTTAATTCTAAACCTTTCTCAAAATATTTTTGTGCACTATCAAATTCGCCAATTAATTTATAACACATCCCAATATGATTATAAATTTCAGGGTTTTGAGGGTTTATTTTTAATGCTGTTTTTTAAACTAGTAACAGCATCTTTAAAGTTTTTTAATTTTGCAAAACTTAATCCTTTTAAATACCAAAGGATATTTTCATTGGGATTTTTTTCAATAATAGGTGGAATTATATCTAAGAGCTTTTGATATTCGCCATTTTTAAAAAGGGTAACTAAATTTTTACGGATATGATCTGAAAATAAAATTTGTCTAGATTTATTTTCAATAATTGCTCTATTAGACATACTGAGTCCAGTTTGATTTATAATTATATAAAATTAATTTTTTTTTAAACAAGTTAATTAACAAATGCAAAATACAGACCAACATGAAACCAAAAAATTATAATTTACTGAAGGTTTGCTATTAGATAAGAGTTTAAAATGAAACATCTAATACAAACGACATTAAAAAATTAAAATCATTAACTTTTAAATAAGATTTGACTTATAATTTTGTGCTTTTTATTTGAGCGTAAAGTTTTTGTGATTTGGAAATTAACTTTTAGGGAAATGTAATAATTATTTTAGTTGTGCATTTCTAACTATACATAACAACAAGTGGATATTAAAAATGAATTGGTTAAAGATGAGTTGCAATCAAATAATTAAGAAAGTTATTTTCGATTAGATCTAGATATATTCTCGACTTATGAAATATTTTGACATAACAAAGTAATTTTGTTGGTGGAGAACGATAAAAATTATATAATCAGTTATAAAAATCTGCCTTAGAGTATCACATTTTTAATGTAAAACTCAGCTTAATTTAAAGTCATATAACAATTACTATGTCTGTAGAAACTCAATTTTAATGATTTGTATAATAATTAATTTATTAAATTTTTAAAAAGGCATCAATTTTGCATTAACAAAGCTATTCCTGAATTGAGGAATTAAGACAATTAATTCGAGTGTGTGCCAAACTATTTTAAAAAATCAATAAATGAAATTAATAAAAAAGTTAATAAGAGATATTTTGTATGAGTATAAAGGGGAACATATATTGGATAACAGGCCTTTCTGGTGCAGGAAAGACTTCTATAGGAAAATTATTTTTTGAAAAAATAAAACAAGAAGAACCTAATACAATATTTTTAGATGGTGATGAATTACGTTTGATATTTAATGATGAGCCCTCATTCTCGATGGAAAGTAGACTTACCTTATCTTACTTATATAGCAAACTTTGTAATTTATTAGCTAATCAAAACTTAAATGTCGTAATTGCAACTATCTCAATGTTTGAAGAAATAAGAGCTTGGAATAAAAAAAATATTATTAATTACAATGAAGTTTATATCAAAGTTCCTATGAATGTTTTAATAAAAAGAGACAAAAAAAGGTTGTACAGTAAAGCTATCAAAGGTGAAACTAATAATGTTATTGGAATTGATATTCAATTTCATGAGCCTATGAACCCAGATTTAATTTGCTTCAATGATGGAAGTAAAAGTATACAAAAAATTGCAGAAGAAATTTTCTTGTTTTTTAAAAAAACTAATAAAGTAACAAGAGTAAGCTAACTTATGCCAATATTCGAAACAAAAGCAAACACGTTAAAAGTTTTAGAAAAGAACGTTAAGAAAGCTATAATTTTGCCTCAGTTTTCATTTACCGTATCTCAATGGACCGCAGGGAAAAAAAACATAAATAATATTTGGTTTAATAGACCACAATGGTC
>QCHB01000027.1 GCA_003278095.1 SAR116 cluster bacterium AG-390-L20 | reverse complement strand
ATTGATTTAAAAGCTCAACAAAACCTTATTCGCAACAAAATTGAAGAGCGTATAAAAACAGTTTTGGATCATGGACAATATATTTTAGGACCAGAAGTAAAGGAACTTGAAAAAAAGCTTAGTATTTACACTGGTGCGAAGTATGTATTATGTTGTTCAAGCGGCACAGATGCATTATTATTAGCTCTTCTAGGACTAAAACTCAAAGCAGGTGAGGGCGTTATAGTACCTGCCTTTTCATTTGCATCGTCTGCAGAAGTTATGCCCCTGCTAGGTGCCATTCCAATCTTTATAGATATAGAGAATGAAACGTTTAATCTAGATCCAAGTAAGTTAGCTGATGCTTTTAAAACAGCTACAGAAATGGGAATTAAAGTTAAAGGTATAATGTCTGTTGGGTTATTTGGACAACCTGCTGATATGAAGCCAATTAATGAATTTGCTAAAAATAATAATTTATGGGTTCTTGACGATGCAGCCCAGTCATTTGGAGGAAAATATTATGGGAATAATGTTGGAAACCTTTGTGAAGTATCTGCAACTTCATTTTTCCCTGCAAAACCACTGGGATGTTATGGTGATGGAGGAGCAATTTTTACAAATGATCCCGAAATATATCAAATAGCCAACTCTTCTCACGTTCACGGAATGGGTAAAAATAGATATGAATATGACAGAATTGGGATGAATGCTCGCATATCAACTATTCAAGCTGCAATATTATTAGAAAAACTTGAGATTTTTCCGTCAGAGTTAAGAAAAAGACAGGAGGTTGCCAATAATTATAATAAACATCTTAATGATTTGAAACTTAATATAAAATTACCTTTAATTAAAAATAAATGTGTAAGTAGTTGGGCCCAATATACTATAGTATTACCTGAAAACATTGATAGATCTAAGTTGCAAGAAGAGTTGAAATCTAAAGATATTCCGACTGCAATATATTATCCCATTCCACTCAATGAACACGAACCTTACAAGAACTTTCCAATATCTAAAAGTGGACTAGCAAATACAAATTACCTGGCACGAAACGTTTTATCATTGCCTATGCATCCATATTTAACCGAGGATGACATTATCAACATTTCAAAAAATATTCATGAAGCTTTTAAAATAATTAAGAATAATTAATTTTTGATTTTTCTTGATACTATCAATCAGAATGTTATATTCCATTTAAATTAAGCGGGCGTAGCTCAGTGGTAGAGCATCTCGTTGCCAACGAGAATGTCGAGAGTTCGAATCTCTTCGCCCGCTCCAATTCATGTGTTCCACCTCTCATAAGTATTTGATATGTAAGCATAATTTGTAATATGTGCTTGGAGGGTTGACCAAATGGTAGACCATTTAAATGTTTCCTTCCTTAAACTTTAGATAAAATCCCTAAGTATAAATAAACCCCAGCACAATATAGCACACCAGATAAGCACTCTTTTTTGTTTATGTGACATGTGATAAGTTTACAAGAAGAAGTTGTTTGTTTCAATGGAGTGTTTATTGAATAAGGATTATCAGAAAAGAGTTGTGTACATTCTTACAAATGAGGCAATGCCCGGTCTTATTAAAATAGGTTATACTGACAAAACCATAGAAAAAAGAATGAAAGAGTTATCTAGACATTCTGGTGTTCCTCTACCCTTTACCTGTTATTACGCAGTTGAAACAGAAAATAAAAATTTAGAAAAAATGATACATGAAATGTTTGACGATGTCAGACTTAGCTCATCAAGAGAATTTTTTACAATTGCGCCTGAGAAGGCAAAGATTGCACTTGAAATCAGTGGAGGTAAAGATGTTACTCCAACTACTGATATTGTAGAAAATCAGAGTGACCTTCAAGCGTTACAAAAACAAAGAAACAAAAACCGATTTAATTTCATGTCAATAGGTGTTGAACCAAATACTATCTTAGAATTTAAAAAAGATACAAGTCAAACATGTAAGGTTTTGCATGATGACCAAGTAGAATTTAGAGGTGAAATAACATCTTTATCTAAATCAGCATTAACTATAATTAATGAGATGGGATATGAATGGGGTAAAATTGCTGGTCCACAATTTTGGATGTACAAAGGCAAAACACTCTATGATTTGAATAATAGTAAAGAATAATCAATCCCTGACTCACACAGCCACTATAACCACATCTCATGTACCAGTTGACAGTGATTACATTTACCCTGTTGTATGACTCTGTATGAGTAATTAAATGGTTCACACGTTACGAGGTGTATTTTTTTGATTAAGGTAAGGATTATAACTCAAATAACTAAATAAATTAGTAATCAATATTTTTAAATAGCCTAAAAGAAATTATTCTGAACTATGATTGAATCCACAATGCTGCCTTTTGAATTTGGCACCCAAAGGAGTTAGTGTATCAATTAAATCTTGTTTAGAATTGCCAAAAACTAGCCATTCTTTAATATCAACATGTTGCATTACTTCTTCGGCTATAGGGCTTGACATATGGTTGTTCAAACGTTGCAATGCACCATCACTATCAATAAATGACTCTACTAATGTTGCTTCTGAATTATCATCAGACAAATGCCATTCATAACTTATAGTTTTTTCTTCCTTTAAATTGAACACATATTTTGCGGCACGGTCTTTTGCCCATGTTTGAAATTCATTAGCATCAGATTTGATACTACATTGAATGACAAATATTATTTTTTGTGATTTTGTATTTAGTTCTCTCATTATATTTTCCTCATTTAATTCTATTTAATCATATAGGAACATAATAAGTTATAACATTTTTGAATTTAGATTATTTATTTTTATAAAAAAAAATAATTTTACTCTTTAAAATCCCCATCTGCTGCACACCCTAACTATACATATCTAGCCATACCCCCATGTCCCATGCCCGGGGAGTGTTACACTTTAAGTGATACATATAAGTGGTATTAAAGAGAGGTCTATTAATACACCTACATACCCACTTACCCTATACTAGTAACGGTTAATTTAGGGTAGACCAAACGGTAGACCATTTTGTGCCTCTTGACAGGGATTCAGTATTACATTATCTGAGGATATAGCTTGTATTCAGCTACAAGTGGCGCACATAAGATCAGCTTAACTACTCTTCGCCCGCTCCAATTCCATGACACCAAAATCATAAATGTAAATTTAGCAATTTATTGTTATTTTTTGAGTTAGCTTTGATTTATGTTAAAGTTTTATAAATTTTAATTTTATAGGTTTAAATTTATAATGTTTACAAGAATTCATGTTTTGAAATTTCAAAATAAAGTTGCAAAAGACAGCTTAAAAAATACCTGTAGGCTAATAAATAATAAATTATTTAAAAGAGGTCTATATAGTTCAACCTTTGTTGATGTTAATGAAACAAACCTTTATGTAATCAATACATGGAAAGATGAAAAAACCTCGGATAAAGCTCATTCACAATACACTGATTTTGTAAAACAAGTTAAAGAAATGGGAGTTAATGTAGTGATTGTAGGTGGAGATACAGAAGTTATATATTCTGATCCTTCAATATTGCAAAAATATACCAAAGTAGAATAATAAAATTATACTAAAAACTTGCTCTTTTTATAATCTAGCATCCATTTCTCAAAAACTAATATCGCTTCGTCCATATCAGCAGTTTTGTTTGGATGTTTTTTTGCTCTACCTAACATGGTGGATACAACATTTACCTGATATTTTTTGTCTCTGTCTTTTATTGCATCTATAGTATAAGTCGCTTTTTCTTTATTCTTAAATCCAAGCCCTTTTAGAGTTGTCTCAGGCTTATAGTCTGAATATAGAGATAGATTAAGAGGTTTTAACTTTCCCCCATAGTTAAACTTACTCATTGGCATAGAATCTATAAGATCAAAAATGTTATGAGGTTCTAATGTTAAATATTCTTTTTTTAAAGTACCATCGTAACCAATTAGTTTGATAGAAAACTTAAGACCCTTTTTTCTAAAAGACATTAATTTGACATGTCTTTTATGAAATTCTTTTATATGTTTTTGATAAAGTTCTTTTGATTTTTTATAGTTACTATCTCTATAACAAGTGGTATTTAACAAAAGAACTCTACATTTCCATTTGTATTTTGTTAAATCCATTGTTTATTAATTTGTATTAACTATTTTCTGTATCTACAATATCATTTTCAGTTTTACTAACCTGATCTTTTTTCTTTTTCATCTTGCAAACTTCTTTTAAAGCTAAGCCTGCCATTACACCTATACCCATTCCTATGATAGTTCCTTTAATTATTCCTATTCCAAACATTTTAATCTCCTAATTTTCAATCCATGAAACAAATTGATAAAAACCAAAAAGAATACCAAAGAAAACATAAAGTCTGACTTGTGATCTTAATATTGGTATAACTATGATTTTTTGTATTATTGACACGATAATTATTTAATCTTTTTAAATTAATATTCAATATCACTATGTGATATTAATAAAATTTAATAGGCTAGTAAAAGTAGTTTATTTTCTAAAATAGAATTTAAAAATTTAAATTAACTTCTATAATCATAAAAAATCACACCTCTATTGTTTCTAGCTTTTATTGTATAACTTGCTTGCGCTTTAGGCATTATTTTTTCTTCAATGATCTTTTGACAAGCTTTATAAGCATTCTCATTTTCATATTCAAATGTGCTAGTTAATCTGTGATTTTGTTTGTTCCAGACTTGTGCCACAGTTCTTCTTACTAATCCTACTTTAGATAATTCTTTCATCACATCTTCTGTCCATACTTTCTCTTCAAAAGTTGCCATCCAATGTTCTAATTCAACTTTTGTTGCAAAGTCTAGTTCCATGCAATTCATGAACAAAGTTTCTTTAGTTATAGGTTTTACCATGT
>QCHB01000026.1 GCA_003278095.1 SAR116 cluster bacterium AG-390-L20 | reverse complement strand
TGATTGATGTGATAATATCATTTATAGTTGCAAGGGTCATAAACAAGAATGCTGGCCAGTCTATTTCCATAAATTGAAAATATCCTATTGCACCAAAATGACCAATACAACAACCTCAATAAACACTAGAATGTATTTTACATACTTGAAAACAAGTGTGTTTGCAATATAAGTCAATTAATAATGTACGTTTAGTTGACTTAAAATTTTATAATGTTAAGTTTTTAACCTTACATTTAGGGGAAGGTAAAGCAAAAAATATGAATATAGGTAAAGCTTCAAAACTGTCTGATCTAACAGTAAAAACTGTAAGATATTATGCAAACATAGAACTAGTAAAGCCTAAACAAAGTAAATTAACAGGATATAGAGAATATAGTGAAGAAGATATTTTAAAATTAAAATTTGTTGGTAAAGCAAGAAAGTTTAATTTTAGTATTGAAGAATGCAGAGAACTTTTATCTTTATATGAAAATGATAACAGATCCAGTAAAGAAGTTAAAAAAATTACTTTAGAAAAGATTTGTGAAATTAATAAAAAATTAAAAGAATTAAAAGATTTACGTAATGAGTTAAGTTATTTAGCAAATAATTGTCATGGTGATGATAGACCTAACTGCCCGATACTTGATGCTTTTTCTCAAAAATGAGTGAATTTATTCACATTAATAAAGTTTAAGGTATTAATTGCTTAAATTTTTCAATAAATTATCTAATACAACCATATCAATAATTTTGATGATAATATCTGGTTTTTGTTTCGTTGTAATGCACAGTACAGCCAAGTATTTATCTGAAGAAATTCATATTTTTGAAATTACATTTTTAAGATGTGCTCTTGTTATTGTAGTCTTAGCCCCAATGATGTTTAGAGAAGGAAGAGGTGTATTTATAACTAAGCAACCAAAGTTTCAGTTATATAGAATATTAACTAATTCAGTTGCTATGTTATGTTTTTTTTATGGTTTAACTATAACATCGCTTTCTCAAGTAACAGCTCTAAACTTAACAGTTCCAATCTTTACAACTTTTTTAGCTTTTTTATTTTTGAAAGAAAAATTTAAGATAAGAAGGATGATAGCTTTGTTTGTAGGTTTCTTGGGCACAGTGATAGTCTTAAGACCAGATCTTTCTTTTAATTTAGGAGGTTTTTTAATTCTTACTTCCGCTTTAATCTGGTCAATATCTCTTATTTTTATTAAAAAACTAACGGAAACAGATTCAGCAATTACAATTTCTCTATATGCGGGTGTTGGAATGATACCTCCAACGTTTGTGGTTGCTTATCCTCACTTAATAATGCCCAACACAAATCAATTTTTAATTATTTTTTTTATAGCTGTTTCGGGAACATTGGCCCAAACACTTTTAAACAGCTCATTTAAAAGGGGCCAACTCGCAATTTTATTACCATTGGATTTTTTAAAATTAATTTGGGCAGTATTAATTGGATATACTGTTTTTATAGAAAGCACACCTCTAACTCTATGGTTAGGAGGTTTGCTTATAGTAGGTTCATCGTCATATATTGCCTGGCACGAAAGAAATTAACAAATAATTTCATAATTTTACCAATTGTTTTCCTAAATTAAGACCATTTAAAATTTTGACCAAAGATGAAGGTGCTTTGCTAAGTCCATGATTTATGTCTTCTTTATTTTTCAATTTACCATCTTTAAACCATTTTGTTAATTGATCATATATCTCTTTATATTTATCAAAGTAGTCTAATACTAACAAACCCTCTATTTTTGCTCTTTTGACTAGTAAGGTTCGATTGATCCGTGGACCATTTGGTATAGGGTATGAAGGCATACCAATAGTTCCACAAATTACAACTCTGGCATTAATGTTTAAATTTTCCATTACAGCGTCAAACTGATCTCCACCCACATTATCAAAAAAACAATCTATTCCATTTGGCGCAATTTGTTTAAGACAAGATGATAAATTATCAGTTTTTTTGTAATTAATTACTTCATCATACCCAAATTCTGTTTTACAGATTTCTGCCTTTTCATCAGAACTAGTAAATCCTATTGTATTACATCCATATATTTTAGCTATTTGACCTACAGCAGAACCAACACTGCCTGCAGCAGTTGTCACAACTATAGTTTCCTTTTTTTTAGGTTTGCATATGTCAACAAGACCAGCAAAAGCTGTAATACCATTAAGACCCAATGCACCAAGGTTAGCTGATAAAGGGACTTCATTAGGATTAACTTTTATTTGTATTGCACTTTTATTAACCACTGCATATTTTTGCCAGCCAAGCCAACCGACTACATACTCATTTTCGTTAAAACCTCTGTCCTTAGATGATATAATTTTACCTACACCTAAGCTTCTCATAGTTTCATCTATCGCTACAGGCTTAGAATAATTACCAACATCACTTATCCAACCCCTCATTGCAGGATCTATTGAGACATATTTAACATCTACAAGCAACTCATCGTCTTGTAATTCTTTTAGTTCTTCAGTTTTTAAATCGAATAAGTCTTCAGTAACAGATGGATCCGGACGATTTTTTAAAGTTATTTTGCTATTAATTAAGTTCAAAGACATCTAACCTTTAACAGTAAAGTAATTTTTAATAATTTATTAAAATTGATGAACAGTATTATACTGCCCATTTATTAAATTTCATAATTTAAAACATCCTGATTACATTAGAGGCCTTTAATTTTCCTATCTCGTTTGCCTTATTGACAACATTTTGAAAAGCTTCGGACATACCAATCCTATCTATTATATCACCCATAGATTCAAACGATGAATAATAATATACTACATATAGTGAATCCATTTTATCAGCAATTATTGGATATAAACCTAAAATTTTTGTATCTTCGTCTTTACCTATATTTTCAACCTCAGAAAGTAATTCTACGGATTTAGGAAGAAACTTTCTATCTACTTCATATTCTCTTAATAGTAGTATGCCATGTTCTGGTGACGGTGTACCATATATAGTCCTGTAAACTTCTGGTCCAATTAAATGACCAGAAGGATCATCGTCTCTTTTGCTCATCATATGAATGATATCTTTATTCTTACTCAATTCAGTAAATGATTTAGTAGCTGTGGTCATATCTGGATATATAGCTGTCAATTGAATACAACCATTCAACTCACCACCTACAAACGTACCTAATCTGGCTTTTGTACCTAAACTAACCATAATATCTTTATATTTAGTGGCTCTTTCTAGTGCTATTTTAGCTTTGCCTAAAATTGGCTTTAATACTCTTCTTGAAACAATTGCCATTTAATACTCCTATAAATTTTTTACATTTTTAAATTATATTCCTTGATGCAGTGATATATAGGCAAAAATGATATTAATAAAAAACTGTCTAAATTTTAATCATAAATACAAAAACATATTATCTTACTGAAATTTGCTTTAGTGAATGATATTAATATATATGTTAATTGAATTTTTAACATTGAAAGGAGATAACATTGTATAAGTTTTTAGTATCATTTTTTCTTGTGTTTTTATCATTTAAAAGTTTTGCTGATACCAAAATTCCATTCACATTAGACTGGAAGTTCGAAGGTCCTTCAGCTCCATTTTTTAATGCAATAGATAAAGGCTATTTTAAATCTGCTGGATTAGATGTAGAAATTTCGCCTGGTAAAGGTTCATTAGCAGCAATTCCTAAGGTTGCGACTGGGGCTTTCCCATTTGGTTTTGCAGATATTAACTCATTAATAAAGTTTTTAGACCAAAATCCTGGAGCTCCAGTAATCGCTGTAATGATGGTTTATGACAAACCTCCATTTGCTGTCATAGGAAGGAAATCACAAGGTATTAATGGTCCTTCTGATTTAATAGGATCAGTTTTGGGTGCGCCTCCACCAGATGGAGCTTGGGCTCAATTTCCATCGTTTGCAAAGGCAAATGGACTTGATATGGGTAAAATCAAGGTCGAACCAGTTGGATTTCCAACACGTGAACCTATGTTAGCTGAAGGTAAAGTTGACTCTGTAACTGGATATTCTTTTTCTTCTTACCTTAACCTAGTTCGTTTAGGTGTTCCTGAAAATGATATAACAACTATTTTGATGGCTGATCATGGGCTAAATCTATATGGTAATGCAATTATAGTTAACACTGATTTTGCTTCTGCAAATGCTGATGTTGTTAAATCTTTTCTTGGTGCAGTAGGTAAGGGTTGGAAAGATGCAGTTTCAAATCCTAGTTCTGCTATTGAAGCACTTGCTAAAAGAAATCCAGCCGCTGACAAAAAGTTAGAAGAAAGAAGATTTAAATTGGCACTCTCTGGCAATGTTATGACCGATTATGTTGTTAAAAATGGAATGGGCAATATTGACAATGCGCGTTTTGAAAAAGCTATTAATCAGTTGAGCGAAACTTATAATTATAAGACAAAGCCTAATGCTAAGTTGTATTTCACTGATATGTATCTCCCAATGGGTGGGTTTAAGTTGAAGTAATGTTCAATAAATTATAAAATAAGACGGAATAATTTTCGTCTTATTTTAAGGTTCGGTAATGAAATCAAATGTTGGCAATGAAGCCATAATCATTGATAAGGTAACTCATACCTTCAAGACAGATACGGGTTTATTGCCCGTTATAAAAAACTTGAATATGACTGTTCCTAAAAATGGGTTTACAGCAGTTGTAGGTCCTTCAGGTTGCGGTAAATCCACGCTGACAAAGTTAATTTCAGGTTTGTTAAAGCCAGACAATGGTGAGGTATATTTAAATGGAGAAAAAGTTCTTGGCCCTAAGCCAATTGTAGGCATGGCTTTTCAAAATCCAGTCTTATTAGAATGGAGAAGTATTTTAAAAAATGTTATGCTACCTCTTGAAATTGTTCCCAATGATTTAAGTGAAGTTGATAAAGAGGATCGTGCAAAAAGTCTTTTACATTTAGTTGGATTAGAGGGTTTTGAAGAAAAAAAACCGTCTGAACTTTCTGGAGGTATGCGACAAAGAGCTTCATTGTGTAGAGCACTAGTTCATAATCCAGAAGTCTTAATTTTAGATGAACCATTTGGAGCCCTAGATGCATTTACCAGAGAAGACTTGTGGCAAGTAATGCATAAATTAAGGCAAGAGGAACCTTTTACTGGAATACTTATTACTCATGATCTTAGAGAGTCTATTTTTTTAGCTGATGAAGTTGTGGTTTTATCCGGTAGGCCTGCTACTAGTCAATATTCGTTACAAATACCAAAATTAAAAAATCCTAAACTTGATAGTTTATTTTCTCCTGATTCAATAGAAATGTTAAAAAATCTCAGAAAACAAATTGAAATTGCTCAGGTTCAACAGGCGACAAATTAATGAGACAAATTTTAATACCCTTCTATGCAATTATTATTTTTCTCTTATTTTGGGAGTTTGTAGTTTGGTTTAATGGTTGGCCAAATTATAAAATGGCTTCACCTTCAGATCTTTGGCCAGCATTTTGGAAATTTAAAAAACTTTTTTTTCAATATGGGTGGGACACCCTTTGGAGGACTGTTGCAGGTCTTTTACTAGCTGTAATTTTTGGAGTCTTTCTTGGAATGATCATGGGTCTTTCAAAAATTTTACGAGAAGCTTTATATCCACTTTTGGTAGGCTTTAACGCCATTCCTAAGGCTACAGTTGTACCTATTATTGCTCTAATGTTTGTTGGTCAACATGACTTAAATACTATTCTAATTGCATTTATGATTTCTTTTTTTCCAATTGCTGTATCTATTTCAATTGGTTTATCAACGCTTGAACCTGAATATAGAGATATTTTAAGATCCTTAGGGGCGTCAAAATCAATGATATTTTGGAAAATTGCTTTACCTAAAACTTTACCAGAGTTTTTTGGTGCTTTAAAAGTTGCCGTTACTTTAGCCTTTATTGGCACAAATTTAATGGAAATTGTTTCACCTCATGGTAGGGGCTTGGGAGCACTTTTTGATAGTGGAAAAACAAATGCTGATTATCCTCTTATGTTTGCAGTTTTAATTGGTTTAGCTATTTTAGGTATAGCTTTATATTATGTTGTTGTTGTTTTAGAGAAAATTTTTGCAGGTTGGGCGGAACGCTCTTCTGAATAACAAATCTCATTAATTAATTTTATTTGGTTAATATGAGCAATAAGATATTTTAGAAGTTTATAATTAGTTTATTCAATGCTTCCAACTATCGGGATGCCAATAAGTGATAATATATAAGTAAAAATTCCTGCTCTAACAACAGCGTCAGTTTTTACATTATAAATAGATGCAAATATTAAACCCATTGCTCCTATAGGAGCGGCAGCAACCATCATTGTTGTCTTTGAAATATTCAAATCATATTCAAACAAAAAAATAATAGAAAACAATAAAATTGGAAATAAAAGAACCTTTAGAAATGTAATAATTAACGAAAGTTTAATTTGATCTCTGTTTGTCTTGTAGGATAGCAAAATACCCATTGCAATTAATGCACAAGGAGTTCC
>QCHB01000025.1 GCA_003278095.1 SAR116 cluster bacterium AG-390-L20 | reverse complement strand
ATTAAGTTTTCTGCACTATAGTTCATATTATTAATCTTATTATTATTGAAAATTATTAGGAGTACAAATGAAACTTGTAGATCATTTAATTAATGGGCAGAATGCTGATTTTCCAAATTTATCTTCAACACCTATATACAACCCAGCCTCAGGTGAAGAGATATCGCGTGTTGTCTCAGGAACTGCAAATTGTGTTGATAAAGCAGTTAAGTCAGCTCTTAATATTTTCCCTGAATGGTCAAGTATTACACCGTTAGTTAGATCTAGAAAGATGTTCAAGTTAAAGGAAATTATAGAATTACGACAAAATGAATTGGCCAAACTTATTTCACAAGAACATGGTAAAACTTTTGACGACGCACTAGGGGAAATTGGCAGGGGATTAGAGGTTGTAGAGTTTGCTTGTGGTATTCCTAATCACTTAGCAGGCAATTATACAAGTAATGTTGGGAGGTCAATTGATAGTTGGTCTGATTATCAACCAATGGGAATATGTGCTGGAATTACACCTTTCAACTTTCCTATAATGGTTCCAATGTGGATGTTTCCAGTAGCCATTGCATGTGGAAATTGTTTTATACTTAAGCCATCGGAGAGAGATCCAAGTTCAACTAGATTGCTATCAGAAATAGTTCTTGAGGCCGGCATCCCTCCCGGAGTACTTAATATGGTTAATGGAGGGAAAGATACTGTTGATGCTATTTTACAACATAAGGACATAAGTGGTGTAAGCTTTGTTGGTTCCACACCTATTGCTCAGTATGTTTACAGTGAAGCAGCTAAATATGGAAAAAAAGTTCAGGCTATGGGTGGGGCCAAAAACCATATGGTCGTTATGCCAGATGCTGATATGGAGATGGTAGGAGATGCTATTATGGGTTCTGTTTTTGGATCTGCAGGTGAGCGTTGTATGGCAATCTCAGTTGTAGTTCCTGTAGGTAAAGACACAGGCGATAAGATAAAAGAGATAGTTAAACCTAAGATTGAAAATTTAAAAATAGGTCCTGGACTTGACCCTGATTCAGAAATGGGTCCATTGGTTACTTCTGATCATTTACAAAAAGTTAAAAGATATATCGACCAGGGTGTTGATGAGGGGGCTGACTTGATTGTTGATGGAAGAAATTTGAAACTTCAAGGTTATGAAAATGGTTTCTTTATCGGCGGTTCCTTTTTTGATAATGTTACAACGGATATGTCTATTTATAAGGAAGAAATTTTTGGTCCTGTCTTATCAATGGTAAGAGCAGACACATTCGATTACGCTCTTGATATAGTAAATAAGCATGAATACGGAAATGGAACAGCCATTTTCACTTCAAATGGTGGGGTTGCAAGACAGTTTGCAAATGAATGTCAAATTGGAATGGTAGGCGTTAATGTGCCTATTCCTGTTCCTGTCGCTTATCATTCGTTTGGAGGTTGGAAAAGATCTGCTTTTGGTGGGCATGGAGTATATGGTATGGAAGCAGTAAGGTTCTACACAAGACTGAAGACTGTGACTGGAAGGTGGCCTTCAGGACAACATACAGGAGCACAATACACCTTTCCAAGTAATAGTTAGCTTTTAACCATTTCTGAAAAATCTTTTACTTCTGGTAGTGGCCATTTGTCTGTGTCATTAGGGACCTTGAATACATTAAGCGTCATAGATATTAAACTGTAGTAGCCACAAATACCGACTATATCAATTGCTGCATTTTCTCCAAGTAAATCAACAAGTTTCTTGTACGTGTTGTCAGAAACATTTTTAAGAATATTAGCCTCTGCTGCAAAGTCAAATACTGCATTTTGTTCTGGATTTTCAAAGATTGGTTTTTTACCGTGTGAAATAGTTTCAACATGTTTTGGATCAATGCCTCCTTCAATAGCGAGGGGTGCATGATGCTCCCATTCAAATGCAGAAGACCAAACTCTTCCTGTTATGATTATAGCAAGTTCAGATAAACCTTTTGATAAGCACGTTCCATATCTTGCGTATGCACCAACAGTTTGGGCACTTCGAGCAAGTCCAGGATTATTTAACCATACTCTTAATGGTCCAACTACATGACCTCTAGGACCATTAATGATAGCGTCATGAATCTCTTTTTGTTCACTAGTTAAATCTTCCACTTTCCAGTCTTTAATACGTGTCATTTTATATCCTTTTTAAATTTCTTCTAATTTATTCAATAATATTTCATCGCTATATTGCCATCCTAATAACGAAATACCCACAGGACCAGTTTTATCTTTTAACTTTGGTATTGATATTTGTGGTCTTGAGGTCATGCCTGCAATTGAGGTTAACTGCATTAGTCTTTTTCTATAAAACCCTAAGCTTTCATCATTCTGACCACTTTTGGGAGCAGAAAATGGAGCTGTAGGGAACACCGCTATAGTACCTTCTGGCAAAGATTTTTTGATTTCATCTATAAGGTTTTTTCTAAATGTTAGAGCTTTACTAACTTCTATCTCTGTAATTTTAGAAGCCATATCAATTCTACTTTTAATTTCAGGAGATATCATAGGTTTATTCTTTTCTATCCAAGGAATAACATTTATTTTAACTTCGTTACCTTGAAGGATCCTGAAATTATCAGCGATAATATCTTTACTTATGTTAGATAAACGAATTTTATCAATACTTGGTAAATTATTCTTAATATAATTATTAAAATTTTCTTGGACCACTGTATCACAAAGTTCTAAAAGATCTTCCGCTATAACAAATTGTCTAAAATTAACATCTGATTTATCTATTTTATCTAATAGTACTTCACCAACTTTTTGAAATATTGCTACACTATTAGCAAACCAACCTACTGTGTCAAAGCTAGGAGCCATTGGATAAACTCCTTCAGTGGTTATTCTATTGTGAGTAGGCCTCATTCCAATTAAACCGCAAAAAGATGCTGGTATTCTTACTGAGCCACCAGTATCAGAACCTATAGAAAAATCATAAAGATCATTAGTAAGAGCTGCTGCTGACCCTGAGCTAGATCCACCAGGAACGCAAGAAGGTGCATTTAAATTAATAGGAGTTCCGTAGTGACCATTTTCGCCAATTAAAGAATAAAAGAACTCATCGCAAACTGTTATACCCTTTAAAACAGATCCTTCATTAAGTAAATCTTTCAAAAATGGGGCATGATCATTGGCAAAATCACATTTTTTTAAAAAGTCTGGATTACCACACGAAGTTTTTAAATTTTTAACATCGCACATATCTTTGAGTACGAATTTTAAATTACTCAACAGCCCGAATTCATTAAGATAAATGTCGTTCTTAGGTGAATGGGGCATTAAATAATTCATTTTTTATCCATTAAAAATATACTATTATATACTATTACTATCATTTAACTAATATTTATAAAGTGGATTAATTATAAATGAATTTATATGATTATATTGAAGAAATTCCTGATTTTCCTGTAAAGGGCATATTATTTAAAGATATCAGCCCTTTATTAGCTAAAAATGAAGCGGTAAATAAAGTTAAAACAGATTTTTTAAGCCTAATTAAACCTTACCAAGTTGATTTAATCGGTGGCTTAGATGCCAGAGGTTTTTTGTTTTCTACTTTAATTGCTGACGCTCTGGGTGTTGGTTCCTTCATGATTAGGAAAGAAGGCAAACTACCAGGAGGAGTTATTAGCAAAGAATATGAATTAGAGTATGGTGTATCAAAGCTTTCAATTAAAAAAAATTTAGATCTAAAAAATAAAAATATTATTTTAATAGATGATTTACTCGCAACTGGCGGAACTTTAAAGTGCGCTGAAGATTTAATTTCATTTTCGAAAGGTACAGTTGTTTCTTCTTTGGTAGTAATCGAATTAGTCGCTTTGTCTGGAAAAGATAAATTAAACTCTACTGTACATTCGTTGTTAAAATATGACACCTGATAAGTTGATTCCTAAAGATACCCTTATTATTGTTGCTTTAGAGAGAGAATTACCAAAATCATTACTTCCTAACTGGAATATTGTCTATTCAGGTGTTGGCAAAGTTAACGCATCTTTTTCAGTTGTGAATGCTTACAACTCTTTTAAACCTAAAGTTATTATTAATTACGGTACCGCAGGGTCTCTAAATGAACATTTAGGTGGCTTGGTCCCAATTAACAGTTTTAAACAGAGAGATATGGATGTAAGGCCGCTAGGTTTTCAAATGGGAGAAACGCCCTATGATGAAATTAATACCATAACTTTGGATTATGAAGGTTATTCCTGTGGAACTGGAGATAATTTTGTAACTGGCAAACAGAAATTAGAAACTGATATAGTTGATATGGAAAGTTATCCTATTGCAAAATTCTGTTTACTCAACAATTTATCTTTCTTTTGTTATAAATATATTTCTGATAATGCTAATAAAGATGCTGCGAATGATTGGGAGTTAAACATTCAAAAGGGAGCTGATTTATTCGTTAAATATATAGATAATTTTATTTAATTGGGAGAAATAAAATGGATTTTAATGAAAGCAACGCAACCGAAGCTGTTTTAGATAGCTTTTCTAAAATAAAAGATAAAAGACTTAAGCAAATAATGAACTCCTTAATTACTCATCTTCATCAAGTTGTAAAAGAAGTTGAACCAACTGAAGATGAATGGATGAAGGCTATTATGTTTTTAACTAAAACAGGTCAGAAATGTGATGATAGACGACAGGAGTTTATACTTTTATCTGATGTCTTGGGAGTTTCAATGTTGCTAGACGCTATAAATAATCGCAAGTCAAAGGATGAAACTGAAACTACTGTTTTAGGACCATTCCATGCACCGTCGCCAACAGTTACTAACGGTGAAAATATAGCTAAAAGTGTAGTAGGAGATAATTGTATAGTTTCAGGCAATATTATGGATATAGATAAAAATCCGATACCAGGGGCATCAATTGAAGTTTGGCAATCAGGTCCTGACGGTTTATATGATGTTCAAAAAGATGGTGATGTGGTTGATTTAAGGGCTACATTGTTATCCCTTAAAGACGGATCTTATTTATTTAGAACAGTAAAACCTCAATATTATCCAATACCAGTTGATGGTCCAGTAGGAGATCTTCTAAATAATCTGGATAGACACCCATATAGACCAGCACATATTCACTTTATGGTTAAAGCTGACGGCTACAAAGATCTTGTAACTCACGTATTCATAGACGGTGATAAATATTTAGAGAGTGATACTGTTTTTGCAGTGAAGAAGAGTTTAATAAGGCAGTTAGAAGAAGGTTTTGATGAAGATAATAACCAAAAATGCTATAATTTAAATTTTGATATCATTATGGAAAAAAACTAGAAGGAATTATATTAAATTCCTTCTAATTAAAACTTTTTAAAGTCTAGATGCAACATTTTCCCAGTTAACTAAATTATCTACAAAATTCTTTAAGTATACTGGTCTTTTGTTCCTAAAATCAATGTAGTAAGAATGCTCCCATACGTCACATCCTAATAATGCTGTTTGTCCAAAGCAAACAGGATTAACACCATTTTCTGTCTTACTTACCTTAAGGCTGCCATCTTTATCTTTAACTAACCAACACCAACCTGAACCAAATTGTGTTGCACCAGCGTTACAAAAATCTTCCTTAAATTTGTCAATGCTTCCAAAAGAGCTTGTTATAGCGTTTTCTAATTCAGACGGCATGCTAACCTTTGAAGGACCCATCATTTGCCAAAACTGTTCATGGTTCCAGTGTTGAGATACATTATTAAAAATACCGCTTTGAGCAACATTATTAGAATCATAAGTCCCAACAATAATCTCTTCTAAGCTTTTATTTTCCCACTCGGTACCTTTTAATAGGTTGTTTCCATTATCAACATAGGCTTTATGATGAATATCGTGATGATATTCCATTGTTTCTTTACTCATGCCATGTTCAGATAAAGCATCTATGGCGTAAGGGAGGTCTGACAGTACTAAACTCATTTAATTCTCCTGAATAGTTTATAGTAGAAATAATTATAATTATAAATTTTACAAGTTAATTAATTATAAAATATTGATTTTAATATTTATAAAATGTAATGCTTTCTTTGTAAATAATTTAGGAGGGGGTTTTATGAAACAAAGAGTTATAGAGCTTACAGATTTTGGTGTTGCGGAAAATATGCGTCCTGTAGAGACAGATATTCCGTCTCCAGGTCCAGGCCAAATTGTCGTAAAAAATATTGCTATCGGACTAAATTATTTAGATACATATTTCAGAAGCGGACTATATCCATGGCCTAATCAGGAAAAGATTAAAATACCTGGTTCTGAAGGTGTAGGCCATATTCATTCAGTTGGTCAAGGTGTTACCTTTTTAAAAGAGGGCGATAAAGTATCATACGTTACTCCTGTTGGAGCTTATGCAGAGTACGCTCTGATAAATGCAGCTCATTCAGTTGAACTTAAAGTGGATGTCAATGATCATGATGTTGTTGCAAGTACACTCAAAGGTTTAACCACTCACTACTTGCTTCATTTAACATTTAAGTTAGAAAGTGGCATGACAGCATTGGTTCATGCTGCTGCAGGAGGTGTTGGCCAATTAATGGGGCAATGGGGACGTGAAATAGGTGCAACAATGATCGGAACTGTTGGTGGCCCAGAAAAAGCAGAAGCAGCTAAAAAAGCCGGTTACCATCATGTTATTGATTATAATGACAAAGATTTTGTAGCTGAAGTAATGTCTATTACAGACAACAAAAAATGCGACGTAGTATACGATAGTGTGGCTAAATCAGTTTTCCCAGGTTCAATGGATTGCCTGAAACCAAGGGGATTATGGGCATTATTTGGTCAGGCATCGGGACCAATAGTTGATTTTAATCTAGCTTTACTATCTGCTAAGGGTTCTCTTTTTGTAACAAGGCCCACTTTATTTACTTATATTGCAAATAGAGAGGAATATAATGACGCTTCTTATCAACTCTACAGCAGAATTGCAGATGGAAGATTAAAAGTAGCTATTCATGATAAAATGCCGCTAGAAAAAATAGTTGAAGCTCATAACTTACTCGAAGGCAGAAAAACAAAAGGTGGCATTGTAATTACACTCTAAAATAAGGATCAAATAATGATAGACCTATATAGTTGGCAGACACCTAACGGTAGGAAAGTGTCTATAATGCTAGAAGAAATTGGAATTGATTATAATGTTTTTCCTATAAACATTGGAAAAGATGAACAATTCCAACCTCATTTTTTAGAAATATCTCCAAACAATCGTATACCTGCAATTATTGACAAAGATAATAATAATTACTCACTTTTTGAGTCAGGTGCTATTTTAATGTACCTGGCTGAGAAAAGTGGAACGCTAATAAACAAATCAAATACTGATGAATATTATAGGACAATAGAATGGCTTATGTGGCAAATGGGGGGAGTAGGCCCTATGTTTGGTCAAGTTCATCACTTTGTTAAATACAACAAAGGAAAGTCAGAATACGCTGAAGAAAGATACTCAAAAGAAGCTAGAAGACTATATGGTGTGATGGATAAGCGTCTTAGTAAAAATCCATATATATCTGGTAAGGAATATAGTATCGCTGACATTTCCATATGGCCTTGGACGGCACGATTTGACTGGCAAGAAATTGATTTAAATGAATTTCCTAATGTCACCAGGTGGTATAAGGAAATGATTGACAGGCCAGCTGTACAAAAAGGTTGGCTTGTTCCTCAAAATGATCAATTGATTCCATCCCCTTAAAGAAAAGAAGATAAGTTGGAAACTAAAGTCTCAATTGCAGGTTTAGGTTGGTGGGGAAAGGTAATGATTAATAGATTATCTTCATCGTCTAAGGTGAAGATAGTTAATTTAATTGATCCTTACCCTGATGAAGATGCAGTTAAACTTGCAGATGACAAAAACTTAAAAATTTTTACTGAGTTTGATGACGCATTTCAAGAAGAGACAATAGATGCAATCATACTTTGTACCCCTAATTCATTTCATATGGATCAAACTATAAAAGTATCAAACTTGGGTGTTCATGTTTTCTGTGAAAAGCCTCTGTCTTTAATATCATCAGAAGTAAAAAAAATGATTGATATGTGTAATGAGAATAAAGTCATACTCGGGGTTGGTCATGAAAGACGTTTTGAAAAAGGATGGCAAAAACTTAAAGAAATAATAAATAACAATTCTTTGGGTAACATTATGTTTGCTGAAGGGCATTTTAGTCATAATAAATTAGCAAATCTTCCATTAGATAATTGGCGTACAGATCCACAATATGCACCTGCTGCCGGTATGACTGGGATGGGCGTGCATTTAACTGACCTAATGATATGGTTGTTTGGTCCTGTGGAAAGTGTGTTTGCTTCAACTGCACAAAGAGCACTTAAGTACAAAACAGGCGATGTTGTTTCAGCAAGTCTTAATCATAAATCTGGTCTAAGTACACAAATCACAGCAATTCTAAAAACACCTCATTATCAAAGGATAACTATATGGGGAGAGAATGGATGGGTAGAATTAGTTGATAGTTCACATCCAGATACTCCTGGACCTTCATTTATGAAGATTGTAATGAATGACGGATCTGTTAAAGAGGAAAATTTTGAGTGGACGGACACAGTGTCTGCTAATATTAATAATTTTGTAGATGCAATTAAT
>QCHB01000024.1 GCA_003278095.1 SAR116 cluster bacterium AG-390-L20 | reverse complement strand
ACGTGACCCAAATTTGATTAAAAAACATAACTACTGAACCAATGATTACATAATTATAAATGTCGTACAAATTACAATACATACAGCTATTAATACAGATAGATAATCCATTGTAATCAAATAGTTATTTGTAATCGTAGTTGTAATTTTTTAGAAGTGTCAAATGTCATAAAATTAACTTACAAAGTGCAGTAATGACGGTTTTTATTTATCTAGATATTTTTAAAATTAATACATTTACAAAGATAAAAAATAATATTAGGTGTTACTTTGATAACGCTTTTAGATTCTTAAGTAGAATGAAACTCTTAAAATAATTGTTGCAATACATGAGCAATTAATGTCAATCTCTAAGACAACTTAGGCCTAAATTTTTATTCTAATTCTTTTTTTGACAAGATTATTTAATTCTATCAAGAATATAATATTAGGAGACCTATAGTTTTTGAATACTAAATATATTTTTGGATATAGACAAATAAAATATCTATAAATTAAAAATAATTATTTCAGTTAATATATTGAATATGAAAATGAAACTTTATTTTAAATTTTTTTTGCTTCTTATAATGAATTTATATTCTGAAAAAGTTTTTTCGACAGATCAATATTGTCAAGGATATAGGGATGGACATAAGGAATATCTTCAAACTTATGGCAAAGGTTACCCGGGTTTTACTGAATGCCCAGGCGATCCAGGAAGTTCAGAAAAGAATATAACTCCATATGAAAGGGGTTTTAATGATGGATTGTTGAAAGGAGCTGGGATTTCAAATAAAAATAATTAATATTTATACAACTGTTCATCAATAAAAAAATAACCATTCACTTTGATTTTTTCATCTAAGACATTATATACAATTTTTCTAGAAGGTTAATAGAAATTCCTCCTCCTTTCATTCCTATTTTTGAAAAAGCATACAAAGAAATTTTTTTAACCATAATTTTATCTTTTATTCATACCAAATGAAAAAAATATAACTTAAAATGTAATTAGTATCAAAAGTGGTAAGTTATTTTCTATAAGCTCAAGCATATTTTTTAATGAATTAAATTATAAACTTTGATGTATTTACTACATCAATTTCAAGTTCTTTAAGTTTTAATAAACTATAGGTTTAATGACACAAATTTGACACACTCAAATTTCATAAAAATGAGTAAAAAATTAAGAAGAAATTACAAGCTGTAAAATTAATTAGGTAATAGATATGTTTTTGAGTAACAAGAAAATGGTGCCGTCAACTGGATTTGAACCAGTGACCTCGTCATTACCAATGACGCGCTCTACCGCTGGAGCTATGACGGCACTTACGAGATAACAACTTAATTATGTTTTCACTAATGACAAGTTTTTTATTATTATATAATATTTTATTAGTCCTTATTTTAGATAATTAAATTAGATATGCGGTATTACATATGATAAAAAAAAATAAAAAAAATGAAGAATTGTCTGCATCTTTAAAAAATAATTTAAAATTGAGAAAAAAACAAATTATAGATAGAGATAATAAAAAAATTATTGGTAAAAGAACAAAAAAAATTGGTGTTTTAGGGTTGGATTTAAATGTCAAATAGTAATAATTCTTAATATGGACAACTCTGGTCAAAATAATAATGAGAGAATTTTTATAACTGGTGGCGAAAAACTCTATGGGAAAGTTAATATTAGTGGTGCTAAAAATGCGGCATTACCATTAATGGCTTTATCACTAATTATAAATGAAGATTTTAAATTATCAAACGTGCCAGATCTTGCAGACACAAGGTTGATGTTAAAACTATTAAACGATTTAGGCATAAAATCAATATGGAAAAATGGACATGTTAATTTTAACGGTATAGCCCAAATAGATGAAGCTTCATATGAGCTTGTAAGACAAATGAGAGCTTCAATTCTTATTTTAGGCCCTTTACTTGCTTCACAGGGTTCTGCAAAAGTTCCACTTCCTGGTGGATGTGCTATTGGGAGTAGACCAATTGATTTACACGTTATGGTTATGGAAGCACTAGGCGCTAACATAAAATTTGACTCAGGTTTTATAATTGGTTCTGTTCCTTCAGAGGGTTTAAGGGGTGGTAAGATAAATTTTCCAAAAATTTCAGTGGGGGCAACAGAAAGCGCTATTATGACTGCAGTCCTAGCTAAAGGACAAACAATAATTTCTAATGCAGCCCAAGAACCTGAAATTGTTGATATTGTAACTTGCCTTAATAAAGCAGGTGCAAATATTGTGGGTGAGGGAAGTAATACAATCATTATAAATGGAGTGGAGGAATTGAAAAAGCTCCAACATGAGGTGTTAGCAGATAGGATAGAAGCGGGATCTTTTGCAATAGCTGCTAGTATAACAATGGGTGATATTGAAATAAAAAATATAATACCAAAATATTTAGAAAGTTTTTTAAAAGCTTTAGAAAATACAGGTAGTAAAGTTGAAATTTATAAAAATTCAATAAATATTTGTGCTTATAAAAGACCATTACCCTATAATATTTTTACAGAAGAACACCCGGGTTTTCCTACTGATCTTCAAGCACAATATATGACACTAATGTCAATAGCAGACGGCGAGTGTGAAATAAGGGAAAACATATTTGAGAATAGATTTATGCATGTACCTGAACTAATTAGAATGGGAGCGAGAATATCCGTTAAAAATCAAACAGCAACTGTTACAGGTGTTAATAACTTAAAAGCATCCAAGGTAATGGCTTCAGACTTAAGGGCTTCTATGTGTTTGATTTTAGGTGGACTAGCTGCGTTGGGCACAAGTGAAGTAGATGGTATATATCATTTAGACAGAGGGTACGAAAATTTAGAAGGCAAATTGTCTGATCTAGGTGCAAATATTCGAAGATCAAGATAAATTGTAAAAATATAGGTATGTTTTGACTATTGATAAAAAAATAAAATTACTAGCTTCTACAGAATATGATTTGGATATAATTTCACATTTGTGTCAGGATGCAATATTATCAAAAGAAGAATTTTTTTTTGATAAAGAAAAAAAAATATTTGTAGCAACTCTATCTAGGTATTGTTGGGAAAAAGAAGGTGCTAAATTTAACCAGCATAATACAGTTCATTATAGAGTAGTTTGTGGATTACAGATAAAAAATGTTATTGCTATCAATTACAAAAACTATAATAAAGAATGGTCGTTTCTTAATCTTTTGGCTATAACACATAAAGAAAATAAGATTTTCTTACATTTTTCTAAATCTATGGAAATTATATTAAAATGTAAAAAAATAAGCATATTAATTGAAGATATAGATATTCCTTGGCCAACAAAGCTAAAACCTAATCATAATGTCAAATAGGTAATAGATATGAAACAAAATGGTAAATTTACTATAGCTTTACCAAAAGGAAGAATCTTAGATGCAGTTTTACCTATTTTGTCAAAAATTGGTATAGAACCAGAAGAAACTTTTTTTAATATTAAAGATCGTAAATTAAGATTTAACACTAATATTAGCAATATTGATATTATTAGAGTTAGATCATTTGATGTAGTAACTTTTTTAGCTTACGGTGCTGCTCAAATGGCATTTGTAGGAAGTGATGTTCTAAATGAATTTAATCACACAGAAGTATATTCACCATTTGATCTAAATATTGGACAATGTAGAATGGTAGTTGCAGCTCAAAAAGAAACTGTTGAAAATGAAGATCCTAGAACTTGGAGTCATGTAAGAGTTGCTACTAAATATCCAAATATTACTCAGAATTATTTTGAAGCACGAGGTGTTCACGCAGAATGTATAAAATTGAATGGTGCAATGGAATTAGCTCCATCAATGGGTTTATGTAAAAGAATAGTCGATTTGGTAGAAACAGGATCAACTTTAACAGCCAATGGTTTAATTGAGGTTGAAGAAATTTGTGAGGTGTCCACGAGATTGGCAGTTAATAGAAGTTATTTAAAAACTAATTCACAAATAATACAGCCATGGATTAATAAAGTTGGAGAGTTAATACATGGCTGAAACTGAAACAAAAATTATAAATTTCAAAGATAGAAACTTTAAAAATAAATTAAACGGACTCATGAGAGTTGATCAGAAAAATCAGTCAAATCTCTATAATATTGTTTTTAATATAATACAGAAAATTCAAAAATTAGGTGACAGTGCATTAATTGAGTTTGTCAACAAATTTGATAGTAAGAAGATAAATAAAATCGAAGAGTTATTTATAACAAAAGATGTATTAAAAAATGCTTATAACAGTTTAAAGAAAGAAGAAAAGCAAGCACTAAACATTGCCGCTAAAAGAATTAAGAAATTTCATACACACCAAATACCAATAGATCTTAAATACAAGGATAATATGGAAGTTAAGTTGGGCCTTAAATATTCTCCAATAGTTTCAGCTGGCTTTTATGTTCCTGGTGGGAAAGCCATTTATCCATCTTCAGTATTGATGAATGCAATTCCAGCACTTGTTGCTGGAGTCGAAAGAAGAGTTGTAGTAAGTCCAGTCTCAGATTTACATAAATCATCAATTGTCTTAGCCGCTGCTCATGTGGCTGATGTAACTGAATTTATATGTATGGGTGGCGCTCATGCTATAGCAGCGCTTGCATATGGAACAGAAACAGTTACTAACGTTAATAAAATTGTTGGGCCCGGTAATGCTTACGTTGCAGAAGCCAAAAGACAAGTGTTTGGCAAAGTAGGTATTGATTCAATTGCAGGGCCCTCTGAAGTTTTGATAGTTTGTGACAAGTCTGCTAATCCAAATCATGTTGCTATTGACCTTTTATCTCAAGCAGAACACGACGAATTAGCCCAGGCTATTCTTATAACTGATAATGAAGAAATTGCGCTAGAGGTGGAGTCTTCTATTAAAAAATTTCTTATAAAACTTCCAAGAACAAAAATTGCAAGCTCGTCATGGAATAATTTTGGTGCAATTATTCTTGTAGAAGATATGAACGAAGCTATTGAATTAGTTAACTTAATTGCCCCAGAACATTTACAATTAATTTTTAAAAATGCTGAAAGTTTAGTTAATAAAGTTAAAAATGCTGGAGCTATTTTTATAGGTCCTTTTACTCCTGAGGCTGTAGGAGATTATATTGCAGGTCCTAATCATGTTCTTCCAACGAGTGGAACTGCAAAATTTTCAAGTGGTTTGGGAGTGTTAGATTTCTATAAAAGAACAACAATTGTAAACTTTAATAAGAAAAATCTTAATGAGTTAGGTGAACATATAGTTACTTTAGCTAAAGCCGAAGGCCTTGATGCTCATGCTATGTCTGTATCATTAAGATTAAATAAATGATTTATTTTCATAAAAATCTTGACTAATCAATTATAATAGTGAGATTAAGCTTAAAAATACTAAAAGAGGTTAAATGGCTAAAGAAGGTGTAATTGAATTTTCTGGTATTGTCGAAGAACTTTTACCTAATGCAATGTTTAGGGTGAAACTTGATAATGAACACGAAGTTCTTGCTCATACAAGCGGTAAAATGAGAAAAAATCGCATTAGGGTTTTGCTAGGTGATAGAGTTAACGTAGAAATGACCCCTTATGATTTGACAAAAGGAAGAATTACTTTTCGCTTTAAATAATTTTTATTTGTTAAAGTTTGTTTTATGAACAAAATTAAATTAAACAAACAATTTATACTTGCTTCAGGTTCTAAAAGACGACTTGAACTATTGAATCAAATAAGCATAAAGCCTGATTTGGTTCTAATTCCAGACATAAACGAAACTAATTATTCTCAAGAATTACCTCTAAATTATGTAAAAAGAATGTCTGTCGAAAAAAATAAAGTTTTTCAGACTAAATATTCTCAATCTATTATTCTGACTGCAGACACTGTAGTTTCATTAGGAAGAAGAATACTACCTAAAACTATAAATTTAAAAATGGCTAAAGAATGTCTACAATTGATTTCAGGAAGAAGACATAAAGTTTTAACTAGTTTTGCTTTATACTCACCAGATTTTCCTCTTAAAGTAAAAACAATAAAATCTACTGTAAAGTTTAAAAGACTTCATCCTGACGAGCTAGATTATTATCTTAAATCCAAGGAATGGGAAGGCAAAGCTGGAGGTTATGCAATACAAGGAATTGCAGCTTCTTATATAAATTTTTTGTCAGGATCTTACAGTAATGTTGTAGGCTTACCTTTGGCAGAACTATACAGATCTCTTTTATCTATTGGATATAATTTTAATAATGATTGATAAAATTAATGATCATTTTATTTTAGTAGATAAATGTGCAGACCAAACAAGAATTATAGAAATTTTAAGTCATAAAATTATTAAAATGATTTTTTGGTTTGATAAATATCCACCATCAATTGGCAACGTTCATAGTGCTATAATTATTAAAAAATTAAATGGTGGCGTGGTACGAGCAAAAATAGAAGATAAAACTATTTTATCAGTTAGAGGTATCTCAAAATCTTTAAATGTAAATAAAAAGATAAGAGTAATCATTACAAGCGAAAAATTTGAAGATAAGCCTATCCAAGCAAGAATATTACCTGCGAACTCAAAAAATTATGAAGTTTTAGATGTTGTCCAAAGGATAATTAATCTTTTTTTTACAAAAAATATCCCTGTTATTGAAGATATGTATGCTATTTATTGGAATAATTTAGATCTGGATAGTCAATTTATTGCTGCTTTAAAACCAAAAATAGAATTGAGTGACGGTGGACTTATTTGGATTGAAAAAACTAGAGCAGCAACACTCATTGACATAGATACACATAAATTATTACTTAAATCTGAGGAAGAAATACTAGAATTTTGTAAAAGAGCATTTGTTAGATGTGCAAAAGAAATTAAACTTAGAAATATTGGAGGGATGATTATAATAGATTTCCCAAGAATGTCTTATAATAGAAAAAAACATCTTCATCAAAATATTACAGAAATAGGAAAACAATATTTTTTCGATGCTAATTTTCTTGGCTTTTCAAGGTTGGTTTTATATGAAATGTATATTCCTAGAAATTTTGGTTCATTGGAAAGTTTTTATGTTGATAGGAATTCATATAACTTTCAAAATCATATAAGATCATTGTGGAGAAAATCTAAAGAACCAAAATCAAAAAATAATATACAATTTTTGTGTGGAACAGCTTTGTTTAAAAATTTAAAAAGTAGAAAGGTACCACGTTTTATAAATATTGTTGAAAGATTAGATTTTCCCGATGATCATGGTGAGTTGATGGAAATAAAAAGATGACAGTATCAAAATCTAATAAAGCAAAATGTCTTACATGTAATAAAGAGTTTGATATAACTTTAGAGACAAAGCCCTTCTGTTCTAAACGTTGTAGTTACGTAGATTTAAATAATTGGCTAGGAGAAAAATATGCCATTGAAGCTAATGAGAATGATTACGATAAAGACATTTGATTTTTTGTGGTTGATAACTAGACATAATCTGATGTACGCGTTATAGATAACTTATTAAAAGCCCGGGTAGCTCAGTAGGTAGAGCAGAGGACTGAAAATCCTCGTGTCGGTGGTTCGAATCCGCCCCCGGGCACCACGCACTCAAAATTAAATAATCAGTATATGTCGAATGAACCACATTGATTAACATCTAAAAAAAATAAATTTATATTTTATTTCAAAGAAACTGTTATAGGTTGCAAAAAACCAACCATTGTTTTTACACTTACTTAATTAATTCAAAAACTCATAAAATATTTATTTCTGTTTATAGAAATTTCTTGATAATTGACCAAATCATAGTGTTTATTTACGATTATACTACTAACAATTAAATAGGAATATTGATGAAACATAAATTAAAACATTTTATTGCAACTCATACATTTCACTCTACAAAATCAAAAAAGGATTTTTTTTCTCTCGTCAAAAATAGAAAAACTAATTCAGATTGGTTTGGAAATGAAACAGCAGAAATGAGAGAAAATTTTTTTAAGTTATTAAAAAGTAGGAATTTACTTGATGATGATAATATTACTGAAAAAAATAGTGATGATTATGCACTCCTTTTACAATTATTCATAGGTCGTGGTGAATTCTTTTTTTGTCATTGGTATGCAATTGACGAACAAACTATTAATGATAGGCTTAGTGTGACTAGTGGAGAAAAATTTTTCATTACTATGGCAACACAAGTAGATGGTCCTAAAATATATGTAGATAAACTGACAAAATATATGAAAAATCTAAAGTAATTTATAATTGATAATTTGTGATGGAATAGTGGTATCCAAAAAATTGCAACATCAGTCTTCATTAAAATTAAATAAGTAAAATAAATGCCAAATAATTTTGAAAATTATCATATTTTAATGGCTTATATTTTGCATTGTAATTTTATATTATGTTAAAATATCCATTAAGTTGATAATAACAATTTTAAAGTAAAAAAATGAATAAATCTTTTTTTAGAAAAGTTGGATTTGGTCTTAGTGTTAATGAAAAAATACCAGGAAATCCTCTTGATTGGGCTATAGATCAAATTTCGATCATACCAGATCTAAATTGGAAGGGTCCAATTTATTCATTAGAAGAAATGATGAATTACCATGCTGAATACAATTATACAGACAGAAGGGTGCTAAGACAAAGTTTCAAAAATAGCAGAAAAGAATATAAGAGAGCAAAAAAACTCTTGAAATATAAAACCGGTCATTATTATTTTGAACCTTTGTGGATGTCCATAAGGCAAAATGAAGCTTTAAATGGTAGTTCTCCAGTATTTCATAGATTTTTACATTTTTGGGGAAATCATTTTGCTATTCAGAAAAAAAATTCAATGTATTCTTATGATGTAGGTCCTTATCATAGAGAAGTTATTACTCCTTCGATGTTAAAAAACATCGAAGATCTTGTTTATAATGTGACTATATCATGGGCAATGATACATAATTTAGATAATTCAAAATCTATTGGTCCAAATTCACCTAGAGCATTTAAAAATATGGATAGAGGTAAATCTGCAAACCTCAATGAAAATCATGGTAGAGAATTACTAGAGTTACACACAGTATCTCCAAGTGCTGGTTATGATCAAGAAGATGTAATAAACATGTCAAAAGTAATGTCAGGATGGATGCATAGAATTCCGAAAATGAGTTCTAAAATTCATAAAAAAGAAGAAAATGTCCCTGTTCGTTTCATAGAAGAATATCATGATAGTGGTCCATTTAAAATATTAGGAAAAAAATATATTGAAAGTTTTGGAACTAAGGCTGCAAAATCAATGTTACGAAAGGTTATTAAAGATTTAGTTAGGCATCCATCCTGTATTGAATTTATTTCTCACAAATTATGTAACCATTTCGTAACACAAAATCCTTCCTCTGAAATAGTCAATCCTGTAATAAATGCATGGAAAAAATCAGAGGGTGACCTAAAATCCATTCACACAGAGGTTATAAAACAAGCTTATAAATATTCTTCATTAAAAAAATTTCAACAGCCTGAAACTTGGTTTATTCAATTTATCAAAATGGGTGGTATCAAATACTTCCCAAATAACTTTGATTATGATTTTAAAACTATGATTTCTAGAGAAAAAGACCAAATTAGAAGGATATGTAGAAATTTAGGTCAATTACCTTTTAGACCTCTTCAGCCAAATGGATGGTCTGATTATGAAGAAGATTGGTTGTCTCCTGAACTATTGTTTAGAAGAATTGGTGTTTTGAATAAAATTAAAGATAAAGGGAAATTTAAACATATTGATAATGAATATTTAAATGAAATATTAAAAAGAAACTTTGATAACTCAAAGGAAATAATTTCATTTTTAAAAAATATTAGTGATGATGAAAAAATAATAGCTCTTTTTTCCAGTAAATGGATGCTTAAAACATGAAATTGAATAGAAGACAATTTACCCTTGGCTCTACATCTTTATTGTTATCAGGTTTGTTACCGTCAAAAGTGAAGTCATCTACAATAGACAACAAAAAGAATCTTGTCGTTATAATGTTAAGAGGTGCAATGGATGGCTTAACCGCTGTTCCATATATTCACGACAATACACTTGAAAAAGTTAGGCCGGATATATTTGTAAAAAATTTGTTTAAATTAAATAGCGATTTTAGTTTACATCCAAAATTATCAGGTTTTCATAATCTTTGGAAAAAAGACCAAGCTACAATTATTCACGCAACTAACATACCTTATACAGGTAGATCTCATTTTGATGGTCAAAACTTAATGGAAAGCGGGGGTGTTATTCCATATAAAACCAAGACTGGTTGGTTGGGTAAAGGTATAGATGTTGCTGGTTTAGACGGTTTATCGATGTCTTTACCAATGCCCTTGCTTTTAAGGGGGAAAAGAAATCAAGATAACTTTTATCCTTCTAAGTTTAGTATGCCATCAAGAAATCTGATTGATATTTTAAAAAAACATTATGCGGATGAATCTCTGTTAAAAAAATCATTTGATAAATTAACTAG
>QCHB01000023.1 GCA_003278095.1 SAR116 cluster bacterium AG-390-L20 | reverse complement strand
TCACTTGCTATTTCATCTGCCGCTATTTTGGCATTTGGTAGCTTACTTTCTCCGGCTTACTCTGCTGGAAAAGATATAACAATTGTAATAGCTGAAGAGCCAGATATTGTTGATCCTTGTGAAGCAACCCGATCAGTAGTTGGAAAAATTGTTAAACAAAATGTAACTGAGACCCTTACGGAAATAAATCCAGCTGATGGTTCGGTAACTCCTAGATTAGCTACTTCTTGGAAACAGACAGATAATCTCACTTGGGAATTTAATATTCGTAAAGGGATTAAATTTCATGATGGCGAAGATCTTAATGCTAAAGCGGTTGTGAAGTCTATAAATCGTGCTTTAAATCCTAAGTATGATTGTGAGATTAGAACTAAGTTTTTTGGTAACATAAAATTAACAGCGACTGCAATAGGAAGTCATACTATTTCTATTAAAACAGAAACACCCCAACCTATAATGCCAGCTATGATGGGTACAATGACGGTGGTAAGTCCAAATACTCAAGAAGCTAAAGGTGTACGTGATCCTAAAGGCACAGGTCCATATCTTTTTAATACCTGGACACCAGGTCAATCTGTAACTTTAAAAAGATTTGATGGATATTGGGGTGATAAACCAGAGGTTGAAAACGCAACATATGTGTGGAGAAATGAATCTGCAGTCCGAGCTGCAATGGTCAAAACTGGCGAAGCTGATATTGCAGCCAGCATTGGTGTTCAAGATGCGAATGACCCAAAGATGGACTTTAGTTACTTTAACTCAGAAACTTCTAGGTTAAGGATTGATATGACTAGGGCTCCATTGAATGATATTAGGGTTAGAAAGGCAATGAATTTAGCTATTGATTTGGACGGTCTTACTGGTACTATTTTTCCAGAAGGTGTTGTAAAAATGACCCAGATTGTTGTGCCAAGTATTAATGGGCATAATCCAACTTTAAAACCTTGGCCATATAATCCAGCTGAAGCTAAAAAATTAGTAAAGGCAGCTAAAGCAGATGGTGTTCCAGTTGATAAAGAAATTGTTTTGATTGGAAGGCTTGGAATTTATCCTAATTCTACAGAAGCAATGGAAGCTATGCATGCTATGCTTACTGAAGTCGGCTTTAATATTAAAATTAAAATGATGGAAACTGCTGGTTGGTTGAATTTTTTAAGTAGGCCTTATGCTGAAGATAGAGGTCCAGCCTTGCAACAAAGCCAACACGATAATAACAATGGTGACGCTGTTTTCTCAATGTTTAATAAGTATGCATGTAAAGGAGCGCAATCTACAACATGTGACAAACAAGTAGATGCCTGGATAACTGAAGCTACTGCTGCAATAGGTGACAAAAGAAGAGATACCTGGCGTAAAGCTCAAAAGAAATTACATGAAGAAATAATTCCAGATGTTCAAATGTTTCATATGGTGGGATTTTCACGTGTAAACCCTAGAATTAAATTTACTCCAACTATTTCAACAAATAGTGAAATTCAGATTTCTCAGGTAAAATTTAATTAAACTCAATAATATTATTCCAACCAGATAAAATTCTGGTTGGAATTTAAAATCTAATTTAATGTTTTTATATGAGAAAATATTTATCTAAACGAATATTATCAAGTTTGTTGGCCATTACCGGACTTTTTGTAATGGTTTTTTTTCTTGCTCGTCTTACTGGTGATCCAGGACATTTATATTTACCTATTGATGCACCCGTAGAAGTGAGAAAAGAGTTTTCTGAAAAACATGGTTTTAATGATCCTATTTATATTCAATTCGGCAGATTTTTAGAAGATTTGTCAGAGGGTGATCTTGGTTATTCATTAAGAAAAGAAAGACCTGCAATTGATATTGTTTTAGAAGCTATTCCAGTCACTCTATCATTAGCTGCTGTAGCAATGACCATTGCCTTATTTGGTGCTATACTAATTGGCTCATTAGCCGCATATAAACCTAATGGTCTTTTTGATAGGATTTCAAGAGTGGTTTCACTTACTGCTGCAAGTGCACCAGATTTTTGGATAGCCATAACAGCAATTTTGGTTTTTTCTGTTTCTCTTGGATGGTTGCCAACATCTGGAATAGGAGGATTACCATATTGGATAATGCCAATTGGCATTTTAGTTATAAGACCCTTAGGTCTTTTGGTGCAGGTTGTAAGAGGTTCAATGATTACTGCTCTTAGCTCAGACTTTGTTAAAACAGCAAGAGCTAAAGGTGTTAAAGAAAAAAAAGTTATTTTCAAGCACGCACTTCGAAATGGATTGTTGCCTGTTATTACCGTTGCAGGTGATCAAGCTGCTGCAATTGCCAATGGAGCTGTAATTGTTGAGACGATATTTGGATGGCCTGGAATAGGTAAATTAATGATCGATTCTATTATGCAAAGAGATTTTGCAGTAGTCCAGGCTTCCATTTTAATAACTGCTATAGTTATTTTATCAATTAATATTATTATTGATATTGCTTACGCAATTCTTGATCCAAGAATAAGGCATAAATAGCATGCAATTAATTTTACAAAAAAAAGTATTTTACAATAAATTTAAACAGATCTTTTCAATGTTTCTTAATGATAAATTAGCATTGATTTCAATTATTTTTTTAACTTTTATGGTTTTTTTAGCTTTATTTGGACCCTCTTTAATTAATGATTCTTATACAAAAATGAATTTACGACTTAGGAATTTAGAACCCTTTTCTTTTGATCACAATTTTATGTATTTTTTTGGTGCAGATGCCCTTGGTAGAAGTATGATTGCTAGACTAATAATTGCTACTCAAAATACTATGTTTATAGCTGGTAGTGCTGTCATATTATCTATGACTTTGGGAGGTGCCCTAGGGTTAATTTCAGGCTATTTTGGAGGTAAAACTGGAAACTTAATAATGAGAATAGCTGACATTATTATGAGTTTTCCATCACTTTTACTAGCTGTAATCGTATTATATATGTTTGATCCTGGGTTATTAAATTTAGTTTTGGTTCTCGCATTCACAAGAATGCCCATATACATGAGGACAGCAAGAGCTGAGGTTCTGGAAATAAGAGAGAGATTGTTTGTTTCAGCTGCAATATCTATGGGAGCCTCAAATTCAAGAATTATTTTCAAACACATAGCGCCATTAACAATTCCAACTTTGATAACTATAGCTACATTGGATTTTGCTTTTGTTATGTTAGGTGAATCTGCTTTAAGTTTTCTTGGTGTTGGAATACAACCTCCAGAAGTTACATGGGGCCTAATGGTTGCTCAGGGTAGAAATTATCTCCAATTGGCTTGGTGGCTGGCTTTTTTCCCAGGATTAATAATAATGTTGGTTGCCTTATCACTAAATTTATTATCCTCCTGGTTAAGAATTGTATTAGATCCTAAGCAGAGATGGCGTTTAGAAAATATCGGAGATAATAATGAGTAATAATGTAAACCCATTATTAAAGGTTTCTAATTTAGCAGTTTCTTTCGATACTGTAGAAGGATCTATAAATGCAGTCCAGGGTATAGATTTTGAACTAAATAAGGGGCAGACGTTAGCAATAATTGGAGAAAGTGGTTCTGGGAAAAGCGTAACTGCTTCTGTTATTATGGGTATTTTATCATGTCCGCCAGGTAGAATTAAAAGTGGAGAAATTTTTTTAAATAAACAAGATATTTTAAAACTCTCAGATACAGATAGAAGGGAATTAATGGGAAACAAAATTGCTATAATTTTTCAAGATACATTATCTCATCTTAATCCAGTTTTTACTGTAGGAGCACAAATAGCAGAATGTTTTGAGGTTCATAAAAATTATACAAAAAAAGAAAGCTGGGACAAAGCAGTCAAGTTATTAGATAGAGTAAAAATACCCAACCCTCATAAAAGAGCAAAAGATTATCCGCATCAATTTTCTGGAGGTCAAAGGCAGAGGGTCATGATTGCAATGGCTCTTGCCTTAGAACCAGATATAATTATTGCTGACGAGCCTACAACAGCACTTGATGTGACAATTCAGGCAAAAATATTAGAATTGTTAGCTGAACTTCGAGATGAAAGAAATATGGGTTTAATACTAATTACACACGACCTAGGTATTGCTGCAGAAGTGGCAGATAAAGTGATTGTACTAAAGAATGGTAAAATAGTAGAAAAAGGTACTTTGAAAGATGTATTTATAAAACCAAAACATAAGTATACAAAAGAATTGATGAACTCTATTCCTGGTAAATTTAATCAAAAATACAAAAGAAATGACAATATCGACACTAACCCAATATTAGAAGTCAAAAATATTTCTAAGTCATATGACACTTTAGCTTGTGATAACATAAATTTTAATCTTTTTCGTGACGAGATCATTGGAATTGTTGGTGAATCTGGGTCTGGTAAAACTACAATTTCGAATCTAATACTAAGATTAATTGAGCCTTCAAGTGGAAGTATCCTATATCATGGACGTAATATTTTTGATTTTGATAAAAAAGAATTATTTAATTTTAGAAGAAAAGTTCAAATTATATTTCAAGACCCATTTGCATCCCTTAATCCAACTATGAATGTTTTTGATATTATTTCAGAACCTTGGATAATTCATGCTGATTTTATTGATAAGAACCTTCATCAGGAAAAGATTTATGAATTATTAACTAGTGTAGGACTACAGCCAAGTGATTCAAAAAAATATCCTCATGAATTTTCAGGTGGTCAAAGACAAAGAATAGCTATTGCTAGAGCATTGGCTCTTAATCCAGAAATAATTATATGTGACGAAGCTGTTTCTGCGCTTGATGTATCCATACAAGCACAGATAATAAATTTATTAAAAGATCTAAGAAATAAATTCTCACTTTCATACGTATTTATAGCTCATGATTTACCAGTTGTAAGAGACTTAGCTGATAGAGTAATTGTAATGAAATCTGGAAAAATTTTAGAAGAAGGTAATGTAGAAGTAGTTTTTAACAACCCGGGCAATCCTTACACGATAGATTTATTAAATTCTAGTCCATCAGTTGAGAAACTATTAAGTAATTAAAAATTAAAAAATAAGAAAGTAATAAAATGAGTAACCAAGAAGAAATTTGGCAATTAGTGGATGATAAAAAAGACGAGTATATCAAATTTTCCAATCGTGTGTTTGATACTCCTGAGATTTTGTATGAAGAATTTAAATCAGTTTCAGAACATACGCAAATGTTACAAAAAGAAGGTTTTAAAATTACAGAGGGCATTTGTAACATGCCAACAGCTGTAATGGGAGAATACGGTAAATCAGGACCAATTATTGCTATTTTAGGTGAGTTTGATGCTTTACCAGGATTAAGTCAAGAAGCAGGCGTCGCAGAACACAAGCCAATCAAAAATAGTGAAAATGGTCATGGTTGTGGACATAATTTACTAGGAGCTGCTTCTCTTTTAGCAGCGACTGCTGTCAAGGATTGGTTAGAAAATAACAATGTTGAAGCTAGGATTAGATATTATGGTTGTCCTGCAGAAGAAGGAGGGGCTGCTAAAACGTATATGTCTAGAGATGGTTGGTTTGATAATATTGATACTGCTATATGTTGGCATCCAGCTACTTTTAATTCTGTTAATAAACCCATATCTTTAGCTAATTCTAGAATTGATTTTACTTTTACAGGTAAAGCTGCTCATGCTGCCACCGCTCCTCATCTAGGTAGAAGTGCGTTAGATGCTGTAGAACTAATGAATATAGGTGTTAATTATATGAGAGAGCATATGCCGGACTCAGCTAGAGTACATTACGCATACATGGATGCTGGAGGTAACGCAGCTAATGTAGTTCAAGCTAAGGTTACCATAAGGCATTTGATAAGAGCATTGAATTTAAGAGAATTACGTTCCTTAGTTCAGAGAGTTTACAAAATTGCTGACGGTGCCGCCCTAATGACTGAAACTAGGGTGGAAAAGAAAGTTTACAGCGGAGTATCGAATTTATTAGGCAATGAACCCTTGGAACAAATAATGCAAAATGAATTTGAAAAAATAGGCCCTGTTATATTTGACAAAAAAGACAAAGAATTTGCTAACAAAATAAGATCTACTCTTACAGAGTCAGATATTTTAGACAGTTTTCAAAGAATTGGTATAAAAGCTCCTTTAGATATGCCTTTATGTGATTTTATAGCTCCTTTAAATAATGTTAGCAGTGGAGGAATAGGTTCTACTGATGTGGGAGATGTTAGTTGGGTAGTTCCTACTGTTCAAGCTAGAGTGACGACATGTGCGGTTGGTACACCATTTCATACATGGCAAACGGTAGCGCAAGGCAAAGCACCTGCTGCTCACAAAGGAATGGTTCATGCCGCAAAAATTATGGCATCAACAGCATGCGCCCTAATAAATGATCCTAAGAAATTAAATGATGCTAAAGAAGCTTTTAAAAAACAGGTTAAAAAGAATCCATATCTTTGCCCAATTCCTAATGATGTTAAGCCTCCAATTATAAAATATGAATAAACCTTTGTAAAATTTCGTTTTTGATATATCTAATAATAACGTAATAATGCGCTCTTAGCTCAACTGGATAGAGCATTTGACTTCGAATCAAAAGGTTGGGGGTTCGAGTCCCTCAGAGCGCACCAAAATTCTAATACAAGCCAATGTAATTACTTCATTATTTTTTAGAATCTATTGAACTGCAAAACAAACTGTGAAATATTTCAGTTCAAACTCATTATAATATTAAGCTGTCATAAGCTAATGAATATTAGATTTAAGGAGTTCAAAGTTGAGTAAATATTTAGGATTATTAATTTGTCTATTTTTAGTAATGGGTGCTTTATTTCAAATTGGTATTTTTTTGTACGTAGACATCAATAGTATTTTGATTGTTTTTGGAGGAGCCTTTGGCTACTCTCTTATCCAGAATAAAAAAGAAGATTATATAACAAATTTTGGAAAAGGAGCTATTTTTTTTGGATGGTTGGGAATGTTAATTGGTTTAATTGCCTTGACTGGAGGAAGGTATGATAATTGGGGTGATATAGATAAAATGGGTGCTGCCCTTAAAGTTTTAATGCTTCCAGTTTTTTATGGTTATTTGATTAAACTTATAACAATGCCCTTTAACAACCAAAAATAAAATAGGGCTAGGTAGATAATGAAAAGAATATTTTCATTAATACTATTTGTAATATTCTCCAATGAGGTAATTGCATCAGTAGAAGGTGAGACTATAATTTGTGATAAAGATACAAGAGGATATAGTTTCATATCTAAGAATAAGGTTAAAATTTCAAGTATAAATTTAAATAAATTAGATATATTTTCTGTTAATCATTCATATGAAGTTGCTGAAAATGCAATTTTTATTCAACAACCAATTACAGCATTAGTTAAAGAAGAAAAACCTAGACCTATTGGTTGGATATTCAGAAGAAACTTAGATTATGTATCATTAGATTATATAAATGGTGACTGGAGTAGAAAGTTTTTATGGAGTTGTGAAATAACTACATCAGAACAATTAGACATAAGAATTAAAAATAAGTTAAACGATTTAATTAAAGTTAATGCTAAAAAACTTTAATTAACCAATATCTGATACACAGCAACTATTATGACATATCGTGCACCATTGTTTCTAATAACATTATCTTTTAGCACATCTCTTTATGCGTTTTCATAATGCTTAAAACTTTCCTAGATAGACACTAATGATTTTAGATAAAGTAGAAGATAGTTAGACTTCAAATACTGCTATACCTCGGCTTCCTTCTATTTTTGCCAAAGTCATCAATTCTTTTGTTTTAGGAAGGGTATTAAAATGTTTATCTAAATACTCAACGTTTGCTTCAAATGCTTCTTTTGTATCGTATTCAAATAAAATCCCTAACTTAAATGTATCACCTTTGTTCCAAATGCGAGTGCATACAAAACGTTTTAAACCACGTTTTTTCATTTCAGGTGCCCATACTTTACTAGTATCATCAATATGATTTATCATCTCGTTCATCTCAAATTCAGTTGTAAACACAAGAGTAGTATAATTTATAAGTGCAGACATCGTTATATTCCTATTTTGTGATACTTAAATTATTTTAAAATCAAGATTTACTGTAGTCAATTATGAAATTTTAAGATTAAACTTATTTACCCCATCTGTTGCACACCCTGACTGTAAATAATCAGCTAAACCTCCTTTTGTTGTGATTGGTTAGGGTCAGTTAAGAGATAAATATTAATCCTAAAAGTTATCTTTAAATGATTAAAATATACTCAGAATTTAGATTAATTTAAAATAAAGAATATTTAACTTGTTATGTAGATGTAACAAATAAATTATATGAATTTAGACAATATTAACCTTGGAGAAATAAAATGAGTAATACAAATTACGTTATATTAACAGTAGCTTCAGTTGATTTTAGTTATCGAGAAACTATGACTAAACTAATGTCTCAACATTCAAAGGATTTAATTGCAAATGCAGGAGCTAAAGGAACGCGTTTTGGTTCTATAGGAACAGGTGAACATGCCGGAAGCCTGATTTTTATACAATTTTATGATGACTTAAATGGCTATCAAAAGGCTATGGAGTTTCAATTCAAATCTCCCATTTTTAGGGAAATTATGGATAGTGGAAAAGCTAATGTATATCTAAGAAATGTAGCAACTTCTTTACCAACAAAATTTGAAAATAGTTCAGAACATCCTAAATATATTGTCATTACAAGAGCAGAAGCCGGACTATCAGAAAAAGATAGATTTCTTAACTGTATTAATGAATCAGCATCATGTTTCAAAGAAAATGGAGCATTAACAATGAGATTTGGCAACTTACTCACTGGCTCAAATGTAGGTAATTACTTGCTTGGTGTAGGATATCCATCTATGGAAGCGATTGAAAAAACATATGATGGTTTATTAAATCATAGTTCTTATAAAGAAATGATGTCTTTTGCAAAAGTGAATATGAGAAATATTATAAAGATACTCTAATTTTTTCTTAATTGTATTTACTATATAATTATTAATATGACTGATTATCCACACTATATTTCATTCATAGGGTATTTATTTTAATTACAGACTAAACTCAGGCAATAAATGAATATATATGGTTGTTGTAAATTAATCAGGTGACCACCAAGACGAACTTGTTTGAATGCCCGAGTTAATTAAAGAACTAAATAAATATAAATAACTAAGAGGAGATAATATGTCTGCGAACTTTTGTGTTTTTCTGCACATTAGATACATGAACCCAAAAGTCATCGGAATTGCACATGATTATTTAGCAGATAATCAACCAGTTAAAAATCCAAAAGGAAGATTATGGATGAATTCCTTCCATGTTTCACCTGATAAAGGTCTAGGCGTTCAATGTTTTGATACAAAGGAGAATATGGCAAACTTTATACCTATATTTAAAGAGAGACGAAAACTTTGCAATAAAGTTTGAGTGTAAGGTTACTATTGAAACTGGAATATTAAGTCCTGAGTTAACAAAAAGTTTTGAATAACTTTTTAATATTACCTTACCTGCTGTACACCCTAAGTATACATTCTAGTCATCCCTGACTCATACAGACACATACAGCCCCTGTAATCACATATGATGTACAATTGACACTGATTATAGTAATGACTCTGTACGCTCTCTATGACTCATTAAAATGGTTAATAGCTATTTGAGCATATATGCTGCAGAGCCTATGTATATATTACGTAGGTAGGTGGATTGGCACATGCGTGGGGTAGGATTACACATATAGTGATACAGTTAAGTATAATACATATAAATTTTATTATAGTTAAATTATAATAACACAGAGGTGACACAGAGCCCCTGTACTCAATAGCGACTTTTTAAGTGTAAAACAAAGTGTGAAACATATCGTGCCTATTGACAATGCCATACGTATCCATATCTTAATGTATAGCTAGAATGTAATCAGTTATGTTGCATAGCATAGGAATGGAACTCCCTCAGAGCGCACCATTTCACCTCAGTATGACGTGTTTACACATTGATATGTAAGCATAATTTGTTGCGTATTAATGGGTGATGTACATGGTGACGCAAAAAATGTTCTTTTAAATGGTCAGTAACAAAAGAAGCTATGAGCAACCAGCAATTATCTAATATAGCCTAAAAAAAACTCTAATGGTTGTATGTGATAGAGATTAATTAAACATTTAAGCAATTATATAAACCTGATATTATTTACTTATGTTTTATATTTTCAAAATATCAATAATCTTGTTATTGAGCATTACCGTTGTAAATGCAAAAGAAATTGTATCTGTTGAAGGCATGTATTCTTATGGACCTAGTATTTCCCAAAATGAGGCTTGTAATAGAGCTATAATGAACGGAAAGAATGAAGCAACTAGAAGGGTTTCAGGGGAAAGTATATCAAATGATACAATTGAAAATTGTGTGCAGGAAGACTGTAAACTTTATGAAAAAACATGGTCATCTTTAGCAAACAATACGGTCATCACAGGTATTTCAAATTTAACAAAAGAAATTTTTGAAGTGGTTGGAGAAAAAACTTGTAAGGTTAAGTTTGAAGCAGAAGTGATAGTTCTTCAAGAAAATAAGAATAAAGACTTTTTTATAACAACTGATTATGGGGTTAAGAAAAAAGTATTTAAAGCCTCATCATCGTTAAAAGCAAGAGATGGTGATGCACTTAAAATAAAAGTTATGATTAGTCAGCCATCATACCTTTATGTTTACGCCTGGTATCCAGAAGATAATGCTGATAAATTAGTTCATGTTATTTCTTATCCTCAATTTGGTGATGCAAAAAAAAGTTATAATTTTCCTCCCAGTGGAGAGGCTTATTTTTTAATATCAGACACTAAAAATAAAAACTCTTCATCAGAATACTTGCTTCTAATCGCCTCAAAACAGAAGATTAATTTAGGCAAAGATATTGATTTTGATAATATGAAAAAACTTCTTTATGATATTCCTACAAGCAATTGGACAAAGCAAAGAATAAGCTACACGGTAGTGAAATGAACAGTTTAAAAAGTTTAACTATATCAATAACTTGTATTATTTTATTAAATGCATGTGTTACTAGTGCCCCCCCTGAAAGAACTAAGGTTATTTCACATCAAGAGATAATAAAAAATGAAAAAGAGGATATGATTTGGGCCATGCCATCGTGGTGTGAAAATATAAAACAAGAGCCCTTTCAATTTAAAGTTTGTGGAATTGCTAAATCCCTAAATCTTCAAACTTCACGAACTCGTTCAGAGTTAGATGCAAGAAAACAGATAAGTAAAATATTAGGTAATCAATGTAGTGGCACTGAAAGAGAAGAAAGAAGGAATGGTAAAACTTATTTTAAATCTATATATACATGTGAGACTGGTGAAGTAAGCATTAAGAATGCTCTAATTAAAAATAGAAAAACAGAACGTGTTGGTAATAACTTCGTGACCTTTACTGAAATGTCTCTTTTTTATAGATGATTTGAACTATGAACTTTAGTTTTAAAAATATTATAGTTATTTCGTTATTATTTATAATTTTGACGAGCTGTAAGTCAGCCAAAGATGTTGCTTCATCTCTAAAATATCAAAAGGGCGATATAGAATGTTTATTTGCAATTTCTGATAATACAAATTGTAAAGTTAAAAGATTAAGTTCATCTCAGCTGTGTAAGAATCTAAAAAACTGGAAAAATAAGAAAAACATTAATAAAGAAGCTTATAACGCCACCTTGCAAGAATTAAACATACGAAATTTTAAATGTAGAAGTGAAAAAGTCATAACAGCTTCTTCAGAAACAAAACCTCAAAATAATAAAACAAACAATAAATTACGAAACTGTCCAGCAACTGGAAAAAAGCACAACTGTTTTGGAACTGTTATTTCTGCAAAAAGAAAATATGTAGGAGATTTTAAAAATAATAAATTTCATGGATATGGTAAATACTATCATTTAGCAAATGATAAATATAAAGGTTATTTTTATGAAGGTGAGTGGCAAAATGGAAAAAGACATGGCTTAGGAAGAGTTGTTTTTCCAAGTGGTAATAAGTATGTTGGAGAACAAAAAAATAATAAAATCGATGGAGAGGGAACATTTTTTTACCTCGCCGATGGTAAGTTTAAAGGTGATAAATATACTGGAGAATATAAGAACGGAAAAAGACATGGGAAGGGAATATATTTTCACAATAATGGAAATAAATATGAAGGTGAGTATAAAGATGGTTCTCTAAATGGTTACGGAACATACTACTATTTAGCCAATGATAAATTCAAAGGTTTCGTGCATTCAGGTCAATATCTGAACGGTAAAAGACATGGTTATGGCACTTTTAAATATTCAAACGGTAGCAAGTACGAAGGACAGTTTAAAAATGATTTAAAAGAAGGTCAGGGAACCATGACTTGGGGTAATGGAAACAAACATACTGGCAGTTATATAAATGGAAAAAGAAATGGTTTTGGTTCCTTTGTTTTTGAAAATGGTAAAAAGTATATAGGTAATTTTAAAAATGATAAATATAGTGGTGAAGGTACTCTTTATAAAGTTAATGGCCAAATCATAGAGGGCATTTGGAAGGAAAATGTTTTTCAATATTCAAAAAAATTAAAAAAACAAAAAAGTAAAATTGCTAACAAATTGGCTAAAAAAGAAACTAGTAAATCATCAAAAAAATCATTGCCAAAATGTTCTAACCGAAATTACAAACATTTATGCATTGGAATACATAAATTTTCAAATGGTGCAAAATATAATGGTGAATTTAAAAATAACAAATTTGATGGTTCTGGAACTCTTGTTTGGAAAGATGGAGCAAAATATGTTGGACAATTTAAATTAGATTTTGCAAATGGTCAGGGCTCTATGACCTGGGCAAATGGAAACAAATATGTAGGTGAACATAAGAATGGTAAAGCAAATGGTAAAGGTGTCTTTAATTACGCTAATGGCAACCAATACATTGGAGAACATAAAAATGACCTAGCGCATGGTTATGGAACAATGAAGTGGAAAAATGGTGATAAATATTTTGGTGAACATATTAAAGGTAAAGCTGATGGTAAAGGCACTTTTATATATTCAAATGGAAGTAAATATACCGGTTTGCACAAAAATGATGTTGCTTATGGGCAAGGGACTATGACGTGGGCTAATGGTGATAAATATATTGGTGAACACAAAAATGATAAAGGCAATGGTGATGGGATTTATCAATGGGCGAATGGGGATAAATATATTGGAGAACATAAAGATGATAAACCCCATGGTAAGGGTGTATTTACATTTGCTAATGGCTCTGTACTTGAAGGTGTTTTCAAAAATGGTGAATATATAAAAAATAAGAATAAAAAAGATACTAACATAGCTTCAAACTCAAAGGAATTAGACAAAGTTAAGCGTGAAGCGAAGGAATTAAAAAGAAAGTTAGCAGCATTTGAGGCTAAAAAGAAGAAAGAGGAATTAAAAATAAAAAATGACAAACAAAAACCTAAAATAAAATCTTCTTACATAATTTCAGGCGCAAACGCTATAATTTCAGGAAGAGTAACTGATAATACAGAAGTAGTTGAGATATTGGTAGATGGTGAACAGATGCCTTTAACAAAAAGAGGTACTTATAATATTGAATTATATATTCCACGTTATGGTCTAAATGTTGAGATAGTTGCTTTTGATAAAAAAGGAAATAAGGCTTCAAAAACTCTAACAATTGAACGTCAGAACGTTCAACAAGCTTCTGGCCCTAGTTTTGATAGACTTAACCCAGCAGACAAAAAAGTTAATATCAATCCTAATTCACTTGCGCTTATTATTGGTGTTGCAGACTATTCTAGAACAAATGCTGACGCTATTTATGCTGACAAAGATGCTCGCCAATTTTACGATTATGCTAGAATGAAATTAGGAGTTCCTGAATCTAACATTAAAGAACTCATTAATCAAAAAGCTGATAGAGTTGAAATTGGTTTAGCAATAAAAGATTGGATTACTCGTTCTACTAAAACTAATAAAACAGATATTTATCTTTTTTTTGCAGGTCATGGCTTAGCATCTGACAACGGCAAAGATATGTTTTTACTTCCTTACGACGGTTCTCCAAGATTGTTAGAGTCTGCTATAAAGCGCAAACAACTTTTTAAAGAGATTGCAGAAGCTAACCCACGAAGCGTGACCGTATTCCTAGACACGTGCTACAGTGGAGCCACTCGTGGTACAGACATGCTCATAGCTTCAAGACCTATAGTGATACGTGCACTTGAACAATCTATACCAAGTAACTTTACTGTATTCTCAGCTGCAGCAGGCGATCAGACCAGTAAGCCACTAGAAGAAGCAAAACATGGTATGTTCTCATACTTTATAATGAAGGGTATGGAGGGTGATGCTGACAGTAACAATGACAATAAAATTACAGCACGTGAATTACACGCATACGTAGAACAGAACGTAGTTCAACAATCCTCTGGCTCACAAACCCCTGAACTGCAAGGTAATAAAGACATAGTGCTAGTTCAGTTTAACTAGAACCATCATTAGTAACTCATAGAGACTCACACAGCAACTATAACTACATTTTATGCATCATTGACTCTGATTACATTAATACTGCTATATTACTGTGTATGAATCATTAAAATGGTTAACACCTAAGGAGGTGAAATTGTTTAATATAACCAACTTTTAAGATGTTGATTTTCTAAATTAAATTTCTCCAATAATCTTTTAACAACATCACCTATTGAAACTATACCAATTAAAGCTTTTTTATCTACAATAGGAATATGTCTTATTTTATGCTTCGTCATTAAATCCATTATCACTTCAGAATTAATGTTTCTAGTAATTGTAATAACTTTAGATGTCATAATTGAATTTATCAGAGATTTTTTAAGATTAATTCCAATGTCTTTAGATAATTGATGAAGAATATCTCTTTCAGTTATAATGCCACATAACTTATTGTTACTATTTAGTACTGGTAGAGCACCTATATTATTTTTAGTTAATATTTTTATTGCGTTATATAGAGGTTTATTTTCATTTATTGAAATAACTTCTCTTTTTAAAAGCCCAGATGTCAAAGAGTTTTCCTTGTCAGCATTCATTTTAACCCCCAAGAAAATTTAATTAATCCTAGATTAGAACATAATTAACTTATTTGTAAAATTGGACCAATTTTAATATTTGAAAATACCTTGATTAATTTATTAGAAATGTGTCAAGGTATTAAAACAAAATTTTATTAAATGGG
>QCHB01000022.1 GCA_003278095.1 SAR116 cluster bacterium AG-390-L20 | reverse complement strand
CTTGGTGGTTTAATAAGAGGATATACTGGTTTTGCAGGAGCCCTTTTGCTTTTACCTGGTTTTGTTTTAATTATGGGACCTTTGCCTGCATTAAATGTAGTTGTTATTTCTGGAATGATTGGACAATTACTTATACTTCCAAATGCAATTAAAAATGCACAGAAAAAAATAGTATCACTTTATGGCTTAGGCATTTTTATAGGTGTATATGTTGGTTTATACTTTCTTTTTAAAAGAGAAATCCCCGACATTACTTTTTTTATGGGAATTTTTATAATTGTTGCAACTATTATTCTTATTGCTGGCTGGAAGTATAAAGGAAAAATTAATTCTTTAACGTCTGTTTCTTTTGGAAGTGGAATTGGTTTTTTTGCTGGGTTTTTTGGTGTTCCAACAGGTCCATTGACAGGATTGTTTTTTTTATCCCAAAATGAAAGTATTAAAATAATCCAAGCAAATATACAATGTACTGTAATTTTAACTGTGGCGGCATTTTTTTCTTATTTTTATTTTATAAATGGTTATGAAGAAGATTATTTGTTTTTGGGTTTGTTTATGTCTTTACCTTTAGCCGTTGGTTTAAAAACAGGACAGTTACTATTTAAAATTTTACCGGAAAAGATTTTTAGACCAGTTACATATAGTTGCTTAATAATTCTTGGAGCGACTTTGTCATTCAATGCTTATGAGTAGCTTTATTTAGGGAGTATAAATTGAAACAAAAAATAGTTGTAGAAAATATAGATCATGTTGGAATAGTAGTTCCAAGCATAGAACAAGCTATTAGACATTATGAAAAAAATTTTAATGTTGAACGCGGTGAAATTAAAATTTCAAAAAAACAAAAAGTAAAAATCAGTTTGTTAGAATTTAAGAATATTAAATTAGAATTAATAGAACCTTTGAATCAAGAAAGTCCTGTTAATAGTTTTTTGTCAAAAAATCCTCTTGGTGGACTTCACCATTTGGGAATTGAGGTAAATAATATTGATGAAACATATGACATTGCTCAAAATCTAGAATTAAACCCAATAGGAAAACCTTCAGAGGGATATCATGGAAAATTATTATTTTTTTTACATCCAAAAAAAATGATGAACACCTTAATAGAGATTATTTCAAAACATTAGAAAAGGAGAATAAAATGAAAACTGACTATAATGAAATAATAGTTGAAAGAAAAGAAAATGCTGTTTGGATAACTATCAATCGACCTGAGGTTAGAAATGCATTCAGAGAACAAACTTTAGACGAAATGCGTGAAGCAGTTCTTGAAACAAGAAATGATACTACAGTTACATGTATTGTTTTTTCAGGTGCTGGAAAAGAAGCTTTTTCGGCTGGTGGCGATTTTTATGCAATGAAAAGATTAAACTGGTCTAATGCAGCTCATTGGAATGATAGAATGCTTGGATTAGCAATGGCAATTAGAGGAGTTCCTATACCCGTTATAGCTATGGTTAATGGATTTTGTATGGGCGGAGGTCATGAATTAGCTTTGTGGTGTGATTTAGTAATTTGTTCTGACACAGCGGTGTTAGGTCAAACTGGTGCTAGAGTTGGAGCTTGTCCTACTGTTGGAGCAACTCAGTATTTGCCAAGAATTGTAGGAGAAAGGATCGCTAGAGAGATGATTTTTCTATGTCGGACTTTTACAGGAAAAGAGGCTGTAGATGTTGGTTTGGCTAATAAATGTGTCAGTCAAGATCAATTACTAGACGAGACTATCAAATGGGTGAGACAAATAAACACTTATAGTGGTCAAACTATTAGACAAACCAAAAAATCATTAAATTCAGAATCAGATGAGTTATATGCATCATGGCAACATGGTATGGAGTTGCTTGCTCATGTATGGGGATCTGACGAGTGCATGGAAGGAATGAATGCATTTATAGAAAAAAGAAAGCCAAACTTTTTCAAATTTAGAGAAAAAAATGCTCAAATTGTTAAGGATTATTTGACTGGATTAGATAATGACGACAACGTAAAACCAAGTTAAAAATGATATGAGTGTTAATCAAAGCTATCCATTAACTGGAGTAAAAGTACTTGACCTTACAAGAGTTCTTGCAGGTCCCCTATGCACTCAATATTTAGGGGATCTGGGAGCTGAGATTATTAAAATTGAAAATCCACAAGGTGGAGATGATACAAGAGCTTGGGGGCCTCCTTTTTCTAAAGATATTTCTGCGTACTTCTTAGGTGTAAACAGAAATAAAAAAAGTTTGGCACTTGATTTTAAGTCAAAAGAAGGTTTTGAAATTCTTATAGAACTTATAAAAAAATCTGATGTTGTTATAGATAATTTTAAGCCTGGATTTTGGGATAAGGTTGGTTTAACTGACGAATGGTTTAATAAAAATACTAATAGTATAGTTAGAAACTCTATTTCAGGTTATGGAGATGTTGGTCCTCAAGGAGGTCTTCCTGGTTATGATTTTTTATTACAAGCTGAATCAGGTTTAATGAAAATTACAGGTGAAGAAAGCGGCCAACCTATGAAATTAGGAGTTGCAATAGTTGATATAGTAACAGGTCTAAACGCAGTTATTTCTATATTAAGTGGTCTAATTATTAAGAACAAAAAATTAAATATAAACGAAAGTATTTTAACAGAAGTAAACTTATATAACACTGGTATTTTTTTATTAGCAAACGTTGCGTCAAATAATTTAATATCTAATAAAGAATCTGGAAGATTTGGAAATGGTCACCCTAATATAGTTCCTTATAATTTATTTAAGACCAAAGACGGACAAATTGCTCTAAGTGTTGGTAACGATAAACAGTTTAAAAAGTTTTCAGAATTAATTAAAAAACCAGAATGGTATTTGAATGATAAATTTAAAACAAATGAACATAGAGTAATTAACAGATTAGAACTTGAAAAATTAATAGAAGTTTCACTTAAGCAGAATAATTCGGAATATTGGTATGATTTATTTATTAATGCAAACATTCCTTCTGCAATTGTAAGAAGCGTTAGTGAGGCACTTAAACACCCACAAACAATAGAAAATCAAATGGTTCAAAATATTAAACACCCTAAAGGTGGAACTTTCAAAACATTAAACACACCAATGACAATAAATAAAAAAAGAGGATTGAGTTCTCCTTTATCACCTCCTTTACTAGGGGAGCATTCATACGAAATTTTAAAAAATATAATGAAAATTGATAATGAAAAATTTCTAGAACTTTGTAATAGCGGAGTAACCAAAGATGGAAGAGATTAAAGATATAGTCTTAAAAAATAGTTTTGAGATTAAAGACATAGAAGTTTTTGCTTTAAATATCCCATTAAAAAAACCTATTAAAATGTCTGGGATTACCGTTCAAGATGCCCAAAATATTTTTATAAAAATAATCTCAAGTAATAATTTATATGGATGGGGTGAAGCATCTTCTGCCCCCACAATGACAGGAGAGTTTGTTCAGGGTATGAATGCTGCAGGTAAATTTATAAGAAATCAATTAATTGGTATAAAGATAAAAAACCTTTTTGACGTTAATGTTTTGAAAAAACTTCCAATTTATGAAAACAAAGGAACATTATCTGCCTTTGAGATGGCTTTAATAGATTTAATGTTAAAAGAAGAGAAGACATCATTTGAAAAATTTTTTAAGCTGAGAGAAAGAAATAATATTCCAATAATTCAAATGGTTGCTGGCTTAAGTTTGGATGAAGAAATATCAAATGTTAAAAATGCAGTTTCTAATGGGTTTACATGTTTTAAAATAAAAGTAGGATCTTCTAAAAGTTATAAATATGACTTGGAAAGATGTGCTAAAATCATCTCTTCAGTAGATAACTCTTGCATATTTTCTGCTGATGCTAATGAAGGTTACACTCGTAAAGACGCACTCAATTTTGCTTTAGAAGCTAAAAATTGTGGCCTTAAATTTTTTGAACAGCCAATACCATCAAAAGATTTAGATTTCATGAACACTATTACAACTAAAAGTTCTATTCCAATTTGTTCTGACGAAGGAGTTCATTCTAAAAAAGATATATATGATATAATCAATAATCGTACATCTAATGGAGTAAGCTTAAAAACTATTAAATTAGGAGGTATGGTTGATGTAATGAATTGTGCAATTTTCGCAAATGAAAATAATATTTCTGTTAACCTGGCAGGCAAAGTGGCAGAAACTAGTATTTCAAGCTACGCTATAGCAAATATTGCCACCTCAATTCCTCAAATGAAGTGGGACTTGAGTATTACTAATCAATATTTAGTTGAAGATCCAGTTTTTGAACCATTGAACATTAAGGATGGAAAAGTGTATATAAAGGAAACAATTGGATTAGGAACTGAAATAGATATGGGTAAAGCAAAAAAATACATTATTCTAAATTAATTTTTTTGAATTGATTTAGAGTTAAGATGTTCTAGAGTATTTAAAACTTGATAAAGTTTGATTTAAACAAAGGGGAAAACTTATGGAAGAAAGATTAGTAGATATTGAAGACCTGGAGGTTCATTTCCCTTTGAAACATGAAACTGTTAGAGCAGTAGATGGAGTTTCTTGGCATGTAAATAAAGGAGAAACTCTTGCCATAGTAGGAGAGTCTGGCTCTGGAAAATCTGTAACAGCTATGTCTCTTATGAGACTTACAGATTATTCAGGTGGTAAAATCAATTCTGGATCAATGAATTTTATAAAAAAAAGTGGAGAAAAATCAGACCTTTCTAAATTAGATCAAAACGATATGAGAGATATACGTGGCAATGATATTTCTATGATTTTTCAAGAACCAATGACCTCTCTTAATCCTGTTTTTACCATTGGAATGCAAATCTCTGAGGCTATTATTAAGCACCAAGGTAAAACTGAACAAGAAGCATATGACATATCATTAGATATGTTAAAATTAGTAAGGATTCCTGAGCCAGAAAAGCAACTTGCACAATACCCTCATCAACTTTCTGGAGGCATGAGACAACGTGTGATGATTGCTATGGCTTTGAGTTGCAAACCTACACTATTAATAGCCGATGAGCCCACGACCGCTCTAGATGTTACTATACAAGCACAAATATTAGACTTAATAAAAAAACTTCAAATAGATATTGGTATGTCTGTAGTCTTTATAACACATGACATGGGTGTTGTTGCTGAAATGGCTGACAGAGTAGTTGTTATGTTAAAGGGTAAAAAAGTAGAAGAAGGTACTGCAAATGAAATTTTTCATAACCCTCAACATCCATATACAAAGGCTTTACTAGCTGCTGTGCCTAAATTAGGAAGTATGAAGGGAAGATCTCTTCCGGCCAAATTTTCAAATATAGATATAAAAAGATCAGAAGGTGATAATGTTACTAATTCTAAAAAAAATGAATTAATCGAAATTAAAGATAATGTGAAAATTTCAGATGTACCACTATTAGAAGTAAAGAATTTAACTACAAGATTCTTAATTAAATCAGGAATAGGAACAACTAAAGGTCAAGTACATGCCGTAGAGGGTATAAATTTTTCTCTTCAACAAGGAGAAACTTTTGGCTTGGTTGGTGAAAGTGGTTGTGGAAAATCTACAACAGGAAGAAGTATTTTAAGGTTAGTGGAACCTCATAGAGGTAACATTTTATATCAAGGTCAGGATTTAACTTCATTAAATTCTAATGAATTAAGACCTTTTCGTCGACAAATGCAGATGATTTTTCAAGATCCATTCGCTTCACTTAATCCAAGAATGACAGTAGGAGAAACTATCGCTGAGCCCATGGTAGTTCATGGTATAACTGATAAGACTGGTGCATCTGAAAAGTCAGTTGAAATTTTAAAAAAAGTTGGTTTAACTTCTGATTATGCATCTAGATATCCTCATGAACTGTCAGGTGGGCAAAGACAAAGAATTGGTATAGCTCGTGCATTAGCACATGAACCTAATTTAATAATTGCAGATGAAGCAGTTTCTGCACTAGACGTATCAATCCAAGCTCAAGTTGTTAACTTAATGATGGAATTACAGGAAGAATTTGGGTTGTCATATTTATTCATTAGCCATGACATGGCAGTAATTGAAAGGGTTTGCCATAGAGTTGCTGTGATGTATTTAGGAGAGATTGTAGAGTTAGGGACTAGAGGACAAGTTTTTGAAAACCCCAAACATCCATATACAAAAAAGTTAATGAAAGCTGTGCCAATTGCTGATCCTAAATTACGAAAAAAAGAATTAAATTTAATGACAGACGAAATACCTAGTTTAGTTAAGCCAATAGGCTATGAGCCTGAAAAAATTGATTTGATTAAAGTTGAGGAAGGTCATTTTATAAAACCATATAATTGATGATTAATTAGTAAATATTATTTAACATATCATTTATTATGATATTTAATATGCAATATTATAATTTAACTTTTTTCTAACTTATTTTACTATAAAAAAATGCTATTTATTATAGTAAGCAATTGATTTATTAATGGGGTTTTTAATAAATTTTTAATTTAACTAGGAGGAAACAATGCTTAATTTTAAAAAAAGCATAGTTGGAGTTTTAACTCTAGCTGCTTTCACCTTTACTGGAAACGCTGCTTTAGCTGCATCGTGTCCTAAAACAGGTGGTATAATGAAGTTTGGCGTAAAAGCTGAACCGCCAACTTATGATATGCATGGAACGAATTCCTATGCAGTGATGCATTTTGTGGCACAACATTACTCAACACTTTTAACTTTTGATTGGAATAAATTTCCAAAATTGGAAGGTGATGTTGCAGATACTTGGAATCAATCTGCAGACGGTCTTAAATATACTTTTAAGCTTAAAAAAGGTATAAAGTTCCATGATGGAACTGCTTTAACTTCTGCTGACGTAAAGGCGACTTATGATAGACTTAGAAATCCACCAAAAGGTGTAATTTCTGTAAGAAAAGCTCTTTTCTCATCTATCTCGACAATCGAAACACCTGATGATAACACTGTTGTATTTAATTTAAGTAAGCCAGACGCATTTATGATGGATGGTTTTGCATCACCTTTTAACGCTATTTACTCAGCTAAGGATATTGCTAAAGACCCAAAGTGGCATTTAAAAAATATTAATGGTACAGGTCCTTACAAATTTACCAGTCACTCAAAAGGTGAAAGCTGGAAAGCTGCTAAATACGATGGTTTCCATCATGGCGATAACTGTTTAGATGGTACTGAAGGTTACAGAATTAAAAAATTAGGTGAGCCTTTAATTGGTGGTCAAATCATGGCTGAATGGAGAGGAACTTCTCCTCCTGAAAGAGTTATGCTAAAAAAAGAAATGGGTGACAATGTTTCATTTCAAGCTAAAACACTTATGACTCTTTGGGTAGTATCATTGAATAGCAAAACTGAAGCATTCAAGAATAAAAAAGTTAGACAAGCTATAAATATGTGTATTGATAGACATGCTGGTCTAAAAAAATTAGCTAAAATAACTTTTACTGCACCTAGACCTTCAGGATATTTGTTATATAACTCAACATATGCATTGCCAGATGAAGAATTATATAAAATCCCAGGTTTTACTAAAGATATAGATGCAAGTAGAAAAAAAGCTATGGCCATGCTTAAGGAAGCAGGAGCTGAAGGTTTAGAGTTTACATATAGTAACAGAGCTGTTTCACACCCATATGACCATATTGCTATTTGGTTGATGTCAGAGTGGAAAAAGTGTGGTTTAAAACCAAAAATGATAACTAACCCAACTTCTAAATTCGTAAAAATTAGAAGAGAAGGTGGTTTTGATGCTACAATTGACTGGGCACCATCTTTTTTACCTGATCCTACTTTAATGCATTTTAAATATATTTCTGCTGATAGAACTGCATCTAATTATTCTAAAAATATTGATAGAGACCTAGATAAGTTGTTTGATGCTCAAGCTGGCGAAACAGACGTAGAAAAAAGAAAATCTATTGTTCATCAGTTTGAAAAGAAAGCATTAGAAAATGCTTGGGTACTTCCAGTAACATATACTGACAGGGTAATAGCTTTAAATAGTAAAGTTAAAGGATATGTTATTGCAAACTCGCACATTTTAAATAACACTTGGCGTGGAGTTTATTTAGACTAATAATTATTTTAAGGGCAAAGATTAATTTCTTTGCCCTTAAATATTGATCTTTTTTCTTAAGGTTTCCTAAAAAATGTTGAAATACGCCATCAAAAGAATTCTTTTAATGATACCCACTTTACTTGCTGTTGCTGTATTGGTTTTTCTAGTTTTAAGAGTTGTTCCTGGTGATATTGTAGAATTAAAACTTACTGCTGAAGGTGGAGAAGTTTCCCTAGAACAAATTGAGGCTGAAAAAACTAGATTAGGATTAAATGATCCTCTTCATATTCAATTTATAAAATATATGTCTGGTCTTCCAAGAGGTGACTTAGGTATATCTTTGTGGACAGAAGAACCTGTATCTGAAGAAATTTTTGCAAGAATAGGATTATCTTTTGAATTAGCTCTTCTATCTACATTTCTAGCTGTTATAATAGCCTTTCCTTTAGGTACTCTTTCGGCTTTATTTAGAGGGACGTTTATTGATTATGTTATAAGAATTATTACAATCGGAGGAATTGCAGTTCCTTCATTTTGGTTAGGTATGCTTTTAATAATGTTAGTTCTTAGTTTTGGAAAACTTCCACCTCTAGGGACAGTTAGTCTGTTTGTAGACCCTCTTACAAACTTTAATCAGATGATTTGGCCAGCAATATCAGTTGGTTATAGATACACATCGGTTGTTTCTAGAATGTTAAGATCTTCAATTCTTGAAGTTTTATCAGAAGACTATATTAGAACTGCTAGAGCAAAAGGCCTATATGAAAAAATTGTTATTGTAAAACATGGTATGAGAAACGCCCTATTACCTACTATAACAGTTATCGGTTTAGAGTTTGCCTTTTTATTAGGTGGATTAGTTGTAACAGAATCTGTCTTTAATTTAAATGGTATCGGTAAATTATTTGTAGATAGTGTAGTTAGAAATGATTTAAATTTACTACAAGGATTAGTATTAACTGTTGCTACTTCGTTTGTTGTAATTAACTTAATAATTGATTTATTTTACGCTGCATTAGATCCAAGAATAAGGTATCAGTCATGAGTGAAGTACCATTAAATATTCAAAAAAGAAGAACTGTTTTAGATTTTATAATTCAACAACCCCTAGGGTTCATTGGATTAATTATGATTATTATAATGTTTACTGCTGCGATTTTTGCACCCCATGTTGCTCCATTTAATCCAGAAGATGTTGATTTTGAAGCATCACCTGCTTTAGGTGGCGGCCAACCTTCTTGGGAACATCTCTTAGGTGCAGACGCGTTTGGAAGAGATATACTATCTAGATTAATTTACGGTGCTAGAACTGCATTATCTATTGGTTTTTTATCTGCAATGTTAGGTTGCACAGTTGGCGCAATTATTGGAACTACTTCAGCTTTTTATGGTGGTAAAGTAGATCTTCTAATTCAAAGATTTATAGATTTAATGTTATCTTTTCCAATTGTTGTATTGGCTATTGTAGTTATAGCAATTTTCCCTAAAACAGTTGTAGTTGGTATAGATATAAACGTTATAATTGCAATAGCAATACCATTTACCCCTAAGGTAGCTAGAGTAATTAGAGCTCAAGCTTTAACTATAGTTACATTACCTTATATTGATGCTGCTAAAGCAAGTGGTTACAGTGCGTCAAGAATAATTTTTAGACATATTTTACCCAATGTTTCAGCCCCTTTTCTAATTATGTTAACTGCTTTTATTGGCCAGGCCATCTTATTGGAAGCAAGTCTGTCTTATTTAGGACTTGGTGTTGTAGAACCCACTCCTTCCTGGGGCTTAATGTTATCAGGAGTTAACAGTGATTACTATAGAACTGCTGCATGGATGATTATTTATCCAGGATTAGCAGTAAGTATTGCAGTGTTTTCATTTAATTTATTAGGCGACTCTCTAAGAGATTGGTTGGATCCTAAATTAAAACTTTAAAATTTTATAATAATGAATAATCCAATTATATCAGTAGTAGGCCTTGGTAAAATGGGCTTAGGTATCTATAAAAGATTATGTCATGAAAATATTATACTTTATGGTTATGATAATAATTCTAAAATTATAAAAAATAATACTTATATAAATTTTCTAGAAATTGAAAAACTTTTAGAATTATCTGACTTAGTTTTATTTGTAGTACCATCAAATGATGAAATTTTTGATATAATTAAAAAATATAGACTTAAAAAAAATAGTGTTTTTTTAGATTTAACAACATCTATGCCCGATCAAACTATTAAAATTAAAAAATATCTTAGTAAAAAAAATGTTGAATATTTTGATTCTGCAATGTCTGGCGGTGCAAATGCTGCAAACAATGGAACATTAACTTTAATGGTTGGCGCTAAAGAAACCCAATTAAATAAATATAAATCTGTCCTCGATAAAATTTCACAAAATATATTTTTCTATGGCAAAGTTGGTTCTGGCCATTCAATGAAACTACTCCATAACTCAGTATGTCATGGAATATTTCTAATGATGTGTGAAATAGGACATTTAGGCGAGGAAATGGGTATTAATTTAAATGATTTAATTGAAACTTTTAATGTTTCAAATGCAAGAAGTTTTATAAGCCAACATAGATTTCCAAATCATATTCTTAACAATAAATTCGATGGCAATTCATATTTGAAGAATTTAAAGAAAGACTTAGATATGATTGAATCAATTTCAAATAAAAGTAAAAACAGTAATAATTATATTCAATTAACAAATAAACTTTTAAAAAATTTCAATAAAAATTTTGATAACTATGATTTCACACAATTGTATAAATTGTGGCAAAATAATATAAAAAATTAATTTAATCTCTTTTAATATTTGCGTTGTTCTCAATTGCTTTTAATACAGATGCAGCATCTTTATTAAAATGTCCTTGAGCAATTGCAGCATAGTAATATTGAAGTGCCACTTGATAGATTGGTAATGGCATTAAGTATTTTTTTGATAAATCAGTAATGAAAGCAGAATCTTTAATTGGAGTTGAAAAGTTCATGCCTTCTCTAATATAATCCTCTTCAACCATCAATTTACCTCTATTTTCAAAAACTCCTGATGATGAAAATGTGCCTGATATTGCATCGTGAATTATTTTAGGATCTAGACCAGATTTAATGCCCAATCCTATAACCTCTGCTGAAACTGCGTTATGTACTAAATTTAATATGTTACCAATCAACTTCATAATTGTCCCATTACCAAAATCACCAACATCAGTGACTTTTTGACAAAAAATTTCTAAAATTTTTTGAATTTCCTTTTTATTTTTATCACAGCCGCTCAAATATGCGGATAGCTTTCCCTCTAAAGCTGCTATTCTATTACCTGATAAAGGAGCATCAAAAATTGTTATTTTCTTTTCTAGCAAAATATTTTTTGATTCTAACTTACAATCTAACGGCAAAGTAGAGGTTTCAATAATGATCAATTTATCATTTTCAGACAATGACTTAGCAACATTTAATAAACTGGTCTCAGAAGGTAAGGAGGTAATTAAAAATTTACACTTATCACTAATTTTATCGATTGAATCATAGGCTTTAATTTTATTACTTTTAAGTCCCTCAAATACTTTTTCATTTATATCATATCCACTAATAGATATATTTTTATCTATAAAGTTTTTGGCTATTGCAGAGCCTAAAACTCCTAAACCTATAATGCCAATATTTTTTTCGAAAGATGATTTTGTCATTTTTTATAATAATTTGTTAATCTACTAATCATAGGTGATATGATAATTTTTAACAATTCATATCTATGGAGAACATTAATGGTACAAAATAAACTTAAAAGTTACCAAAATAAAATGAATTCACTACTTAATCTTAATTTTTCTAACTTATGTGTATTAACTGTAGACATGCAAAATGAATACTTAGACAAAGATCATGGCACCTCTCCTCTGGCTTCGGATGATATAAAAAATATTATTAAAAATACTACAGAATTTCTTGCGAACATGAGAAAAAATAATTTGCCAATTATCCATTGCTATGTTGTTAGAAGAAAAGAGGAAATTAAAAAAAATTTTTTTATAAGCCCATATATTGATGTAAGTCAGTCAAATAACATATCTCAAAATATTCAAGCACAAGCAAGAAAAAAACCCGAAAGAGTAGAAGGAACTATGTCTTCTTTGTTACCAGAATGTCTTTTAGGAGAGCGAGATATCCATGTGACAAGTAAGAGGAACTTTGATTCTTTTCATGAAACAGAACTCCATCAATTAATTAGCCGAATACTAGGCATAGAAAATATATTAATATGTGGTGTTAATACTGATACTTGTGTTTATGGAACAACTTTTGGTGCTAGTAATAGAGGTTACAAACCCATAATAGTAGAAGATTGTGTTGGCAGTATGAGAGGAAAAGATCAACATGATTCAGCACTTAAAATCATTTCAAAATCTATTGGTTGGGTAATTAAAAAGAAAGAAATTTATGAAAAGCTTGGAATTAAAAAATAATTCCAGCTCTTCCAATTACGTTCCCTTTTTCTATTCTTTCGTGCAAATCATTAGCTTGATAAGGGCTAACTTTTTCAGTAACAAGTGGTGTTATTAAACCACGTGATACAAGATTTAAGCTGTCTATTACCTCTTGTTTTGAGCAATACCTGCTTCCAATAATTTCAATTTCTTTTAACAACATATTCCCTGAATCAATATTAAAAAATTCTCCACTTCCTCCTAAAGTTACAAGTCGACCTCCGTTTCCTAATAATTCAGTTCCTGTTTCTAATGAGCTTTTACTGGAAACAAAATCTATTACAACATCAAGACCACTATTGTTAGTAAAATCTTCGATGACTTCTTTTTTAGAGTTTGAATTAGGATTTATGAATTCAGAAGCTCCTGAGTCACGACAAGATTTTTCTTTAATTTGTTTTGTCTCAATAGCAATAGTCTTAACATTATATAGATTTAACATTCTAAGCATATGGATACCTAATCCACCTCCTGCTCCAATTACTCCTACCTTATCAGTTATGCCAATTCTTGCTTTTTTAATAACTTTAAGAGGTGTTGCAATTGCATCAGAAATTATCCCAGTTTCTATAGGATTTTCTTTATAATTAATAGATAAAGGAATAGGTATAAAGTTCTTAGCTGGAAGAGAAATATATTCTGCGTAACCACCATTGATCTGCCTACCAATGTAACCTTTAAAATTATTACATAAAGTTTCTCTATTAATTTTGCACCATTTGCAATGACCGCAAGTAAGGTAAAAATAAGCAGTCACAGGCATACCAACTTTTAATTCACCACAATCACCTCTTAAATCAATAATCTCTGCAGTAATTTCATGGCCTATAATTATTGGAAAATTTACTTTAGTTCTTCCTGATTTGACATGTTGAATCGTTAAACCAGAACCACAGGCTAATACCTTAGCGACGGCTTCTCCATTTTGAGGAATTGGATCAGGAACATCTTCAAATATAAATGGTTCTTTGGGTCCTTTTAAAATAAGAGCTTTCAAGTTTATATACCTATATATTAAATATCTTGAATTTTTAATATTTCCTTTTCTATATCTTCTGATATTTCAATTTTTTCTCCAATTTTACTTGAAGCATCCATTGCCATTGTCATAACTAGATTTCTATGGCCATCATTTGCTGTTGCGTGTGGGGTATCGGAACCAACATAAAGTCTTTGAAACCACGAATTAGTTTCTTCTCTCATCGGTCCCCATAATTGATTGTTATAAATATCGCCTGGAGGATATGATGTTAAAAAATCTACGTGCCTAGCTGCAGTGGGCTCAAAACCAGAAGGATTATATCCATGACCTTGTGGTTTAGTACTTGCAAGGACTAAATCCCTATGCGTATCTTCAATATCAATAACTCCTTCAGTTCCAACTATTCCAATTTCTAGTCCGTATACTGATCCAGGCCAAACTGTAGGAAGAGCCCAACTAATATTCATACTAAAAATTGTTCCATCGTCCATAGTAAAAATACCAAAAGTAGCATCTTTAGTTCCATGACTTTGGAGTTTTTTATCTACAGATTGTGCAAAAATAGTTTTTGGATTTTTTCCTTCTAATAACCACAAAGACATATCTAAGCTATGAGTACCAGAAACTACCATTGGTGTTAAATTCTTTCTCTCATTTGTTCGTCTGACAGTTGCAATTGGCACCATACTATTCATAAAAGCTCTTGTTACAACAGAAGTGACATCTCCTATATTATTGTCATTTAATTTCTGTTTTACAGCTAGAAATCTTCTTCTAAATCTTTGAGTGTATCCTAAAACGGCATCAATGTTAGCAGCATTAATTGCATCTAAAACTTGTCTTGACTCAATTAAATCTGTTGCAAGAGGTTTTTCTATAAATAAAGATGCTTTAGCCTCTATTGCAGCCATAGTAGGTCCAAAGTGATGATTTTCGTCAGTAGCTATTATAACAGCATCAACCTCATCTCTTTTTAATAATTCGTTATAATCTTTAGTAAAAAAATCTGCTTTACAATCATCAAATAATTTATTACCCAGATCACTATTAATGTCACATAATCCTATCCAGCCTATTCCTGGATAGTCTCTAGCCATTATAGCTCTAATTCTTCCAATTGTACCACATCCAACAATAGCTAAACCTATTTGTTTTTTATTATTCATAGCTAGTACCCCCTAGTTTTCTAGTAGTTCTTTAGTAATAATTTCTTTTGTAAATGGCATGGTTTTAACTGTTTGTCCTAAAGCATCAGCTATTGCGTTTGAAATGGCTGCACCAGTAGGTCCTGCAACAACCTCCCCTACTCCTAAATAAGGAAATCCTTTTTGGTCTATAACACTAGTTTTTATATTTGGTATATTGTCAAATTCAATGATTTTATAAGTATCCCAATCTTTTGAAATTATTTCTTTAGTGTCAAATTTAACTTCTTCGTACAAACTCCAACTTGCAGCTTGTATAAATCCACCTTCTACTTGGGCTTTAATACCATCTTCGTAAGCCACTTCTCCAGCGTCGACAGAAATCCAAGCATTAATTAACTTAATTTCTAAATCATCATATACTTTTAATTCCACACCAACAGCACAATAAGCTGCAGAATTTTTATATCTTGAAAATCCTATTCCTCTGTATGAGCCATCGATTTGAATATCTATTATCATATGATCTTTTAAATTTTTTATAACGTTAATAGCTCTTTCATCTCTTAAGTGGTTAATTCTAATTTCAAATGGATTAATATTTTTAGTTTTTGCCAACTCATTTAAAAAACACTCTAGTGCTATTACATTTGAAAATGCACCTAAAGTTCTGAGGGCTGAAGTGCGAAGTGGTAAATCATGAACTAAATTTTTGACAAGTCTATTTTCTCCAAAATCATAGAGAGGATCTAAGTTTCTATGAATACCCATATGTGCTTTAGTTTTGGGGGTAGATTTATGTTTAGTGAAATTATTAATGATAAAATTGTAACTAATAAAGTTATGAAGTTCTGTATTTGAAGGCCTGGTCATGTAAGTATCTGAAAATGCCTCATTGGACCAATAAACTATTTTACCTTCATCATTTATTACTCCTGTTAGCTTGTTTAAAGAAGCACTTCCGTAGGGCTCCCAACAATGTTCGTCTTCACGTGTCCATTTAAGTAGTATATGAATATCAGGAAATTTTTCAGACAAGACTGCTGCCTCAAATGCAACATCATCAGCTCCATTATGTCCGTAGCAACCTGAGCCAGGTCTAAATTTGAGTGTAATATTATTTGGATCTATTTTAAAGTATTCACTACATGATAATTTTAGGTCATATAAGGCTTGACTGTGTGAGTAAATAGTAAACTTTTTATCAGTAAAAATTGCACAAGCGGCCGAAGGTCCGATGGGACCGTGCATAAGGTAACCTTTTTTATATTCACTAGTAAGAGTTGTATAGTTCTTATCTTTAAATTCTTTAAGAGAAGGAATATTTTCATAAAAAGCTTCACCGCCTGATTTGACCAAAAGACTTTCTTTGTTGTTATTTTTCAGAGAGTTGTAGACAGTATCTTCAGAAAGTTTTTTAACTTCCTCCCAAACTATATTTTGTTTTATAATATCTAAGTATTTAACAACTAAATATTCATCAGTTGATAAAATTGCTAGAAAAGAATTTTTAATTAATAAGTTAATACCTAATTCGTCTAGTTTATGGTTTATATTGTTAGTAAACTCTACAAATTTAGAAAAGTAATTTGGTGGTCTTATAATTCTAGCATGTAGCATTTTTGGAAATACCATGTCATGCACATATTCGTAATTTCCAGTCACAATATCATTTATTGTTTTGATTTCTATTTTTTGATCATTTTTATAATTAAATTCTCTAATTTCTTTCTCATCAAATTTTTCTGGAATACTTAAATCATTAAATTCATTTGTTTTTGCAAAATCCCAATAAGAAATACTTCTATTAGATTTAATATCTTTAATAATTCCGTTATCAAAAACTATATCTTCAAAATTCACATTCAAAGTTTTTATTGAGTATTTTATAAAAGCTTTTCTTAAACTCAATGATGCAGCTTTGATGGCAGACCCAGAGTCTGGGACAGATAAACTACTTGCAGTCTTACCTTCATTTGGAGATATATCTGTATCTAATTTTATTATCTCAACTTGATCATAATTGATGCCAGTTATTTTAGACGAAATTAATGCAAGTGTTGAACTAATATGCTGACCAATGTCAATTTTACCAGAATAGACTTGTAAAACATTGTTTTTATCGAAATTAAACCAATTTCTTAATTTTCCATATAATTTTATACTTGGGCCAGAATAAAAACTATTCATTTTAAATATTAACTCGCTTTTAATTTGTCTATAGCTTTCATAACCGATGCATGAGATCCACAACGGCATAATTGTCCTTCTAGACAAGAAAGGATTTCTTTTTTTGTAGGATCATTTTTCTTAAGAAAAACTGATGAAAGTGATATAATTATTCCACTTGTGCAATAACCACATTGGGCGGCATTGTATTGTTTAAAAGCTTGTTGTACTTTATTTAAACCTTTGTCCGTTTTTAAGCCTTCAATAGTAGTTATTTTACAATTTTGATAATCTTTGGCTAAAACATTACAGGAATTCTTTTTCTCACCATCTATTAAAACGGCACAACTTCCACATTGCCCTAATCCACATCCTAGCTTTGTTCCGGTTAATCCTAATTCGTCTCTAATAACAAATATTAACGGTTTGTCCTCATGGATATTTACAGTTTTATTCTTTCCATTTATATTTAAGTTACATTCAATTTTAGACATATAAAGTTTACTTTTTATTAATCTGGTAACAATACTAATTTACCAAAGTGTTTGTTTTCATTCATTATATTTAATGCATCACTAGCTTCATTTAATCGAAATGTCTTAAAAATTACATGGCGAATTTTTCCATCAACAACGTAATCCCAAAGGTCCTTATTTGCAACTCTAGCTACATCTAAATTTTCTTCAACAGATCTGGTTCTACCTGTAGTCCCAACATAATGAAGTCGTCTTTTAGCGTGCAAATCATAGTTAAAATTACCATTCATACCAGCAAGTCTACCAATATTTATTAAATGACCATTAATTTTAGTAGCTTCCATGTTTTTATTTACAAAATCACCAGATAGCATATCTATTAAAACATCTACACCTTTTCCATCAGTAACGTCTAGGACTTTGTCTAACCAATTTTCTTTAGATGTATCAATTAAAATATCTGCTCCATAGCTTGATAGTTTAGATAATTTATTCTGATTTGTAGATGATCCTAAAATTAAAGATGCTCCTAGTGCTTTTGCAATCTGCAACCCTATAATTCCAACCCCACTACTCGCTCCTTGAATAAAAACAGATTGACCAGAGATAAATTTGCCGTTGGTAACTATTGCATCATGCATAGTTTGAAGATTACCTTGGATTGACGCAGCTTGTTCCCATGAAATTTGCTCTGGATTAAATTTTATAGCTCTTTTATGATTTGCAACAGCATATTCTGCCCAGCCAGAACCTCCTCTACACATAACTTTGTCTCCAACTTTTAGGTCTTCGACACCCTCACCTAATTCTACAATCTCTCCAGCGAATTCTCCACCAATAATTTTAGTATCACCACCAGTATGCCCAAAGGATTGCCCTTGTGTTTCAAGAAGATCGGATCTATTTAAGCCACAAGATTTAACTTTGACTAATACCTGTTCACTAGTAGGTTCTGGATTAGGTAAATCTTTTATTTCAACTCCATCATCTCCAAGTGTTACTGCCTTCATTTTGTCCTCCAATAAATGATAAATTTTATAGATAAATCTCTAATAAAATAACATGTTAAAATAAAGGTCAAGTTTAAAGTACCGATTAGTATTTAATATCCTATCTAGCAGTCCAACCACCATCTACTAACACACTTGATCCTGTCATCAACGAAGAAGCATCAGATGCTAGAAAAACGAATGGACCCATTAGATCTTTTACTTCTCCAAGTCTTCCTAATGGTATCATTCCAATTGTTGCTTTTTTAAAATCATCATCTTTTAAAAAAGGTTCTGTCATTGGAGTTTGTATAAAGGTTGGACAAATAGTATTCACCCTTATGCCTTCTGGACCTAATTCAACTGCTAGAGACTTCGTAAATCCCTCAATAGCAAACTTACTTGTGCAATATGTAGTTCTGCTAGGACCGCCTACGTGTCCCATCTGAGAAGAAACGTTAATTATAGAACCTTTAATATTACTATCTAACATTTTTTTAACCACTAATCTTGTAAGATTAATTACTGATCTAACATTTAAAGACATTACGTAAACGAAATCTTCAATTTTGGTATCAATTAATTTTGCAGGCCTGTTAGTGCCAGCGTTATTAATGAGAATGTCAAAGGGAGCACTATTATATATAAAATTTGATACTTCGTCTTCCATACTTACATCTAATACTTCATAGGAAGCGTTATAGCCCTGGTTATTAACATGTTTTGTTAGATCTTGTAATTCGGTTTCAGTTCTTGAAACCAAAGTAACATCTGCTCCAGATTCTGCCAAGGCAATGGAAGCGCCCACTCCGATACCACGACCAGCACCAGTAATTAAAGCTCTTTTACCATCAAGTCTAAAACTTGGTAACTTTGGATAATTCATAAGTTCTCCTATTCAGCTGCAGCATATGGCTCAATGTTTTTTCTACCATATCTTCTAACTCTAACATTAGCTTGCTCACCGTGACCAGAAAAACCTTCAAGTGCGCATAACCTTGAACAATATTCACCTACAAGAGCTGATGCTTCATCAGTTAAAACTTTTTGATATGTACAAGTTTTTAAAAACTTGCCTACCCATAAACCACCAGTGTATCTTGCAGCTGTTTTAGTTGGTAAAGTATGATTTGTTCCTATTACCTTATCACCAAAAGCCACATTTGTTCTAGAACCCAAAAATAAGGCACCATAATTAGTCATATTTTTATGAAAATAATCAGGATCTTCTGTCATTACTTGGACATGCTCAAAAGCTAAATCATCAGCAACTTCAACCATTTCTTCAATATTATCACAAACAATGACTTGACCATATTCTTTCCATGATTCCTTTGCAATTTCAGCAGTTGGTAAAATATTCAACTGTTTTTCAACTTCCTTGATCGTATCGATAGCAAGCTTATTTGAGTTCGTTAATAATATAGCAGGACTGGTAGGACCGTGTTCTGCTTGTCCTAAAAGGTCAATTGCACAAATTTCTGGATCAGAAGTTTTATCTGCAATTATTAGTGTTTCAGTGGGTCCAGCAAACAAATCAATGCCAACTCTTCCAAACAATTGTCTTTTAGCTTCTGCAACATACATATTACCTGGTCCAACTAACATATCAACGCCATTTATTGTTTCAGTACCTATAGCCATAGCTGCCACAGCTTGAATGCCTCCAAGGCATAAAATTTTATCTGCTCCACCCATATGCATAGCTGCAACAATCGCTGGATGCGGCTCACCTCCTTGTGGAGGGGCAGAAGCTATGATTTCTTTCACGCCTGCTACTTTAGCTGTTAATACTGACATATGAGCAGATGCTACCATAGGATATTTACCACCCGGCACATAACAGCCAACCCTGTTCATAGG
>QCHB01000021.1 GCA_003278095.1 SAR116 cluster bacterium AG-390-L20 | reverse complement strand
GTGCTACTGAAAAAAAAATAGATAATATTTTTATAAAAGGAGAAAAAAAAACAAATAGTATTAATGAGTTAGAAAAATCATTTAAAAATTTTAAAGGTTGCAATCTAAAAAAAACTGCAACAAATTTTGTTAAATTCCAAGGAAATGATAATGCACACTTATTATTTATTGATGGAACTCCTAATACAGAAGAGGATGAAATTGGTAAGTCCTTTGTTTCAGCCAAAGGATATCTTTTTGAAAAAATGCTTAATGCTATAGATATAAAACTTGAAGATATATTTATTATAAATGCAATACCTTGGCGACCTCCAGGTAATAGATACCCAACTGAAGAAGAAATAAAAATTTGTAGACCCTTTATTTTTAATTTGATAAATTTATTGAGACCAAGAGTAATTGTTTGTCTGGGAGAGGTTCCAACAAATCAGATACTAGAATTAAATCAGAGTATTATTAAAACAAGAGGTAAATGGCACTACTTTAAATCTGATCTAATTAATCAATTTGATTCAGAATACAATCCTCATATACTTCCAACACTTAGCATATCATATTTGTTAAATAGACCTGATATGAAAAGAAAAGCATGGGAAGATATGAAACTGTTAAGGGATAAAATTAGGGGAATTTGAAGATTTTATGATAATAACAAAAAAACTAATATGTGCTATTATTGCTATTCCACTTAATTTAATTTTATGTAGTAGTTTTTCGTTTGCAGAAATTCCACAAAATAAAAAAATATTGTCATTAGAAGACGTTAAAATTTATAAACAAATATTTGCTTTACAAAAAAAAACTATAAAAAGTAAAAAATCTAAGGAATGGATTAAAGTTGATAGTTTAATAAAAAAATTAAAAAATAAAGTATTATTGGGGAATGTATACGCTGAAAGATACTTACATCCTACTGGATGGAGAAGTTCATATAGAGATCTAAGGCTTTGGCTAGAAAAATATAACGATCATCCAGACGCCACTAGAATTACAAGAATAGCACTTAAAAGAAAGCCAAAAAACTATAAGAATCCAAAAAAACCAACAGCAGGTTTTTTAAATGGGTATGGTACATATAAAGCAAATTTTCTTAAGCCAAGATTTCCATTAGATAATAGTAAATATAAAAGATACTCCTATCAAATATCAATTAAATTAAGACGAGCTATAAATAAAAAAAATATACAACATGCAGAAAACTTACTAAATAGTCAAAAAGTAAAAAAATATTTAACTAATAATGAACTATCTCAACTTAGAGCTGAGCTGGCTCATGCTTATTTTATATTTGACAAAGATCATAAATCACTCAGACAAGCCAGACTTTCAATGAGCTTGTCTGATAAGCCTAACCCTTTAGCTTTATGGGCTGGTGGTTTAGCATCCTGGAGAATTCAAAACATCGATACTTCAAAATATTTTTTTAATAAATTGGCAGAAATAAGTGGACCTGATGGAATAGCAGCTGCAGGTGGCTATTGGTCCGCACGTGTTTTTTACTTTCTAGGAATTCCCCAAAAAGCAAATTATTTTTTAAGTAAGGCAGCAAAACGTGAACGTACATTTTATGGCTCATTAGCTATGGCTTCTTTAGGCTATAAATATAATCCAAAATTTGATTTGCCGAAATACGATATTAATTTATTAAAAAAAATTACTAAGCATAGAGGTGGTATTAGGGCTTTAGCTCTTATAGAGGTTGAAGAATATCATAAAGCAGCAAGAGAGTTTAGAAAAATTATTCCTAAATTTGATGTGAAAGATTATCCTCAGCTATTATCATTTATATCTAAAAATAATATGCCAGGATTAACATTTAGATTAGCTGCTATTTTAAGAAATGATTATGATCAAATTCACTTAGGTGGTTTATATCCCATACCTTCTTGGAAAATGGACACTTCTGATTTAAAGGATAAAGCACTAATTTATGCAATAGCTCGACAAGAATCAGGTTTTAACCCTAGAGCAAAAAGTTCTTCAAAAGCTATGGGTGTTTTGCAAATAATACCTTCAACTGCAGCTTTTATAATGAAAAATAGAGAATATAGGCTTAGAAGAAGTAAAAATCATCTACTTTACAATCCTCCTCACAATATACGTATTGGTTCTAAATACATGAAGTTTCTTTTTAATTTACCTATAGTTAACCAAGACTTGATGTGGATGCTAGCGAGTTATAATGCTGGTCCTGGAAATTTTAAAAAATGGACAAAAGATAAAAAATATAAATATAAAGATACATTGTTAATGTTAGAAAGCTTGCCAGCTAGAGAAACAAGAAATTATATCAAGTTAGTATTAACAAATTTATGGATTTATAAAATAAGATTTAATCAAGATAATAATATTCTTAATACTTTAGCATCAGGTAAACCTATAGATTTTAGAGTTTTTTTTAGAGACAAAACTGGAAGTTAAGCTTATGTCAACTCACATTAATTTTATCCCTATAAATATAGCTATTGTAACTATATCTGACACTAGAATTTTTGATAACGATAAATCTGGAGATGTTTTAGAGGACAGAGTGTTTAAATCTAATCACAAAATTATTTCAAGGGACATAGTAAAAGATAATTTTGAAGAAATTTATGAATTATTCTCAAATTTAATAAATAATGAAAAGATAGATGTAATAATCTCGACGGGAGGGACAGGTCTTACAGGTAGAGATATAACACCAGAAGTTATGAAAAAACTATTTGAAAAAACAATAGATGGTTTTGGAGAGATGTTTCGATGGTTATCCTATAGCAAAATTGGGACATCTTCTTTGCAATCACGAGCACTAGCCGGTGTTTCAAATGGAACGTACATTTTTTGTTTACCCGGTTCCCCATCTGCCTGTCGTGATGGATGGGACCAGATTTTAATTCATCAATTAGATATAAGACATAAACCATGCAATTTTGTAGAAATAATGCCAAGGCTTCAAGAACATAAGTTGTCTCGTAAAAAGAATTAATGGCAAACTTTGATATAGAAAGAAAATTATCAAGTAATAACATTATAATGATTGGAGTAGATGAAGCCGGCAGAGGCTCTTGGGCAGGACCATTAGTAGCAACAGCATCATGGATTGATTTTAAAGATTATAAATCTTTACATAAAGAAATAAATGATAGTAAAAAGTTAACAACAAATAAGCGTAAAGAAATTATATTATCATTAAATAATTCAGTAAAATATTGTAGTTCAATTTCGTCCGAAAGAGAAATTGATTTTTACGGACTCACATTTGCAAATACATTGGCTATGAAAAGATCAATATTTAGTATTCTTAAAATACTAAATAATCACACATCTACCAAAAATTATAAATTTAAAATATTCATTGATGGCAAATATAAACCAAATTTTTTAGATTTTGACAGATTGTTAAAAATTAAAAAATTGGATTTAATTACTAATCATATAATCCCACTTGTTAAAGGTGACAGTAAGTCTAAAACTATAGCCTTGGCTAGTATCATAGCCAAGGAGACTAGGGATAACATAATGAGACAATATTCACTCAAATATCCTAATTATTATTTTGACAAACACTTTGGTTATGGAACAGCAAAGCATAAGGAAGCTATTTTAAAAAATGGAATTTTAAATTTTCACAGAAAGTCGTTTAAACCAATTTATACTACATATTGTTAACAAATATTATAAATATACACATATTGTGTAAAACAATATTTTTTAACTAAGTCATTGACTTTAAAACATATTTATCATTTTATCCACAGTATATTAATAGATTATTAAGGTAAGATTTAAATAATGTCTATCGAGAAATTTGTAAATAGAGTTTTGGTTGGTGATTGTATTGAGCAAATGAATAAATTGCCTGAAGTAAGTGTTGATTTAATTTTTGCCGATCCACCTTATAATCTCCAATTAAATGGAGATTTATCTAGACCAGACCAAACTAAGGTAGATGGTGTTAATGAAAGTTGGGACAAATTTTCATCTATATCTGAATATGATCTATATACAAAACAATGGTTGATAGCTGCAAGAAGAATTTTAAAACCAAATGGCTCAATATGGGTAATTGGTTCTTATCACAATATCTTTAGGTTAGGTTATATTCTACAAGATTTAAATTTTTGGATGCTAAATGATATTGTCTGGAGAAAAGTTAATCCAATGCCAAATTTTCGGGGCAGAAGATTTACCAATGCTCATGAAACTCTAATCTGGGCTTCAAAGACTTCGTCATCTAAATATACTTTTAACTACGAAGCAATGAAATCCTTAAACGGTGATCTTCAGATGCGATCTGATTGGTTAATACCAATATGTACTGGTGACGAAAGATTAAAAGATAGAGATGGAAAAAAAGTCCATCCAACACAAAAACCAGAAAACCTTTTAACTAGAGTTATCATGTCTAGCAGTAATATTGGAGACATTGTCTTAGACCCTTTTTTTGGAACAGGTACGACTGGTGCTGTTGCAAAAAAACTTGGTAGGAGTTTCATAGGAATTGAACAAAATGCCAATTATGCAATAGAAGCGCAAAAAAGAATTAATTCTATTAATGAAATTATTTCAAAAGAACTTATTCAAACACCTAGAAAAACTGCTGAAGCTAGAATTCCATTTGGTCATTTATTAGAACGAGGCTTAATAAGTCCAGGAGAATTATTACAAGATTCTAGAAACAGATGGTCTGCAAAAATTAGAGCTGACGGCAGTTTAATTTCAAAAGACGCAAGAGGATCAATTCATTCTGTTGGCGCGCATTTACAAGGTCTTCAAGCTTGTAATGGTTGGACTTTTTGGCATATAAAGAGATCTGGTAAATTAATCCCCATAGATAGTTTAAGACATGCCGCCAGAGCAGTTAATTAAGCATAGATTTTAATTCTAATCTTCTCTTGTGAAGAATTGGCTCCGTATAGCCCGATGGACTAACTGTGCCTTCTATAATTAAATCAAGAGACGCTTTGAAGGCTAAAGAATTCTCAAAATCTTTAGACATAGGTACATAATTTATGTCATTTTTATTTTGATCATCAACAATCTTAGCCATTTTCTTTAATGTTTCTAATAGTTGCTCTTTAGTAAATATACCATGTCTCATCCAATTTGTTAGATGTTGACTAGATATACGGCAAGTTGCTCTATCCTCCATCAAGCCGATATTATTTATGTCTGGAACTTTTGAACAACCTACTCCTTGATCAATCCATCTAACAACATATCCTAGGATACCTTGGGCATTATTGTCCATTTCTTTTTGTATTTCTTCTTGAGACCAGTTATGACCTTTTGAAACAGGTACATCAAGAATATCACTTAGATAATCATTATTATTATTGGATTTTTGCTTTTGAACATTAAAAACATTAACTTCATGATAATGTAGCGCATGAAGAGTTGCTGCTGTAGGGCTTGGTACCCATGCAGTGTTAGCCCCACTTTTAGGATGATTAATTTTCTGTTTTAACATCTCATCCATCAAATCTGGCATTGCCCACATACCTTTTCCAATTTGAGCTTTCCCAGACAATCCACATTCAAGTCCAATTTTAACATTATTATTTTCATACGCTGAAATCCATTTTGCGTTTTTGATATCCCCTTTAGGAATTATTGGGCCTGCCTCCATTGCTGTATGTATTTCGTCACCAGTTCTATCTAAAAATCCAGTATTTATAAAAACAGTTCTTTCTTTCGCTGCTCTAATACACTCCTTTAAATTAACTGTTGTTCTCCTTTCTTCATCCATAATTCCAATTTTTAGAGTATATTTTTCTAAATGTAGAGCTTCTTCTACAGCAGAAAAAATATCACATGCAAATTTGACTTCTTCTGGTCCATGCATCTTTGGTTTAACTATGTAAACAGATCCAGTTCTGGAATTCATCCTACTATTCTTAATATCGTGAATAGCTATCATTGAAGTAATCATGGCATCCATTATACCTTCAGGTATTTCTTCTCCATTGCTCATTAAAATCGCGGGGTTAGTCATTAAATGACCAACATTTCTAATTAACATAACTGAACGACCAGGTAATTTATATTCGCCATTACTAGTCAAATAAATCTTGTCTTGATTAAGCTTTCTTGTAAGCGTTATACCATTTTTTTCAAATGTGTCTTCAAGATCACCTTTCATTAATCCCAGCCAATTTTTATAAGCCAATACTTTGTCATCTGCGTCAACAGTTGCGACTGAATCTTCACAATCTTGAATTGTTGTTAGTGCAGACTCTATTATAATGTCGTCAATACCAGCATTATCTGTGGAACCAATGTTACCATTATTATTTATTAAAATTTCTACATGTAAATTATTATTTTTTAGAAGAATGCAAGAAGGACTGTCTTCACTACCTTGATATCCAACATACTGATTTTTATCACTTAATTGGGTGTTGATATTATCGTTTGACTTAATTATAAGATTACCGTTTTCAATTTTATAGGTTTTCACGTCTCTATGAGAACTATTTTCTAATTTAAAATTTTTATCTAAAAAATCTCTACCATAATCTACTACTTTTTTTCCTCTTGAAGGATTATAAGTGCTGGTTTTTTGCGCATTCCCTTCTTCTGAAATGGCATCAGTTCCGTAAAGTGCGTCGTATAAACTCCCCCATCTAGCATTTGCAGCATTCAGAGCGTATCTTGCGTTTGTAACAGGAACAACTAACTGGGGCCCTGCCTTAAGAGCCAGTTCAGGATCAACATTTTTAGTTTCGATTGTAAAGTTATGTCCAACAGGAACTATGTAGTTAATTTTCCTCAAAAAATCAATATACTGGTCTTGGGTAATTGTTTTACCAGTATTTTCAAGGTAAAATGAATCTATTTGATTCTTCATTTTACTTCTAGTTTCAAGTAATTTTTGATTCAGTGGAGCAAACTGATTTAAAATTAATTCAAGCTTATTCCAAAATCTTTCAGCACTTACATTAGTGTTTGGCAGAGCCTCATTTTCAATAAAATTAACAAGAGTTTCTGATATTTGTAAGTTACTTCTATTTAATCTTTTAGTCATAATTATCCTTAATTTTTAAAGTGGTTGATTAATATAATAACATTTTCTAATTAAATTCTAAAGTTAATCCTTCTATCTTTAGACGCCTTTGAACTTCTAAAAATAACTCTTTTTTATCTTCAACAGATTTTCCTTCAAACCTTATAATTAATGCCTCTTCAGTATTACTCGCTCTAATTAGCCACCAACCAAAATTATTTTTAGCCCTTATACCGTCAATCGTAGTTATATTTTCTGGTCTATAATCTTCCAAAGCATTCTTAGAAATATTATCTATTATCGTAAACTTGATTTTATCTGAACAATATAATTTCATCTCTGGGGAAACAAATGTTTTGGGCAATGAAGCTATAAATTTTTCTAAATTTACATCTTTAGCCAATAAACTTAGTAATCTAATTGAAGTATAAAGTGCATCATCAAAACCATAATATTTATCTGCAAAAAAAATGTGACCAGACATTTCACCAGCTAGTGGCGAATTAATTTCTTTAATCCTTTTTTTAATATTAGAATGTCCAGTCTTACCTATTTCTACATTTAAGCCTAAAGACATAATTTTATCGTAAGCAACCGAGCTAGACTTTATATCTAAAATAACAGTATGGTCTGCTTTATTCTCAACCTCTATCGAATGTGCTAAAAATGAAGTTAATAAGTCCCCTGCTATGGGACGACCTTGTTTATCAATTACGCCTATTCTATCACCATCGCCATCAAATCCTATACCAATATCCGCATTAACTTCTTTCATTTTGTCAGACATAATTTTTAAAGTTGATATGTCAGTTGGATCAGGATGGTGATTAGGAAAATTACCATCAACTTTAGAATACAAAACCACATGATTTCCTGCAATTTTTTTAGTAATCATTTCTACTGAAGGGCCAGATGCGCCGTTTCCACAATCCCAGACTATCGTTTTATTATTAAGTTTATCATTTAAATTTTTTAATGGCTCAATGATTTTTTTTATATATTTATCGAGTATAACAACATTTTTAGAAAAACCATTATTGTTACTTGAATGTCCTTCTTTAGCAAGCTCTCCCAATTTGATTATATCTTCTCCAAAAAATGAGTTTTGATTTAAAACAATTTTAAACCCGTTATAATTTTTTGGATTATGGCTTCCAGTTACTTGGATTGCACCATCGGCATTATAGAAATGGCTGGCAAAATAAAGCATTGGGGTAGGTCCTAAGCCAACCCTATAAATTTCACATCCTGATTTCACTAAGCCAGAATTAAGATTTTCTTCAAGTGTAGGACTTGAAAGTCTTCCGTCCATTCCAATTATTATTAAAGGTCTCTGTTTTTCAGGTGAATTCTTTTTTACAATTATTCCAAAAAAATACCCTAGCATAAAGGCATCTTTATTACTTAAAGTCTTTTCATAAATACCTCTAATATCGTAAGATCTCAGAATAGTTTTATCAAAAGTGTGACTATACATCATTTATTGTATTCCAATATTTCATTATGTAGCCAACTTTTTAATTTTGAACCCATTTCTTTTCTTTCTATTGAAAGTTTTATATTGGCTTGTATAAAACCAATCTTTGATCCGCAATCAAATCTTTCTTCTGAGAACTTATAACCAAAACAACTAGATTTTCCTATTCTGCTGGCTATTGCGTCTGTAAGTTGAATTTCATTTCCAGCACCCTTGTTCTGTTTTTCTAAAATATCAAATATTGCAGGTTCAATTATGTATCTTCCAACTACTGCCATATTACTTGGTGCCTTTTCTATAGAAGGTTTTTCAATAAGACCATGTACTTCAGTCATATTATTTTCTAAAAATTTGCCTGGAGTAATAATGCCATAGGATGAAACGTCTTTTTTACTTACATCCATGATTGCTAACATATTGCCAGATGTGTAATTATTAATCATTTCTTTTGTTGTGTTTAATCCATTAATTAAATCATCTGCTAAGAGAATGGCTACAGGTTCATTTCCAATCAAGTGTCTAGCACACCAGACAGCATGACCAAGTCCTGCTGGTTCTTGTTGTCTGACATAGGCAAATGATCCAGGTATTTTCAACATTTCTTGAGCGGTTTTTAGGGTGTCCCGTTTACCTTTAGAAAGTAAATTATTCTCAAGTTCAAATGAATGATCAAAATGATTCTCTATGGCTGACTTTCCTCTACTAGTAACAAAAATAAATTGTTCAATACCAGCATTTGCAGCCTCCTCGACAGCATATTGTATTAAAGGTTTATCAACTACAGGAAGCATCTCTTTGGGCATTGACTTTGTTGCAGGAAGAAATCTTGTGCCCAAGCCTCCAACAGGAAAAATTGCTTTTTTTATTTTCATTCACAAATCCTTAAAATTAGTTTAGTAGTCAACTTATTTTGGTTATTGTAATATTTAAAATTCGTCAACAATAGTCATATATATTATATCATAAAGGAAAGTCTTATGAAAATAACAATGTTAGGATCTGGTTATGTTGGTCTGGTTTCTGGAACTTGTTTTTCTGAATTTGGTTTTGATGTTTGTTGTGTAGATAAAGATAGTAATAAAATAAATAACCTTAAAAATAACATTATACCAATTTATGAGCCTGGACTAGAAAATTTAGTAAAAAAAAATAGTGCCGCTAATAGACTATCATTCAGTAATAATATAAATAAAAATATTAAAGAAGCTGACGTAGTTTTTATAGCAGTTGGCACTCCCGCTCGTCGTGGAGATGGTCATGCAGATCTATCATTTGTTTATGAAGCTGCTGAACAAATTGCCGAAAATTTGAGTGGTTATACTTTAGTTATAACTAAATCTACAGTTCCTGTAGGAACTGGAGATGAGGTTAAAAATATTATAAAACAAACAAATCCAGAAGCAAATTTCGACATTGTATCCAACCCTGAATTTTTAAGAGAAGGAAATGCAATTGAAGATTTCATGAGACCTGACAGAGTGATTGTAGGTTGTGAAACAAAGAAAGCAAAAGCCATAATATCAACAATTTATAAGCCTTTATATTTAATAGAGACCCCTATTATTTTTACGGATTTAAAGACAGCTGAATTAATTAAATACTCGGCCAATGCATTTTTGGCAGTAAAAATTTCTTATATTAATCAAATGGCTGATTTATGTGAAAAAGTAGGCGCGGATATTCGTGATGTTGCTCGTGGGATAGGTTTAGACAAGAGGATTGGAAGTAAATTTTTGCACCCTGGGCCAGGTTATGGGGGATCTTGTTTTCCAAAAGATACATTAGCGCTTATAGAAACTTCAAAACAAAATAAAACTAATATTTCTATAGTTGAAACAGTAGTAAAATACAATCAACAAAGAAAATATGATATGGCAGAAAAAATTATAACTATTTTGAAGAGCGGTTATGAAAATAAAAAAGTTTCTATTCTTGGTCTGGCATTCAAGCCAGAAACTGACGATATGAGGGATAGTCCATGTTTAGATATTATTCCAAGACTTCAAGAAAAAGGTATTAAAATTTCAGCATTTGATCCTGTTGCTATGGATGAAGCAAAAAAATTTCTTAAAGATATTGAATTTGCAAAAAATATGGATAGTTGTCTTAAGAATAGTGATGCGTTAGTAATTTTGACTGAGTGGAATGAATTTAGAAGTTTATCGCCAAGCCAGTTAAATGGTATGAAAGGAAACCTATTAATAGATATGAGAAACGCTTTAAATCCAAATAGTTTTAAAGGAAGTAAATTCGATTTGATACAGATAGGTAGATTTAGACAATCTAGCCAGTAATATTTGTTCCTTGTGATTTAGGTCTTTTCATGCCTTCAATAAGGTTGTCCATTTCAATTTTACCAGTTACTTTTCCTTTAGAATCTTCTATAGTAACTGGTTTTGTAGGTGCATCTGACATTATTTGAAGAATATCTTCTAATACCATGTCTTCTTTGACAGTAGCCCCAGAACTTTTAACTTTAGTGGGGGTCATGATTGATTTAGCTTGGATTACCCTTGCTCGGTTAATGTCCTTAATAAAATCAGAAACATAGTCATCTGCAGGATGCATAATAATTTCTTGAGGATCACTGTCTTGAACCATGCTTCCATCTCTTAGAATAGCAATTCTGTCTCCAATTTTAAGAGCTTCATCTAGATCGTGTGTAATAAATATTATTGTTTTATGTAATTCATTTTGAAGATCTAAAAGAATATTTTGCATTTCAGATCTTATAAGAGGATCTAAGGCTGAGAAAGCTTCGTCCATTAGTAAGATTTCTGCGTCTGTTGCTAATGCTCTTGCCAAGCCAACCCTCTGTTGCATTCCTCCCGACAACTGACCAGGAAAATATGTTTCATACCCGTCTAAACCGACACGATTAATCCATTTTTCAGCTTTTTCATTCCACTCCTTTTCAGGAATATTTTGAACTGCAAGCCCGTAACCAACATTTTGCAATACTGTTTTATGAGGGAAAAGAGCAAATTTTTGAAATACCATGGACATATTGTTTTGTCTAAATTGAATAAGTTCTTTTTGCGATAAACTTAATATATCTTGATTATTAACTAGGATTTCTCCACTTGTTGGCTCTATTAGTCTGTTTAGGTGCCTTATGAGGGTTGACTTGCCTGATCCAGACAGACCCATGACAACCTGTATTTTTGCCTTGTTAATATCTAAGTTAATGTTATTTAAACCGAGTACACAATTGCACTTTTCAAGAAGCTCATCTTTACCCATTTCATTTTTAACCAATTCAAGAGCTTCATTTGTATTGTCACCAAAGATTTTGTAAAGTTGATTAACTTGGATCAAAACGTCGTTTTCACTCATCAAATTAATCCTTACCGTCATTTCTATACTTTTGCATTCGCAAGCCAAATTTTTGAGTTACTCTATCAAAGATAATAGCCAATACTACAATTGCTAACCCATTCATAAGTCCTAGAGCAAGATATTGATTTGAAATAGCTCTTAGAACTGGTAGACCTAGTCCCTTAACACCTATCATTGAAGCAATAACTACCATCGCTAACGCCATCATTATTGTTTGATTAACCCCAGCAAATATTGTTGGCAAAGCAAGTGGCATTTGCACCCCAAAAAGTTTTTGCCAGTAATTAGCTCCAAATGAATCTGCAGCTTCTAAAACATCTTTGTCAACTAACCGAATTCCTAAGTTAGTTAAACGAACTATGGGTGGAATAGCATAAATACAGACCGCTATTAAACCAGGGACTTTTCCTATTCCAAGTAACATAACTACTGGTATTAGATAAACAAAACTAGGAATAGTTTGCATCACATCCAAAACAGGAACTATTATTGCTTGAATTTTGTTACTTCTTGCCATAGCTATTCCCATTGGAATACCTATTGATATACATAAGAAAGTGGCTACAAGAATAATAGCTAAAGTTGACATAGTGTCTTCCCACATACCAAAATAGCCTATAAGCATAAAGCTTAAAAATGTTCCAATTACAACTGTAATTGAACGTGAACCTATCCATGCAAGTACAAGTATACCAAAAATAATTAGGGGCCATGGAGTGTTAATAAAAAATTTCTCAAACCAGACCAAAAACATTAAAAGAGGTTCAAAAAAACCTTCAATTTCAGCGCCATATGAACGAGAAAAGTCAGTGAAAGCAAAATCAACTGTCTTTTTAAATTCTCTTAAATCAGATCGGCTCATATCAGGAAAATTAAAAAACCAGTCCATCTACTGACCTTCCTTTAAAAAAATAATCACTACTTCAAATTGAAGTAGTGATTATTTATGTTTTAAAGACTAATTATAAACTAGCTTTAATTTTTTTAGCAACGTCTGGACTTACCCATTTTTCCCAAACATCACTGTGTTTCTCAAGAAATTCAAATGCAGCGTCTTTACCAGAAGCTTTTTGCTCTGTCATAAAAACTAACATACCATTCATTATTGCACCTGGATAAACTCTATTTGCTATATAATCCATAGCAACACCAGCATTTTTCTTAAAATTAGCTGATACAACGCTATTTACCTCTGATTTTACCCAAGAGGATTTTTTAGGGTCTGCACAATCTTTTTCAGGTTTTACAATACAATTATCCCAATTTTCTTTTCCACCAAATGGAACACCAAAATCTAGTTTATGCATCTTGTATTTCCCGATCATAGAAGTAGGAGACCAGTAATATCCAAACCAGTTTTCTCCTCTTTCAACAGCTTTAGCCATGGAACCATCTAAACCAGCAGCACTCCCTGGATCAACTAAAACCCAACCTTTTTTTTCCATTTCAAAAGCTCTAAAAAGATTTGCATTAGCTAATTGACAACCCCATCCTGCAGGACAGCCCACAAAAGCACCCTTTGATTTATCCTCAGAGTATGGAAATAAATCAGGTCTATTAATAACATCAAGAGCAGTTTTCAATTCAGGATGTTTCTTCACAGTTGCTGGTGGCAACCACCAACCTTCACCTAAACCAGTTATCGGAGACTTATTAGCAACCATTAATCTATTTTCTCCAACAGCTTTTTTAAGTGGTACTGCTACTGCATTTGCCCATAGTTCTGGAGCAACATCTGGAGCACCCTTTTCATTCATGGAAGTAAAAGTTGGCATAGTAGCACCTGCAACTAACTCAACTTCACAGCCATAGCCTTTTTCTAAAATTATTTTATCAACATTTGCCATTAATTCAGCAGATGCCCAATTCATTTCAGCTATGCTTACTTTACCACATGCGGCATTACCTATTGTAGCCCAACTAAGGCCTACGGCTACGGTTGCCGCCATTGTAAATGCAGCTCCGAATACCCGTTTCATTTTATCCTCCTGTTTCCGCTTGTAAATAAATTACAAACCTTTGTTTATTAATTTAAAAAACATTGAATAATGTTTTCAAGAATCATTGTAACAATAATTTAGTATATATTGCAAATCTCAGTTCGGGAATATCATTAATATTATTAAATAAGTATATGATATATATATAGAATATTTTTTTAAATTTTTAATTATTTATTAATTTATTTTTGTTTTGATTTAGAATTTAATGATTTATAATTATATCAAATTAATTAGTAACTTGAGAACATGTTTGAAGATTATACCCCTTTTATTATAGCCTTAGTGGTAACTTTTTGCTTCATGATATGTATTGCTATATGGAATAGTATAAATGCTCCACCGCCTCCACAAAAGGCTCCTCCAATTGAATCAGGACCATCAAGAACAAGAGAAATTTTAGCTCGTTTTAGTGAGTTTTACATGAATTTAAATCCTCAAGGAGAAACAATTTTTGATATAGGTATTTTGCCTGATCCAAAACAACATATAATCCATGCTCTTTACGTAGGTTTTGATGAAAGTGAAGACGACGATGAAAGGTATGCTATTGAGAGAGGTTTAAGGGCTATAGTTACATTCCAAGAAAGAGTAGGAGAAGAACCAATTAAGAGAAATAGTTCTGAAACTGAAAATTTTTTAAGTACTAATTTAAATACAGAAAATGAAGATGAAAAATTCATTGCAAAACCAATTGATGAAGAAGAATTTGATAAATTTGCTACTTTAAGAGATCAAGAGTTGGAATTACATTTTCAACATTTAAAAATAGAAACTGCAGATGCATAGGATTTACAATGGCCGTTTATAAAATCGATGACAAAAATGAACTCTATTATGAATATGTTCGACCTAAAGATGGAGGTTGTACTTGTGTGTTTGTAAATGCTTTGACAGGTGATGTGTCTGCTTGGAACGGATCTATAGGCGAAAGTTTAAAAAAGAATAATGATGGTTACTTAGTTTTTAATTTTAGAGGACAAACAAATAGTAAATTTGAAGCTGATTTAAATTTAAGTGCAGAGTTAATAGTAAAAGATCTTGTAGATCTAATTAATTTTCTTAAGCCAGAGAATATAGTTTTGGTAGGCTTGTCAATAGGTGGGCTATATGCCGCCATGTCTTTATTCAATGGTATACAAGCAAAAGGGTTAGTATTAATAAATACTCTTAGAAAGCCAAGTGAGAGACTAAATTGGATAAATAATGCAATGGCAAACGCAGTAAAATTTGGTGGAACGTCTTTAATTTTAGATATGACATTACCAGTAGTAGCTTCACCAAAATTTCTATCTAAAATGAGACAAAATGCGTTAAATTATGAAAATTATCTTGGATTGGATGATTATAATGGCATATCAAAACTCATGCATGGGGGATTTACAACAAATTGGAATTTTGATTGGAGTAAACTTGATTTACCCGTTTTAGTTTTGACAGGTCATTTTGATAAAGTTTTCAGAATTGAAGAAGACATAAATGATTTGATAAAAAATATAAAAAATGTCAAGAGAATTGAAGTTCCAGAATGTGGGCATTTAATACCTTTAGAGGACCCAGAATTGTTTTCATATCACTTAAATGCCTTTATAATATCTCTTAAACAATAAAATCATTTTTTAAGAATAACAGTTATATCATCCTTTAGTAAATTATGCTTTATAATCTCAGGATTACAAAAATTTTTCTCACATATTTTTTTTATCCAAGTTAATTCTGTGTAATAAAGTGATTTATTTATTGTTTTTTTATCTTTAAGCAAACAGTTAAATATCATAGCTTTTCCAACAAACTTCCAATTGTTTGTAAGGTTTTTTATGATATAATCTTCCCATAAAGATATATTATTAGTTGGTGTAAGATTATATGTTCCTGACATAACAACAAAGTCCGTGTCTTTTAAAGGGTATGCGCTTATTTCAAATTTAACGTTTTCAAAATCTTTATTATTTTTACAAAATTGAATAAATTTTTTATTTACATCAAAACCATAATATTGAGCTTTTCTATCTAAATTTCTATCTTTAATTATCTCGTACAATCTTCCATATCCACAACCAATATCTGCAATTGAGAATTTGTTATTATTAGAAATATTTAATATTTTATCTAAAATTATATTTAATCTAAGATCTTGTGATAATTTACTATTCCAAAATACTCCTTTAGGGGTATTATTATAATTAGAAAAACGTTTATTATAAATGTTAGAAATTTGTTTGTTAAGTAATTTATAAATAAGTGATTTTATAAAAGTCATTCAATTATATTAAGATAGAACAAAATCAATTTAAACTTTAAAAGGTTATCACATGAAGAAAATATTACTGTTGGGTAGCGGTGAATTAGGTAAAGAATTAACAATAAGCCTCAAAAGAATTGGATGTAATGTAATAGCGTGTGATTCATACGAAAATGCACCTGCTATGCAAGTAAGCGACCAATATGAAGTGTTCAACATGCTTGATAGTAATAAACTTAACAAAGTAATAAAAGCACATAAACCGGATTTCATAGTCCCTGAAGTGGAAGCTATTGAAACACAAGTTTTGATAGAAGCAGAGAAAAGTGGCAAAAATGTAATACCTTCAGCTAAGGCTGTGAATTTAACTATGAATAGAGATAGAATTAGAGATAGAGCAAAAATTTTAGGCTTGCCAACAGCTAAATTTGCCTACGCTGAAACTGAAGAGCAATTAATTTCAGAGGCAAAAAAAATTGGAACAAAAGTCGCGGTAAAGCCAGTGATGAGTTCTTCTGGTAAAGGTCAAAGTTATGCCACCACCGAGGATGAATTAAAAAGTTCTTGGAAATTTGCCATTGAAGGTATGAGGGGAAATAGAAAACGCGTAATAGTTGAAGAATTTATTGACTTTGATTATGAGATAACTCTTTTAACTATACTTGAAAAATCAGGTAATGTTTCCTTTTGTGAACCAATTGGACATTTTCAAGAACGAGGTGACTATCAGTATAGTTGGCAGCCTGCCAATTGTTCAAAAAATGTAATCCTCAATGCACAAGATGCCGCACGTAAAATGGTATTAGACTTAGGAGGATCTGGAATTTTTGGAGTTGAGTTCTTTATTGATAAAAAAAGTAGAGTTATTTTTAGTGAATTAAGCCCTCGCCCACATGATACTGGGATGGTGACAATGTATACCCAAAATTATAGTCAATTTGACATTCACGCTAGAGTTTTATTGGGGTTACCTTTGCCAGAAGTTAAGTTGAATAGATCTGGCGCTAGTCATGTAATCTTAGCTGATGAAAATGCAACAGGGAATTATTTAATAGAGGGTGTAGAAAAAGCTCTAGAAGATAAAAGTATAGATTTTAGAATTTTTGGAAAACCATATTTAAAGTCTTACAGAAGAATGGGAGTTATACTTGCTGAAAATCTAGAAAATGCCAAAGCCGCAGCAAAAAAAATATCAATTAATTCCAAGCTCTAGATTTATTGTATAATTGGTATTTCAGCATCCTCTTCAATATCAGTAATAAGCATATAACCAGGTGTATGAGATATACAAAACGGAACCGAAGTATCTAATATTGCATTTTGGGGAGTTACACCACAAGCCCAAAAGACATTTACTTCATCTTCTGACAAGGGTCTTGGAACATCTCCCCAGTCAGGTTCAAAAACATTTAAAATGCCAATTTCATCTGGGCTCCCAAAATGTACAGGCCTTCCATGTGCCCAATGAAAAGATTTACAAATATTAATAATGTTATTAACGTGAATTTTTTTAAAAATTCTCATTGAGACAACCATTGTGTTTCCAAAAGGTCCACTTTTTACATTTTTAATATTTGTCTTATACATAGGAACAACTTTATTTTCATTAATATGATCTATTGTAAAGCCATTCCTAATTAGAGAATGTTCAAATGTGAATGAACAACCAATTGCAAATGCAACAAGGTTTTCATTCCAGAAATTATTAATTTCATGAACAACACTATGCAGTTCTCCATCCCTATAAATATTATAAGATGGGACGTCCGTTCTAACGTCTATATTTTTACCTAATGTTTTTAGAAAAGGGACACCAACATCTGACACGCCAACAAGTGGACAAGCTTTTGGATTTCTTTGACAAAATATCATAAAATCTAAAGCATATTTTTGTTCTAGAATAATGAGATTTGTTTGGAGCATATTTTGGGATAAACCAGCCGTTTGACCCTTATATTCTCCTGATCTAATTACTGCTCTTAATTGCGAATTACTATATGTTTTTGCTTTATTATAAATATTTGTAAGTTCTTGCATTTTCAATTCCAATTTACATTATCATTTATTATTTAAAATTTGAAATTACAGAGGCTATATCCTCTTCTTGTTTATAACCCATTAAGTGAATTCCACTTACACCACTTATTAATTTATATCTTTCAATTAGCTCAACACAAATTTTTATACCTTCTAATTTTTCGTTATTAGAATTTTCAATTCTGTTTATTATTTGCTCAGGAATATTAATACCAAATAAATTTTTATTCATCCATCTAGCACTTTTTGCTGATTTAATAACTCCTAATCCAATAATAAAATACGCCTTATCTGTTACACCAAGTTTATTTAATTTGAGCATATAATTTTTCAATATCATTTCATCAAAAGCATATTGAGTTTGAAAGAATTCAACTCCTGAATTGATTTTTTTTACTAGATTTGCTGCATCAAAATCGTCTTTGACTTCAAAAGGTGTGTCTGCTCCACCAATAAAAAAATTAGGTGCATCATCAATTTTTCTCCCAGATGGATAACTATGGTTAATTTTAATATCGTGTGCAGTTTTTAATAGACTAATTGTATCTAAATCTCGAACTTCTTTTGCCTCTGGCTGATCTCCACCTTTGACTTCATCACCATATAAACAAAGTATATTAGGAACATTTAAAGCCCACCCACCAAGTAAATCGCCTTGAATTGCAATTCTATTTCTGTCTCTTGTAGTGAATTGTAATACAGGCTCGATTTCATGTTGAGCCAGAATAGCAGCTGTTACCAAAGCAGACATGTGAGACTTAGCACCGGCGCCATCAGTAACATTAACCGCATCAGCTAAATTTTTTAAGCATATGACTTGATTGATAACTGTATCTTTATTTCCTGAGTCTGGAGGAGATGTTTCGGCAGTAAAAACAAATTTATTTTTCTGTAGTGAATTTCTTAATTTACTTTTCATAAAAAATGTCCAAAGTGATTTTAGTTTTATTTAAAGGGGGGATTTTAAAATGTCTAATGATTTTTTTACTACATCAAATAGAATTAAAAGTACCCCCTTTAGTTCAAGAAACGAAAAGGCAGGCGTAAAAAAACATAGTGTCTATAATAACACATTAATACCTACAATATTTAAATCTTTAAAAAGTGACTATTTGCATTTAATAAAACATGTTCAGTTATGGGACGTATGTGCACAAAAAGTAATAGAAGTTAAAGGAAATAAAGCTTTAGGTATAATTAAGTATTTATTTTGCAGAGATTTCACAAAAGTCACTCCTGGCAGAGCTTATTATGCACCCATAGTAAATTTTGAAGGGGGCCTATTAAATGATCCAGTTGTTTTTTGCATAAATGAAGAACATTTTTTAATTTCGTTGTCAGACTCTGATTTATTTAATTGGGCTTCAGCAATTAATCATACTAAAGAATTTTTCGTTGAAGTAAATGAAACAGATATAATAACTATGGCTATCCAAGGTCCAAAATCAGAACAAACAATGTTAAAGATATTTGGCGAAGAAATAAAATCTTTAAAGTTTTTTAATTTTAAAAATTTTGTTTTCAACAATGAGAATATTATTATATCAAAAACAGGTTTTAGCAAACAGTCTGGATATGAAATTTTATTATCAAATCCTAATAATGGAACCCTTCTATGGGATTTAATTATTAAAAAAGGTGAAGAATTCAATATAAGAGTGGGATGTCCCAACATGATAGAAAGAGTGGAAGGTAGCCTATTAAGTTATGGGAATGAAATGACTAATAAGGATTTTCCTCAAGATTGTGGATTAGGAAAATATTGTAATCTTGAATCTGATTATGATTTTATCGGGAAAACTGCTTTATTAAAAAAAGAAGAAGTTGGATTTAATAAAACTATATATCAAATTCAATTTGATTTTGAAGAAAAAACAAAACCTTTGTTTTACAGTAATTTACCAATTTTTAAAAAAGAACAAGTAATTGGAAAAGCAACTTCAATAGTCTGGTCACCAAAGTTTTCAAAGTATATTGGTTTTTTCATTGCTAACAAAGATGTTAAACATGATTTAGAATCTCATTACATTCTAAATAAAGTGAAATTTGAGATGTATGAATTTAATTAGATTTAATTCATTAATAATATGATTGGGTTTATATATTAATTAAATAGAAAAGTTAAAATTTAGTCGTTTTAATAAAATAGATCCGTCGACTTACTTGTATAGACCTATACCATGCTTCAATCACACATAATGTTCAGCAATTTCAATAATATAATTATATGAAAACATCTGTTAATGTGCCCATTTTGTCTACCCTAAAATAACTGTTCTTAGTATAGGTAGATGTAGACATAGAAATTGGGATTAATACTATTTCTAAAAAGATACTTATATGATTATCACTTAAATGTACCTACCCATGCATGTGCCACAGAGGGTATGTATGTTATATGTTCATAAGGTCTGCAGCAGATGGGGTTAATTGATTATTCCCATTACTTCAAAAGTCTTTTGAACATAGTCAACTAACTCAGCCTTCTTCTCAATTATTTCAATGTCATAATTAATATTTTCCGCGAATTCAAAGAATTGTTTTTCGTCATCTTCATTGAATTTGAATCTAATTTTTTTAGCAATTTCTTTAATTCTTCTATTAACTAAACCATCTATTTTTTTTAGATCACTCTTACTTAAACTTTCTTCATTTTTAAAATTTTTAATAGCATCAAATAATCTTTCTTGTTTAGCAATTTCATATTTTCTACTTGATTTGTAACCATCTACTTTATTTCCAAAATTATTATTTCTAACATAATTATTGTCTGACGAGTTTTTTTTATCGTCATATGAGTATGATTGGTCATTAGATGTGTCTTTAACTGACGGTGTTTCTGCAGTTTTACTGATAGGCGTATTATCTTTGCTTGAGCTAGTAATACTCTCTACGCTTTTATTAACTGAAGCATTTGTTTTGGCATCAGCACTCTTATTACCTGATTTATCTGTCTTATTTACGGAAACACTAACACTAACTTTTCCAGAATTCTTACTGTAAGAAAACGCTTGGTTTTG
>QCHB01000020.1 GCA_003278095.1 SAR116 cluster bacterium AG-390-L20 | reverse complement strand
GTCAAAGAGTTATATCTTTAGCTGATGATATTGCGAGGTCAATGTCTGTAGAAGCTGTAAGAGTTGCTATGGTACTGGGTCAAAACGTTATTGGAATAGAATTGCCTAATAAAGTCAGAGAAACAGTAATATTAAGAAATATTTTGGAACATCAAGAATTTCAAAGTTCAACTTTCAATTTACCAGTGTGCTTAGGAAAAAATATTGCAGGGTATCCCGTTATAGTTGATTTAGCTAAAATGCCACATCTATTAGTTGCAGGAACTACTGGATCTGGTAAATCAGTTGGTATAAACGCAATGATTTTGTCACTATTATTCAAACATACGCCAGAAACGTGTAGATTAATAATGATTGATCCAAAAATGTTGGAGCTATCTGTATACGATGGAATCCCTCATCTACTAACACCAGTTGTAACTGAACCAAAAAAAGCAATTGTTGCATTGAAATGGGCCGTCAGAGAGATGGAAACTAGATATATGTCGATGAGTAAATTAGGTGTAAGAAACATCGATAGTTATAATGAAAGACTGATTGAAGCAAGAAAAAAAGGAGAGATACTTTCAAAAAAAATTCAGGTTGGTTTTGATCCTGATACTGGTCAGCCAATTTTTGAAGATCAAGAAATAAGTCTAACACCGTTACCTTTTATCGTAGTTGTTATAGACGAAGTGGCAGATTTAATGTTGGTGGCTGGAAAAGATATCGAAGCAGCTGTTCAAAGGTTGGCACAAATGGCAAGAGCGGCTGGAATTCATGTTGTAATGGCTACTCAAAGACCATCAGTAGATGTTATAACTGGAACAATTAAAGCTAATTTTCCTACAAGAATATCTTTTCAAGTAACTAGTAAAATTGATAGTAGGACAATTCTAGGTGAACAAGGTGCCGAACAACTTCTTGGACGAGGAGACATGCTGTATATGGCTGGCGGTGGTAAAGTTACTAGGGTGCATGGGCCATTTGTTGAAGATAGTGAAGTTGAAAAGGTTACTAAATTTCTATCTGATCAGTCCGTCCCAGATTATGACGAAACTATTACAGAAGAGCCTGAAAATTTAAGTGATGAGAACTTTAATAATCTAACATTCAAACATAATAAACATGAAGATGAATTATATGACCAAGCAGTGGCCCTAATTGCGAGAGAAAGAAGAGCAAGCACATCATTTATTCAAAGACACTTTAAGATAGGTTATAATAGAGCTGCTACGATAATTGAAAAAATGGAAGAAAATAATGTTGTATCAAAACCAGGTAGAGCAGGAAAAAGAGAAGTTTTAATTGATGATAATTAACAAAAAAAATGAAAACTATTTTAAAATTATCTGGGTTTCTCTTTGGGTCACCATTTTGATATTTTTTAATTTTCAAATATCAAAAGCCTCAGACAAAGTTAACATATCACAATTAAAGGTAGAAAAATTTTTTAAGACATTAAAAAGTATAAAAGCAAACTTTATACAAGTAGGACCTTCGGGTAACGTAAGTAGTGGAAAAATATATCTGGATTTACCAGGAAAACTGCGAATTGACTATGAAAAACCAAATGATATCTTAATAACATCTAAGGGATTTTGGTTAACAATTCAAAATAGAAATTCAAAAACTACAAATAATATTCCTCTCGATAGCTCACCCTTCTCCATTTTAATTAAAAAAAAGTTAGATTTTGATAGTAAATTCTTAACCATTGATTTGAAAAATAAATCAGGAATAATTTCTTTAAAAATATCAAAACGTGAAAATAATAGTGTAGAGGGATTAACTTTAGAATTTTTAGAAAACCCGTTTAATTTAAAAAAATGGATTATAGAAGATACTTTTGGTGAATCCACTACAGTTTTAATTCAAAAAGCAGTATATAATGAAAAATTATCACACTTATTATTTTTTCCAGACGATTTTCCTGAACCAAACAATTCTGACTAAGAGAAATGTTAAATGACAGTAGATGATTTATTTATAAAAGGAAACAAACTGTTTGCAGAAAAAAAATTTTTAGAAGGATTAGGAATATATAAAGAAATATATCTTAGGTTCCCAAAAAATTTAAGGTTGTACGAAGAAATTAAGAAAAAAGAAAACAAATATAAAAAACCTATCTATGAATCTTACTCAAAATATGAAATTGAAGAATTTTTGAAATTAGGAAACACAGGTCATGCGCATACTGTTATAAAAATATTAACAAGTAATTATAACAAAAATAGTAATGATATTTTAACAATTTCGTTGTTAGGCAATTTTTATGGTTTAAATAAAGAAATTAAAAAAGCAATTCATTTTCAAAAGTTGGCAATTCAAAAGGCTCCTTTTGAAAGTGCATTTTATTTAAACCTGTATGAAACTTTAAGAAAAAATGACAATTTAGAACAGTCTTTATCTATTTTATATTTTTCTAAAATACTATCACATAGGGATTTATCAATTGATCATAAAATAGCAAAGTTAAATACAAGTTTAAAAAAATATTCTCAAGCAGACTCAATTTATAAAGATTTAATAAAAAATAAAAAAGTAAGTAAGGATATAATTTATAGCTATTGTTCTAATTTAATAAAATTAAAAAAAGAAAAGGAAACTATTTTATTTATAAAAAATTATGAAAAAAATTATAAGACGGATGAAGTATTAAAATCTTTGACTGGATTAGCATATTTGGAACAGCGGGAGTATTATACAGCTGAAAACTTATTTTTGCAGGCTATTCAACTTGATAATACTAATGCTAATTCACATTCCATGTTAGGAGATTGTTATGAAAGAATTGGAAAATTAGACAAGGCGAAAAAATATTATAAAATTTCTCTAAAACTTGATTCAAACAACAAATCAGCTTTAAATAATCTAGCAGCATTAAATTATTTTAATGGAGATATTGATGAAGCTGAAATATTGTATAAATATTCCATCAAATATAACGAAGACAATCATGAGGCAAGATACTCATTAGCTCAATGTCAATTAGCAAAATCAAATTATACTGAGGGTTGGAACAACTTTGAAGCTAGATGGTTAGCAACCCAATTCAATTCAAAGAAACTCAAATCAAACATACCAAAATTTAATCTTTCTATGGGGAAAAAGAATTTGCTTTTGTGGAGCGAACAAGGCATAGGTGATCAAATTTTATTTATCAGATTTATAACGAATTTAAAACCTTTCGTTAATGATTTATTTATTAACATCGATAGTAGATTGCACAAAATAATTGAAAGAGTTTATCCTAAAGTAAAATTTTTAATTAAAAATGAACTTAACAAAAATAATAATATAGACGCTCAAATACCATTAGGAGATTTAGGATCTTTATTTGTAAAGGGTAATTCAGATTTAATTAAGAGTAACAACACCTATTTAACTTCAGATTCCTATTTAAAAAATGAATTAAAAAATAAACTCAAAACCAAAAAAAATTATATTTGTGGTTTATCATGGATTAGTAAAAATGATGGTATAGGTGTTAACAAAAGTGTTAGTTTAGAAATGTTAAAGCCAATTTTATTAATTAAAAATATAGAGTTTTTAGATTTGCAATATAATGACACATCAGAAGAAAGAGATAAATTTTATAAAGAAAATAGAATAAAAATAAAAAAAATAGGGAGTATAGACAATTTTAATGACTTGAATGGTTTAACTTCTCTAATTGATATATGTGATTTTGTAATTACAGTAAGTAATACTAACGCACATATTTCAGGAGCATTAGGTAAAAAAACCTTTTTACTATTACCTAAAGGCAAGGGAAGGTTATGGTATTGGTCATCAAAAAAGAAAAAAAGTATATGGTATCCTTCTATTGAAGTTGTAGAACAAAATATCATAGGATCTTGGGAAAATGTTATTAATAAACTAGGTAAAATTTTAAAGGATATTTACAGTGAATGATATTGTTGACATTGTTGTGGGGTTTGACCCACGTGAAGCCGTAGCCTATCATACTTTTACGCAAAGTGTGATTGCAAAAAGTAGTCTTCCAACAAGGTTTTTGCCTCTGAATATTGGCTCTTTATCAAATTATCAAGAGTTACATAAAGATGGAAGTAATGATTTCATTTATTCAAGATTTTTAGTGCCATATTTAATGGGATTTGAAGGTTGGGCTATTTATGCAGATGGTGATATGGTTTGCTTAGAAGATATAAGAAAACTATGGGATCTTAGGGACGAGAAATATGCTATTCAAGTTGTAAAACACAATTATAAAACCAAAATGAAAAATAAATACTGGGGCAATAAAAATGAAGATTATCCCAGAAAAAATTGGTCAAGCCTAATTTTATGGAATTGTAACCACTCATCCCATAAAATTTTAACACCTGAATTTGTTCAAAAACAAACTGGCGCCTTTTTACACAGGTTTTTTTGGATTAAGGATGAAGAAATAGGAGAATTTGAAAAAGAATGGAACTGGCTAGCAATGGAGTATGAGGAAAAAGAAAATATAAATTTAATTCATTATACTATTGGAACACCATGTTTTAAAGAGTATGAAAATACATCATTGTCTTCTCATTGGAAAAAATCTTTTCTTGACATGTTAGAGGGCTACTTCAAAAAAGATAAAATGGGATAATAAAAATTAAAAGTTTAAATATTGATATTATTGTTCCCTGGGAATTTGGTTTGGTGATAGTTATACTCAGTTTGATTTTAATTATTTTTGGAGTTAGACAAAGTAAAAAAGAAGTTGATGATTTTGATAAAATTCCATTAATAAAGCCTACAACCAAAATTTTTTTTGGATCCATTTTTTGTTTATTTGGATTTATCCAATTATTACCACTTATAAAAGAGATTTAGATTAACTAGATCAACTAAAGCATTCGAAAATGGTTTTATTTAAAATATTTAAAACTAATTTCTGTTCAGATTTTTTCATTTGTGTATGTATAGGTATTCTGACTATTTGTTCTGAAAGTAATTGAGTTTGTTTTAACGTTTCATAAGTTTTTCCGTAATTTTTTCCAGCCTTACTACTATGGAGTGGTTCAAAATGGGTAGTTAATTCAATTAAATTTAACCTTGCTCTTTCTATAAACTTAGGCCTAATTTTTTTAGGAACTAAGATCCAATAGAAATGGCCATTTACTCTGTTGCATTCAATTATGGATGGAATTTTAATATTATTGTATTTTTTACTAATCTTAGAAAAAAAATTATGATAATTTTCAAAAATGAGTTTTCTTTTTTTATTAATTTTTGTACCATTTTGAAGTTGTTCATACAGAAAAGCTGCTTGTAGGGAGCTAGGAAGAAAAGACGAACCTTGATCTACCCAGCTATATTTATTTATTTTACCTTCCAAAAATTTATTACGATTTGTACCTTTTTCTCTTATAACATGTGCTCTAGAAATAAATTTTTGTTTATTGATTAACAAAGCACCACCCTCACCACAAAAAACATTTTTTGTTTGATGAAAGCTTAAAATTCCCAAATGACCTATCGTACCTAAACATTGTTCTTTATTTTTGGAATATATCGCTTGTGCCGCATCTTCAATTACGATTAAATTATTGATATTCGCAATCTTCATAATTTCAAAAATTTGTGCAGAAACTCCAGCGTAATGAGTTAAAATTATCCCTTTTGTTTTAGAAGTAATGGCATTCTGAATGCTGTTTTTTGATATATTCATATCATGTGAATTAACTTCAACAAAAACAGGTGTAGCTCCACATCGAATTATAGAGGTTGCTGCCGAAGGAAAATTATAAGAAGGAATAATAATTTCGTCGTCTTTAGAAAATTTTGCAAGAATACAAGCCATTTCAAGAGCATCTGTTCCAGAAGCGGTAAGCAAAACTTTTTTACATAATAGTTGACTTTCTAATAATTTCTCACATTTTGATACAAAATTATTTGGTCCAGTTAATTGCCTAGATTTAATAGTTGCTTCTATATTTTTAATTTCAGACCCAAAGAAATAAGGATTTTGATATCTAATAATTTTTTTATTTTTTATATATTTGTTAGACATTGGTTTTAATTTAGAAATCATAATGAATAGATAAAGAGATATTTTGAAATTTTCAAGTTTTCAATTATGATACATAAATAACTTAGGTGGACCTATCATGAAAGGTATTATTGCAGCAGCAGGAAAAGGATCTAGACTTTTTCCATTAACTAGCAGTGTTTCAAAGCATTTACTGCCAGTGTACAACAAACCACTTATTTATTACCCGATAACTAATTTAATCGCTTCTGGAATCACTGACATTTGTATTATTACAAATCCAAATGAATTGAGTTTGTACAAAAAATTATTGGGAAATGGAAGAGATCTTGGTTGTAAATTTGAATTTTGTGAACAAAACGAACCTAATGGTATTCCAGATGTTTTAAATTATTCAAAACAAATTTTTGGACCGGTACCAGTAACACTAATCTTAGGAGATAATATATTTGCTGCTAGTGAAAAAATATTAAATACTCTAAATAATAAAAGTGTAAAAGGCGCCAAAATATTTGTTAAAGCAGTCAATGATCCATCAAGATATGGAATATTAGAATTTTCAGAAAATAAGAAGATTCTTAGTATTAAAGAAAAACCGCAAAAGCCTAAAAGTAACTTTGCAATCATTGGTTTATATATGTTTGATGAAATGGTTTATGATTATTTAAATGAAATTTCACCTTCAGACAGGGGTGAATTAGAAATAACTGATATTCTAAAGAAATATTATAGTAAAAAGTCTCTTACATTCGATATTATCAGGAGAGGTTCAGTTTGGTTTGACGCAGGAACACCAGAATCTTTATTAAAAGCTAGTTTATATGTAGAGCTGTTCGAAAAACAATCAGGTATAATGATAGGTTCTATTGAGGAAGCAGCTTTCAACCAAAAACTTATTACTTATGAACATTTAAAAAAAATAGCTGGCACTATGCCAAATTCTAATTACAAAGAATATTTAATCCAAATTAATAAAAACTCTAATTGAAGGATTTCTGTTGAAAATTTTAATAACAGGTGGGTCGGGGTTTATTGGTACAAATTTTGTTAAATGTGCGCTTAATAGAAATCATATAATCTATAATATAGATAACCTAAGTTTATTTTCGAAAGATCAGAATATATCGCATAAAAATTATATATTTTCAAAGATTGATATTAGAAATGAAACAGAAATTTTAGAAATATTAAATAAATTTATCCCCGATAAAATTATAAATATGGCAGCAGAAAGTCATGTAGATAAATCTATATCTGAGCCTAAAACCTTCTTGGAAACAAATATTCTTGGAACTTACAATATGCTGGAAGCAGCTAATACATTTTGGAAAAATAATAAAAAATCATCATTTTGCTTTCATCACGTGTCTTCTGATGAAGTATTTGGTAGTCTTAAAAAAAATGATAAACCATTTATAGAACATTCTAATTATAAACCTAACTCACCTTACTCGGCTTCTAAAGCTGGAAGTGACCATTTAGTTAGATCATGGAATAAAACTTTTGGTTTACCGGTATCTATAACTCATTGTAGTAACAATTTTGGACCTTATCAGTCTCCAGAAAAACTTATTCCTCTAACTATTATTAAATGTTTAACTAAAAAAATTATTCCAGTTTATGGAAATGGTGAAAATATAAGGGATTGGCTTTATGTTAAAGATCATGTAAACGCATTATTAGATATTATGGAAAAAAATATAATTAATCAAAATTTCGTAATTGGATCGAGAAATGAAAAAACTAACATCCAAATAATTAACCAAATTTGTGATATTTGTGATATTCACTTTAAAAAAAAATATAATTATAAATTACTAATTAAGTATGTTGAAGATAGATTAGGACATGATCAAAGGTACGCAATTAATCCAGACTCAATTGAAAAAAAAACTAACTGGTCATCAAAATTCGATTTTAATGAAGCAATTGAAAAAACATTTTTCTGGTACTTAAAAAATAAAACTTGGTGGAAAAATTTAATAAATTAAAGAAAGTTATAAATTGAAAAAAGTATTAGTTTTAGGAACTAAGAATTATGATTTCGATTTGTATAATGAATTTAAAAATATTGGTTTGAATTGTTATTTTTGTGGCAATCACAGATCAAATATCATACCAGTTAAAAATTGGATTAAAATAGATTTTACAAATACAAAATGTATTATAAATTTTTTAAATAAAAACCCTGATTTTGAGTATTTAATACCTGGATCTAATGATCTTGCCTATTTATCAGCAAGTGAAATTTTAGAAAAACGTTTAACACATAATTCAATAATAATGGATACTAAAAAAATTGCTGAAGGTTATATTTTAAAAACAAAATTTAGATCCCAAAAACTTTTTAAAAAAATTTTTGTTCCCAAGATGATTTCTTTAAATAATGTTCAAAATGAAAATAAACCATTTGTATTAAAACAAGATAAAACATCTGGAGGAAAGGGAGTTTCGATTTTCACAAATGGAAAACATTTTGAAAAAACTTTTAATAAAATAGAAATTAAAGAAAAGTTTTTAATTGAAGAATATATTAGTGGTTCTGGGCATGGAATTTCATACATTGTCAAAGAAGGAAAAATTATTTTTGAATTTTATGATGATGAGTATTATTGTAAAGACAAATTAGCAGTTGTTGCTACATCTACTCCTTCATCTCTATTATCCCCACAAAAAAATATTCTTAGAGAATTTTGCCTCCATTACTTTAAAAAATTTAAACTTGTAGATGGTTTTTTTCATATTCAATGTATCAAAAAAGATGAAAAAATTTACATTATCGAATGCACGAGAAGACTTCCTGGAGATTATTATCATGAGTTTTCTACTTTATCTTTAGGAACGTCCTACCTAAGAGCTTATATAAAAAGTTTTATAGGTTATGGTAAAATAAATAATAATAATAATAATAGAATGATCAAAAATATTGTAAGAGTGGTTTTAGATGATTTAATAATTTCTCAAATCAAAAGTTCTAAAGAAATAAAAAATTTTATAAAAACAAACCTAATTAAGAAAAAAAAATTAGATGGTTTCAGAATAGGAGAAAATAATGAAACTTTTAGAAAAAAGGAGTCAATATTTTTAGAATTCGATAATCCTAAAGAATCAATCGATTTTTGTAAAAAATTACTTTCAAACTTGTAGTATGAAAAACTTTAGTAGAAAAATTGATACAAGAAATAAGGAAATTAAAAGGATTTTTGATAACCATAAACCTATTGTCTTATTTGGTTATAATGAAATTGCAAGATACTTCTTAGAAAAAGAAATAAGTAAAATTTGTGCTGTAGATGAAAAACTTATAGATAATCTGAAAAACCAGAACATTGACAAAAAAATCAAATTTAAAACTATTGAAAAAATTTCACGTGCTTCAATTATAATAAATTGTGTAACTGGTATAAAAGTTTGGCAAGTAAATTTAAAATTAAAGAACTCGGGCTTTCATGTTTTTTCTTGGATTGAAATTAAAAATGCATTTGATTTCAGGGACTTTGATTATTGGTATTTGGTTAATTTTGACAAATTTTTCTTCAAAAATTTTACAAAATTTGAAAGTACTTTTAAAAAACTTTCAGATTGGAGATCGAAAAAAGAATTTTTAAAAATACTATCTTATAAAGTTTGTGGATGTGAGAAATCACTTAGATTTAATACAGAAAGTTCAGATAATCAATATTTTACTAATTTTATTAACATTGATAAAAATAGTACGATGATTGACGTTGGTGCATATGACGGTGATACGATCAAATCAATTTTAAGTTTGAAAAAGGAATTTAAAAAAATTATTGCATTTGAGCCCGAAAAAGAAAATTTTAAAAAGTTAAATAAAACAATTAGAAATAATAAAAAAATTACTGCTTATAACTTAGCTCTTGGATCTGTTAGCAAAATGGTTTGTTTTAATTCGTCAAAGGACACTTCTAGAATAACTCAAGATGGAGATTTAAAAATTGAAGTTAATACGCTTGATAGTTTTGGTTTCACACCTAATTTCATTAAGGTAGATATTGAAGGAGGAGAAAAAGATTTTATAATAGGGTCCAGAGAAACTATAAAAAAATGTAAACCCCAATTAGCCATTTGTGTTTATCATAGATCTGATGATTTTTTCTCTATAGTTGATTTAATACTCAACATTAACAGTAAATATAAATTATATTTTAGACATCATAGTTTTGGTTTTACAGAATCTGTTATGTATTTTATTTAGTGATTAAAAATGTATTTTAATTTTTAAAAAATTTTGTTTTAAATGTAATAATGTAAGAAAATTCAAAATTTAATAGATGAATTTATAATCATGAGCATTTCTATACCTAAAGAGCCTAAAATTTCTTCAATACCAAAATCTTTAGAAATGTTAAAAAAACATTCTATAGATTTAGACAAATTAATTACAAAAGAAATCTTGCTCAAAAGTAATATTGATCAATTCTTATTTTTGATAGGTATAGTTTCTTACGAGGGTAAAAATTTCAATTCAAATTTTTCCTTCATAAAATTTTATATTAAAAATAAAATACAAGGTGATTTAGATTTACTCTTAAAACTTGAAATAGTTTTACATACAATTTTTGTTAAAAATTATGAAACTGAAGAAACATATACTAAATTTTATAATTATATATCTTCTCTATACAAACAAAAAAGAAAGAATAAATCACAGGCTTTTGAAAAAATAAAATCTTTACTATTTTATGTTTCTTCTCCAGTGTTATTAGCGCATACAAATCCTTTATTTTATATGTTACAAAATAGAAAAGATATTTCGATTGAAATTGTAATTGCAAGTAGAGGAAGAAATTTTGAATTCGAACAAATGTGCACAAAGACAAATGTAAAGTTCAAAAATATTGAAAAAAATACCTACTATGAAACTTTAAATAATTTAGCAAATTTTAGTGATGAATTTGATGCTGTTATTTGGCAATCTATGCCTGTCCATTTAGCATATTTTAAAACACTTAACCCCAATGTTTTCCTTTGGTCTCATAAATTTCATCCTGACATACCTGGGTTATTAGGCTATATCGGTTCTTTTAACGATCATAAAAATCAACATTATATAAACAATAAATTTTGGAAAAATATTGATGTTGGTTTTGAAATTAAAAATAAGGGCAAACCTTATCCAAAATGGGAAAATAGAATTTCAAAATTTGGATCATTTTGTAGAGAAGAATTAATTGACGATGAAATATTTTGGAAAACAATTAAAGTTATTCTTCAGGAAAATAAAGGATCAAAATTTTACTATTGTGGAAGAAAAGAAATTCACGGAAAGTGGTGTGATGAGTTTAATATAAAAAAAAATAAAATTATCTTTTTAGGATGGTTAGATGAGCCACACTTGAAGTTAAGAGAAATGTCATTTCTTATTGATGGTTTTTCTTTAGGCCATGGATACATGGCTTTAGAAGCAATGGCAGCCTCAATACCAATAATATTTCCTAAGAATAGATCTTCATATGGTACATTGGAAAATTATTTAGAAAAAACTATTAATAGTTTTGATATTAAAAATGAAGAAAAATATAAAAATAAATATCTATTAAGTTTTGAAAATGAAACTAAATTAATTAAATTATCCAAAAGTTTATTTAAAGATGAAAAGTTTAATAATTTTTATGGATTTCATTATGCTAAGATTATTTCAAAATTAAGAAATGATAGTTTCGAAAAGTTCGTTAGTATTCTGGGTAAAGAAAGATAGTCATTAACTTTTTAAAAATTAATGTTTTTACGTTTCAATGTAAATAAGTTCATTAATTTTACTCATTTTCTCTTTCATCTCATTAGAATTTGAAAATGTTAAAATGAAAACCCCATATTTTTGATTTGCAAAATTTCTTATAATTTGTGATTTTTTTAAAAAAACAATTTGTGAAATAATATTTTTTCTTATTTCTGGATCGATGAAAATCTTCTTTGCGGTCCCATTTTTTAATGCTGTTAGACAGTGTCTAGCACATAATTTGTTTGAATTGTTTGACTTACAAATGAGCACGTTTTTGCCTGTAAAGGTATCAATAATAATATTGGACCAAGGAATATTTGTCATATGCTCAACAGGTAAAGGATAAAGGTCTCCACTACACCTTCTAGTTAATTCAATAAAAAAAGCATTTGTTTTGTTTGCTATTATTTGAGCATGAAGAATTCCGTCAACAAGCCGTAACTTTCTAGAAAATCTCTCTAATTCAATTATTAAATTTTTTAAATGTTTTTTTGAAAGTGTACTAGGTGCAAATGAGGAATGTACATTAAATGGATTTTTGTAAGTAAGCTCATTATCATGATGGTAAAAAATTATCTTTTGATTTTTTATATATGTTGTAAGACTGTGTAATTGACCTTCTACATAATCTTCAATAATTATATTTCTCGATTTAGAAACCTTTCTAGCAACTGAAATAGCTTCTTTGAAAGTATCTATGTCTTCTGCTATTGCTATTCCCTTGCCGCCTCCCATATCGGTTGGTTTAATAATCATTTTATCAACATTGAAAGTTTTTTTTATGTGCTCATAGCTATGATTTTGATTAAAAGTTTTAGGTGTTTTAAAATTAATATGTTTGCAAAAACGCTTAAATTTATTTTTATGATGGATTGTTTGTGTTTTTTTGTAAGTGTCATATCCAGGCAATTTTAATTTTTCTGCAACATATGAAGCTGTAACTATTCCTAAATCATGAGCAGGAGGACAGATAAAATTTATTTTATTTTTTCTTGCTATATTTAGAATTAATTTTTTTTTGCTAAAATCTAATTTAATAAATTGATCAGAATATTTATGACCAATTTGTGTTGGATCGTTTCCTGTGGTAATAACACGAAACCCCATCCTTTTTGCTGATTTTATCAAAGGAATTTCTGAATGTGATCCGTTTAAAATTAAAATAATTTTTTTCAATTTATCCCTGTGCGACTAATTCAATAAAGTCAGTTGGAAGCATTACAGTAGTAGTTGAATGAGAGTTCTCACCTAATTCTAATAATTTTTCCCTTTTACCAACATGAATTTCAGTGTTTGAAAGAATGCTATGCAAAAGATATACGAAAATAATCTGCTAGATAATCTAAATTTATTCATAATTATCTCTTCTAAATGTATAAAAATTAAATATATTATTTATGTTATATTAGGCTTAAATAATATGTAAAAAACAGAAGTAATTAAAGAAATTTTTAAAATTACAAAGATTTAAATTATATTTTTATCTAACAGATTATAAAATTTTTTAAATTGAACTATATCCACTAATAAATTCGAATAAGTAAATTTTTGGAAACTAAATTCAATACTACTATAGTCTATATTCACTATTTTGGAAAAATAATAATAGTGATTTACGTTACATTCTAAGGCAATAAAATTGTACATTGATCTAGTATATTTATTATATTCAGTAGAATTTTTTTTAGAAAACCAGTTGTCATTTCTTTTATCAAAATCACTGGTTATTTCTATAACTGTTGAATGTTTGGGGGCAAATAATAAATTTGTTAATGCAGCGCCATGCATTGAAATAATTATTTTACATGAAGAAAAAAGATCAATTTGTTGTTGAAGGCTCTTACTTGATAATGTTTCAATACAAAAAGATTTTTTTTTAAGAAAATCTATGATTTTTTCTTCATTTTCAATTCTTCTAGTAAATGAATCTTTTCTTGAAATAAAAATTTTTTTAAATGCATTTTTATTTTTAGGCATAAAAAATTGCCTGTAAAGATGGACTGTCCTTGAAAGCTTTCTATTTGCAGTAATAATGGATTTTTCAAATTTATAAATTCTATTTTTTATTAATAAAATTATTGATATTTTTAATTTAAATACGCTTAATATTTCTTTTAAAATCTTAATAAACTTTGCATCACTTATAATTATTTTATTAATATTTTTATGAGGTAAAAAATTTTTATTATATGAGAATATTCGTGAAAAACAATCGATTAAGTCATGATAGTAATTTCCAGTAGAACCTAAAATAAATCCGTTTTCAACTATTTTTATGTCTTTATTATTAGAAATATTCTGAAAAAAATCAGAAGTAAATAAATGTCTATATTTAATTTTTTCATAAAAGCCAAATAGATCTGTTGAAGTAAAAAATGAATTAGAGCAAATAGGCAAATAAGATTCTGAAGTAATGTAAAAACTTCCATAAAAACTTATAAAATCAAAATTGTAATTTGTATTTTTTATAAGATATTTTTTTAATGGTGAATGAAAGATATCTTTTAAGTGCAAATCCTTTATCATTTGATTTTTTACTAATTACTTGATATTTCAGAAAATTAATTATTGGCAAAAAGCTAAATATTGTCAATTTAAATATCAATATGAGATATAACATTCACTTGATTAATATTTCTAGGATAATCATTAGATGCTTTATTTGTTATTTTTACTGAGAAAAATATCAATAGTTGGATTATGATTTAGATGTTTCTCGACCATTATTTTAATTTGATCAAAATTTAAAATTTTCCATGAAATAGGATGATGAAATTCATATCGTTTATTTAAGTTTAGCAAGAAATTAATATTTTCTTCTATTGAATTATAATTAATAATTTCAATTTGGATTGACTTAATATCAGAGTTCAGTAAATCATCTATTAATTTTAATTCAGAACCTTCTATATCAATTTTTATAAAATCAATAAATGGAATATTATTGTTCTTTATGAAAGTTGATAAAGACAGGCTTTTGACGGTAGTATAATTATTAGATTTGATTTTACTGGGTAAATTATTATTCCTAACTATATTCATTGTACTTAGATCATTACTAATTTCTGCATACCCATCGCTATCAGATATTATTAGGTGTTTTGGAATTATGTTAGAATTAAATTCTGGATTATGTTGTAAATTTTTTAAAAAAACATCGTAATTTTTATACGAACCTTCTATGCTAAATATTTTTGCATCTTTGTACTTTGATGATAAATGGATTGAACACTCCCCCCAACATGCACCAATATCTATTATATAAATTGGACTTATGTTTAAGTGCTTTAAAAATTTTTCTGTGTGAGAAAAATTTGATTTAATTTTCTCACCAACGTGTTTAAGATAATAATTATTACAAATCATAAGCTTTATATTTTCTATTTTTATAAATGGGATTTTGTCTTCAAAAATAATATCGTTTTTAAAATCAAAATATTTGAGAAGCTTTGAAAGAGAGCTAATAATTTTGAAGAAAACTTTAGCTCTAAAAAACCTATTTTCATTATTATACAGATATTTGTATATTTTGTTTTGACTAATGGATTCATTTAGTTTTTCAATAAATTGTCTTTCATCCATTAAAAAACCTATAAAAATTTGTTAATTAAGCGTTAATATTTAAATTGAAACTATTAGACGATTTTCATATACGTTTATAAATCAAAATTATATAATTGACTATTACAGTTACAACAGTCAATTAGAATATGTCATTTATTTATCTTATTTATATAAACATATAGAGCTACTGTAGAAGAGGCTAGTAAAATGAAAATTGCTACATGGAACATTAATTCTGTAAGACTTCGATTGCGGCAAGTTTTAAAATTTGTGAAAGATAATAATATTGATTTGTTATGTTTACAAGAAACTAAAACCCCTGATGAAAACTTCCCAAGCAAAGATTTTGCTACGATAGGTTTGAAACATCAGTATTATAGAGGTGAAAAATCCTATAATGGAGTTGCAATTTTATCTAATTCAAAATTTGAAGATAAAAACTTTATAAATTGGTGTGGAAAAAATGATACTAGACATATTTCAGTAAAGCTAAATAAGAATACTGAACTTCATAATTTTTATATACCAGCGGGAGGTGACGAACCTGATATCCACAAAAACCCAAAATTTGAACATAAAATCTCTTTCTTAAATGAAATGAAAAAATATTTTCTTAAAGACAAAAGTAAAAATAAAATTTTAGTGGGAGACTTAAACGTAGCACCTTTGGAACATGATGTTTGGTCACATAAACAACTTTTAAACGTAGTTTCTCATACACCAATTGAAACAGAGATTCTGCTAGATATTATTCAAACAGGTGAATGGGCTGATGTGATGAGAGAGTTAGTACCACATAGTGAAAAGCTTTATTCATGGTGGTCTTATAGAAACAGGAACTGGGAAATTTCTAACAGAGGAAGACGTTTGGATCATTTATGGGTTTCTAAAAAACTATTTTCACATGTTAAATCTGGTGTTATTTATAAAGAAACTAGGTCTTGGGAGAGGCCGTCTGATCATGTGCCAATTATTGTAAACATTGACATTTAGGATAAATAATAACTTTTTAAGGAAAATTGTTTGAAAATACCATTTATAAAAATGCATGGATTAGGAAATGACTTTATTATATTTGATAATATCAAAGACTTAATTTTAAACGATACTAAATTTATAAAAAAAATAAGTAACAGACGGCTTGGAATTGGCTGTGATCAAGTTCTAATAATTGAAAATACTTTGAAAACACATAATTTTAAAGTGTCTATGTATAATTCTGACGGTTCAGAAACTGGAGCATGTGGAAATGGCACAAGATGTGTCGCAGACTATTTAATGAAAAGAGATAATTTGAATTCTTTAAATATTGAAAGTATTAATGGTAATTTGCTATGTACTAAAATTGATAATATTGTAACTGTAAACATGGGTAAACCTAAATTTGATTGGAGGGATATCCCATTAGCCAACGAACAAAATACCCAAAAGGTTTTGTTAGATGAGTTTGAAGCTTTTTGCTTATCTATGGGTAATCCGCATGCTGTTATTTTTATGCAAAGCTTAGATGAACTTGAAAGTTTAGATCTAAATTTAGTTGGTCCTCGCCTAGAAAAAAATTTAAATTTTCCTGAATTTGCAAATATAGAGTTTGTATGCATTTTAGAGGATAATACAATAAGAATGCGTGTATGGGAAAGAGGTGTAGGTGTCACTATGGCTTGTGGCTCAGGAGCATGTGCTACATTAGTTGCAGCATTTAAAAAAAATAAAAGTTCTAAATCAAATAATATTATCCTAGATGGTGGAAGCTTGTTTGTTGAATGGTTAAATAATGGAACCGTTACACTTTCTGGTGAAACAGAAAAAGTTTATGAAGGAATAATAGGTGATTAATTGACAATAACATTTAGAAATAAGAATTCATCACCTGAGATTAAAACATTTGGTTGTAGATTAAATATTTGGGAAAGCCAGGTTATCAGTGATCACGCTAGTAAGCATGGGCATAGTGATTTATTAATTTTTAATACTTGCGCAGTTACCAGTGAAGCGGAGCGTCAAGCTAGACAGGCAATAAGGTCGGCAAAAAATAACAGACCCAATGCAAAAATTTTAGTAACTGGTTGTGCCGCTCAAATAAATCCAGAAAAATGGAGTTCTATGTCTGAAGTTAATTTTGTTATAGGTAACAAGGAAAAACTTGATGATAAATTTTGGGGTAATTTTAATTTAGATGTAAATCTTGAAAATAATAATAAAGTTTTTGTTCAAAACATTATGCAAGTTAAGAAAACATCAGAACATCTTGTAAAGTCATTTAATAAACACACACGAGGCTTCATCCAAGTTCAGAACGGTTGTGACCATAGGTGTACGTTTTGTGTTATTCCATTTGGAAGAGGTCCAAGTAGATCAGTTTCAACGCAAAATGTGATAAATTCAATAAACTCACTTATAGATAATGGCATAAAAGAAGTTGTTCTTACAGGAGTAGACCTAACTTCATGGGGTAACGATATCTTTGGTAAGCCAAGTTTAGGTCTATTGGTAAAAAAAATACTGAAAAACATACCTAATCTCCCTAGACTTAGACTTTCTTCTCTTGATCCTGCTGAAGTAGATTTTGAATTAATGGATGCTTTTCAGAATGAAAAAAGGTTAATGCCTCACATACATTTATCTATTCAACACGGTGACGACCTAATACTAAAAAGAATGAAAAGAAGACATTTATATAGAGACGTAATCAATTTTGTAAATGAAGCTAGAAGAAGACGCAGCGATATTGTGTTTGGTGGTGACTTTATAGCTGGTTTTCCAACTGAAGATATACACGCTCATAATAAAAGTATAGAGCTTATAAAGGAAGCAAACATTACTTATGTCCATGTTTTTCCTTATTCAAAAAGAGATAAAACTGCAGCCTCAAAAATGCCTGAAGTGTTAAGTACTGACATCAAGAAAAGAGCAAAAGATTTGAGAAATTTAGCAGAAAAACAACGTGAAACCTTTCTGCAAAATCAAATCGGTACTATACAAAATGTTCTAATTGAAAAAAATTCGGTTGGTTATTCGTCAAATTTTTCTAAGGTTAAGTTGAATGATGATGTAAAGGCTAGTTCAATTATATCAACAAAAATAGTAGATATAAATTCTGAAGGTTTGGTTGGTAATGTTTTCAATTGAATCATAAGTGAAGTTTTATGGCATTAAATTGGTTTAAAAAATTAAAAACAGGATTAAGTAAATCAGCATCAAAGGTAGAAGGTGCTATAGCTTCAATAACTGGAAAAAAAACTATCGATCAGGAAACAATTGATAACATAGAAGATGAATTGATTTTAGCTGATCTAGGAATTGAAGTTGCAGCTAGAATAACCAAAAAAATTAAAAATCAAAAATTTGAATTAAATAAAAATAAAGAAATAGAAAAATTAGATATTGCAAAAACATTAGCGGCTGAAATTGAACAAATTTTATTGCCATCTGAAAAAAATCTTTTTGAAAATGTATCTTCTAAACCACACGTAATATTTTTAGCCGGTGTAAATGGCTCTGGGAAGACAACTACTGCTGGTAAAATAGCCGAACAATTTAGAGTTCAAAATAAAACAGTAGTATTGGCAGCATCAGATACATTTAGAGCTGCTGCTGTTGAGCAATTAAAAACATGGGGCAAAAGAGTAGGTGCACAAGTTGTTTCTGGTGTAGATGGAGGAGACTCGGCTGCAGTTGCTTTTAAAGCCCTGCAATTAGCAAAAAATGAAGGTATAGATATTGTCATAATAGATACAGCTGGAAGACTACAAAATAAAAAAGACCTAATGGAAGAACTTACAAAAACATGCAGAGTTCTTAGTAAATTAGATAAAGATGCTCCTCATCAAAAAGTCGTTGTTTTAGATGGAACTGTTGGGCAAAACGCACATTCCCAACTAAAAAGTTTTGATGAAGCAATAGGTTTAACGGGAATGATAATAACTAAACTAGATGGTAGTGCAAAAGGTGGAGTTGTTGTTTCATTAGCTGAAAGTTATAAAATTCCAATACATGCTGTTGGTGTTGGAGAAGGATTAGATGATCTTCAAACTTTTAAAGCTACTTCTTTTTCTAGAGCATTAGCTGGCCTAGATGAAATATAGAGATTACTTTAACTTGACTTAAATACTAAATTTCTGTAAGTGAACCTTATATTTATTTATTAAGATAATTAGCGCGCGTCCTTGAGTTTCAAGCACGGGCGTTATTGTGGTTTAGATATAAGATCTGGTATTAAAATGTTTGAAAACCTAACAGATAAACTTGGAAATGTGTTTAAAGGGCTTACCAAAAGGGGTGCTCTCTCTGAAGTTGATGTTGACACAGCCTTAAAAGAAGTTCGTTCAGCTCTATTAGAGGCAGACGTTGCTTTATCAGTGGTTAGAGAGTTCATTGACAAGGTCAGAATTAGAGCAGTAGGTGAAGAAGTATTAAGATCTGTCACTCCTGGTCAACAAGTTATAAAGATAGTAAATGACGTATTAATTGAAGTTCTTGGATCAAATGAATCAGAACTTCTAATAGATCATGCTCCACCAGCAGTCATTTTATTAGTTGGCCTTCAAGGTTCAGGAAAAACAACAACAGCAGGTAAGTTAGCATTACATTTGAAATCTAAAAAAAGAAAGAAAGTAATGCTTGCTTCTCTTGATATTTATAGACCAGCAGCAAGAGAACAACTTAGAATTCTAGGTGAGCAAGCTGAGGTTTTAGTGCTACCTGAGATAGACGGAGAGAGTCCAGAAAAAATAGCTAAAAGGGCAATGGCGTCTTCAAAAATTCAAGCAATAGATGTGTTGATTCTTGATACTGCTGGAAGGACGACTTTGGACACAGCCATGATGTCAGAGGCTAAAGAAGTTTTTAAACTATCAAATCCATCGGAAACTTTATTGGTTGCTGATGCAATGACAGGTCAGGATGCTGTTCAAACTGCGAAAGCATTTTCAGAATTAATTAAGATATCAGGTGTGGTGTTAACTCGTTCTGACGGTGATGCAAGAGGTGGTGCAGCGTTATCTATGAGGTCGGTTACGGGTTGTCCTATAAAATTTGTTGGTGTTTCTGAAAAATTAGACGGATTAGAACCATTTTATCCAGATAGAGCAGCTGGTAGGATTTTAGACATGGGTGATGTCGTTTCATTAGTTGAGAAAGCAGCCGATACTATTGCCGAAGAAGATGCAGCCCACATGATGAAAAGAATGTCTCAAGGCAGTTTTGATATGAATGATATGTTAAAGCAAATAGGCCAACTTAAAAAAATGGGTGGTTTAGGCGGTGTTATGTCAATGCTACCTGGCATAGGTAAACTGCAGAAACAAATGGCAGCAAACAATTTCAACGATAAAGCTATTTCAAAACAAGAAGCTATCATTTACTCAATGACTAAGAAGGAAAGAATTAATGTCGCCCTTTTAAATGCTTCACGTAGAAAGAGAATTGCGTTTGGATCAGGGACGGCTGTTTCTGATGTAAATAGACTTGTAAAACAGCAACAAGATATGGCCCGTATGATGAAAAAAATGGGTAAAATGGGTGGCTTAGGTGGTTTAAAAAATATGATGTCTTCATTAGGGGGTGGAAGCTCGAACTCTGAACAAGTATCAGAAAGTCAAGCTCCAATTATGGATGCAAATAAGATGGCTGAATTGCAAAAAATGATGGGTGGAAATATGCCTAATTTAGGAAATATGGCGAATAGGTTTGGTGGTGCTGGCTTACCTGGTTTGGGCGGAAAACCATCAAAGAAAAGACGATAAACTTAATTAATTTTATATAAGGAAAAAAAATGGCGTTAAAAATTAGATTATCTAGAGGTGGGGCTAAAAAGAGACCTTTTTACAAAATTGTAGTTGCTGAGGCTTTATCTCCACGAGATGGAAAGTTTATTGAAAGATTAGGTTCTTACAATCCTATGGTAGCTAAAGATCATACAGAAAGACTTGTATTGAATGTAGAAAGAGTAAAATACTGGATATCAAAAGGAGCACAGCCTACACTTAGGGTTGCCAAAATGTTGTCATCAGATGGTTTGGTAAAAGCACCAGTAATTAGAGACCAACCTATCAAAAGTGCTCTAGGAAAGAAAAGAAAAGAAAGAGAGGCAGAGGCAG
>QCHB01000019.1 GCA_003278095.1 SAR116 cluster bacterium AG-390-L20 | reverse complement strand
GGGAGATACTACAGGAATGGCGACACCACCGGTAGTAATAGACGCTATTCACGCAATAAGGGACAAAGTTCCAGATTTAGAAATTACCCTTCACTTTCATAACACTAGAGGTGTTGGTCTTGCTAATGTTATGACTGGATTGAATGAGGGAATAACTGACTACGAAAGTTGCTTTGGTGGGATGGGAGGATGTCCTTTTGCTCCAAATGCAACGGGTAACATTTGCTCTGAAGATCTTATTTATTTACTTCATGAAATGGGAATAGAAACTGGAATAGATTTAGATCAGATGATTTCAATTGCTAAAAAAGTAGAAAAATTAGTTGGTCATAAATTACCTGGTCAGGTTATGAGAGCAGGCCACAGATTATTGTCTTACTCTATGGACGAAGTACCTACAGCTGTTGGAGCATAAATGACTTCAGAAAATTTTAATGGTGCACTTTCTGGTGTAAAAGTTATTGATCTGACAAGAGTGCTGTCCGGTCCTTTTTGCACAATGCTTTTAGCTGACATGGGAGCAGAAGTAATTAAGATAGAACCACCTAAAGGTGATAATGTAAGAAATCAGGGTGACATGGTTGACGGCTATAGTTCTTATTTTGCTCAGTTCAATAGAAATAAAAAATCCATAATTTTAGATTTATATAAAGAAAGCGATAAAGAGTTATTAAAATCTTTGCTTAGTGATGCAGACGTTGTAGTAGAAAATTTTAAGGCTGGAGTTTTTAATAAAATGGGTTTTGATTATAAAACTTTAAAATCAATTAATCCAAAGCTTATTAGTGCTTCTGTAAATGGTTTTGGAAGTAAAGGAGAAATGAGCGACAGACCAGCATTTGACTTCATAGCTCAAGCATTAAGTGGATTTATGTCATTAAATGGTACTGAAGAAAGTGGTCCAATGCGAGCAGCTATGCCTATATCAGACTTAGTGGCTGGTCTATATTGTTCTTTCGGAATTGTGAGCGCTTTATATTCAAGAGTTCAAACAGGAAAAGGGCAACAAGTTGAGTCTTGTCTTACATCAGGTTTAATATCAATGATGGCGTATTTATCATCTGAGAGCTTTGTTACTGGTAAAGCCCCAAAAAAATCTGGTAATAATCATCCTATTTTAGCACCTTATGGGATCTTTCAAACATCTGATGGTGAGGTAGCTGTAGCTCCAGCAAGTGATAAGTTTTGTGATATATTCCTTAAAAGTACTGATTTAACAAATTTGTTAGAGGATGACTTATATAAAAATAATGCAAATAGAATGAAAAATAGAGACAGTCTAAATAAAATTGTAAATAAAAAAATGGTCTTGAAATCGTCAGATTACTGGATAAAAAAACTAAATGAAGCAGGTTGTCCTGCAGCTAAAATTGTTTCACTACCAGAGGCTCTTAATAGTCAATTAATAAAAGACACTGATATGGTTATAAGCTCAAACGGCCCCGAAGATAGACAAATAAAAATGACAGGTTTCCCAGTTAAATTATCTGAAACACCATCACAACTTTACAGACCCCCACCTTTACTAGGTGAACATACAGAAGAAGTTCTAAAAACAATAAAAAAAATAATTTGGAGAGAAATTATAATGGATTTAAAGACAATAAATTTTAAAATTGAAAATGAAATAGCATTTATTGAATTAAATAGACCAAAACAATATAATTCTCTAAATCAAGCCATGGCTGAGGACTTATTTCAAGTTTCATTAGAATGCGACGACAATCCAAATATTAGATCTGTTTTGATGAGTGGAGCTGGAGAAGATGCCTTTTGTGCAGGTGGTGACGTAAATTCTTTTCATAAATATGGCCAAAAGACCGCTAGTCATCTAAAGGAAGTTACAACAATCCTTCATGGAGCTATTTCAAGACTTTCAAGAATGAATGCTCCTCTTGTTGTCGCTGTAAATGGTGTAGCTGCTGGCGCTGGCTTTTCTTTTGTTGGATTTGCAGATATTGCAATTGCATCAACAAATGCAACATTTGTTTCAGCTTATTCAAAAATAGGATTAACACCAGACGGATCCTCAACATACTTTTTGCCAAGAATTATTGGTACAAGAAGATATACGGAGCTTGTATTAACAAATAGAGTTTTAAGTGCAAAAGAAGCACTTGATTGGGGGTTGATAAATAAAGTCGTTGACTTTAAAGATCTAAAAGATGAGGCGCATAATTTAGCAAAAAAACTAGCTGCGGGCCCATCTCTGGCATTTGGTAAATTAAAAAATTTAGTCCACAACAGTTTTTTAGATTCTCTTGAAGGACAAATGGAGTATGAGTCAAGAATGATTGCTGAATCTGCAAAAACAAAAGATGGCATTAATGGGATTGGTGCGTTCGTAAATAAAAAAACAGTCACATTCAAAGGTGAGTAAGAGAGTCATTTTATGTCGATTAATATTTTAGCTTTTGACGGTGATGGTATTGGCCCTGAGATAATGAAATCGACACTGAATATCGTTGAGCTTTTGAATGAGAAATTAAAATTAAAAATAGATATATCTAAAGAGCCTATAGGTTTTAAATCACTAGAACAAAAAGGGACGACTTTTACAGACGACGCACTAACAAAAGCAAAAAAAGCAGATGCAATTATTTTGGGACCTGTTGACCACAATGCTTATCCATCCAAGATGAAGGGTGGTATTAACCCATCTGGAACACTTCGAATAGAATTAGATTTGTATGCAAATATTAGACCTGCGAAAAATTATAAAAATGTTAAGTCTCTTTCTAAAGATATGGATTTAATTATTTTAAGAGAAAACACTGAAGGTTTTTATGCTGATCGAAATATGTTTGAAGGGAATGGTGAATTTAGTCCGTCTCCTGGAATAGGATTAGCTTTTAGGAAAATAACTAAAGCTGCGTCGCTTAGAATAGCAGATACCGCTTTTGAAATAGCTAGATTAAAGAATAAACAAATCAAAACACCAGTTGTTCACGCAATTCATAAAGCTAATGTAATGAAATTAACGGATGGCATCTTTCTTGATGCTTGCAGGCAAGTGTCTAAAAAACACAAAGATATTATTTATAAAGAAATGCTTGTAGATGCGTGTGCTGCCCACATTATAAGAGATCCAAGTCAATTTGATATTATTGTAACTACTAATATGTTTGGTGATATTTTATCTGATTTAGCAACTGAATTTTCAGGTTCATTAGGTTTGGCAGGATCGCTAAATACCGGTGAGAATTATGCAATGGCTCAAGCTCAACACGGCTCTGCTCCAGATATTGCGGGTCAAAATACGGCAAACCCAATTTCTCTAATTTTGTCTACAAGTATGTTACTCAATTGGCTTGGAAAAAGAAGAAAGATAAAGGATCTGATTTTGGCATCGAGTTTAATTGATAAATCTGTTACAAATCTATTCGAAAACAAAAATAATTTAACTAAAGATCTTGGTGGAACGGCTTCAACAGAAAAAATAACCGAAAATCTAATTTATATTTTAAATCATTTAATTTAATAAGTCATGACTGATCAAATATCTATACCTACAGTTTTTATGCGAGGGGGAACATCCAAAGGATTACTTTTCGACAAAAGAGATTTGCCTTCGGAAGAAAAAAAGATAAGTAAATATTTACTAGCTGCAATGGGGTCACCAGATATGCGTCAGATAGATGGGATGGGCGGAGCTACTTCAGTAACCAGTAAAGTTTGTATAATTTCAAAAAGTGAGGTTGAAAATATTGATATAGATTATTTTTTTGCTCAAGTTTTAGTTGATGAGGCTAGAGTAGATTATGGCCCAACTTGTGGTAATATGCTCTCGGCCGTTGGCCCCTTTGCTATTGAAAAGGGTATGATAGATGCAAAAGAGATTAAAACTAATATAGTTATAAGATCAGTCAATACTGGTTCAATTATAGAAGCAACTATTCAAACTCCCAATAAGAAGGTCAAATATTCTGGTGATTATAAAATTGCAGGAGTTCCTGGCGAAGGATCACCAATATTATTAAAGTTCAAAAACCTAGTTGGGGGTGTTACTGGTAAACTTTTACCAACGGATCATCCAACCACAATTATAAATGGTATTGAGGTTACATGTTTAGATGTTTCAATGCCAATGGTTATGGCAAATGCAAAAGATTTTGGGATTGTTGGAAATGAAACTAGTAATGATTTAAATGAAAACAAAACTTTATTAAAAAAAATAGAAGAAATTCGACTTAGTGCTGCCTTAAAAATGGGTATGGGAGACGTAAGTGGGAAAGTTATTCCTAAGTTTGCTCTTTTATCAAAACCACTAAATGGTGGAACTATTACTTCAAGGTATTTTACTCCAAAAACTTGCCATGAGACTCACGCTGCAACTGGTTCTAATTGTATTGCATCAGCATGTTTAATTTCCAGTACGGTTGCATCTAAAATTACAAATATTGAAGCAACTGGTAACGATAAAATAACGATAGAACATCCCTTAGGTCTGATAGATTGTTTAGTTGAAACTTCAACAACAGTAAATAGTTTTGATAAAAATTTTATCAAATCTTGTGGTGTGTTTCGTACCTCAAGAAAAATAATGGATGGTAATGTCTATATTCCAGAAAATATAGATGATGTTTAAATCTACTAACTTATACTTTGAAAACTTTTTTGACTGGTGGCCTCAAAAGTGGGCGTATATTTTCAGTTTATTGTTAGCTGTAATTAGTAGTTTGATTGCCTATTATTTAGGTTTGCCCCTACCTTGGATGTTAGGACCATTGATAGGCTGTGGCTTTTTTGCAGCAATTGGTAAACCGGTCAAAATTGGTAAAAAGCCTAGACCTATTTGTAGGGCACTTTTGGGCTGTACTATTGGGGCTAATTTTGGGCCAGAGATTTTAAACAGATTTAGTGAAATTGGAGTGTCGTTGTTATTTGTACCTGGTTTTGTTTTAATTATGGGTCTCACAACTTTTTTATATTTATCAAAAATTATGAAAATGGATCGATCATCGTCAATTTATGGTTCAATTCCGGGTGGATTAAATGAAATGGTTATTTTAGGTCAAGAAATTGGAGCTGATCCAAGGACGCTTGTTTTAATTCACGCAACAAGAATAGTTGTAGTTGTGTTTTTAGCTTCTTTAGTAATATTATTTGTTCCGAATTTAGGTGTTGAAGATTTACCTGAACCAGATTTATTTTATAATTGGAAACAAACCCCAATTGTTATTCTAGTTTCGCTAATCGGATGGTTTTTAGCAGTCAAACTAAAAATACCTGGACCAACAATTATAGGTCCAATGATTTTATCAGCAGCAGCCCATATTTTTCAGATTGTGGATGCAATGCCGATGTATATTATAGTAATTTCTGTTCAAATTTTGCTTGGTTCAGCACTTGGATGTTTATTTAAAAACATTACCCTTAAAGAAATGTCTGGTCCAATATTAGCTGGGTTAGTGACGACTTTAATTGCAATAATACCTTTAATCATAATTTATTATTTTTTAAGTAAAATTGGTTATGATCCTCTATCAATTTTGTTAGCTTTTTCTCCTGGTGGTCAATCTGAGATGAATATTTTAGCATTGTCTGTTGGTGCAGATATGTCTTTCATAAGCCCTCACCATATGTTTAGAGTGTTTCTTGTGATTATTTTTGCAGGAATTTTACATAAAATCATAAAAAGATTTATTTAAATCCTTTTACTAAGACTTATTTTTTGAATTAATCAAGCTCATGCCTTTATTATCAACAAAAGGTGCATTATTTATCCAAGACATTTCAAAGCCTTCAATACAACCTATATTATATCCATACTGATTAGGATCAGATCGTCTTTTGTGATGGGTATTTATACCACATATCTTACAAAAATAATGCTCAGCTACTTTGGTGTTCCACTTATAAGAGGTTAAAAATTTTCTACCTTCAGTGATAGTTAATTCGTCTATTAAAGCTGTTCCCATAACAAAGCCTTTTCTAGAACAAATAGAACAGTTGCACCTACGTAAATTTTTTATGTTTGTGCTCACTTCAAATCTAACTGAGCCACAATGACATTTCCCTCTAAGGGGTAAAGATAAATCGTCAATTTTCATATCAACTCTTATATTTTTTAAAAAATGAACCCATAATCACTTTTTAATTTATTGGCCAATTCGTTTGTCTTATGTTCGGATATAGGTATGAATGGTGGTCTTAAATTATTCCACATAGTATTTTTAGTTTGTAATGCCAATAAAGATTTTTGTGCTGGTATTGGAGCATAATCCTGAAATAACAGTCTAACTGATTTAACTTTCTTTTGAAGTTCTTCTGCTTCTTCCCATTCTCCAGCGTGACAAAGATCTATAACCTTAGATATATCTTTACTATTCAAGTTGGCAGTTGCTGATATACACCCTGGTGCACCTAGTTTGATTGCCTCAATAACGGGAAGTTCTGCTCCTGGATAAACTACAAGCCCATTTATTTTCAGAAGTGCTTCTGTATTCTCCCAAACACCTGAACTATCTTTTATACCTATTATAAAGTCAGGGTATGAAGATTTTAGCTTTTGAACCAGATCGATTGATAAACCTACGCCACTTACCTGAGGTATATGATACAAATATATTTTAAGTCTTTGGTCATTTACACCGTCAATTAATTTTTCGAAATATTCATACAGTCCTTCATCGCTCATACCCTTGAAGTAAAATGGTGGTAAAGTCATTGCACCAAGGCAGCCTAAGTCAATAGCATGTTTAGTAATTTCAATTGTATCAGGTAAATTACATAAACCAGTCCCAGGAATTAATGTTTTGGGGTTAATACCAGATTTAACTAAACCTTCAATTGCTTCCATCCTTTCTTTATTTCCAACTGATAATGCTTCTCCAGTCGTTCCAAAAGGGGCAAGACCAGAACATCCATTTTCCATTAGATTTTGTGCTAGATCATTATACATTATTTGATCAACTTTAAGTTCATTATCAAAAGGTGTTAAGATTGGTGCGATTAGTCCTTTAATCAATTTTGTCTCCATTAATCCAGCTAAATTTCTACATTACTTTAAATTTTGAAAGAAATAAATTTCAATTTGAATTCTGTATTAATAATTTCAGTTTAGGATAAATATATTTTTGGGCTATAGATAAGATTATGAGTACAATTAACAATCTAAAAAAATGATGAGTTACAACAAATGCTGGTTTAATATCTAATGATGAAGCTACTAATCCCATTTCTTGAATTCCACCAGGAGCAAAGGCTAATATTATTGCTTCGGGTTTAGCACCTGTTAAAAAAGTTAAAAAAACTATAAAAGGTATCATACAAACTGTAAGGGACATGACTATCCCGATTGCAATGCCAACATAGTCTCTCGCGATTTTCCAATTTAGTCCATGCATGTTACTTCCAAAAAAGCTGCCAACCATAAGTTGCGCTAAAATAAATATTATAATAGGAGCGTCTAAATCAACTACATCAGTCATATGAAGAACGGCACTTAGGATTAACGGCCCAAACAGTCTTTTTCCTGGAAGTTTTATAATTGTCCCAAAAAATATACCACTAGGGATTAATACAAGAATTATAAAACAATCTACTATACTTCCATGAAAAGATGGCCACATTGGTTGTCTTTCAAATGATTCTGGAAATACAAACAATATTAAAGTGGGGATGGTAAATACAGTTATAAAAATTCTTATGATATGTATTAGTCCTACCTTCTTTGAGTTTGCACCACATTCTTCAGCTCCTAAAGCCATTTCTAACAGACCACCTGGAGAAGAAATAAAAAAGGCCTCTACTCTTGGTACTTTTAAAATTTTGTTAAGGAACACGTAAGTAATAATAAATGCAAATGGTACATATAGAAATAAGAACATGATAGAAATTAACCAATCATTCAATTCATGAAAAATTGAAGATGAAAATGACTGACCTAACCAAATACCTATAATGCCTACAAAAGGATCTCTTAGTTTTTGTGGAACATGTACGTCGTACCCAAAAAGTGTAAAAATTGCAATTGAAAAGGCAGGTCCTAAAACCCACGGCAAAGGGAAAAGTAATAAATTGAAAGTAATGCCACCTAAAATACCAATAAAAATTGTTGTTAAAATAATTTGAATTTTACTCATAAAACATCCATCTAAAAGAATATATTTATAGAAAATATTGGTATGTATTTTATTTTACTTAATATATTAAATAAATTATATCTAAATCTCAGTATATGAATAAATACTTACGGGGGGAGTAAAGTGCCGGGGGAAAATATTAATTCTGAAATTCGTATTAAAGTTAAAGACGCAATTCAACTTATTACTGAAATATTTCAAGCCAAGTCATGTAGTGACTATGAAGCTAAGACAATTGCGGAAAGACTATGTGGTTCAAATTTAAAAGGTCATGACAGTCATGGAATTGTTAGAGTTCCAAGATATGTACAATGGATGGACTGGAACTGGGTTTTTCCAAATGTTAAACCTGAAATAATAGTGGATGCTGGAGCAATGGCTTTACTGGACGCAAAACAAGGCTTTGGACAAGTAGCTGGTGAATACGCAGTTGATGAAGGAATTACAAGAGCTGCAAAACACGGTATGTCCGTTATAGGTTTGAAAAATTCTGGTCATCTTGGTAGGATTGGAGACTGGTCTGAAAGAGCAGCTGATGCAGGATTAATTTCTTTTCATTTTGTAAATGTAAGGGGGAGTTTGCTTGTGGCACCCTTTGGAGGAAGCGACCGAAGAGGAAGCACATCTCCGTTATCAATCGGAATACCATCTAAAGGATCTCCTCACATCATCTTAGATATGGCAACTTCGACAGTTGCAGAAGGAAAAGTAATGGTAGCTCAAAAGGGAGGAAAAAAATTACCCTTTGGCGCATTAATTGATAGCTCTGGAAATTTAACTACTGATACTGAAGTTATGTATGGCAAAATAAGTGATGATGAGATCCCAAACTCTGAGAACGGAACGGGTGCGATCACAGCTTTTGGATTACACAAGGGATCTGGAATTAATTTTATGATGGAAATGTTAGGTGGAGCCCTAACTGGGTCAGGTGTGTCAGCGGGTATTGAAGATAAAGAAAAAAGGAAATTTGGGAATGGCATGTTGTCATTGTACATATCTGTACAAAAGATGGTTGATTTAGATTACTTCTCTAAGGAAGTTAAATCTTACGCAGATTTTGTAAGGGCATCCCCACCTGCAAATCAAAATGAAAAAGTAATGATACCTGGTGACAAAGAAATATTGACAAATGAAGATAGAATGAAAAATGGTTTACCAGTGGCTCCTTTGGTTTGGGAAAATATTAGGCAAACTGCTGAAAAATTAAATGTTCCGAACCTACAGAGATTTGAAGAAGCTGTAAATTAATATTATGTATCAAAAATTCTGTCTCCAGCATCTCCAAGACCCGGAACTATAAACCCTTTTTCATTGAGATGATTGTCTTTTTGGGCACATATTATAGTTACATCTGAGAATTTTTCTTTAACATTTTTGATACCTTCTTCAGATGCAAGTAAGCAAACTAATGTTATGTCAGATGCATTATTTTGTTTTAAGGTTTCTAGCGAAGATATTGCACTTCCCCCCGTTGCGAGCATTGGATCACAAAGAAAACATTGTCTATTTTGAAGGTTTGAAGGAAGTTTTATTAAATAATTTACGGGGCTAAGCGTCTTTTCATCCCTATACATACCTATATGTCCAATTGATACATCTTTGAAAATGTCGGTGATACCTTCAGCAATTATCAAACCCGCTCTAAGAATTGAAATAACACACGGTTTAGGGTCTTTAGTTTTTACACCTATGAAACTTTCAAGTGGAGTATTTATCTTTTTTCTATCAACGTTAAGATCTTTAAATACTTCAAAAGCCATTAAGGAAGATATTTTTTTTGCTGTGTATCTAAATTCAAAACTACTTGTCTCTTGAGAACGTAGGTTTGTCATAAGTACATTTATTAATGGATGATTTAGGACTTTAACTGTCATAATTTTATCTTTGTGGTCTAAATTTACTCAAATAACCAGTATAATTCTTATCTCTTGGCAAAGCATAAGAACCGATTTTACTTGTTTTAATTTGAAGATTAATCAAACCTTCTGTTAATACAACTGCTGAAGAAACTCCTTCTATTACTGGCAGACCATGACTTAGCTCAAGGTCTTTTGCTAAATTAGACATTCCTGCACATCCAAGAATAATAGCTTCTGAATTGTCTTCTAATATGGTTTTTTCTATTCCCTTATTTAGTTTTTCAAGATTATCATCTGAAATTTCTTCTAGATCTAATACAGGTACCTCTATAGCAGTCACACTTACGCATTTTTCAAATAGTCCATATTTTTTTAGGTTATGTTTTAAGGGATTTATCGATCTCGATAATGTTGTTATGACTGAAAAGTTTCCAGAAACAAGACTGGCTACATGATAAGCTGCTTCTCCAATTCCAATGACGGGTTTATCGGTAATTGATCTTATAGCATCTAGACCTGTGTCATCAAAACATGCAATTATATAACCGTCAGCATCTATATTATTTTTGATTTCTTCAATTAATCCGGGAATACAAAAAGCTTCATCATAATAACCTTCAATACTTTCAGGACCAGTTTCAGGTTGAGTTGATATAATTTCTGTATTAAGTCCAGCATATATTTTTGCGGTTGCGTCTATAACTTCTGTCATGGAAGTAGTGGTATTTGGATTTATTATACAAATCTTTTTTTTCAAACTCATATTCCTTTTTTCCTTTTGAGAAACAGATAAAATCCAACTGAAATAGCAATAACGGTAAACGACACAAAAGTCGTTACTGTGCCTAAAGCATATATAATAGGCGTAGTAACTGTAGTTGTTAAACCACGTAATTCAAGCGGAAGTGTATTACCAGATCCCATAACTTGAGATGATCTTGCTAATTCATCATATGATAACGTAAATCCAAATAAAGCGATTCCAATTATACTTGGTGCAATAAGGGGCAACACAATTTCCTTGAAAGTTTTCCATGGAGTTGCCCCTAGATCTCTTGCAGCTTCTTCGTAGGATTTATCGAATCGGTTAAAGACGGCAAACATTATTAATAAGCCAAAAGGAAGGGTCCATGTTAATTGTGCCCCAAGTCCACTTGAATACATACCCAATGATGTTTGAAAAGAATCATTTACCCAACTTATGTCAAGTGAACTTCCAATCCATTTAGTCAGGTCGTCAATTAGTCTAAATTGTAAAGCTACACCTAAAGATAATACTATTGACGGAACTATAAGGCTTGCTACAGTCGTAAAGAAAAGGACATTAGAGCCCCAAAACTTTTTTCTAAATGCCAATCCTGCTGCGACAGACAAAACTACAGTTAAAATCATAACTATTATACCTAAAATTATCGATCTTTTAAAAGCCGAACCAATATCAACTACAGATCCACCTCTCCAAAGTTCTTCAAACCAATAAGTTGATATTCCATTAAGAGGAAAGGTTAAACCTCCATCTGGTCCTTGAAAACTTAGTAGGATAATTGTAAACGTGGGGCCGTAAAGAAATAAAACAAATAAGGAAAAAAAGAAGACACATATATAATAGGTATTATTTTTTTTACTAAACATATTTAAAGTTCTTTTCTTATATCAATCATTTTTGTCATTATCCAAATAATTAATAAAGTTAAAAATAACAGAATTACTGCATTAGCGGCAGCAGCAGGCAATTGTAGATAACTCATTTCTACATAAATAATTTTGCCAATTGATGGTATTTGTTGTCCTCCCATTATTCCTATTGTTATGAAGTCTCCCATTACTACAGTGATAACGAAAATTGATCCAATAACAATTCCTGGCTTGCATAATGGTATAATAATATTCCATAAAATTTGAAATCCATTTGCCCCGCTATCGTAAGCTGCTTCGATTATTGATTTATCTATTCTCATCATAGAATTGAAGATAGGGACTATCATAAATAATGTGTACAAATGAACAAAAGCCAAAACTACTGAAAATCCTGAATATAGCAACCATTCTTGTGGAGTGCTTGTTAACCCGGTAGATAGAAAAAAATCATTAACTAGTCCATTTCTACCTAGCAATGGTATCCATGAAATCATTCTTATAACATTTGAGGTCCAGAATGGAATGGTGCAAAGAAGAAATAAAGCTATTTGCCATGTAAGTGAATTTACATAAAAAGCTAGAAAATAAGCAACAAAAAATCCAATAATGAGTGTAAAAAACCATGTTATCAAACAAAACATAAATGTAGACAGATAAGTTTTGAATGTAACACACATACCATTTTCAAAAGAAAAACAGTTTTCAAAAATATATCTATAATTCTCCAATATTAAATCAGGTATTATTGAATATTCATTATAATCCCAGAAACTTATAACAAATGTAAGAACTAAAGGTATAAAAAAAAAGAAAATAAAAACAAAGCTATAAGGAAGGGAGAGTAAACCAACAGATGGTTTTATTTTAAATAGGTTTGGCATATTGAAAATCGAATTGTTAATAATATAGGGTAACATTAGTTACCCTATATTAAAATACATTTTATGAAGCAATCATTTCATTCCATTTTCTTACCATGTATTTATTTTCATCCATTGTTGCATTCCAGCATTCAACAGATCCCATTCTAGCCTCATACGAACCACCATCTCTAATTTCACCTTTTGAGGCTAATTTTTTACCTTCAGGGCTCATAATATCGGCAGTAGCAGCTTTACCTAACATCCAATAATCCCACTCATATGATTCCATATATTTTTTAGCAGTTGGAATAACAGCTGAATAATAGCCTTGTCTGTTTAGATATGCACCTACCCAGCCAGACAAATACCAATTAATAAATTCATAACAAATGTCTGCTTGTCTACCTTTTGTTGTAGCAGGTAGTCCAAAACCAGCAGCCCATGCTCTGTAACCTTCTTTAAGTGGTTGGTAAACACAAGGTATGCCTTTTGTTCTTACTGCTGTAATCGCTGGGGACCACATTGATTGAATTACTACTTCACCTGAAGCCATTAAGTTAACGCTTTCATTGAAATCACTCCAAAAAGCTCTAAATTGACCAGCTTTTTTAGCTTCAGTAAAAATTTTCATAGTCAAGTCAATTTCTTTTTTGGTCATGTTACCTTTATCAGGGTATTTGTATTCTCCCATAGATTCTACAACCATTGCGGCATCCATAATTCCTATAGATGGTATATTTAAGATAGAAGCTTTACCTTTAAATTCTGGGTTTAATAATTCAGCCCAAGTACTAATAGGTCTTTTTATCAGATCTGGACGTATACCAAGTGTATCAGCATTATAAACTGTCGGAATTAACGTTACGTGTTGAGTAGGTTCTGATGCAAATTCTTTTGAATTTGAACCTTTTAAATACATAACTTTTTTGGGGGCAGTACCTTGATCACCAATTTTCTTTCCTGCAACTTCACCTTTGGTAAATGCGCTCGTAACATTATCCCATTCTTTGATTCTTTTGGTATCCATTCCTAACAGGTTACCTGACGGAACTAACTTTGGCATACTAAAATACTCAGAATCAACGATATCAAAACTATTAGGCTGAGTAAAAATTGTTTTAACAACTTCGTCAGTTGTCTTAACAATGAATTTGACTTTAATGCCTGTGTCGTCGAATAATCTTTTTTGAACAGCATCACCCATATTAACAGCTGTACCTAAATAACGAATGACAGGGGCGTCAGCCGCATGAATTGCAGGAAAACCTTTCAGCAAGCCTGCCCCCGCAACTGCACCGACAGCGGCTGTTGATGTTTTTAGCATATTACGTCTGGTAATATTTTTTTTCATTATAACCTCCATTAGTATTTATAAAATGGTAGTTAATTACATTTATGATATAATTAAAAAAGGATTCTTAGCTGATTAGTAATGCTGCTTAATTTTTAATCACTTTTATTAAAATTTTAAATATTGATTAAATGCCAGTCAACTTTGTAATATTAGGTTTAAATAATTTACGGAATTTAGAGGTGAAAATTTGAATACTGCAGAAGATTTAGAATTTGCTGTTCTTACAAAGAGATATGATGAAACTTTAGCCGTAAATAATATTAGTCTTAAGATACCAGCAGGAACCTATTGTTGCCTCTTAGGTCCTTCAGGTTGTGGTAAAACCTCAACCTTAAGAATGATAGCTGGTCATGAAGAAATTTCAGAAGGTGATATTCTATTAGGTAACAATATTATAAACGAATTATCTCCGGCCAAACGTGGTACAGCAATGATGTTTCAAAACTATGCATTATTCCCGCATTTATCATGCTTGGAAAATGTTGGATTCGCTCTTAAGATGAGAGGCTTACAAAAAGATCTAAGAAACATTGAAGCTGAAAAAATGCTTCAATTAGTTCAAATGTCCGAATTTTCTGATCGGTTACCTGCTCAATTATCAGGCGGCCAACAACAAAGAGTTGCTTTAGCTAGAGCCCTCATAACTAATCCGTCTATTCTACTTCTAGATGAGCCTTTATCCGCTTTAGATCCTTTTTTAAGGATTAAAATGAGAAGTGAATTGAAAGTTCTGCAAAAAAAGCTTGGTATTACTTTTATACATGTCACTCACTCGCAAGATGAAGCAATGGCCTTGGCAGATATGATTGTTGTAATGAATAACGGTATTATTGAACAAGTTGGTAGTCCGTATGAAATTTTTAATTATCCCAAAAATAAATTTATAGCTTCTTTTGTAGGCGGTCATAATGTCATTACTAAAAATAGAAAAACTTATTCGATTAGAATGGATCACATAGATTTACAATTGAAAGAAGTAAAAAATACCAAAAATAATAACGTAAATTCGTTTAAAGTTAAGGAAATAGAATTCCAAGGACAAATTGTAAAAGTTAGTGGCGATACCAAAAAGTTTGGTGAGCTAAGTGTTCAATTGTCAGATGAAAAGTTTCTTAAAAATAAATTTAAAATTGAAGATGAAGTTTTTATAAGTTGGAATGATGAACGAGAAAGTTTGTTGGAATAATATCTCATCTTCTTTAATTGATTTTTACAAAATATAAAAGCTATAATCATATTTACAATTATAATTAGTTGTGGGGCAGGTTTTGGTATCTGGGAAAATAAATAACATCTTTATAAATGGTAAAAAAGAAACTGTTAAAAATGTTGATCATGACATTACACTTTTAGACTGGTTAAGAAATAATTTGAAGATGACTGGAACAAAAGAGGGTTGTGCCGAAGGTGATTGTGGTGCTTGTTCAGTCATAATCAATCAAGAAAACAACTCTAATTTAAAACCCATAAATTCATGTTTAGTAAGAGTAGGCCAGGTTATTGGTAAAAATATAGTTACAATAGAAGGTTTAGGTGATGATAAAGATCCTCATCCATTACAAGTTGCTTTTTCTCAAGAAAATGCTTCTCAATGCGGATATTGTACACCTGGATTTATTATTTCAGGCGTTAGCTTGCTTAACTCTGATAAGGATATAAATGACAATACAATAAACGATGCATTTTCTGGAAATCTATGCAGATGTACAGGTTATTCTCCAATATTAAAAGCAATCAAAAAAGTTACTAAAGACAGAGTTAAAATTAAGCAGAAATATTTTAAAGAAGAAACGCACGATATTAAATTAGGGAATGTTACTTATTATCATCCGTTAAAAATAGAAGAATTAAAGAACCTTACTAAGATTAAAAATTTTAGATTTTTAGCTGGAGGAACTGATTTAAATCTTCAAAGACCTATAGTAAACGAAAAAGAAAACTCTATTATTTCTCTAAGTTCCATAGAAGAGTTAAAAAAAATTAAAATATTTAATAATAAAATTTTATTAGGTAGCTCTGTCACAATAGAAACTTTCCTAGAACTTGTTAAAGATAAAATTCCTGAAATGATTGAAATTCTGAAAAGATTTGGTTCTCCTTTAATTAGAAATCAAGCTACTATTGGAGGTAACTTATGCACTTCTAGCCCCATAGGGGATTTGGCTCCTGTACTTTTAGTTTTAAACTCTAAATTAAATATATTTGGAAAGGATGGGCAGGAAAGTATACCCATCAACAAATTTTTTAAAGGCTATAGAAAAAACATCCTTAAAAAAGATCAGATTTTAGTTTCTCTTGAAATACCTATTCCCAGTAAAAGTAATAAACTTTTCTTTTGGAAATTATCAAAAAGATTTGATCAAGATATTTCAACAATTTCACTCGCTATAAAGATTAAGACACAAAATCATATTATAAAAGATTTGTATATTGCTGCAGGAGGTGTTGCAGAGATCCCAAAAGATTTAAATGATTTATCAAGAAAAATGATTAACAAAAATATTGATCAAGCAATTAAACTAGCGATAGACAACATAGATAATTATATTCGTCCAATTTCAGATCTAAGAGGAACTTCCGTATATAGAACAACCTCTTTTAAAGGACTATTTAAAAGACTAAAACAATGCCTAGAAGATGACATAAAAACTATGACAGTTATGGAATTTTAGATATGAATAATGTTGCCATCCATGATTCATCAATAAGGCATACAACTGGTCAGGCAATTTACATTGATGATATTCCGGATCAAGAAAATCTTCTTCATGGTGCACTAGTTTTGTCAAAATGCGCATATGGTAAAATTAAAAAAATTGATTTCAGTCGATTAAAAAATTTAACTTTTTATACAAAAACTGTAACAGCAAAAAATATTCCAGGTGAAAATGAAATAGGTCCAATTAAAAATGGCGAACCGATACTTGCTGATGATAATATAACGTATTACGGACAACCCGTTGCTGTTGTTTTGGCAAAAACATTCCAAGAAGCTCAGTACGCAAGTGATTTGGTAAAAATTGAAATAGATCATCTAGATGATCCAATACTTACCTTAGACGACGCATATGGTAAAAATTCTTTTCATGATGATCCAATTATATTGGAAAAGGGCTCTGTTGAAAAAGAAATGAATAACTCAAAGTTTAAAAAATCTGGTGAGTTTGAAATTGGTGGCCAAGATCATTTTTATCTAGAAACCCATGTAGCGATCACTTTTCCAGGAGAAAATGATGAATACATTGTTTGGTCAAGCACCCAGCATCCTACAGAAGTTCAACATGGAGTTAGTAAAGTTTTAAATATTCCATCAGCTAAAATTGATAGTAAAGTTAGAAGGTTAGGTGGTGGATTTGGAGGTAAAGAGAGTCAAGCAACTATTTTTGCAGGAATATCAGCTTTATGTGCTTTCATTACTCAGCAACCTGTAAAAATACGTCTTAACAGGCATAATGATATGACAGCTTCTGGGAAGAGACATAATTTTAAAGTCTATTTCACTGCAGGATTTTCAAGTAATGCTAAAATCAATGCACTTGATATTACGTTGCTAAGTAACGGGGGAAATGTACTAGATCTCTCTGGTCCAGTGATGACAAGAGCTTTAACACATTTAGATAATTGTTATTTTATTAAGTCTATAAAAGCTTATGGATATATTTGTAAAACAAACACCGTCTCTAATACCGCCTTTAGAGGTTTTGGTGGTCCACAAGGTATGTTGGTAATTGAAAATATACTTTTTAGTATATCTCAGTTTTTAAATAAATCTTTAGATCATGTTAGACAAGTTAATTATTATTCTAAGTATAATGGACTGATTACTCCTTATGGTCAAATAGTTTCTAAACCAAGAATTGAATGGATTTTAGATGAAACTTATAAATTAAGTGATTATAAAAAAAGATTGAAACAAATTGAAACCTTCAATTCTACCCAACAAAAAAATCAATTGCCGTTTAGAAAAGGGCTTGCTCTTATGCCTGCAAAATTCGGTATTTCGTTTAATAAGCCGTCTTTCAATCAAGCTGGTGCCTTAATACATGTTTATTCTGATGGATCTATAAGATTAAATCATGGAGGAACAGAAATGGGGCAAGGTTTGTTTATTAAAGTCGCTCAAGTAGTTGCAGAATGTTTTAAAGTATCTCTAGATCAGATACATATTACTTCAACTAATACAGCTGAGGTTCCTAACACATCTGCAACAGCAGCTTCTTCAGGCTCTGATTTAAACGGAATGGCTGCATGGAACGCTGCTTCAACGATAAAAAAAAGAATGATTGAACATGCCTCTCAATTATTTAAAAAACCTAAGTCAGAAATTATATTTGAACAAGGTAGGATACTATCAGGAAACAAAAGTTTGTCATTTACCGAATTAGCTTTTTCGTGTTGGGAAAATAGAATATCACTTTCATCAACAGGTTTTTACAAAACTCCTAAAATACATTGGAATCAAGGAAAACTAAAAGGACGTCCTTATTTTTATTTTACATGGGGAGCAGCTGTTTCTGAAGCATTAATTGATATAAATACTGGTGAAAACCGAATTTTGAGAGCAGACATTATTCAAGATTGTGGAAATTCATTAAATGAAAATATTGATATTGGACAAATTGAAGGTGGTTTTGTACAGGGATTAGGTTGGCTGACTTGTGAAGAACTCTATTTTTCTCAAGATGGAAAATTATTAACTACCGGCCCATCGACATATAAATTACCCGGAAGTAGAGATGTTCCTCCTATATTCAATGTCAAATTATTAGAAAATGCAGATAATGATGAAAAAACTATTTTTAGATCTAAAGCTGTTGGTGAGCCACCATTGCTACTAGCTATTTCTCATTTCCTAGCTTTGAAAGAAGCTATCAAAGCATCATCAAAAAACTCAAAGCCTGAACTGCTAAATTCTCCTGCAACCCCTTCAGAAATTCTAAAAGCTATTTATGCTTAAAATTATCTAATATATATTTAAGTTTTTTATGAAGTAGTTTTTCAAGATTAATATAAATTGTAAAATGCATTTAAATTTTGTTAAGCTACTATGCCCAATTATGAACTGAGAATTATTCTAGCCTATGTCAAATATACTAATCAAAAATGCAAAAATTATTGCAACTATGGACGACAATAAACGGGAAATTGTCGATCAATCTATATATTGTGAAAATGGAAAAGTTGTTGAAATTGGAGAATGTTTAAACCCTAATTATGACAAACGAATAACAATCAATGCATCTGAAATGGTTGTAATTCCTGGTTTAGTTAATACTCATCATCATCTATTTCAAAATTTAACACGGTGTTATCCGAAAGCCCAAAACGAATCTTTGTTTGGATGGTTAACTAGTTTATATCCTATTTGGAATAAAATTGGCCCCTCAGATATATACATATCGTCATTAATTGGTTTATCAGAAATGGTCTTAAGTGGTTGTACTACTTCAAGTGACCATCTTTATCTTTTTCCTAATGGATCAAAACTTGAAGATCAGATTGAGGCAGCTAAAGATGTTGGTTGTAGATTTCACGCAACTAGAGGATCAATGAGTATTGGAGAGAGTAAAGGTGGTTTACCACCAGATTCACTTACTGAAAATGAAGATTCTATTTTGAAAGATTGTCAAAGAGTAATTGAAAAATTTCACAACAGCTCTGATTTCGCGATGTTAAAAATCGCTTTGGCTCCTTGTTCCCCGTTTAGCGTAAGTCAAGATTTAATGAAAGAAACGGCAAGTTTAGCAAGAGAATATTCAGTAGGCATGCACACTCATTTAGCAGAAAATATAGAAGATATAGTGTACACTGAAGAAAAATTTGGAATGAGGCCTGGACAATATATTGAAGAATTAGGTTGGGTTGGAAATGATGTTTGGCATGCACACTGTGTCCAATTAAATGAAAATGAAATAGATTTATTCTCAAAAACACGTACGGGGATTGCTCATTGTCCTTGTTCTAATATGCGATTAGCTAGTGGGATAGCACCTATACGAAGATGTATTGATGAAGGTGTTAATGTTGGGTTAGGCGTTGATGGTTCGAGTTCAAACGATAGTGGAAATCTTTTAAATGAGGCCCGACAAGCAATGCTTTTACAAAGAGTTAACTTGGGTGCAAACAAATTTTCACCAAGAGAAGCTTTATATACTGCAACTCGGGGTGGCGCTAATGTTTTGAATAGAAATGATATTGGCCAAATTTCGGAAGGCAAAGCAGCTGACTTTGCAATATATGACTTAAATAATATTGCACTTTCTGGAACCTGGAGTGACCCTTTAGCAGCTCTAGTTTTATGTTCACCAATGCAAACAGCTTACACAATATGTAATGGTAAAATTATATCAGAAAAAGGTAATCTCAATAATTTTGATATTAGTTTGTTTTTAGAAAAACACAAAGAGGCATCAAAAAAATTATTTGAAATTTAAATTTTTATAATTCTAATTTCATTCTGTTTAAAATAATATTCTTTTAGATTAGTTGAAGATATTTCTTTATCTTTGATTCTATCAATAATCCAGAAATCTTGTTTCTTTTTTACTAATAGTGGGTGATGCCATACGTTTGCTTTGTAGGTTATACCAACACTTCCATCTACGTTAAAACATCTTAAAGTATCTAAATCAGGCAACTCATTTTTTTCCATAGATACAACTATTAACCAATCATGGTTTTGGATTGGCAAAAAACTTTGTGAAGCAATGGGGTGTTTTTCCATTATCTTAATACGAATAGGAAATTCTCTTGGAGATCCTGAAAAAATTGATATCGCAGGTATTCCATTTTGATCTGATAATTTTAATTCTGAAATATTATGATGTCTGATAGTTGTTCCTTGATTAATAGATGATTTACTTGAAGAAAAACTTTTATTTATTATATCGCCAAATGGTAAAAAATTTTCTTTAGTTAATTTTTCAATCTGGAGGTTGTCAATCATTTGATATTATTCCAAATATTCTAAGTCGAGAAACGCCACCATCTGGATAAATGTTTAGCCTAATATGTGTCGCTTCTTTTTGTAGATTTAAATCAAGACTAAATTTATGAACGTTATCAGCCTTTAATTTAGTTTGATCTAAAATTAAATCCCATTTTTCAGAGTCTTTGATTATATTCTCATTACTACTAACTACTTCAGAAACTGAAGCTGCTTGTATTGATGCTTTATCTGGAAAGTTACCTTTGAAATGGGCTGTATCTATTTCAATTTCTTTAATCATAGCTTTTTTTGCTAACTTAATAATAATCCAATCATTGCCTGGCTCTCTTCTACGTCTTGTTTCCCAGCCGTCTCCCATAGTTTTACCTCTCCCTTCTGAAAGAAGAGCAGAAACATCTCCGTAATGGGCATTATTGAAAGCAACAATTGATCCACCTAGATTAAGAGAAGATAATTCAATTAACTCGTTATTTTTAAACTTGTCCCAATCATATTTTACTTCACCAAATAGTCTTAATCTTGCAACACCTCCATCAGGAAAAATTTGCAACCTTATATAATTAATAGTTTTGTTAGATTTGATATCAAAATTATTTTTTTTATCACCTATTAAGGAAGTCTTTGTTTTTAATAAAATCCAATCATCATCATCATTTGGAATTTCTGAACTGTAACAACCTTCTAAAGAAAAAAAAGGAGGAAAATTTCCAGTAAAATAACTAGTATCTACTTCAATAGTTGATATTACGCCAGGTGAGCCAAGTTTTATTATAACCCAGTCATTTCCACCATCCCTTCTTCTTTTACTTTCCCATCCATCCATCCACTTTCCGTGTTCATCAAATTTATCTTCAATAAAGACTGGCTCCTTATCACTAAGCATGCGGATCGCTTCACCAAAAAATTCGTCAGAAACACTTAAAATTTTAGTACCCATTTTAGGGGATGCTAAATTCACTAAAGTTTGAGAATTATTTTTGTCAGTCATAATACTTTCCTTTTAAGAATACTATAGAGAAGAAAATCCCCTTGAAATGTATTGTCCAAGATTATTTTGTTTTAAAAATTTATTTTTTTCGTAAATTTTTTGACCTCTAAGCCAAGTTTGTATTGGCCAACCTCTAACTTCTATTCCCTCAAATGGGGTGTAATCTGAGCCATGATGCAAATCAGATTGCCTGATAGTATCTATTTTATTCGGATCCCAAATAGTTAAATCAGCGTCTGATCCAATTTTAATTGAACCCTTTTGTGGATGTAAGCCATACATTTTTGCTGGGTTTGTAGAAGTTAACTCTACAAATCTCTCAAGAGAAATTCTTTTCTTACTTACACCTTCTGAAAATAATATTGGAAGTCTAGTTTCTACTCCTGGTATACCATTGGGAACCCATTTAAAAGACGTCCTTGCACCAGGTCTGTCTTTACCTTTTTTATCTTTAAATTTGAATGGACAATGATCAGAAGAAAAAATATCAAAGGTGCCGTCAATTATACCTTCCCAAATAGCTTCTTGACTTTCCAAGTCTCTTGGAGGAGGGGAGCAAACGTATTTAGCGCCCTCAAAATCCATGTTTAGACCTTTCATATCATCTTCAGTTAAACAGATATATTGAGGACATGTTTCAGAAAAAACTCTGATACCTTTTTCTTTGGCCCACTTAATCTGCGACAGAGCTTCATTGCCTGAAACATGAACTATTACAATTGGTATATCTACTATTTGTGCATGACTAATAGCTCTATGCGTTGCTTCTCTTTCAACGATTTGTGGTCTTGATATACCGTGAAAATAGGGAGCAACTTTACCTTCTTCTTCTAATTTTTTAGTAAGATATCTTATAGCATCATAGCCTTCTGCGTGAACCATTACCAAAGTTTTTTCTTTTTTAGCTACTTCAAAAACTTTCAATAATTCTTCATCATTTAACACTAGATCGTCATATGTCATAAAGACTTTAAATGACGTATAACCATCCCTAGCTAGAGCTGGGAGTTCTTGTCCTAAAACTTGGGGGGAAGGATCACTGATTATTAAATGAAAAGAAGTATCAATATACAAATTATCTTTGGCTTTTTTATGATAGTTTTCAACACACTCTCGAAGAGATTGCCCTTTTTCTTGCATTGCAAACGGTAAAACTGTTGTATTTCCTCCTGCAGCTGCAGACATTGTCGCGGATTGAAAATTATCAGCCATTTCAACATCTGGTCCTGATGGTTGATCTATATGAACGTGGGCATCAACACCTCCTGGAAGGATTAGCAAATCTGTTGCATCTTCTATTACTTCTGCATTATCACTTAAATCACCTATTGCAGAAATTTGTCCATCACTAATGCCGAGGTCACAATTTTCAACACCACTTTCTGTTACTATTTTTCCATTTTTAAAAATAAGATCAAGTTTTTCCATATATATTTCCTCGTTATTTAAGCTCGTCTTTTAAATTATTTATTGCAATGTAAAGTTTTTGAATTT
>QCHB01000018.1 GCA_003278095.1 SAR116 cluster bacterium AG-390-L20 | reverse complement strand
TATATTTTTTTTCATCTAAGTTTGTCACAAATTAATTTGATAACCTTACATTAATGCTAGACATAACATTAGCGGTATCCATTCCAGTGCTCATCAGGATGTAATACGCTCCAACGCCAACGGCAATAGCAAATACACTGCTCATTAATACCATTTTCATTTGCATCTCCTTTTTGTTTATTTTGTAGCTTCTTTTAAAAACAATACAAGATCGTTTCTATCTTTAATTTTTTTCATTCTTTGTATTGGCATCTTTGTACCAGGGGTAACTTTATCAGGTCCCTCATCAAATAATCTATTTATTGTTTCTTCATTCCATATTATATCAGACTTTATCAAAGCGTTGGAGTATTTATAACCCTTTAATGTGCCAGCTTCTCTTCCAAATACTTTATATAACGTAGGTCCTGCTCTCTTTTTCCCATTTTTCACAAGAGTATGGCAAACACTACATTTTCTAGCAAATTGTTTTTCACCGTTACTAACTTCTATGGCAGGATTAAATCTTCTAGCTGGGCCTGGTCTTTCTAAAAATTTTGGTGGAAAATCAAAGATTTCCCATCTCGTTAGAAAATCATCTAATCCAGCAACTATTAATGAAGAATCTTTTGGAAAAAGTATATTGTCCCATATTGGCCCATTTACAGCATTAAAATCTCTTACTAATGACCAATTTTTTGTATCTAAAATTATCATACGACCTTTTGCATTTCCAAAACTTATCATATTTTCTTTTTTTAAATAATACATTGACAAAATTGGCACTCGATCTTCTTTTATTTTTAATATTAATTTATCTTTTGTAAATTCACTTATTTGAATTTGACCGTCAGTAGCACCATAGGCGATAAAATTTTCTTTCTCATCTATTTCAAATTTAGATATCCCCCACCCATTTTTGATCAGTGGCCTTACATATTCCCCACTTTCCGCCTTCCATAGCTTAATTTCACCGTCTGATCCTGAGCTATATATATGTTTATTATCTTCAGAGTATTTTGCAGAATAAACTGGACCTTTATGTCCCCTAAGTGACATTATTTTTTTTCTTTGTGAGAGATCCCATACACCAACCGTACCATCCCAACTAGCGGTTATTAAAAATTTACCATCTTTTGAAAAATCTAAGTCTGCAACCTTTCCTCTATGGTTACCCAACCTTATTGGTTCTATTTCTTCATTATTTTTACTTATTTTATCTAATGGCCATAATAACACTTGATTATCATCACCACCTGATACTAAACGACTATTATCTGGGGAAAACTTAACTGTATTTACAGCTGCATCATGTCCTATCAATGTTAATTTTTCTTTTATAGGGTTTAAATCCCATATCACTACTGAGTAATCAAAACTAGCACTTGCCATTAATTTGTTGTCAGATGAAACTGCTAAACCCTTCACCGGACCTCCATGGGCAGTGTATTGTTCTATCGCACTTACACTTTGATTTAATAAAAAAAAAGAAATCAAGACTATAAATATAATCTTGATTTTATTTTGATAAATTTTACTTAGACGCATTTCGTTTAGTTGATTTTTTACTCAGCAGGCTCAGGTTTATTACTTTTCTCTTGATCCATTTCTTTTGCCCAGAGATTGTGGTGTTCTTTAGCCCAATTCTTATCAACCTCTCCGCTATTCATAGCGTCTAAGGCGCCTTCCATTCCAACAGAACCAATGTATATATGAGCAATTATCATGATCATTAGTCCAAGTGAAACAACACCATGCCAAACTTGATTATATTGCTGCTCTTGAAGTGGGGTTAAATCTGTAGGCAAACCCAAACCAAGTACGTTCAACATTGCAAATGTATCAGCAAACATTGTTGTCTGGAAAGGAAACATTAGTGCAATACCTGACATACTTACAGATAATCCACCTATCATGGTAATCCAGAATATCATTTTTTGACCTGCATTGAATTTTTTAGCTGGTGGATGCAAGCCTGCTTTAAAGATACCACCACCCATTTTCAACCACTCCCAATCAATTTTATTTGGAATGTTGTGCCTTACCCACAATACAAATGCTAGAGCTAACCCCAACATAAAAGCAAAAGCTAAATAATTATGAATATACTTTCCACCAATTGTAATTGCAGTAAAAATTTCAGGACCAAAAATTGGTAGCAAAGTATATTTTCCATAAAGTAAATTTAAGCCAGTTAATGCTAATAAAACAAATGATCCAGCCATCAACCAGTGAGCAAACCTATCGATAGCAGCAAATCTTAATATTGTTTTTCCAGATAATCCAGAATCTACTCTAATTTTACCTCGATACATATAAAAAGCAAAAAGAGCGCCAATTATTGCGAGTAGTCCAATACCACCATATAGGGATACTGGACCATTTCTAATTGCTCTCCAATTATCACCCTCTGACTGTATCATAACTGCTGACAACTGATCTTTCATTTGCGTAGATCCTGCGTTGCCTGTTCTTACATATCTCCACAAATCTGCATCAGATTTTAAACCTAATGACTTACCAGGTACTTCACCTTTAACTTGTGCTACTGAATTATTTGAATTACTTAAAAAAGCCAAATTGATTACAAATAACATCAAACATGTAGTAAGTAATTTTCTAAACATACAATTTCCCCTTTTAATCTCTTTTAAAAATTTCTTTGTCTAGATGCATGCATCTTAAGGTTGTATTCTTGTTCTTTGGTAAGAGTATCATCTTTTTTACCAAGATATACACCTTTCTCATAATTTAAGATTCTACCTTGTTCGCTTTCCTGACAAGAGCTTAGCAGCAAACAACCTGAGAATATTGAAATAATTAAATAAATCTTATTTCTATTAATCACAATGTTCCCCCAAATTCTATTTTTTTTAAGAATCAAAAAAGGCGGATAAAATCCGCCTTTTATTTATATAGATGTTAGCCTTTTAATTGGTAAGCTGTACCCCAGCCCCAAGCTCCTGAGCCAAAGCCACGTGCAACTACTCTCTCTCTGAAAATATCTGCTACTTCGTCACCATCACCAGCTAATAAAGCTTTTGTAGAACACATTTCTGCGCAAGAAGGTAGTTTTCCTTCAGCAAGTCTGTTACGACCATACTTCTGAAATTCTAACTCACCCATGTCAGCTTCAGGTCCACCTGCACAAAAAGTACATTTGTCCATTTTTCCTCTAGATCCGTAATTACCGGCTTGTGGAAATTGTGGTGCACCAAAAGGACAAGCGTAAAAGCAGTAACCACAACCAATACAGAGATCTTTAGAGTGTAAAACTACTCCTTGATCTGTCTGGTAAAAACAGTCAACTGGACATACAGCCATACATGGAGCATCAGAACAATGCATGCACGCAACTGATATGGACCTTTCACCTGGCTTACCATCTTGTATGGTTACAACCCTTCTTCTGTTTATTCCCCATGGAACTTCATGTTCATTTTTACATGCTGTTACACAAGCGTTACACTCAATACATCTTTCTGCATCGCATAAGAATTTCATTCGTGCCATTTTTAAGCCCTCCTTAAGCTAGTTCAATTTGACACAATGAGCACTTAGTCTCTTGCATCTGTGTTACTGAGTCATATCCATAAGTCATTGCAGTATTTGCTGCTTCACCTAATACATAAGGATCTGCACCTTCTGGATATTTGGATCTAAGGTCTTTTCCTTCCATATGACCACCAAAATGGAACGGTAAGAAAGCTACGCCTTTAGCAACACGCTCTGTTACCTGTGCCATAACCTTAATTCTAGCTCCCTCTGGTGTTGCAACCCAAACCATTGCACCATTTCTAATATTTTTAGAGTTAGCGTCAAATGGATTGATTTCAACAAACATGTCTTGTTGCAATTCTGCTAGCCATGGATTTGATCTGGTTTCATCTCCACCACCCTCATATTCAACTAATCTACCTGATGTAAGAATAATTGGATATTTAGCTGAATGATCAACGTCTTGTATTGACTTATACAATGTTGGAAGTCTGTATGCCATTCTATCAGAGTAAGTAGGATAGTCTGCTACTAAGTCTCTTCTAGATGTATATAATGGCTCTCTGTGCAACGGAATTGGATCTGGGAATGTCCAAACCTTAACCCTTGCCTTAGCGTTTCCAAATGGTGCACAACCATGTTTGATTGCCACTCTCTGGATACCACCAGATAAGTCGACTTTCCAGTTTGTTTTATCACCTGCTACTTTATCTATAGCTGCCTTTTCCTTGGCTGTTAGGTCTTTATCCCAACCAAGTTTTTTAAGCATAGCCATAGTGAACTGAGGATAACCATCTTTTATTTCAGAACCAACAGGGTATGAACCTTCAGCTAATAAATTATTACCCTCATGCTCAACTCCAAATCTAGCTCTAAAACATAGACCACCTTCAGCAACTGGCTTTGATGTATCATAAAGTAATGGAGTACCAGGATGTTTCATTTCTGGATTTCCCCAACAAGGCCAAGGAAGACCATAATAATCACCGTCTATTTCACTACCTACGGCTTGAAGAGTAGTTCTATCAAAAACGTGTTGATTCTTCATATGAGCTTTTAGTCTCTCTGGTGACTGACCAGTGTATCCAATAGTCCACATTCCAGAATTAAACTCACGTGTCACGTCTTCAATATAAGGTTCGTCATTAGTAACTTTGATTTGCCTGAACATACGGTCTGCAAAACCAAATTTTTTCGCAAACTTATAGATGATTGTATGATCTGGCAGTGAATCAAATGATGGCTCAATGACTTTTTCTCTCCATTGAAGAGATCTGTTTGAAGCTGTTACAGAACCGTATGTTTCAAACTGTGTTGTTGATGGAAGTAAATATACACCATCAGTCTTATCAGATAAAACTGCTGAAACTGTAGGATACGGATCAATAACCACCATTAGGTCTAATTTCTCCATAGCTACTTTCATTTCTTTCATTCTTGTCTGAGAGTTAGGTGCATGTCCCCAGAAAACCATAGCTTTAAGATTATCTGGCTGCTCAATATTATCTTTGTTTTCAAGCACACCATCAATCCATCTGGAAACAGGGATACCTTTTTGGTTCATTAAGCTCTTTGTTTTACCGTCTTTACCTTTTAATGAAGCAAATCTGGCTTTTAACCAATTGTAGTCTTCCCCCCAAACCCTTGACCAGTGCTTCCATGCACCAGCTGATAAACCATAGTATCCTGGTAGAGAATGAGAAAGTATACAAAAGTCAGTTGCACCTTGAACATTATCATGTCCACGGAAAATGTTAGCACCACCTCCTGCGGTACCCATATTACCTAAGGCAAGTTGAAATGCACAATACGCTCTAGTATTGTTATTTCCATTTGTGTGCTGCGTTCCACCCATACACCAAATAAATGTACCAGGTCTATTGTTAGCCATAATTTTAGCTACTCTTTTTAATTGAGAACCAGGAACACCTGTAACTCTTTCAGTTTCTTCAGGACCCCATTTCTTTACTTCGGCTCTTACGTCATCCATTCCATAAACACGTTGCCTAATAAATTCTTTGTCTTCCCATTTGTTTTCAAAAATATGCCACATAATTCCCCAAATTAATGCAACATCTGAACCTGGACGGAACCTCACATATTCATCAGCGTGAGCTGCTGTCCTTGTAAACCTTGGATCACAAACAATTAAAGGTGCATTGTTTTGCTCTTTGGCTTTCATTAAATGCAATAATGAAACAGGGTGTGCCTCTGCGGGGTTTCCACCTATAACAAACATTGCTTTTGAATTGTGAATGTCATTATATGAATTAGTCATTGCACCGTAACCCCATGTATTTGCAACACCGGCAACAGTGGTTGAGTGACAAATTCTAGCTTGGTGGTCTCCGTTGTTGGATCCCCAATATGCATAAAATTTTCTAAATAAATATGACTGCTCATTATTAAATTTAGCTGAACCTAACCAATAAACTGAATCTGGACCAGATGTTTTCCTAATGGATTCCATCTTGTCTCCAATTTCATTTATCGCATCATCCCATGACATACGTGTCCATTTACCACCAACAAGTTTCATAGGATACTTAAGTCTTCTTTCTCCACTTGCAGTTTCACGAACTGAAGAACCTTTAGCACAATGTGCACCAAGGTTAATTGGGCTATCCCATCCAGGCTCTTGCCCAGTCCAAACACCATTTTGAACTTCAGCCATAACAGTACATCCTACTGAACAGTGTGTACAAACTGTCTTCTTCATTGACACTGCAGCACTAGATACAGAAGCCTGCACGGGCTTAACATTAGAACCAACTAATGCAGCTGCAGTAGCTAAACCTCCAACAGCTAATCCTGAGCCTTTCAAAAAAGCTCGTCGATCAACAACTTTTTCAGTTGCCTTACCGATGAAAGATGAAGTTTGGGAGCCTATCGCCACCCCTTGCGTCTTCTTTCTAAGCATATTATTCCTCCTAAAAAAATTAAATTAAAATCTTGCAGTTTCGTAATAAGTCTTCACATGCTTTGTTTTCTGGTAGCCTGAACCAGTTGTATTGATCTTGTCACCAGCTGAAGCTGTTTTTGACACAGTAGCTGCTACAGTTGCAGCTGCTGCCGTAATGGCTGCGCCTTTTAAAAAGTCCCTTCTGCCATTTTTTGATTTATCACTCTTCATTTTACACTCCTTAAAATTTAGCTCAATAATTTGAACTAATGAAACAGGGGCCTTTCGCTACCCCGTAACATCCATTGAGAACGACGAACGTTCAATTTCTATGAATTCTCTTCCTATTGTCCCAATAGGTGAATAAAAAACAGCTATTTTTGAACTTTCAATATCTCTCATAAGCAAATCAACCCAAGAACCTAAATGCTTGTTGAAGAAATCTTTTTGTTCGCTAATAGAAAACTTTTTATTAAATTTCCCAAGAATTAATCCTGACATCATGTCAAATAAACTGGCAATATGATCTTCAGGTTCTTTAACATTTTCCACTAATTCAATACCAATTTCTTTCATATCGTTACGAAGCTTTGCCAATGGCTTATCTTTTAAGAAACCAGTTAAATAATAAGAAGCAAAGGGGAGTATTTCACCTCTTCCAACACCAACAAAAATTCTCATATATTCATCTCTAATGGTTGGGAGATCCATAGATGATGCTAATTTTGATAAGGTTTTTATTGATTTGCCTATGGGAGAATCATCTGACTCTAAATTAGTCAGTTGATTTACTAATTCTGCATTTGGCTCAGTTCTAAGCAAACTTGCCAGAAATGAATACATGTCAGCTCTAAGCTGGTCTTCAGCGTCAATAATGTCTATTGATTTTGCAGTATTTGAACTCAAATTATATCTCCCGGAAAGACTATCCAACAAATTATCGTAAAAATAAAGCTTTTTTTAATTAATTTGTTAAATGAATTATAAATATAAACCATTGTTTTTTTTTGTGATAATCATTATCAATTGAGATCCGTTCTTATTTTTTTGGAATGAGAAATTATTTCATTGGGCAAATGCGGTATGTAAATCAGGGTTACATATAAAAATATAAATATTTTTTAATTCTGATGTTCATATTTTGACAATGTAAAAGTAAAAAATTATTTTTATTTAACTTTAGTTATGTCTTATTCTCATTATTTTTAGGCTTAAAAACCATCATTTTTGGCTTAGGTTTTTCAAGTGCCACTTCAATCGGTGTGTCTTCAGACTTATCAGACACTGATTCATTCACATCTTTTTTTGAAATATCATTTTTATTATTACTTTCGTCGAACTTATTCTCTGTAATTTTAATACTATCTTGTTCAAGTTTTTTTATTTTTTTCTTTTTTTGGTTCTGAGCAGAAGTTAATTTTGTTTTTTTCTTAGTGTTAGGATTAGAAGACACTTTTTCAATATCACGTGTCTCGGCTAAGGTTTCGTCATCTTTATTTTCAAGCATTTCTGTGAGATATCCCTTACCGACTTGATAGGCTGTTTGCATTCCTTCTATTACGGTTGCCGCATCAGTAAAATCTTCGTGATAGTCATTTATTTCAGCATCAGCAAATCGTATGATAGGATTTAATTTCCAAACTCTTCGCAATGCGATCTGACGAAGCCTATCTGGGACCCCATCTTTAAAAAAAACATCTAAGCCTTTTTCTTTTTTGATTTTATCAGGATTGGGTAATTTGAACTTTTCTAATAATTCTTCATCATTTAGCTCTTCATAATTACTCTCATCTATTTCTTTTTCAAAGGACTTTTGACTTTTTTTGTCTTCATCTATTCTCAAGTTTTTATTTAATTCTAAATTATCTTCGTCAGATACAATTCCTGATTTCCGCTTTGACCATCTAGATATAAAACTTTCGTTTAATTTATTCTCATCTTCTTCCATAAATTATCTCAACTAATTATAAATATTCTTCTTACTAAGACGAAAATCTCCACCTCTTCTTACATTTTCATCAATATTTTTCTTATCTCTTTTTCTTTTTTTAAACTTTTCTGGATGAAAATGATACTCCACAAATCTCTCTAAAAGTTCCGCTATGGGACCGTATAAAGGTATTTTTTCAACTTTATCCTCTCCGCAATCTTCATAGTCTTGAATATGATAAGGAGACAATGACACCTCTGCTAAATGAACATCTACTTTATTTTCAGAAGAGATTACATCTTCATCATCTAATTTGTCTGTTAGATCACCATCTCTTAAAACAACGTAAACTGATGGATCTGAAGATTGAAGATTTTCTGCGTATCCCTCTGCTTCTGCGTGATGAAGATCAATAGAAGCATCTGCAGCATATAAATTCTTGTTATCTCCGTCCTGAATTTTAATATCATTAATAAGAGGAGTAATTCTTACATCATTTATCGGCGGGTAACCCTCACCACTAATTACATTTAGAGGAATTAAATCATTAACAATCCATTTGTGACTTTCCCAAATATTATTTATTTCTTTTCTTTCAAAGATGATTCTTACGGCGTATAGGAGATGTTTCTTGCTTTCTAATTTTTCCATAAAAGTCTCAGTAAAATTATATAAATAAAATAATTGATTCGACAATGTAGCAATATAAAAAATCAAAAAACAAATTAAAAATGATTAAACCGACAAGAAAATAGATTGACAACTGTAACATTTTAATTCTTTGATGCTTAAATCTTGGGAGATCAAAATTGGATATTGATAATAACAAAATACTTATTTGTAATTGTGAAAATACTATGGAAATTGATGGTGACAGTATAACTAAAGGCTGCCAATCCAAAACTAAGTGTAATGTAAATAATAATCTATGTGGATCAGAACTGAATGTTGTTTTGGAGGAATTAGAGAATTCTAAAAAGAATAATAAAAATTTGTTCGTAGCATGCACTCAAGAACAACAAACCTTTGAAAAGCTTGCTGAAGATAATAATTTTGATGCTCCAAAAACTTTTAATATTAGGGAATATGCTGGATGGTCAAAAGAAAGTAAAAAATCTACACCTAAAATTGCTGCATTAATTAACTCAGCTACCAAAAAAATAAAGCTTACACCAAGCTTAACCTTAGAATCGTCAGGCAGATGTTTTGTTTATGTAGATTATAAAAAAGGAAATAACTCTTTAGAAATTGCTGCTGACTTTTGTCTAAAGTTATCAGCCCATTTGGGCGTTACATTAATGATATCTAACTGCGATGATGATATTTTTTTAGATGCTAAAAATTATAAAATTACAAAAGGTTCTATTAAAAAAGCCCAAGGTCACTTTACCCAATTCAAACTTGAAATTAATGATTTCTCTGAAGCTTTGCCAAGTAGCAAATCTAATTTAGGATTTGGAGATTTTTTCAAAGAAGTCGACACTGAATGTGATTTAATAATAGACCTTAGTGAGAATACTCCTATGTTTACTGGAGATCATAAACGAGACGGATATTTTAGAGCTAGCTGTAATAGTCCAACAGATTTATTCAATGTTTTTACTAAAGTAATTGATATGATAGGACAGTTTGAAAAACCTATATATGTAAATTTTGATGAAAATTTATGTGCGCACTCTAAAAATAATAAAATCGGTTGTACTAAGTGTTTGGACGTTTGCCCTGCTGGAGCTATTCAGTCATTAGGAGATATTGTATCTGTAGATCCAGGAATATGTGGTGGGTGTGGCTTTTGTGGGTCTGTGTGCCCATCTGGAGCTATTCAAACAGATTATCCAAGCTTGGATATTATTTTAAATTCACTTTCAGAAATCAGTGCTGATTTTTTGAAAGCTGGAGGTGAAAATCCAGTATTAATACTATCTGACGGGAATTATGGAAATGAGATGATTGATCTAATTTCTAGACATGGTAATGGTCTACCCGCCAATGTAATACCATATGAAATGCATTCCGTTGGAAGAGTTGGCCATGATTTACTTGTATCTGCAATTGCTCTTGGATTTAAAAAAATATTTATTCTGCTAAATCCTAAAAATTATGAGGAATATAGTTTTTTACCCAAACAAGTTGAGCTAGCCAATACTTTACTTTCTGGGGTAGCAAAAAATAATAGCAATTCAATTTTCATAATAGATGATAATGATCCCGAAAAAGTTGAGCTAAAAATATATGAGACTGAAGGGTATACTAAAATTAAATCTGCTCCATTTATTGCACTTGGAGCGCCTAGAGGTATTTTGAGGGCAGGTATCCAAGGTTTATCTAAAAGTAATAATAATAAAAATTCTCTTATCAAATTACCTGAAGGTTCACCATACGGAAAAGTAGATGTTAATCTTGAAAGTTGTACGATATGCTTGTCATGTGTAAGTGCTTGTCCAGCTGGTGCCTTACAGGATAATCCTGATTCACCCCAATTGTTATTTAGAGAAGATGCATGCTTACAATGTGGAATTTGTGTAGCAACATGCCCAGAAAAAGCTATTTCACTTATTCCTCAATTCAACTTGAATGATGACGCAATGTCGGCGACAGTTATTATAGAAGATCAACCTTTTGATTGTATTAAATGTGGTAAAACTTTTGGATCATCCAAATCAATTGAGCGAATTATAGAAAAACTATCTTCTCACTCAATGTTTGAACAGGATGGAAGAACCGAAATGCTTAGAATGTGCGAAGATTGCAGGGTTGGAGTAATGTTTACTCAAAATGATAAATTGCTTGATACTAAGGAGCGACCAAAACCAAGAACAACAGATGATTATTTAGAATAAAGTTAACTTAAATTTGCCAATGGAAGATTTGTGAGAAGATTTTGAGGTTTAAATTTTATTTTTGATTTCTCATTCATAGCTAAACCTAAGTAAACAGGTTTACCAACCATAGTTTCCTTAAAACCGCTTTTGACCTCAAGTTGAAACAAACATAAAATTTGTTTTAATCTCTCTTCAGAAACATCGGATCCATGATAAAGATCGTTTAATATGGAATTAGAATCAGTTTCTAGACCTAAATGCCAAGACCATTTTTCATCCTCAATTTTTTGCATTGGCTTTACAGAAGATTCTATGGATAAAAAGTGAAATATCCATTTTTCTATAACTCTAGCTAATGCGTCTAAACCTGGTTTAGTATATGCTAGATCTATGGAAGTGTCGAATTTATCAGACCTCTTCCAATAATTATCTGCTGTACTTTCTCTTAATATATCTATTTCGACTTCTAGTAGTTTAGGATCACTCCTGTTAGGATTTTTTTGCTCTACCTGCAATTCGACTGTTGCTTCATCAGCTACCATGATTTCATCCTCAGCAATAGTAACAACCTGAGTTCGGAAAAAAAGCTCAGAAGCTCTCACCTGAAGAGCATAAGAGCAATCATGAAGAATGTTTCTCAAAATTATTTGTACCATTTGATCGACAAAGAGGGGCGGAAAATTCACAGCCTTTCCTCTGGCAATTGCTAAATAAGCTGCATCTAACGTTGGATAATGAGATAAAAAGTCCCTAAATCTTAAAATCACTTCGTAATTAAAAATTACATCTTTATCTTTAATTTTATCTAATTCTTTTTTTTCAATGTTAAGAAAAGGAGTATCAACTAATCTTTTATGAATATCTATCTCAGCTTCACATGATTCTTCAATAGGGACAATCTCAGGTCTATAGAAATATGCCCTCATAAAGTCTTCAGTAGGCAAAAGTCTGCCTTCATCATCTTTGTCTAAAAGATGCCAACCAGATGTTAACCAAAAATCATTTTTTATCATTTTTCTGATTTTTCCTTAAATTTAATCTTCATCTACTACCGTCCATATTTTTTGTTCGGCACACGAGTCCGCTTTTGGTAAATTCCTAAATTTTTCTTTGATACCCTCTTCAGACCAATCTCTTGATAAGCTTAAAAGACTTCCCAATTCATGATCTTTACATAAATCTAACATAAAATTTATTTCCTCCAATGCGGCTTTTTCAGCAACATCTATTGAAGGAGCTCCATAATTATCAACCAGATATTGACCAAGTTTATTTTGTAATTTTTTTATTTCCTCTTCACTTATATTAACCAAACTTACAAGTGTAGAATAGCCAAAAGTAGAGCATCCCATAAATCCATTAGAAAAGGCTTGTTTAACCTTACCCTTCAAATCTTCAGCCTTTATATTATAAAAACTAAAAGTTCCTACTACAGCAAGTTCACCTTCTTCTGAAGCGAGAGGAAAGATATTTAAATCTGATTTGTCAAAACGAATTGTGCGGGCAAATTTCATTGTAAATTTACTTCTCCAATCTCTTTTTTAATTTCAAGTGGTGATAAAAAAAGTTCTTTTTCTTTTAATTTAACAATAGCTAAGCCATTTTCATCCAAACCTACCCAAGAAACGTCTTCATTTCCTTTTAAATTTATTAATTTTGTTTTTTCTCTTCGACCGTTCCAAACATCAACAACTGGTTTGAAACCAACATCTTCCCATTGACTAACCCAAGCCAAAAAATGTCTGGATAAAGACTCAATAGCTCTCGTTCTAGAAATGTATCCTGCTCCCTCATCTGCCAGTGAGGTTATGTCAGGTTTGATGTTACTTTCATCAATTTGGAGATTATTATTTAATCTAAGTTTTATTCCAACTACTAACCAATCTGGAATATTTTCATCTTCTTTTGACGTGGAGACTTCAATTTTAACTAAACCGGCTTCACCTCTATTTAAGAAAATCAGTCCAGGATAAGAAAAAGTTACAGCAACCTCTGGTGGAGCTAAAGCGCCAATAGCATCGCCTGCTGCAACCATCATAACATATAGCATTTGGTTACACTTTATTTTTGACACTTCGGGTAATAAAACAACAGCAACTTCCAAATATTCTGGGTTTTCAGAATAATAAACTGTTCCAGCTTCGCTGTTAGATGCAGATGCAATTGCTTTAGTAAAAACATCAATATTATTTGGAACCACAATAGGCGTTAAAATGGGAGGTAATAATGGTGGATCGTCATCATTTGCCGGGTCGGGTTCATAATACAAACTCATACTAACTCCTCCTCATCTAATTTTATAGATTTGATAAGATTTTTTGCAATATTTCTATAATTTTTAGATTGAATTGATTGTGGCTCAGAAATTATGATTGGTATCCCTGAATCTGAACTTTTTCTAACTTCAGCCGAAATTGGAATTTCTCCTAATAATTCAATATCTCTTTTTTTCGCTTCAGCCTTTACTCCACCTTCACCAAATATATGATCAACTCTACCACAATCAGGGCATGACCAGTAGGACATATTTTCTATCATACCTAGAACAGGAACATTTGCTTTTTGAAACATTGTTAAAGCTTTTACGACATCCAGCAAGGCTATATCTTGAGGAGTTGAAACAATTACTGCGCCGGCTAAATTAACTTGTTGCGCAAGTGAAATCTGAATATCTCCTGTACCAGGAGGAAGATCAATAACAATTACATCTAAGTTACCCCAGGCAACTGAGTTCAACATCTGTGTGAGTGCAGATTGAACCATTGGTCCTCTCCAAATCATTGCTGTATCGTCAGGGACAAGAAGTCCCATTGACATTAAACTTATTCCAAAATTTTGAAGTGGAGCAACCATATCACCACCTACTGAAGCAGGTCTTCCGCTTACTCCTAACATCCTTGGCTGAGATGGGCCATAAACATCTGCATCTAACAATCCAACGTTATATCCCTCTAGTTTAAGAGCTATGGCCAAGTTTACAGAAGTCGTTGATTTTCCAACTCCCCCCTTTCCTGATCCAACGGCAATAAATCTTTTTACATTACTTTCTAATACTTTTTCTATTTTTTCATCATTTGTTTGAACTGATGATTTCGTTTTTTTATTTTCGTGGGCTGTAACAACAACAGTAGCACTAGTTACATTATCAATTTTCAATAATTTTTCTTGTGCTAATTTTCTTATAGGTTCCATAGAGGCGCCTCTATAGACAGGAACTTCCATAGTAACAGCCACATTTGTATCTTTAACAGTTATGTTACTAATTAACCCAAGAGACACTATATCTTTAGATTGAGAAGGATCCTCAACTTCTTTTAATATTTGTAAAATAAAATCTTCAGTTATATTAGTCATTTTTAAGGCAGTAATATAGTGGAACTAATTGTATGATTAAGGCCTAATTCATCTATTTTAATGTGAGCAGTAATATTTAACTTTGAATTATTCTTCAATTCACCATTTTCTATTTTTTTATTTATAAGATCTTCAAGCTCTTTGTGAGTAGTAACTCCTAAATTCTTAAGAAATTTTCTATAACTTATCTCAGAATCTGTCATATCAGACATTTCTTTTTTATCTCTCATTGTATATCTCCAATTTTTAATTCTTAGATTTTAGTAACTATTATAAATTTGGGTCTGCTAAATGCTCTCGAAGCATGTCTACAAACTGTGCAGATAAATGCTTTACATATTCTTCATGATTTTCGATTTCTATAACGTTTTTTCCAACATGAGCACTATAACGGGCAGCCGCATATAACATGATATATTTCAAATCAGTCGACTTAATAGTTTTGTTTTTTGTATTAGCGAAAGTAATAAAATGATCTGCTAATTTTAAAAAGTTTTTGCCGTCAAGTATAATTTGATCTTTGATTTTTTTATCAGAGCTCTCAGGTCTCTCATGCCATTTTGGTAATTCCATACTAATCTATATCCCCCTATTTAAATAATAAACTACATTTAATGGATAAGATAGCCTAGAAATTTTCTTCTTTATTTAAAAATTGTTTCTTATTTTTTAAATTTTAAAATAAGGTTGTGATTATTTGGGAGAATAATTAATGAGAGATATTTGGAAACTGACTGGATTTGAAATTTCTGAACTATTCCAAAAAAAAGAAATTTCTGCAATTGAGATTTGTAATGAAACAATAAAGCATATTGAAAATACAAACCCCAAAATAAATGCAATAGTCATAGATACTTTTACTGAGGCCAAAAATACCGCTCTTTCATTAGATAAAAAAATAAATAACAAAGAAAATTTGGGAGAACTTGCAGGCGTACCTGTTACTGTTAAAGTAAATACAGATCAAATAGGTTACGCAAGCACAAATGGTTTAAGGATACAAAAAGATCTCATAGCAAAAAAAGATAGTCCTGTTGTTAATAATCTAAAAAAATCCGACGCTCTTATTGTAGGTAAAACAAATACACCTGCGTTTAGTATACACTGGTTTACCAGAAATAGTTTACACGGACATACCCTTAACCCACATAACAAGAATATAACACCAGGTGGTTCCTCAGGTGGAGCCGCAGCTGCCACAGCTTCAGGAATGGGAGCCATTGGTCACGGCACTGATATTGCTGGCTCTATTCGTTACCCTGCTTATGCTTGTGGTATACATGGTTTGAGACCAAGTTTAGGTCGTGTCCCAATGATAAATTATACTACCCCAGACAGACATATTGGTGGACAAATAATGGCTGTATCTGGTCCACTTGCTAGATCAATCAAAGATCTTGAACTCGGTTTAAAAGCTATGAGTATTGAGGATTATGACGATCCATGGTGGGTTCCTATACCATTTACATTTGAAGCACCACAAAAAAAATTAGCCTTGATAACAGAAATTAAAGGGTTAAAAATTGATCCAATAATAAAAGATGAATTAAAAAACGTTGCGAAACATCTAGAAGATATTGGTTGGATAATTGAAGAACCGGATGCTCCAGATTTTCAAGAAGCAGCTAAATTTCAAGCTGCTTTATGGCTTGGGGAATTTAGAAGAACCGGGGGAGAAGCAATAAAAAAAGAAAATGATCCTGACGCAAATTTTATTTATGATCAAATGTCCAGAAGATGTCCGGATACTAGCTTAGAAAACTTTATGGATGCCCTTCAAAACAGAGCAAGAATAAGTAGAGACTGGAACAGTTTCTTTGATAATTACCCTTTAATTTTATGTCCTGTAACTGGAGACTTACCTTTTCCAGACCTAAAAGACCTAGAATCAGCCGAATCTTTTGATTTAGTTTTTGATTCAATGCTTCCTCAAATTGCACCTCCATATTTAGGACTTCCAGGTTTAACATTTTCAACAAATAAAACTACTTCCAATATCCCACTGGGAGTTCAATTTATTACAAGAAAATATAGGGAAGATATTTTGTTAAATGTAGGATATGAGTTAGAAAATTTTTTTCCTGAAATTAAGCCTGTATTGCCAAATTCATAGTTAAAAATTTTTATGATCTTGGTTTGAAAATAAATATTGAAAATTAAATTTATATTATTATAGAATCATGATTATTAATTATGAAGTGCAAAAATATGTTTAAATCAAATGTAAAAATAACATATGCCGAATCATGGTTACCTATACATCACAGATTTTTAATTCATACCGTAGAACTTTTATCAGCTAGGATTTCTCTTGAAAAAAGATATAAGAATTTTATTTCATTATGCCAAAACAAAAGAGGAACAGATCTTTGGAAACACGCATTAAACTCTATGGGTATTCAGACACCTAAATTAGATCCTATCCCTAAAAGAGCAAAATCAAGAGGATTAATTATAGTAGCAAATCACCCTTTTGGAGTTGCAGACGGAGTTTTTTTATCTTGGTTTGCCTCAACATTAGATGAAAATTTTAAAGTTATTGCTCATGGAGTTCTCAGACAAGAACCTATACTTGCAGACAATATTCTTCCTATTGATTTTAGTAATAGTAAAAATGCAATGAGAAATAATGTTGTGACAAGACAAAAAGCTATTAAAATGTTAAAAAATGGTGGTGTTGTAGCTATTTTCCCTGCTGGAGGAGTGGCTTGGTCAAGAAAAAAAGGGTTGCCTATTCAAGAAGATGATTGGAAACCTATGCTTGGAAGACTAATCAATGATTCAAATTGCGATCTCATAATGACTAAATTTGACGGTCAAAACTCCAAGGCATTCCAGTTAGCGTCTCGCGTTCATCAAACTATAAAGCAAAGTTTATATTTATATGAAATTAAGAAAAGTTTAGATAAACCAATGCAATTCAAAGTTTTGAAATATTTAAAAAATCAATCCTTACCTAATTTGAATGATAGAGATTTATCCTTATACCTCCAAAAAGAGTTGAACAAATCGCTTTAAGCATTAAATAACTTTCCACCTTTTTTTGAAAGTTCCGGTGGTGCTGTTGGCCTCTTTAAGAACGTGTCAACATCGTTAACATCCAAAAACTTATCTCCTGCTTTTATAATTTCATCATTAGTTAATTTTTTTAGAGGAGTGTATTTTGGATGATGATGCTCTACAAAAGGATTATTTCTTGCTGCATTATAACAACATAAAAGCGTCCAACGTCTATCAGGAGAATTATTTTTATCTGATCTATGGAGAGTATTACAATGAAAGAACAAAACATCGCCTGGTTCCATTTCACAATAAACCAACTCTAAATGTTTTTTTGCCTCCTCAACCCTTTTGAGATCCACTCCTACTTGTCCACTCTCCAGCAACGCATGATCAATTCTACCTAAGTTGTTTGAACCTGATAAAACCTGTAAACATCCATTTTCTCTAGTACATTTATCCAATGCAATCATTACAGTTGCCATGAGTGGAAATAAACATCCATTATTATACCAGTAACCATAATCTTGATGCCACTCCCAAGCACCTCCTTCATAAGGTTCTTTAGCCGTGATTTTGGAGTGATAGTGATAAACTTCACCTCCAAGTAAACTTTCCATTGTATCAACAATTTTTTCTGATCTTGCCGTGACGCCATAAATACTATCGTCAGGATGATTCCATGCCATCATTTTTGTTGTTAAACCTTCAGAATCTTTTCTATCATATAAATGGTCTCTTATGGCTGGATCCTGTCTTGAGGCATTCTGTAAAAGTTCTGTTTCTTTCTCATTAAAAAAATTTTTAACTATAACATAACCATTTTTATGAAAGTCAGAAGTTTCAGATTTACTTAGAAATGATCCCATTTAATTTAATCTCCAAGTTATATTAATTTTTAATACTAAGACATTTTTTTTAATTCATGCCAATTATAATAACTTTTTTTTATATCAGCATCATAACCAAATGCTTCTAAAACATCTTGTAAGTAAATTAGAAGGTTTTTACTTAATATTTTTTTGTTCTTTAAATTATATTTATTCTTTAAAACTTCTATCCAAATGGTCATAGCACTATGTACAATTGCTATCGGAATAGGATCTATATTATTAATCGTTCCATTTTTAGTGTCTGCCACTAATACATTTACTAATTTTTTAAAATCTTTTTGTATGTAAGAAAGTTTATTTAGAATAAGTTCTGTTGAACCATCGGTACTCTCTTTAGAGTTTGGTTCTTGCTCCCATTTCCTATCTAGTAAATCTTTTATAGGTGTTGGTATCTTTGTTAGTTTTGAATTAAGTTTTTGAAAATCTGATTCGATTTTATTAAGTAAAAGAATATTTTCATCATTGTTATTAATTTTAAATTTTTCACCAGACTTAAAGTTTTCAAAGATTACATACATTCTTCTAGAAGTTTTTATTAGCTCTGATAAAGAGAGTTTAACAAAAACATTTTTTTTTGAACTTTTGATTATAGTTCGTAATTCTGACTCTATTTGTTCTCTTTTCTTCAAAATCGACCTTTTTAAAATAAATCTAATTTTTTTGTACAATTATATAATGTATTTTGCATACACATTAGGTACATTTCTTTAGCTTTACTATATTGATCTTTGCTCATCTTTTTTTTAATCATGTCAATGTTTTGGCTTGCACCACCTATATTTAAATCTTGAGCTAAACTCCACCACAGAAAAGCTCTAGGATAACTCACAATTACACCTTGGCCTTGATAATACATATTTCCGATAATAAGCCTTGAGGATGGGTGTTCTCGAAGCGCTGCATATTTGAAGGCTTTCAAAGCTGACTTATAATTTTTTTTTATCCCTGAACCTTTTAAGTAAGCATGACCTAAAGCGTAATTAGCTAGAATGTTACCTTGATTAGCAGACAAAAAAAACCAGCTAAATGCTTCATTATTATTGACTGGGACCCCCAACCCTTTTTTGTAAATAATTCCTAAGTTATATTGAGCTTTATCATCTCCCAAATTTGCTGCATAACTCAAATAATATAAAGCTTTCTTATAGTCTTGATCTTCTAATGCCTGGTACCCTTTTAGTCTTTCATTTGCAAAAGTAGTTGAGCTAAAAATAATTAAAATCAAAAAAAATAATTTTATCATTTTGAATTTTTCCTTCTTTATAATTAATAAAATGACATTACCAACTCCACAACAAGTTTTTTATCTTTAAATTTTATTTATACTATTATTTGAAACTTATTTTTAAAAAAATGTATAAATACATCTTAGTTTCACAATAAAGGATATTAAGTGTATCTCGCTGGTATATTAAATAAATTTGTAAGTAAATTCCCAAAACCACTAATCGCAATAAGCCTCATGGTTATATCAGGTTTATTTTTTGTCTTTATGCATAGTGCTGTTAAGTATTTGTCAAAAGAAGTACATATTTTTGAGATTGCATTTTTTCGTTGTGCTTTAGTAATTTTTGTACTGGCACCAATAATTTTACAACAAGGTAAAAGTGTCTTTATTACCGGACAACCTAAAATTCAGTTTCTACGAATTACAACTAATTCCGTGGCTATGTTGTGTTTTTTTTACGGAATTTCTTCTACTCCGCTAGCTCAATTGACTACATTAGGTTTTACTGTACCAATATTTACAACCATATTGGCTGTTGTTTTTATGAAAGAAAAAATTAGGTTGCGAAGAACAAGCGCTTTAATCATTGGTTTTATTGGAACGTTAATTGTTATGCGACCAGATATTTCAATTGAATTAGGTGCCGTTTTAATTATTTTTTCTTCTTTTTTATGGTCTGTGTGTCTGATTTACATAAAAAAACTTACAAAAACTGATAGTGCAATTACCATTTCTCTTTATTTTGGAATAGGAATGATCCCAGCTACTTTTGTTATGGCGTTTCCTGTTTTTGAAATGATTGATTTAAGACAATTCATAATTTTAATATTCATAGCCATAACCGGAACTTTAGCTCAAACAATAATGAATTTTGCATTTGAAAAAGGGGAATTAGCTTTGCTTCTACCTTTTGATTTTTTAAGACTCTTATGGTCAGTTCTTATAGGTTATGCATTATTTGCAGAAGAACCTGAGATTACATTATGGATAGGTGGATTTTTAATAATTGGGTCAACATCATACATTGCATGGCGAGAATCGAAATTAAAATAAATAACAAAAAATCTATCCAGATAATGATGAGGCGCCACCATGATCAGCGGACCATGTCATTGGATCATTCAAGAAACTTTCTACCTCTGCAATCTCATTATTTTCAAAGTAATTAAACTCCTTGGCTACTTTCAAAACATCCCACCAAGTGGCTAGTGAATGCATTTGCAGGCCAATATCTTCTAATGTTTTCCTTGTTTGTGGAAATATATCATAATAAAAAACTACGAAGGTGTGATCAACTTTGGCGCCAGCTTGGCGAAGTGCTTGACAAAACTTTATTTTACTATTTCCATCTGTAGTTAAATCTTCGACCAAAAGTATATGTGAGTTATTTTCAAAATCACCCTCAATTTGAGCATTTCTTCCAAATCCTTTTGCTTTTTTTCTAACATATTGCATAGGTAGCATCATCCTGTCAGCGATCCATGCAGCAAAGGGAATACCTGCCGTTTCTCCTCCAGCGATTGAGTCAATACTTTCAAACCCAATATTACGTGTAATTTCAGAAGCTGCAAAATCCATTAATGTATGTCTTACTCGAGGATAAGAAATTAGTTTTCGGCAATCTATATAAACCGGACTTGCCCAACCTGAAGTAAATTTGAACGGGTCTTTAGCACTAAATCTAACTGCTTCAACTTCTATTAGCATTTTAGCAGTTATCCTTGATATAACACTTTTTTCGGGGAAACTAGTTGAAAACATTTTTAATTTTTCCTTATCTAAACATGTATATTAAGTAATTAATCTTCATAAATTTGAAACATTTACTTACCTAACATTTTCAAAATATAAAGTATTCAGGTAAATGATTAAATGAATATTTAAAAATAGAGTCATAAATCACTAAAATATATTATTCATAATCATTTAAAAATTTATTTAATGTTGAAACACTTTTCATAAAATCTTTTATCTCCATTCTTTCATCTGGATTATGAGATCCCTTGTCATTTCTTATAAAAATCATTCCTGTTTTTATACCCTGATTTGAAAATATAGCGGCATCATGAGTTGCGCCACTTGCTACAGAAGCTCTTGGGAAACCTAAAGACTCACTTGCATCTAAAAGTTTTTTTACAATTTCTTGATTACATTCAGCTGGATCTGATTTAATTACATTGTCAAACTCAAAACAGACCCCTTTTTCTCTTTCTATTGTTTTACATTCCGATCTTAATAATCCTTCTAATGCATCCAGAGTTGAAATATCTTGGCTCCTTGATTCAAAACTAAATAAAATTTCTCCAGGTATTCTAGACATAGCCTGATTGTCAACATCTGTATGAAAAATTCCTGAAGTTAGAACAAGATCACCACCATGTTGTTCTATTGTATTCCAATGATCGTCCATACGAGTTATCAAATCAGCACCAGCAAAAACGGCATCTTTTCTTAAATATCTTGGAATAGTGCCGGAATGTCCGGCTGTACCCTTGCATCTTATTTTGTGATGGCGATAATTACCTCGAATCCCAGTAACAATTGCAATTGGCCAATTTTTATCCACTAGAATAGGGCCTTGTTCAATATGTATTTCTAGAAAAGCTTCAACCTCATTTTTATTTATTAAAGTTTGACATTTTCTAATCTGATCTAATCTTACACCAGATTCTGTCATAGCTTTTGATAATTGTTTTCCATTGCTTCTATGGGTAGAATTTAAATCTTCTTGGGATATTAAACCAAATAATGCTTTAGAGCCGATACAGTTTTTTCCATACCAAGCACTTTCTTCACCTCTTAATACTAACAATTTTATAGGCAAAGATGTTTTGACTTTTTTTTCTTTTAAATAAACTAGAATTAAAAAACCAGCAATTACTCCGGCAAGTCCATCAAAATTACCCCCTTGGGGAACAGAATCTATGTGTGATCCAATTAGTATATGATTATTTTTTGAAGATTGTTCTAATGATAAATAAACATTTGCAGCAGCATCTTTTTCGATATAAAAACCAAATTCTTTTGCTAAATCTATTATATAATTTATGCTTATGGTTTCTCCTTTCCCATAAGATTCTCTAGAAACGCCAACTTTATCTTTGGTTAGTGCCTCAATTTCGTTAAAAATTTTTTTAGCTAATTCTTCAATCCATGCTTCCTTATGTAGAGGCATTGTATTTTTTGACATTTTTTAACATCCAATATTTTTTAAATAAATATGATTGATTTAACCATTAGATAAATGAATTTAAGATTTACTAAAATTTAGATTAAAAAAAATTACCTAAGAAAAACAAATTTGCCTTCTTTTGATTTTTCAACATTATACGAATACCCGTCTAAGTTAAATTTTTTCAAATCTTCTTCATTTACCAAACGATTTTGAATTATGAACCGTGCCATAGCTCCCCGAGCATTTTTAGCGTAGAAACTTATAATTTTTTCTTTACCATCTTTACGTTCCATGAAAACAGGAGTGACAATATTTAAAGAAAGATTTTTAAGATTTATAGCATTAAAATATTCATTTGAAGCACAATTTACTAAAGTATCTGTTCCAATTTTTTTTGCATGTTGATTTAGATTATTAGAAATTTTATTATTCCAATATTCATATAATGAATTACCGTAAGATCCTTTTAATTTACTCCCCATTTCTAAACGGTAGGGTTCAATTGAATCAAGTGGTCGCAATAAACCATACAAACCAGACAAAATTCTAAGATGTTTTTGAGCCCATTCAAGGTCATGGTGATCCATCTTTTCAATATCCAAGCCTTTATAGGTATCTCCTGCAAATGCAAAGGCTGCAGGTTTTCTATCTTGCTTACCAAAATCCGTAAATCTTTTCTTGTTTAGTTGTGCTAATTGAGTACTAATTCCCATTAAATCTTTTAAATTATCTAAACTTAATTTTCTGACTTCAGTAATCAATTCATTTACGTTTTCAGCAAAAAGTGGTTTAGTTTCTTTAAGCTTATTAATAGGATTCATATTCAGTTTTTTCGCTGGGGAAACGACTACTAACATTTTTTTCTCCGTTATTACTATAATTAAAATAATGCATATACTTAGAAAAGTCTAGATGATGGATTTTGTTCTAAATAAACATTACCCACATCTAATTAATATGTTAAAAATCTAAAATATAAATTAGTATTGCTTAATCTTGGTCAATCAATGGAATTACTTTCCTCCAAAAAAACTTTACCTATTGTCCTTTTAATAATTTTAATTCTGGTTTGGACTTCAGTTTGGTCTTTATTTAAAATTGCAATAGAAGTAATTCCACCTCTAAGTTTTAGAGTTATTATTGGAATACCAGCTTTTATTTTATTGTTAATTCTTGGTTTTAAAAAAGTTAAAACAATTAATGTTCTTAAAACTGACTGGAAACCTTTAATATTAATAAGTTTTTTCAATGTCACCTTATGGCAAGTATTAATGTTGTATGGAATAAGTATGCTTGGTGGAGGCAGAGCTGCTGTGTTAACATATACTATGCCAGTGTGGGCAACAATTTTTGCAGCTATTTTTGGTTATGAAAGAATTAATATTTCTATAATACTTTCTTTAGTTCTAGGAATGATGGGTATTTTTTTTCTTTCTATTGAAATAAATGTTTTTGAAAATTTTTTTGGTTTTCTTATCACCTTATCTGCTGGCTTAAGCTGGGCGGTAGGCACTATGATAGTAAAGTATGGTGGTATTAAATCTGATGGATTAATTGTGGCAGGTTGGCAGCAAATTATTGGAATAATTCCAATCATACCATTTGCTTTATATTTTGATTTAAACAATTTTGGATCTTTGAGTCATATACATTTTATCATAATTTTATATGGTATATTTTTGTCAAGCGCATATACCTATTGGGCTTATTTTACAATTTTACAAAATTTTTCAGTGAACGTTACATCCATATCCGTTATGGCAGTCCCAATTTTAGCCATACTAGTAGATTATATTTTTATAGATGTTAAATTCTCTTGGTTAGATGTTTTAGCCCTAATTTTTATAGTATCTGGTATTTATATGGTTGCAACAAAGCCATTCAATAAAACTAAAAAATCAGTCAATTAAAAAACTACTTAAGTTAAAATCTTTAGAGATATTAATCTCATTGATTTCTCCTTTTGAGATTTCAACTCTTGCTCCAGTATCTCTTAATTTTTTTAAAACCTCCTCACCAAATAATTTCCATGTTTTTTCTTCAAGTTTTCTATTTGGCCAGACTGTCATGGAATATCTTTGTGTGTCTGAAATATCTACAGACATCCTTAAAAGCATCCCTTCTGCAAATCCCTTTGTTTTTCCTATTTGTACTAAAAGATTTGATGCTGCCTCTTTTGAAAAGTCATTCATAAAAGATAATTTCACAATTCTTACATACATTTACTTAACCAGATAATATTAAATTAAATTTTAAGTAAAAAATGTTCCAAAATGAAAAAATAATCAAGAAGATCTTTGTTAATCAGTTTTTCATTGGATTTATGGCCTTCAGATCCTGTTCCAGGTCCAATATTGATAATGTTAACATCATCATCTGCAAAATATCTACCATCACTTACGCCAATGGAAGATAAAAATCTTGGCTTTTTACCCGTAATAACTTCTTTAGAATTAGACAATTCTTTCAGATAAATATTAGATTTATTTGACTTAAATGGGTTTGTACCAGTAAGAAATTTAATTTTTGCAGATTTATCAATTTTTAAAATAAAGTTTTTAATTTCAGAAAAAGCTTTTTTTACGTCCTCTTTATGAGTAATTCGTCTATCAATGATTATGTCCGTTTTAGAAGGTACAACATTTACATTTTCTCCACCAGATACAATACCTATATTGATAGTAGATTTATGTGTTCCAACGTCATATTTTTTTAGTTCTTTTTTAAATTTCGAACTTAGTTCATTTATTATTTTTGCAGATTTTTCAATTGCGTTTATCCCTATATGAGGCTCACCCGCATGAGAAGTTTTACCTGAAATTTTAACCTCTATCCAAAAAACACCTCTTTCTTCTATAACAAAATTATTATTGGTTGGAGCGCCTAGAATTAGAGTATGTGGTTTTATTTTCTTTGATCTTCTTAGATATTGTGTACCATCTGAGCCTAGGTTCTCTTCATCTGTCACAAAAGTAAAATCTATATTTTCTCTAATATTAGGAAATAGTCTTTTAAAATTTTTTGCTAAATATAAATGTACTGCTGCACTTCCTTTACAATTAACTGCACCAAGACCATATGAATAAACTTTTTCTATTTTAAGATCATATGGGTCACTTTTCCACTCGCTCAAAATTGGCCTAACAGTATCTACATGTGAGTTAAAAATAATTGATTTTTTTAAACCTTTATAATTTGAAGCAACAACATTTATTTTCTCTTCATCTACACCAAACGATTTAACTATTAATCCACTATCTTTAAGATACGATTTTGCAAATTTACCAAAATCTTTACTACTCCCTGGAGGATAACTAGTATCTATTTTAACAAGTTCTTTTAATAAATTGAGCAATTCTTTTTGAATATTTTGATTCATTTTCAATTCTAAAAAAGCCTTTTCGAGTTAAGTTTTATTGAAAATTTAATATTGCTACTAATCATTCATAATAATTTTTCTTCTTAAATAATAATCTATATTTAATACTTTGAGGTTCATAGCTTTTAATAACAAATTTCTATAGTTTACAATAAGCAAAGATATACATAAATTTAAAATAATGTTTAAAATATTTTTAAAATCAAAGTTTATAATAATAGTCTTTTTTCTGGTTATTACATTTACTAAACAATCATATTCAAATGAATTTGACAACATATCTGCTTGTGCTGGTGTAGTAATTGGTGACGGGGCTTCAGAATTAAGAGACCTTGAAAATGAGAAAAATTTTGATGATGCTTTTGAGCTTGCAATAAAAGCTTTTTATGGTGAAGGCTTGTCAGAAAGTCGTTCAAATGAGGATATTGTAATAGCTGAAAATATTATAGCATCTAATGTAGACAAAATTTATATGCAACCTGAATGGACTGCAGAGGTGTATCAAGAGGTAATTCGTTGCTATAGAGTTCTAGGATTAAAGGTTCTTGAAAAATCTAGTACAATTAAAATGAATATTAACATGATTAACCAATACTTAAATAAATATAAAGCTAGACTTAAAAGAATGATAAATGCTGGATAAAGGTATTACGAAGGTCTTATTGAGTATCCAATTGAAGAAGTAAATCAGGCGCTGCTAAATCAAATCAAACAAGATGAGGTTCCTATAAGTCAAAAAGGCGCAGATGAAGCAATGGCCAAATTAGAAGCAGAAATTGAGAAAAGAAGAAAAGAATAATGAGATAAAGAACATTTCATTTAGAACTAAACCATTTAATGAGGA
>QCHB01000017.1 GCA_003278095.1 SAR116 cluster bacterium AG-390-L20 | reverse complement strand
TCTTGATAAAAGTGAACCTTCTCAAAGAGATAATGAAAATCAAGAAAGTTTTAATGAACGTTTTTCAAAATGGCAAGATAGAAGAAATGCTGCAGACGGAAAGGCTGAAATAATTATTTCGAAACAAAGACATGGACCAACTGGTATAATACAAGTTCAATTCGAGGCTAAGTATACTAGATTTATGGATTTAGCTCAAGATAATAGGTTGCCAGATCAAATTTATTAGTAAAATTGTTTAAAAATATATAATCTTTTATTATGCAAGCTATTCTAGATATTTCTTTAAAAGATATTAAATCAAATTGGGTTGCGCTTAATGACGCGTCTAATGGGAAAGCAGCAGCTGTAATTAAGGCTAATTCATATGGTGTAGGTATGATAAAAGTGGCCCAAACTCTAATGAAAGCAGGATGTAATTATTTTTATGTTGCAAACCTTAATGAGGGGATCCAGCTAAGAGAAGAACTAAAATCTAAAGACATTAAAATTGCTATTTTTGAAGGTTTGTTAAAAGGTAGTGAACAATCTTATGTGAAATATAAATTAACCCCTATAATTAATAATTTAGATCAATTAATTAGGCTTAAAAAACTTATTTCTCAAGGTTACAAAATCAAAGCTATATTAAATATTGATACAGGGATGAATAGATTAGGTTTTAGTCAAAGTGAAATTAATTTGTTATTAACTAACAAAGAGTTATTAAACCTCATTGAATGGGACTTTATAATGTCCCACCTTGCAAACGCTGATAAAATAAAAAATAAGGAAAACGTTAAACAATTAGATAAAATATTACAATTTTCTAAAATTATACCAAATACAAAATTAAGCTTAGCAAACAGTGCCGGAATAATGCTTGGATCAAGGTTTTGTCTTGATCAAACAAGACCAGGCATTGGATTGTATGGAATTGATAATTGTGGTAATAATATTAAATTAAATTCTAAGATTTTAAAATTTCCCTTAAGTTTACATGGACCTATTATTCAAATAAGAAGCGTAAATGTTGGTGAAAAAGTATCTTATGGAGGTGTTGATATAACAAAAAGAAAATCTAGATTAGCTACAATTGGAATTGGTTATGCAGATGGTTGGTTAAGATTATTAAAGCCTAATAGTTGCTTCTCAATAAGGAAAAAAAATTGTAATATTATTGGTAATGTCACAATGGATAGCTTCGTTTTAGATGTCTCTAACTTAAAAGAAAAATCATTAAAAGAAGGTGAATATTTATGTTTGCTGGATAACTCTAACATTAGAAATATTCTTAATAAGTTAGATTTAATCAGCTATGAACTCTTAACACTTATGGGCAACCGCTTGTTAAGAAAATATAATTAGTTAGTAATTTAACAAAGGTAAGTTAGTGAATTTGATTAAGTCGATATTTAAAATTTGTGGCGCTATAGGTCAAAAGTTTTTTAAATTTTTATCTAATATTGGTCATTTCTTTATTTTTTTTATAACTGCCATTTTTTGGATATTTAGACCACCATGGTATTTTAAGAAAATATTTTATCAAATTATAGACATTGGTTATTTTTCTTTACCTGTAGTTGGTCTCACCACATTTTTCTCTGGTATGGTTTTAGCTCTTCAAACTTATAATGGTTTTAGTGAACTAAATAATGAAACAACAGTAGCGAGAGTTGTATTAACCTCAATTACAAGAGAATTAGGGCCCGTTTTAACTGGCCTGATGGTCGCTGGACGAATTGGAGCTAAAATGGCAGCGGAAATAGCTACAATGAGGGTCACTGAACAAATAGACGCTTTGGGCACTCTAGGGACGAGACCCATGCAATATTTAATTGCACCAAAAATTATTGCCTCATTAATTTGTATTCCAGTTTTAGTACTTCTAGGTAATACGATTGGTATTTTAGGAGGATATATAATTGCAATTTTTAAATTAGAATTTAATCCAAACATCTATCTATATGCTACTGTAGAATATTTACAATGGATAGATATTATTCAAGGTACAGTCAAAGCAGCAATTTTTGGATTAATAATATCAATGGTAAGTTGTTATTTTGGTTTTAATGCTACCAAAGGAGCAGAGGGAGTCGGGTACGCTACAACAGCATCTGTAGTAATTTCATCAGTAATGATTTTAACAAGCACTTATATTATAACAGCTTTGTTTTTTGGTTAAGAATGGAAAATAAATCAAACAATAAAATAATAATTGAAGTTAAAAACCTTACTAAAAGTTTTAATGAAACTATGGTTTTGAATGATATTAATTTTAAACTATTTGAAGGTGAATCTCTGGCTGTAATAGGCGCCTCAGGATCTGGTAAGTCGGTGCTTCTGAAAAATATCATTGGTTTATTGTCACCAGACAAAGGTTCTATTAAAATAAATAATGTAGCAATGGTAGGTTTAAAAAGATCTGTAAAAGAAAAAATTTTACTAGATTTAGGAATAACATTTCAACACGGTGCGTTATTTGATTCTTTACAAAATTGGGAAAATATTGTTTTCAAAGTTAGAAATAAAGAAAAACTTTCTAACAAAGATGCTAAAGAATTAGCATTTTCAATAATAAAGCGTTTAGGCTTAAATTCTGATATTTTAGACCTTTATCCGTCAGAAATTTCAGGAGGAATGCAGAAAAGAGTTGCAATAGCTAGGGCTATATGTGGAAATCCAAAAGTACTATTATTTGATGAACCCACATCCGGCTTAGATCCAGTAACCGGTAGCTTAATTGATAAATTAATAAAATCTGCTGTTAAAACGGTTGGAGGAAGTGCCATTACAATTACTCATGATATGGCATCAGTGTGTAGAATAGCGGATAAAGTAATTTTAATTGATAAGCAAACTATTTCATGGTCAGGAACACCCAAAGAAATGTTAAAGTCTGATAATGCAAAAATAAAAGACTTTATTAAATCAACAAATCCTAAGCTATTCATTTAATGGCAAAGTCAAATAAACAATATATTTGTCAATCATGTGGTTCGGTTTATCCGAAATGGATAGGTAAATGTGAACAATGTAACGAATGGAACACTTTATTAGAAGAAAGAAACACAAAACCATCTGGTATTTTATCTAAGTCAAATGGACAAACTATTAGCTTTGAATATTTAAAGGATGAAACATATGATCATTCAAGAATTACGTCAAATATAAGTGAGGTAGATCGAGTTATTGGAGGTGGTTTCGTACCTGGATCAGTAACCTTAATTGGAGGCGATCCTGGTATTGGAAAATCAACATTATTGTTACAACTAGTTGGTAATTTATCAAAGCTTAAACAGGAATGCATATACGTTTCTGGTGAAGAAAGTTTATCTCAAATAAAAATGCGAGCAGATAGACTAGGTATAAAAAACAATGAAATTAGATTTGCTTCTGTAACAAATGCCTCTGATATTGCAGCAACAATAAGTTCTGTTAGCAAAAAACATGTATTGGTAATTGATTCTATTCAAACTATGTATATACCTCAATTAGATAACTCCCCAGGAACGGTGTCACAGGTAAGAGCAAGCACCCAAGAATTAATTATTGCTGCAAAAAAAACAGACTCTATTCTAATTTTAATTGGACATGTAACTAAAGATGGCTCAATTGCTGGACCTCGTGTTTTAGAACATATGGTCGATACAGTTTTATATTTTGATGGAGATAATAACTTTCAATATAGAATTTTAAGAAGTATTAAAAATAGATTTGGACCTACAAACGAAATAGGTGTATTTGAAATGTTGAGGGACGGCCTTAAAGAAATTAATAACCCTTCAGCTTTATTTTTATCAGATAGACAAAAAAATATATCTGGAACTGCAATTTTTGCTGGTTTGGAAGGAACCAGACCACTTCTAGTAGAAGTACAAGCCTTGGTAACTCCATCAACACTCGCCTCTCCAAGGAGAACTATTGTTGGATGGGATATATCTAGGCTCTCAATGTTATGTGCAGTTCTAGAAGCAAGATGTAAAATCCACTTATCAAACATGGATATTTTTCTTAATATTGCTGGTGGTATAAGAATATTTGAACCAGCAGCTGATTTAGCTGTGGCAGCAGCAATTATTTCATCTATAAAAAATGTTCCTTTATCTTTTTCAGGTATTTTTTTTGGAGAAGTTGGTCTTTCAGGTGAAATTAGAAAAGTAAATCAGCCAGAAGTGAGAATTAAAGAAGCATTAAAACTAGGCTTTAATCAAATTTACTTACCTAATAAACAAAAAGTTCTAATAGAAAAAAATATGAGATATAAATCTATTAGTCTATTAAGTGATTTAGTAAATTTAATTTATAAAGATACTATGAATGATTTGAACTAATGGAATTTATGCATAACATTTACTTTAATATAATTGATATATTTATTTTAATAATCATTCTTACTTCTTGTATAGTAGCTACATTTAGAGGTTTTATAAAAGAAACTTTTAGTATAATTTCCTGGATATTTTCTTTATTTGTAGCATATAATACATTTGAAAAATTTAAATTAGAGTTAGTTGAATATATATCTCAAAAGATTGTAGTTGACGTCATTGCATTTAGCTTTCCTTTTTTAGCAACCTTATTTATTTCACACCTGATTTCAAAATGGTTATCACCAAAATTCAATTTTTCTGAGATATTATTTTTAGACAAAGTTTTTGGATTGCTATTTGGTGCTTTAAGAGGTGCATTAATAGTTGTTTTATTTTATCTTGGATTTCTTTACTTAATAGGCAAAGAAAGAGAATTACCAGATTTAATTTTAGAAGCTCATACTTATGAATATTTAAAGAATACTACTGATGCTTTAAGTCATTATTTTGTTGAACAAGTTGAGCCAGGAGACAATCAGAATAAAAATGAAAATTTACAAGAAAATAAACTTTAAGGATTTTTAATGTATTGTAAAGATACCGATCGATATATGGATGAATGCGGCGTATTTGGTATATTTGGAACCGAGGAAGCTTCTGTATTAACAACCTTAGGACTACATTCTCTTCAACATAGAGGCCAAGAAGGTGCTGGTATAGTTAGTTTTGACGGTAATAATTTTCACTCAGTGCGCAAGCAAGGATTAGTTGGAGATAACTTCAATAATACCAATATATTATCTCAACTTCCAGGAAAAACAGCAATTGGTCATGTAAGATATTCTACGACTGGTGATTCTAAGCCCGAAAATTTGCAACCATTATTTGCAAATTTAGCAATTGGTGGTTTTGCATGTGCACATAATGGAAATTTAACTAATACATATTCGATTAAAAAAAAATTAGTTGAAAGTGGGTCTATTTTTCAAACATCGTCTGACACAGAAATTATTTTACAATTAGTTGCGAGGTCTAAGAAGAAAAAACTTGTTGATAAGTTAATAGATGCCCTCAAACAAATTAAAGGTGCTTATTCTCTTATAATACTTACTAACAAAAAACTGATTGGAGTAAGAGATCCATTTGGTATAAGGCCTTTAGTTTTAGGTGAAAAAGACGGTTCTCCTGTTCTAGCCTCAGAAACTTGTGCTCTTGATATGATTGGAGCCAAATACACAAGAGATGTAGAAAATGGTGAGATTATTATAATTACAGAAAATAGTACCGAATCAATCAAACCTTTTAAAAGAGTTCATGAAAGACCTTGTATTTTTGAAAGAATTTACTTTGCAAGTCCTGATAGTATAGTCGGTAAGAAGACAGTATACACTTACAGAAAATCTCTAGGAGAGCAACTAGCAAATGAAAATAGTGTTACAGCAGATGTAGTAGTTCCTATCCCTGACTCAGGTGTTTCTGCTGCAATAGGTTTTTCACAAAAATCTTCTATACCATTTGAACTAGGCATTATAAGAAGCCATTATGTAGGGCGAACATTTATAGAACCTTCACAAACAATACGACAATTTGGGGTTAAACTTAAACATAGTGTTAATAAATCTTGCATAGAAAATAAAAAAGTTATTCTAATTGATGACTCAATAGTTAGAGGGACTACTGCGAGCAAAATTGTGAAAATGGTTTATGAAGCTGGAGCAAAAGAAGTTCATTTAGGCATTTCATGCCCACCTATTATGCATCCTGATTTCTATGGAATTGATACACCAAACTATAATGAATTAATTGCATCACAGTCTGATTTAAATGAAATGACTAAACTTGTTGGAGCAAAATCTTTGTTTTTTCTATCTTTGGCTGGAACTTATAAAGCTATGGGATGTGACAAAAGAAACCCTATAACACCTCAATTCACAGATCATTGTTTTACAGGAGAGTATCCAATAGATGTTTCTGAAATTCTAGAAATAAATAAAAAAATCAATGAATAAAGATAAACAAATTGCCTTGATAACCGGTGCCAGTAGTGGGATTGGTGCTGAGATTGCAATACAGCTGGCAAAGAAAAATGTTCACACTATAATAACTGCTAGATCTGCATCAAGACTAATGAAAACTGAGAAGTCTATTATTGATAATGGAGGCACTTGTACTTTAGTTGAATTAGATATGAAGGACTTGAAAGGTTTAGATAATCTAGGAATAAAGATATTTGAACGTTGGGGGAGATTAGATATTTTGATTGCTAACGCTGCCGTCCTTGGTACTTTAGGGCCTATACACCATCAAAGTAGTGATGAATTCTTAGAAGTAATGATGGTAAATACAATAAGCAATCATCGACTAATCCGTTCATGTGACGCACTTTTAAAAAAAAGCCATAAACCCAAAGCTTGTTTTTTAACTTCAAGTGTTGCTATTGAACCTAGACCATTTTGGGGAGCATATGCAGTGTCTAAAGTTTCTCTAGAACATATGATTAAAATATGGTCGGCTGAAAATAAACATAATAAATTGTCTATATTCATAATTAATCCGGGTAAAACTAATACAAAAATGAGAAATCAAGCAATGCCTGGGGAAGATACAAGAAAACTTCAAAAGCCGAGTGAAGTAGCAAAAATTATTATAGAAATAGTTTTTTTAGATAAACTCTATAAGGGTGATACTATTAACATAATAAAATCAAATCAATCCTCTAATGCTACAGGTTCAAGATAAGAATAATAAAAATCAACCTTATCATCAAATCGCCTTGCTGTCTCTTGGGCTTCTTTTTCATTTGTTGCACAAAAACTCAAGCTTAGTCTGTAATTATGCATCCTATAAAAAAATCTTAAAATGTCGATCTGACTATTCCCAACGTGCCATGACTTTAATATCCAACCAATAAAAAACAACCACGGGGAAATCATTAAAAGGAACCAATAAAAAACCAAAGAAATACATAAAAAAGTCCATAATCTATTTTGTAACATCCACAATGGTGGAGCAATACTTGCAAGAATTGTAGGAAAAGTATTTAGAAGAATAGCTGTTTTTTGAGGTTTTTTATAAACTTCAAATTGAAAATAAAAATCGTCTTGATTAAAATAATCATTGGGATCTAATTTTTTTAAATCAGGTATTGTATTAGAATTGACACTTTCACATATGACGCCTAATGAACCATAAACAAAAGTATTAAAAAAAACTCCATCTCTATATAAAGTAAGAATTTTTTTGTCTTCGATTTCATTCAATTCTTTTGTTAAATCATCATAACTTTTATTAACTATTAATCCATCAAGAGCTATTATAATATCTCCTTCCGCTAACTTCATAACAAATGCATTAGAAGAAGTTCTTATAGCCTTAATTTGTAAAAAGTCTTTTTCAGTTTCAATTTCTTCATTCATATAATCAAACTCACAAAAACAAATTTTATAATATTATGGATACTTAATTCTACTAGTTTTATCTGCAATCTTTCCTAAAACATTATTATTTTGCTTAACAAGTTTAGAAATTTGTTGAGCTTGTATAGCTTGATTAGCTACTATCTGTTTATATATGGCTTTGTTGCTTATTTGCTGAATAGCTTTAGATATAGTTTTACTATTGGAACGATTAAGTTTTGCTAAGTCTGCACTTAGTTTTTTGTTGTTTTCAACACTAATTTTTGAATTTTTACTCAACTCATTTATCAAGGTAGTTGTAATTAATTGTAGCTCACCAATAGTATTTTCATTAGATTTTTCGACACGCTTTTCAATCTTATCAAGATTAGCTACCAATTTTTCATTAACAGCTAACAAATCACCTTGTTTTTTTATAGCTTCGTCAAGATTTTTTAATGATGCATTAACGCCGTCTACATTTTCTGCAAAAACAACTAAAGCTTCTCTACTTGTTTCAGTCATATTAGTTAATTTGTCAGATGACTGCATAAATAAAAATGCACTTACGGTTATAACAACCAGCCCCGAAACAATAGATGATAAAAAAACAACAGTAGTGTATTTATGAATTTGTTTCACTTTAGCCTCCAATAATGCGTGAGCTTTTTTAACTTTATTATATTCTGAGGTTACATCAGTAGCCGCATCAGCTGCATCTAAAGCTAATTTAATACTTTCTTGTACAGCTTCCATTTTAGTATCCATTTTATAAATCCTATAAAACCATTAAAATTGTCTTAATATGATAATTATATATTCTTTTCTTTTCTATATGCACATTCTATACCAGTTGTACTAAAAACATCAATCGCAGGAATAGATTTAGAAATAAAACCAAATTTCTTACAGCCCCATGGACGTTCCTTCTTATAAGTAATAAAGAAATAATAGCACCCACTACATTTAACTATTTTCTTTTCATTTTTATTGTTAATCATTAATTCTATTCTTTATTTTTATTTTTATTTATTAACTCAAGTAACCCATATATTAATTCCGCAATTTTAAATCTTAATGCTCCCATGACCGCAGTAAAACCAAAAAACCAATATAATATTGCGTTTGATAAATCGCCCTCTTCTCTAAGAGAACTTGCTTCAAAATGACATAAAAGTGCTGACCATAAAAACATTGCCGTAATAATTATCTGTCCAAAAGTTTTTCTTCTTTTCACTTTCTCTCCATATTTTCAGTTAATGTTTTACCATATTCATCAAAACTCATATCATCAGGTAATTCAAAATCAGGATAGTCAGATTCCTCACCTCTTTCAATTTTAAAGATATATGCTAAAACTGAAGCAACAGCTGAATATAAATTTTCTGAAATTTCCTTGCCTATTTCACCAGTAAAATAAAGGGCTCTAGCTAGTAAAGGACTTTGAAAAATAGTTACTTGATTTTCATTAGCTAATTTTATTATTTTTTCAGCTATCATTCCCCTACCCATTGCTAAAATTGTTGGTGCTCCAGTCTCACCTACATCATATTTTATGGCCACTGCAAAGTGTGTAGGATTAGTTATTATTGCTGAAGCATCTTTAACATTGTCAAGAGCAGCTGTCTGAGTTGCAGCTCTATTAGAAATTTCATTTTGTAATCTTCTTATTTTTTGCTTAACTTCTGGCGATCCGTCAGTATCTTTATGTTCGTCTTTAACTTCCTTGATTGTCATTTTTAATTTTTCTACATGTATGTATTTTTGCCAAATAAAGTCAAAAATAGCTATGAAACCTAGAGCTACTAATAAGGCAATTGTCAATTGAGGAAAATTATTGAGAAGGTTTGACAAAGCGCTGTATAGGTTACGTTCTGACAAATTAATAATATCTTTAATATTAACGTATATGACACCGTAGGTAATCCCACCTAGCAACCCGACTTTAAATAAAGACTTAATTAATTCAACTAGGCCTTTTGATGAAAATATTCTTTTTAAGCCCGATAAAAGATTAATTCTATTAGATTTGAAATGAAAACCCTTAGGAGCGAAGTTAATACCTCCTACAGCCATTTGGGTAAATAAAATTGTAAGTATTAGAGGAATGCCTATGATTAAAGTTATATATATTACGTATTTAATTAATTTCTCCATTCCTGAAATTGGAGATACGTTAATAATATAATTTAAGTCAAATAAGAAAAACATTTTCCAGAGACTTAAAAAGTCTCTAGCAAAAAAAGGTATTGATGTTAATACCATCAAACCCATTATTAAAGTCGTAAATACAAACATTTCTTTCGAGGATAGTACTTGGCCGTCCTCAGCTGCTTTATCTAGTTTTCGTTGAGACGGTTCTTCGGTTTTATCTTGTGAATTATCTTCTTCAGCCATTTATAAACTTCCATTCTCGGATGATTGAAGTACTTCGTAAATCAAGTTTATGGCTGTTCCTGTTAAATCCGAAAATGCATCTGAAATAGGACCTACGCCTGCATACAAAAATATAAAAACACTTATTAGAGCTATTGGAAAACCAAAGGAAAAGAGGTTAAGAGAAGGAGCAGATCTTGTAATAATGCCAATAGAACATTGTATTAATAATAATCCACCTACAACTGGTAAGCTAATAAGTGCTGCCAAATAAAGCATATTTCCAAAAGTATTAACGGCAATTTCACTTACTTGGGAAAAATTTAGAAATATACCAATTGGTAAATATGTATAACTTTCTAGTAACATTTTGATTATAAACAAGTGTCCATCTAAGGATAAAAAGCACGAAATTAAAAACAACGTTAATACGGTACTTAAAACTAACGTTTGTCCGCCTGATTGTGGGTCAATCATACTAGACATTGAAAGTCCTGCAGTAGAAGCAATCTTTTCACCAGCAACAGCTGCAGCTGAAAATATAATATTTAAAATTAACCCTACAGATAAACCTATTCCTATTTCTGATAAAACTAGTATGAAGAGGTTAAAACCTAGCATATTTTGAATATCAGGTACCTTAATAACTGGAAATAAAAAAGCTGTAAGGCTAATGCTAGCTACAATTCTTACTTGCAGTGGAATTCCACCTAAGGAGAAAAATGGTGCACTTATTAAGAATGACGAAATACGTAATGATGCTACGAAAAAGATTATTAGATACTGGTATAAGTTAAATAAATTCACTCCAGGTAGACTTAATTCAGATCCATACATAATAAATTTCTTTCAAATTTAATTTTGTCCTACACCAGCAACTTGGTCAAAAATAAAGTTAAAGTAATCAACTAACCCCATCATAAAAAAATTACCTAACAAGCCTATGCCTAACATTACAACTACAACTTTTGGAACAAAACTTAACGTCATTTCATTGATAGAAGTTGCAGCCTGAATAATTCCTATAAAAAGACCAATACCTAGAGCTAGAGCTAATATGGGACCTGACACCAGTAAAACTTGGTAAAAGGCCATACTTAACATACTAATATTTTCATCAAAATTCATTTTTTATCCCGCTGCAAATGTACTTACTAAAGAACCAACCGTCATACTCCAACCATCAACTAAAACAAATAGTAATAATTTAAAAGGAAGAGCAACTAACATTGGAGAAAGCATCATCATTCCAAGTGACATCAAAATAGAAGAAATGACCATATCAATTACAAGGAATGGCAAAAATAATAAAAAACCTATTTGAAATGCAGTTTTAAGCTCACTCGTCATAAATGCTGGTAACGCAATTCGAAATGGGATATCTGATACTTCGTCAAATTTTTCTAGACCAGCTAATTCTGAAAACATAATTAAATCCGTCTTTCTGGTATTTTTGACCATGAAACGTTTCATTTCAGAACTAGCTGTTTCGAGGGCTTTTTCTGCTGGTAGAGTTTTATCCATATAAGGTACTGCTGCATTATCATAAACTTTATTAAAAGTTGGTGCCATTATAAAAAATGTTAAAAATAGGGAAATTGCTATTAACACTTGATTTGGTGGTGTCTGTTGAGTTCCCAAAGCTTGACGAAGTATTGACATTACAATTATAATTCTTGTAAAGCTAGTCATTCCTAATACTAAAGAAGGAAGAACAGTTAAAGCTGTCATCAATAGCAAAATTTGTAAGGGGAGCGAATATTCCGTAGTATCTCCATTAGTTGATACATTCAATGCAGGGAAACCAGAAGATATTGTCTCCCCAAAAGCTTGAACTGGTAGACCGCTAATTAAAAAAATAGTAACTAAAAAAGATACGATTTTACAAAAATTTTTAAATTTATTAATAATTTCTTCTCGCCTATTATAAAAATAAATTCTTTTAATTGGTTGAGGACAAATTGCTTTACGCATCTCTACCACCTTTTTTATGAGCAGTTAATAAATCAGATATGTTTACATGTTGTAGAGGTTTTGACTCATTGATTTTTTCCGGAAGTGAAGTTTTATTATGAACAATATTTTTTGATGATGATTTATGAATTTTTTTGTTTTTGGTATTTTCTTCGTTTAATGTATTAGTATTTATTTGAGTTAAAGAACCTCTTCCAGACTTATGCCCAACAAAGAAAAAGTTTTCTTCTCCAACCTTAAGAACATATGCCAAATAACCATTCCTGAGTGATAATTGATTTAACACTTCAAGATTATTTTGATTTTTAATTATTTTTTTTAAGGGACCACTTTTTTTCTTTATAACAAACGCTATAATACCTAGAGTTAATAAAAATAAAATAGTAACTATTGCAGTTGTAAAGTCTGGAGCTGTTTGCGACATTTTAGCTTTCCTTTATATTTGGATAAAAGAAGCAAAAAAGGTGCCAATTCCGTAAAAAAATAAACTACTGATTTATATGAATATTTTGTTATAATAAGTTGTCAAAATTTTGAAGATTAAAGTTTTTGTACTCGATTTTCAGGATTAGTTACTTCGGTAAATCTTATACCAAACCTTTCTCCAACCATAACAACTTCCCCTTTAGCAATTTTAACACCGTTAGCTAAAATGTCTAAAGGGTCACCTGCTAATCTCTCTAATTCAACCACAGAACCTTCATTTAGTCTTAAGAGATCTCTGATTTTCAATTCTGTAGAACCAACTTCTACTGTGAGTTTGACCTCAATATTTTCTAAAACTTTCAGATTGTCTATTCCAGCACTCTCTGAATTAGTTTCTTCGTTTGTTTGTGCTGTTTCATTTTCTGCCATTAAAATAACTCCTACTAAATTATAATCTGTTTTTCAAACTAACTGCAACTTGACCGTTTGTTTCTCCAATTTCAGCCTTAAATAATAACTTTTCATTTACAAAAAAATCAACCCCATCAACTGGAGGAAGGTTAATAATATCTCCTTCTTTATATTTGACTAAATTTGACAAAGATACTGAAGGTTCACTTAAGATAGCTGATACAGGAAGAGGTACATTTAACACTGATTTTTCTAATCGTTCTCTCCAACTAGTGTCATCATCAATAACATCAGACTGAACTCTTGAACGTAATAGTGATGCAATTGGCTTCAATGTTTGCAAAGGATATATTATATCAAATGAAGCAGAGTCAATATTAGGTAATTGTACAACAAAAGAACAAATAATAACTGAATCTGTTGATTCAACTAGAGTAGCAAACTGCGGATTTATTTCCCTGGCTTGGTGCCTGATTGTAATGGGCATAAGATCTTTCCAAGCTGCTTGTAAACATTGCCCCATTCCGTCTGAAACTATTTCAATTATTCTGTCTTCAGTAGCTGTAAACTCAGCTTTTGTAGTTGGAAAATTTGCTAATTTTCCGCCATAATAACAATTTGTTAAAACACTAATAAAAGAAGGTTCAAGTACAAGCAACATTGAACCTCTTAACTCATCTATCCTACTAGTGGTTAAACTCATAAAACTGTTGAGGCCAGCACTATATTCATCATAAGTTTTAACTTCAGGAGGAAATGGATTAATCTTAGGTTGCATTCTGATCATTGGCAAAAAAATACTTCTTACTAATCTTGCAAATCTTTCATTTATTAGTCTTAAGGCGTAATAATCTCCAAGAAGTTCTAGATTGTCTGATCCAAACGTAAATTCTGTTACCTCAACCTCGTTATTGACACCTGAATTTGCTGTTATTTCACCAGATTGGAGACCTTCCATCAATGCAGAAACTTCATCAGATGATAATTTTCGAGATGTATTTGACATAATTCTACAACCCTATTCTATTGTAATATGAAAGCAGTAAAATACACATCTTCTATACCAGGAAACTCATTAAGTGTTTCTAACTTCTTATTGAGAACAACCATTAGCCTTTCTGAGAGTTTTTTCTTTCCGTCACTTCCAGAAATATCTTCTTCTGTAAAATCACTTATAGTCGACAATATCTCTGAACGAAGCGCTAACTGGTGAGAGTCTACAACTTCCATGACTTTTTCATCATATTGAGTAGAAACTCCTACACTAACTTGTAAAAACTTTCTACTACCCTTTAAATTTGTTGTAAAATCTCCAGGAAATTCAAAATATGTTGTTTCATAGCTATCAACTTCTGGGATTGCTTTGACATTCTTCTTTATAATTCCATCTTCCCCAACTTCTTCACCTTCTTCGTTATTTTCACTTTTTTCTTTTTTTTCAGTTTCTTTACCTTCAATGATTTGATTTACTTCTGCAGAAGGATCCGGCTCTGGCTCACCACCAAAAATCATGTAACCAATACCTAGCCCAACCACTATCAGTAATAGACCTGCAACTACAAAAATAATTATTTTTAATAAATTACTCTTTTTTGGTTCTTCTTCAACTTCTTCTGCCATTTTTCTCTCACTACTATATTGTTGATATTATGCAATCACGTTTATCATATGTCTAGATGAATTGTTTTTAGCTATGATATCGCTTTCGTCTTCACTATTTCTTTTTATATTAAGGTCAGATTGTGTGGATTCTTTTTTATCTTCATTTTGTGAATTTTGGTTCGAATTATTTCTAGAATCAAATTTTTTACCTTCATTTTGTGCTGAAAAGTCTAAATTCATACCCTGCTCGTTAAAAAGTTTTTGAAGGTAATTTTCATTCTGATTTAAAGCACTGGTAACAAAACTATTTTCAGTAATAATTTTAACATTACCAACTCCATTTTTAAATTTAACTGATACCTTTAACAAACCAAGGTTTTTAGGTTTAAGATTAAATTCGATTTCCTCTCCGCCATTTTGAATAGCTTTTTCTATTCTAGAAGTAAGTTTAGATGTCCAACCCTTTTGTGTTAAATCTAAATTATCAATAAAGTTTTCTAGAACAGAATTGTAACTACTGTTTGAAAATGAAGAGTCATTTTGTTGAGAAAAGTTACTACCAGTATTATTAGATTGTATTGAGTGTTGAACGTTTAAAATTTGATTATTATTTAACTTGTTTCCATTAAACTTATTATTTTTAGAGACTTCAATTATTTGGTTATTTGTTGAGGGAAAATTCTTATTATCAACTATTTTTTGATCAATATGTGAAGTTATCTCACTTAATTGTTTATATTTTAATGAATTGGATTGAGGTAGTTGATAAATTTTATTTGGGTGATTATTTTTCTTAATTTTTTTAACAAAGTTTGAAACTTCTTTTTTATCATTTTCAACTTTATTAATATTTTTATTTTCAGAATAAATATTTTCAAAAGTTTTTGATATATTTATATTATCCTTATTTAGAGGATTATTTCCCCTAATGTTAATTTTGCTTTCATTCTTTACAACATTAGTTGATTTGCTTTCATTTTTTACAAAATTATTTGACTGGTGTTTTTGATTAATATTTGGTTTTAAACTTTCCATATAATCAAAAGGTTTTTTATTATTAACATTATTTTTATTTAAAATATTTACATTAAAGTCTTTCAAGCCAAACTTTTCTTCACTTAAAAAATTTAATATATTTTCTTTTAATTTAGGACTAATATTTACATCTATCTGAATTTGCTTTTTAATTTTTTTTAAATCTAATAAGTTTTTATTTTCGTTTTGAAAATTAGGTATTAAGTTTGATAGGTAATTTATAATAGCAACTTCATCTTCTTTAAAAACAAATTCTTCTTCATTAATTAATTCTGATGGTGTATCATTTTCAAAATTTATGGAGAATAAAGTATTTAATATAGATGTGTTTTGCTCATCACTTTTGAGACCGGATAATAAATCAATATTTTTATTTACATCGCTATTAATATTCATCTTAAATTCCATATTTTTAAGATTTCTGCAAATACAGTGCCATAAATAAAAATATATTTTTTTGAGGATCAAACTCTATTTATTATTTCTTCTTTCTAATTCTCTAACAAAAGATTTTTGATACTCTAAAGTTTTTTCTTCAGCTTTATTTTTTTTTAAATTATTTATTAAAATTTTCTTTTGTGTGATTTGTTTTTCATTTAACAAATATTTATTTCTGTTGGTAGCTATATTTTTTTGACTTTGGAGCGTATTTAAAAGTTGAGCATTATTCTTAAAATAACCTGAGCTAATTATTTTTTTTGAGGGATCATCCTTACTACTATCCATAATTGTATTGATTTGATCAATAAGGTTTTTATTTTTAGTAATTTCATTTTCCAACAAATTTGAGTTTGTAATTTCCTTTGAAATATCTCTTTTTCTAAGAGTTGCAAGTCTCTGAAATCTTTTAATTTTCTTTTCCAATTATATGTCCTATTGATATAACTTTAATAATTCAGTTTTAGCACTGTCATAACTTGCTTTTTTAGTGTTAGCTTGAGATATGAACTCTATTAATTTTGGCCACATGCTTATAGCGTCATCAAGATCTTTATCTTGCCCTTGGGTATAACCTCCCATTAATAATAAATCTTTATTCTCAATATAACTACTTATGTGTTTTCTAAATAGTTTTGAAGCTTCAAGATGGTCTGCTGAAATCAAATCATCCATTACCCTGCTTATTGAATGAGAGATATCTACAGCAGGGTAGATACCCATCTGGGCATTTAATCTACTTAAGACAATATGACCATCAAGTATAGCTCTTGCGGTATCAACAACTGGATCATTATTATCATCACCATCAGCTAAAATTGTATAAAATGATGTGATACTTCCTTGACCTTTGTCACTCGTTCCTGTTCTTTCTATCAAATTAGGAATCATTGAGATGACTGAAGCTGGGTAACCTTTTGAAGTAGCTGTTTCTCCTAATGATAAGCCAATTTCCCTTTTAGCATGGGCAATCCTTGTGAGACTATCCATGATAAGTAAAACATTTTTATTTTGATCTCTAAAATATTCAGCTATTGCTGTTGCTCTATTTGCAGCTCTAATTCTCATCAACGGAGATCTGTCAGCAGGAACAGCTACCACTGTTATTTTTTTAGAAGCTTCATCTTTAAATAATTCATTGACCATTGCACCAACTTCTCTAGCTCTTTCTCCAATTAATGCAATAACGACAACATCCGCTTCAGTATATTTACTCATCATTCCTAGCAAAACTGACTTTCCAACACCTGAACCAGCAATAATTCCTAATCTTTGGCCTTGACCAACTGTTAACAAGGCATTGATAACCCTAACTCCTACATCCAGCGGCTTTTTAATTAAACTTCTTTTTAAAGGGTTCATTACTTTACCCATTAATGGCCATTTATTATTAATTTTATCTAATGGTTTTTCATCAAGTGGTTTACCGAACGCATCCGTTACTCTACCTAATAATGTCTCGTCAACATCTATATATCTCCCATCATCATGTAAAAAAACTTCACATCCAGCTACAATATGAGAACTAGGCTCCAAAATTGCCAACATGTTATGATTTTGATCAAAGCGAATAACTTCTGCTAGAATTTGTTTTCCAATTTGATCTTTTACAAGACATAAACTTCCAATAGGTGCTGGGAAAGGATCACAATAAATGACGTTGCCATCAAATCGGTTAACTCTCCCAGAACTAATAATAGACTTTTGTCTTTTAATCTGAGAAATATTATGGATTAATTTAGCTTCAAAATTCATTAAACATATCCGGTGTTTTTAGCTTATTAGGTCTTATTACTTTTTTCTGAATAATGCATTCCATCACAGTTTAAAATAATATCTCCTCTAGAGAGATCTTTGTTGGATACAAATATTGATTTATCTTGAGTATCAAAAAAACTCTCTATTTTTGAAAGTGCATCATAATCCTGATCGTTTACTTCAATTTTCATTTTATCTTCAAAACAATTAATATTCTTAAGAAGAGCTCTAATTTTTTTTTCGTATTTTTCTGGCATCTTATCTATTTGGTAACCTGCTAGTTCATACGCGATATCAATGATTTTAATTTGTAACGCGTCAAATATGGCTTTTTCACCTAAATTTGATAAGGATGAAAAAATATTCTTGAACTGGTCAAAATCTTTTGAAATATTTTCAGAAACCTCAATAGAGATATCTTTACTCTCATTTGAAATATTTTCGTTTGCGGTGTCGCTATTATTTATTGATTGAGAGACTGCATTCCTCACTGATTCAAGTGCTTGCTGTGTCTCGTCAATCTTATTATCAGACTCTGAGATTATTTCACTTTCATCTATTTGATCTTTAATTTGATTATTAACATTTCCAATTTCTGTATTTGAATCTGTTATATTATCTGATTGATTATTTTCGGTACTTGTTTCATCTGAAGTTGTATTTAGTCCATCATTATTTTGATCAACCAATTCAGGTTCACTTAAAGATTGGTCTGATAACCTATCTCGTTCATCTATTTCATTAGAGGTAGTGTCTTGACCATTACTATCTTTTTGGTCAACATCCTCATTTGATTTTTCTTCTATATGCTCATTTTTTTCAGGTTCAGTAATATTTTCTTTTATGTTTTCAGTATTTTCTAACTTTTCTTTTTTACTTTCTTTAGTTTCAAAATCCATAGCAATGTCAATAAGAGACTTTTTAACAAAATTAGAATTGTTAGTAATATTTTTATCTTCAAAAACTGCTTCAGATTGAGTCTTTAAAATAGATTTAATTTCATCGTTACCTAAGGGTATGATGTTATTATGATCATGTTTTTCTTGATCAAATTTCACGTTTGAAGTCATTGTTTTATCTCGATTTATACATAATCATCGCCGCCACGTCCTGCTAGTACTATCGATCCTTCATCAGACATTCGTCTTGCCACAGCAATTATTTGCTTTTGAGCCTCTTGTACTTCAGTAAGTCTTACTGGACCAAGAGCTTCCATTTCATCTTGAATATTTGCCGCTGCACGTTGAGACATGCATCCAAATAATTTTGTTTTCAACTCATCATCCGCGCCTTTAAGAGCAAGAATTATCAAGTCATCTTCAACTGCTCGAAGTAGAGTTTGAAGAGATTTATCGTCAGATAATAATAATGTTTCAAATACAAACATACTATCTTGAATTGATAACATTAACTGTTTATCTTCCTTCAGTATTTCCTTCATAATCTTTGCTTCATTATCACCACTCAAAAAGTTCATTATCTTGGCTGCTGCTGGCACACCACCAACTTTACTAGCTCTCAAACTAGCATTTGATGAGAATACTTTTTGCATCACCCTGTCTAATTCTTTTAATGCCTCAGGTTGAACTGTTTCTAATGTTGCTATTCTTCTTATATAATCAGATTGACGTTCTTCAGGCATAAAATTTAGAACATCTGACGCAGTTGTGGGCTCTAAGTAAGAGATAATTAATGCAACAATCTGAGGATGTTCGTCAATAATTAAGTCAGCAATAGATCTTGCATCAAGCCAATCTAAAATCTCAATAGCTTTATTACTATCTGATGGTGTGATTTTACCCAAAACAGTTTGAGCTTTGTCATCTCCCAAAGATTTAGTTAATACATTTTTGATGTAACTACCCCCAGAAATACCTAAGCTTGTTTGAGCTTTAATAATTGCTAAAAATTCATCTAGAACTAAGTTAACAGTATCTTGTCCTAAACCTTGTACAGAGTACATTGCTGATCCCAGGACTTGTACTTCTTTAGGAGATAAATTTGCCATTATCTCTGCAGCTTCATCTTCACCAATTAACATCATCAAAATTGCGCATTTCTGTGTACCAGTTAAACCTTGATATACTTCATTTGCATTAGGTTTTTTTGCTGCTTCCGCCATTTTATTACCCTACTTTCTTAACTTAATCTCACTTAACTTAATCTAAGAATCTCTTTCCATCATGCCTTTGAAAACACTCGAAACACGACCTGCCTCATCTCCAACAATCATTCTAATTACAGCAACTTTGTCGTCATATGTATTAGCAGTATCAAGCATTTCCGCAGAAATAGCAGACTTTTTAGGCTTTAATTTAGCCTTTATATCCTCAAGTGACTCACCTTCTTGAACCTCAATTTTTTCATCATCGTCATCAATGTCATCTCCAACCATTACTCCAGGTCCAGATGAATATCCAGCTGGAACAAGTACCCTTTTCAAGAGAGGATGAAGTGCTCCAAATATTACTATTGCTAAAATTAAAACAGTTGCTAATTGTTGCGCAAGTTCTTTTATTGACTCATTTTCATACCAAGGAACAACGTCTTCCTCAAGTATATCTACAAACGGACTACTTTTTACCGTTACGCTATCACCTCTTACTTCATCATAACCAAGAGCTTCTTGAACTAATGATTTAATTTCCAGTAACTTTTCGTCACTAATTTTTTCATAAGATACCAATCCTTCTGGTGATACTATTTTCTTTTCTCTTATTATAACGGCAGCCTTAATTTTCTTAATTTCCCCATATTGAGCTGTTGTGGTCTCGATTTTTCTGCTTACTTCGTAATTTTTAACTGATGTTTGACTTCTTTGTTTTAAAGTACCACCTGCATCTTTACCTTCGGGAACTGTTGTTTTTAGATCAGGTGCTAAAGGAGGAGCGTTAGACAGTGCACCTGGAATTCCTCTTGCTTCTGGATTAGCACTTTCATCTAATGAAGTTTGCTCACTTCTAAGAGCATTTCCTTTAGGGTCTACAGATTCTTCTGTTATCTCTCTTTTAGTAAAATTCATATCCACATTAATTTCGGCCTTTAAATTTCCTGCACCTACAATTGGTGTTAATAATGAAATAATTCTTGATCTATATATCTCGCCTAATCTCATAGTTTGAGACATTTGTTCATTTGATGAAGATGTTCCAACGTCGTTAGATGGCTTAGATAAGAGTTCACCAAATTGATCTACAACAGTTATTTTTTCTGAGGGTAAGTTAGGGACGGAAGAGGAAACTAAATGTACTATTGATTGAACTTGTTGCCTTCCCAAAGATCTTCCATTGGATAATTTCACAAATACTGAGGCTGAGGGTAAAGCAATTTCTCTAGCAAATACTGTTTTTTCAGGAATAGCTAAATGGACTCTTGCTGAACTTATACCAGAAATATGGTTTATAGATCTTGCTAATTCCGCTTCCAGAGATTGCTTTATTTTAATTGCCTCCACTGACCTACTAGTACCCATTGGCATGTCACCTAAAGTATCATAGCCATCTGGCACAGATGACGGTAGTCCTTCTCCTGCAAGTAGCATTCTAGATTCATGATAATCCTTAACTGGTACTATAACTTCTCCGGTTGATGGATTTAAGGAAACATCAACCCCGTTTTGTTTTAATGTTTGAATTACATTTGCCTTTTCACTTTCTGGAAGTGACGCAAACAAAGTTGTCATATCTGATTTTTGCATTGTAAAGAAAACTATTAATCCTATAAAGGCAACAATTACTCCAAATATCAAAGGTATTGATTTTTGAACCGCAGGATCAGCAGTCATCTTTTTTACATTTGAAAAAGATGATGAAATTCTACTAATAACACCTGTGCCTTGATTCATTCCAGTTAAATTATTTCCAGTTGTTGCTTCTGCCATTTTCTTTTCCTAATTAAATTAATTTAAACGGGCATATTCATTATATCTTTGTAAGAACTCAAAACCTTATTTCTAACATTCAAAGTCATTTGAAATGCTATACTTGATATTTGTTGTTGCATTATAACTTTAGTTAAATCAGTTTCTTTCCCAAGCTCGTAATCCTTAGTTATTTTTGAAGCTTTATTCTGACTGTCAGCTACAGAATTAATGGCATCATTAATTTTTTTTGAAAAATCTTCTGCCTTTTCTCCTCCCGATAATGCTTGATTTGCTTTTTCTAATATATTTTGACGAAGGAGACTTGAACTACTAATATTTTGATTTGAAACTTGCATACTCTATTTCCTCTTATGTTACTTTTGCAAAAGCTAATTGATCAGCAAAAGAATCAACTGATGAATTTTCACTTATATTTGATAAAGATTTATCTATCATTATAGATTTACCATCAATAATGTTGTCTTTACACAATACTAACGCTCTTTGAAGCGTATTTTCTAATTCTCTTACATTTCCTGGCCAATTATGACTTGATAACAAATCTCTTGCGTCACTTGTAATATAAGGCGTTGTTTTACTTTCATTATTGTGCTTATCTAAAATTTTTATTGAGATCGGTAAAATATCATCTTTTCTCGAAGATAAGTTACGTGTTTGAAGTGGAAATACGTTTAATCTGTAATATAAATCTTCTCTAAACCTCGATTGATTTACTTCATGTGCCATATCTCTATTTGATGTTGCCAAAACTCTTACATCTACATCAATATCTCTTTGACCACCAACAGGTGTAACTTTTCTTTCTTGTAAAACTCTTAATAATTTTGCTTGCAGGGATAAAGGCATTTCAGAAATTTCGTCTAAAAGCAACGTTCCTTTATCTGCAGCTCTGAAAATTCCTTTGTTTGCATTTGAAGCACCTGTAAAGGCGCCCTTTTCATGTCCAAATAGGATTGCCTCTAACATATTCTCTGGGATAGCAGCACAGTTTACAGCTACAAAGGGTTCATTTTTTCTATTAGAGTTTTCATGTAGGTAATTAGCTAAAACTTCTTTCCCAGATCCAGTTGGGCCATTAATAAAAACTGTTACATCTGTAATTGCTACTCTTCTTGCAAGTGATAAGAGCTCATAGGTTTTTGTGTCTCCAGCAGAAAATAAGATATGAGGGCAGCAGGTGTTAAAAATTAATTCTAATGCATATTTGTCTGTATAATCCGAAACTGTAATCCTTTTAACTGCTCCACCTAATTCATCTTTAATTTCAATTCCGTTAATTTTAGTATCATCAGCTATAACAATGATTTTCGATAATTTAGCTTGCCTAGCAAATGACACTAATTTTGAAGAGCCACCAATTTCTTTTTCAAAAATATCTGAGCATACGATTGTATCTGCTTGGTAACCTACTAAATCAATACCAAGAAAATCAGGCTTTGAATTGTCAGTGCCTGCCTTAATTACTGTAACATCTCTTTTTTCTAATATGTCACACAAATTATTAACTATTTTTAGATTATTTTTTATAACAATGACCTGGCTCATTAAAAACTCCTAAATTTGATAAGTTTTAAGAAGCAAGAAGCTTGCCAATCTAAGTTTTTGTTATCTTTTATGACTAGCTCTATATAAATTATATAATAATTTTTTAAATTCAGTATTGATTTATTATAAGATATGTCATTATTATGACATATATGCAAAAACAAGTTCAAATATTTGACGGATTTTAAAATGAACGTTGTTGATAAATTATCAAGTAAATCCTTTCAAGAAAAATCTATTATTGATAAGCTAAATGATATGATTGACGGGGAGAGTGCAGAAACTAAATCAATGAAAAATTTGATTGCAATGGTTTCCCAAACAGACAGTACAGCATTGATTTTAGGAGAAACAGGAACAGGTAAAGATATAGTTGCACAAGCTATTCATAATTGTTCAAAAAAAAAAGGACCCTTTGTTACAGTAAATTGTGCTGCAATTCCTTCTGAATTATTAGAATCTGAACTTTTTGGTCATGAAAAAGGATCTTTTACAGGTGCAGATAAACAAAGAAAAGGTAGATTTGAACAATCAAGTGGTGGCTCTTTATTCCTAGATGAAATTGGTGATATGCCCTTACCTCTTCAGGCAAAGTTACTACGAGCTATTGAAAGTAGGTCTATTCAACGTGTTGGGGGGGCAGACGATATCAAGATTGATTTAAGATTGATTTGTGCAACTCACAGAGATTTAGAAAAAAAAGTGGAGAGCGGTGAGTTCAGAGCTGACCTATTTTTTAGAATAAATGTCCTTCCAATTAATGTCCCCTCTCTTGCTGAACGAAGAACAGACATACCTAGCCTTCAGGAAAAACTGTTATCAAATTTAAATTTAGAAGAATTAGTTAAACCAATTTTTACACCAGACGCAATAACAGCTCTTACTAAACACAATTGGCCAGGAAATGTTCGTGAACTAAAGAATGTAATTGAGAGAGCATGTATAATTTTTCCTGGAAAAGAAATTACAAGTTCAAATGTCTATGAAAATCTTCTTAGGTTAAAGGTACCCTCTGTTGCAGAAGAACAAGATGCCCTGTGGGAAATGACATCAGATTTGAGTGGTATTACAAACATTGACGAAATTGATCATGGTAATAGTGCTGAAGATTATTTACCTCATCCCAAAAATTACAAAAACTGGTTTTCCTTTTATGACGAAATTGACTTAAGAAGGCACCTTCAAGATGTAGAAATTGTTTTAATAGAAGAAGCCCTAGAAAAAACAAATAATAAAGTCGCCCTAGCTGCAGATAAATTAAAGTTGAGAAGAACAACACTGATAGAAAAAATGAAGAAATATTCGATAAATGTTAATCAAAGTAATTATTAATTAACCTCAAAAAAACTTTAACTGTGCCTCGCAGATGACTAATTAAAAATGATAAAGTGTTAAAAATTATTTTAAGTTTGTCTGATTTGAATATTTCTAATAGAAAATTGGTATATTTGCTTCTCAATGTAATTTAATATGTATCAGTTTTTAATCACCATATTAAAGTTCAATTGATCTATTACATTTAAACGTAAATTTATAAATTGTTTTTAAGCTCTTGCTTGGCATAGCATTTGCTAATTACAAATAAATTATAATATGACAGGCTCATCCAATGTCGGTAAGATTTTCCGTTGATCAAGCGATTATGAAAGCTAGATCTCATGTAAATAAAAAAGAGATCAAAGAAGCCCAAAAGGTATACCAAGATGTTTTACTGGCTTTTCCCAACAATACAAGAGCACAACAAGGATTAGCTGCTTTAAGCAATTATACTCAAGATAATGCAATACAAACTCCCCCTGCGAAAGAACTCAATCAACTAGTAAATTTCTATAACCAAGGACTACTTGTAGCTGTGGTTGAGCAAGCACAATCTATTATAAAGCAGTATCCTAAAGCTTTTGTTGTATGGAATATTCTAGGAGCAGCAAATATTGGCTTAAAGCAAACTGAAAAGGCCTTAGAAGCTTTCCAAAAAGTTACAGAGTTGAACCCAAATTACGCTGATGGTTATATTAATCTTGGCATCACTCTTAAAGATCAAGGTAAATTGGATGATGCTGTAGACTCATTTAATAAAGCCTTATTACTTAAGCCTGATTATGCTGAGGCTTATAACAACCTTGGCAATGTTTTCAAATACCAAGGCAAAATGAATAAAGCTATAAAAGCATATAATAAAGCATTGTTACTTAAGCCTGATTATACTGAGGCTCATTATAACATGGGAACCACACTCAAAGAAGAAGGTAAACTTGATAAAGCCATAGAGACATTCAATAAAGTATTATTACTTAAGCCAGATTACGCTGAAGCCCATAATAACAAAGGTTCTGTTTTTATAGATCAAGGCAAATTGGATGAAGCTATAAAATCATTCAATAAAGCACTGTCACTTAAGCCTAATTATGCTGAAGCCTATAATAACATTGGGGCAACCCTACAAAATCAAGATAAACTTGACGAAGCTATTGAGGCTTACAATAAAGCACTTGCGTTAAAACCTGATTATGCTGAGGCTTATAACAACATAGGTTTAACTTTCCAAACTAAGGGCAGATTTGATAAAGCTCTAAACGCATATAAAAAGGCATTATCACTCAGGCCCAATTACGTTGCTGTTTATAACAATATTGGTAATATTTATAAAAAAAGAGGTGAACTTAATAAAGCTATTGAGGCTTTTAATAGAGCTCTCACATTTAAGCCTAATTACGCTGAAGCTCATAATAATAAGGGCGCCACTTTTATAGACCAAGGTAAACCGGATGAAGCAATAGTAGCATTCCATAAAGCATTATCACTTAAGCCTGATTACGCTGATGCCTTAAGTAATATGGGATCAGCTTTCAAAGACCAAGGAAAACTAGAGGCGTCATTAGAGGCTTACCATAAAGCACTATCTCTTAAACCCGATTTTCCTGAAGCACATCATAACATGAGTTTTACGCTTCTAAATTCTGGTAAAATAAAAGAAGGTCTTGATGCATATGAATGGCGTTTTGAAACTGAAGTTTTTAAGTCACATAAACGGCATTTTTCTAAGCCTTTCTTGAACAAAAAACAAAGTCTTCGTAATAAAACAATACTTCTATGGAGTGAACAAGGTATCGGGGACACAATTAGGTGGTCCTCATGTCTTTCACTATTAGCAGCACAGGCTAAACACTGTATTTTAGAATGCCAAGAAAAATTAGTTCCATTGTTAAAACGCTCATTTCCAAACGTAGAAATAAAACCTGAGAATAGAAGCTTTGATATGGAAAGAGATGACTTTGATGTTCATTTACCCATGGGTAGTCTTTACAGGCACTTTAATGATAAAATTGATACAAATGCAAAAGCGGCTTCTCATCTTGTTCCAAATGCAGAAAGGGTTACATTTTGGAAAGAACGACTTAAGGACATAGGAAAAGGTCCTTACATTGGAATTGCCTGGAAAAGCTCTAATACCTCGCCTGACAAGCTTCCAAATAATACCAAAATAACTGAATGGTTTCCTGTTCTTAGTGTCCCTGATACAACTTTTATTAATTTACAATATATAAATTTTGAATGTGATTTAAATAAAATTGAAGATAAATTTGGACTAAAGGTACATAATTTTGATGATTTAGATCATTTCAATGACATAGACGATGTGGCGGCACTTTGCGCTGCATTAGATATGGTTATATCATCTCAAATATCTGTGCCAATAATCTCAGGAGGGGTTGGAACACCAACTAAAGTTCTAAATTATCGACAAAGTTCTTGTAATAATATTTTATTAAGCCCTTCAAGTTCTTCTGTAAACGTATTCGAGAGAAACATATGGGAGCCATGGGATAATGTCTTTAATTTGATTGCAAAAGATGTTTTTAACTTAAAAAATAACATTAATAAACGTTAAGGTTATTCGTGAACATGATACCATTAGAACAAAAGAAGCTCATACAATGTTAGTAGAACTATCTTTAGATCAAGCGCTTATGAAGGCAAAGTCTCATTTAGAAAAAGATGAGATTTTAGAAGCACAAAAACTATACCAATCAGTGTTAGACAGTTTTCCTGAAAATATACCTGCTCAACAAGGTTTAGCAATGTTAAAGAAGTCTCAACAAGCATATGCAACCCAGAGTTTAAATCAGGAAACAATTAATCACCTGATCAATCTTTATAATCAAGGTCAATTTGTTGATGTTGTCAAACAATTACAAATACTTACAAAACAATATCCTCAGGCATTTATCCTTTGGAATATTTTAGGAGCTGCAAATAAGAGATTGGGACAAGTTGTAAAGGCTTCAGACGCTTTCAAGAAAGTTACAGAGTTGAACCCAAATTATGCTGACGGGTTTAATAATCTTGGAGTCAGTCTCAAAGATCAAGGCAAACTAGATGATGCCATAGAAGCGTACAATAAAGCTTTATCCATCAAGCCTGATTATGCTGTAACTTATCTTAACATGGGTATGACACTCAAAGATCAAGGTAAACTCGATGAAGCTATTGATTCTTATAATAAAGCTATATCAATTAAGCCTGATTATGCTGAGGCTTACAATAATGTGGGTGTTGCTTTCAAAGATCTAGGTAAAGTGGAAGAAGCCTTATTAGCTTATGATAAGGCACTTTCACTTAAAGAAGATTATACTGAAGCCTTTAATAATATGGGTAATGCTTTTATAGACCAAGGTAAAATAGAAAAAGCTATTGAGGCTTATGATAAAGCACTATCACTGAATCCTAATTATGCTGACGCGTATAATAACATGGGTGTTGCTCTTCAAGGTCAAGGTAAATTGGAAAAAGCTATTGAATTTTATCATAAAGCTCTATTAATAAAACCCGACTACGCTGAATCATATCACAATATGGGGAACACTCTAAAAGATCAAAGCGAATTGGAAAAAGCTGTTGAGGCCTATAATAAAGCTCTTTCACTCAAACCTAATTGGGCTGAGGCTTATAACAACTTGGGATTAACTCTTCAAGACCTTTGCAAATTTAATGAGGCGATAGAAGCCTATAATAGAGCACTCTCACTTAATCCTGATTATGCTGAGGCTTATAACAACTTGGGTATAACTTTCCAAAATCAAAATAAAATCGAGGAAGCAATTGAGTGTTATAATAAAGCCGTCGTGCTTAAACCTAATTTTGCAGAGGCGCATAATAATCTTGGCATTTCTCTTAAAGATCAAGGAAAACTGGATGAAGCTATAAACTCATATAATAAAGCATTATTACTTGTGCCTGATTATTCTGATGCTTATAATAATATGGGTAATGCTTTCAAATATAAGGGAAAGCTAAATAAAGCTATTGAATCTTATAATAATGCAATATCAATAAATCCTAATTATGCAAAAGGTTTTGTCAACCTTGGGGTCGCTTTTAGATACCAAGGCAAACTAGACAAAGCAATAGAGGCTTATAATAAAGCACTTTCACTTAAGCCTGATTATATTGAAGCCTATTATAATTTGGGAAATGCTCTCGCAGACCAAGGCAAAGAAGATGAAGCTATTGAAGCTTATGAAAAAGCACTTTCACTCAAACCTGATTACGAGGCCGCTAGAGTACAAAAGCTTTATCAGCAAGCTAACATTTGTGATTGGCACTCCATTGAAAAAGATAGGAAATTAATACCTAGCCTAGGAATATCTGAAAAACATATTAATCCGTTAGCAATACTTTCTTTAGAAGATGCCCCTGAACGTCATTATATGCGTTCGAGAATATATGCTAAAAACAATTTTCCTGAAAAACCAATGTCATTTCAAACCAAGACATTGAAAAAATCAGAGCGTATTCGTATTGGTTATTTTAGTTCAGATTTTGTGAGTCATCCTGTCGCTTATTTGATAGCAAAAGTTATAGAATTACATAACCGTGATAAATTCGACATTTTTGCTTACTCTCTTATAGGTAGTAAAGATGATGAATTAAGAAAAAGACTTACAAAATCATTTGATGTTTTTAAAGATGTAAGCGGGATAAGTGATAAAGAAGTGGCTGTTCTTTGTAGACAAGACAATATTGATATTGCTATTGATTTAAATGGTTATACTCGAAACAGCAGAAGTAGCATTTTTGCTTATCGTGCTGCTCCTGTTCAAATCAATTATCTTGGTTTTCCTGGAACAATGGGGGCAGATTTCATTGATTATATAATAGCTGATCAATATTTAATTCCACCTAATAACAGGAAATACTTTACTGAAAAGCTACTTTACCTTCCTAACACTTATATGCCAACAGATAATAGTAGAGAGTTTTCCAATCGCTTAATTTCTCGACGTGACATGGGATTACCTGATAAATCTTTTGTATTTTGCTGTTTCAACAATAACTATAAAATTACAGATCTAGAATTTGAGATTTGGATGCGATTACTTAGTAAAGTTAAAGGAAGTGTTTTATGGCTCAGAAGGTCTAATCAACTGTCTGATAAAAATATTATAAAAGCAGCAAAAAAAAGAAATATCTGTGAAACAAGAATTGTATTTGCTGATAAATTGCCGATGAAAGAACACTTAAGTAGACATAAGTTAGCAGATTTGTTCATTGACACGTTTTCTTTTAATGCACACACAACCGCTTCAGAAGCACTATGGTCAGGATTACCTGTAGTTACAAAACAAGGTCAAGGTTTTGCTGCTAGAGTTGCAGCAAGTTTACTAAATGCTATTGGACTTCCAGAATTAATAACAAGAAATAACCATGACTATGAATCACTGATATTAGAACTTGCCACTAATCCCAATAAACTTTTTCAAATTAAAGAAAAATTAGCAGCAAATCGGTTGTCACAACCACTGTTTGATACTGAGTTATATACTAAATACTTAGAAAATGGGTACCTAACCGCTTATCAAAATTATTGTGATGGCAAAGTTCCTGAAACTATTATTGTACCGAATTAAGTAAGTCTTACTTAAGTAGAATCATAACTAAAATCCAGTTTCTTAAATTTTTTCAATCTTCCATTAAAATTATGAACAAATTTCGAATTTAAAACTATATCAGATAATATAATTTATTTTTGGGCTACCCAAGCTCGAGTTAAATAATGCACCTCTACATAGGAGCGTTTTTTAATAATTTTCTCAACATCAGACAGAAACTGTGAAAATTTTTCTTTTCCTAGTTGCGCTTGGATATCATTTACTGATCGCCAAGCGCCTATATATTCTTCATGACTTCTTTTAACAACATTAATTGCATCAAAGTAAGTAACTGAACGAAAAATTTTACTTTTAGATAGTATGTCATGAAGGTGGTTTGTTATTCCACTTAATCCAGAAGAAACTCTTGAGCCCACATGATATTTTGTTAAAAGAAGATTTTGCACTTCATTTTCACTATCAGAACGTTCAGTAAGGCGTGGATTCCATAAGGCAGCAAAAACACCGTTACCATTTAAAATACGTTTAAACTCTGAGAGCGTATCTTGTGTATTAGGCCAGTGAAAGGATGATGCCATCGTTACAAGATCGTATTTGTTGCTAACCAACGTAGTATTTTCTCCAGAACCTCTAAAAAATTGTATTTTTTTTCCAAGATTTTCAATGCCTGTATTACGCATATATTCATTAGGTTCAACTGCAACAACATCTTTAATTCCTGCTTCAATTAAGCATTTAGTAAAAATTCCAGTTCCAGCACCCACATCGACTGCACGTATATTTTCAGATTTCTTATTAATCGTATTGATAATTTTATTGACAACTTCCCTATTGTAAGAAGGTCTATATTTAGTATAATAACTTGCTAAATTAGAAAAATCGCCTTTTTGCATAAACTCAACCTATTTCTGTTATAAAATTTTTCACTTGAAAAAACTTAGTTTTTTATAAGTATTTGATAAATTTAATGACATATTCACTAAGATTAAACCAAGTCCGAAATAAATGTCTTATCATAATTTGATTGATAATTTATTAGATCACTCTTTGTATCGACTTCTAACCATCTTCCATCAATAGCAATACAGTTTACGATAAAACCTTGTTTCAATAATTTTTTAAATAATTGTGTCATATCTATCTTGTCAATTTCATTTTTATTCAATTTATTGAGAAAATTCTCAATTTTATTCCATCCAACTTTAGAAAACTTAATAAGGCCCATATACTGTCCTTGGATAGAAGATAATTTTTTGGACTTACCTCCAATATTTTTTAAAAGTCCATTTTTAATAATAAAGTTTTCTGCATCTATTAATGGATCTTCAAAACGACTTTCCCATAAACTTAACCATTTAGGATCATAAGTTATTACTATGTCACCCTTTGATTTAACTAACTGGTCTATGATTTTTTTTTCGTAAATAATATCTGAATAAGAAATTATACAAGTATCATTCCTTAACCAATCAATAGCAGTTAACAAAGACGAAACCATATTGGTATTTTCCCAATTATTATTAACAAAATATCTTTTTTTATAATTAAATTTATTTTTTAAATATCCGGTAACGATACCTATTTCTGAAATAGCTTTGTGATTCAATGACAAAAATTGCCACTCTATTAATCGTTTATTAAACAAAACAGTCATACATTTAGGAAGTTTACTTGTAAGCTCTCCCATTCTACTTCCTCTACCAGCTGCTAATATAATTGCTTTCACTTCATGCTCCAAAAATCATTTTTAAAAATAATTTATCAAGTTTATTAAATGGATTTTCTCTTTCTGGGTGCCACATTATACCATAAATTTCTTTATCTATGTGTCTTATAGCTTCAATAATACCATCATTAGATATAGCTAAAGTAATAATATCTTTGTTTGTTTTAATCGAACCATATTCATGAAACGAATTAACTTCATCATATTGTTTTAATATTTTTCCAATTTTTGTATTATCTACAATTTTTAGTGTATGACGTTTATTAACGTGATTTTTAATTATCTGAATATTATTATCAAAATAATTTTGTATTGACTGCATACCTCTACACACACCTAGAACTGGTATATTTTTTTTAATTGAAAAATTAATCAGTATGTTTTCAACTTCATCTCTTTCAGGGTTGGATCCATTATATTTCAATAATGCCCCCCCTCCACTAATAAGTAGTCCATTGATTTCGTTAATTTTAAGAAATTTCTTAACATAGGATACATTGTTAGGAAGAAATATTGGGAAAAGGTTTATAGATAATAATAAGTCTGTCCATCTTTGGTCCAAAGCATCACAAAATTCATTTCGTTTTTCTATAAATTCAACTCTTTGTATCACAGCTATATTTTTCATGAGACAATTCTAACTTGTCTATTTGCACAATCCATATTTATAGTTTTAGCTTTTGACCAGGATTTAAATAAAACTTCTCCTGAACCTATAGCGGCTGGCAAACCTAATTCTGCAGCACGAATAGCCATGTGAGAATTTAGACCGCCATATTTGGTAACAAACCCCCTTATTTTATGAAGAAAAATCCAATCATACCCTGGATCTGCATTTTCAATCATCAATATTTTTCCTGATAAATTTTGAGTATCAGTCCCTTCAACAATTATATCAGACTGTATGATTTTTTGAGTTATGAAATTTGGTTCAGAAGAAATTAATTCAAAAGAAAAAATATCTTTTGGATTTTTTATAAGTGGAGGTAGCGTTATTGAGCAAGTATTTAAATATTCCTTTTTGCCAGTCTTAATTGATGAATGAAGAATTTTATTGATATCTTCAGTGGTTGAATAAGCTTCTTTTAAACAATTTATATTACAAAAAGATAAATCATTTAAATTTAAGTTATTTTCGTTTCCTAATTCAGTTATTAGTGATAAAATATCACTTAAACTTTTTGTAAAAACAAACTTTGCATACTCTCTTCCTTCAATTGCACCTTTAATAAAATCAAAAATACTTAAAACATCATGTTTTAAATCATGTTTTTTAATTAATTCTTCTAGATTCTTAATTTGATCTAGCGACAAGGTAAAATTTACATTTTCCTGATTATTTGCATCAAATTGACTATCTTCTATTTGGTTTATGTATAATTCTGGATTTTCATCATATCTAGGTAAAGTTATATCGTAAGTTCCTGGACGCAAGTGACCATATTTTTTTATAAAAAAGTCTTTGTTTAATTGGTAATCGTTTTTAAGTGAAGAACTTACAGTTTTAAGAGATGACATAAAGTTGTCTTTATCTTCTTGAGATATCGCTCCCAAATTAACCATTGATTGGAGAAATTGTACAGCTATGAAACCTGCTCTGGCAAGACCTGCAAATGGAAGAGTTCCATACCTTTTACAATCTTCTAATAACCAATATATTTTATCTAATTTACTTAAGTTACTATTATTAATTTTTAACTGCCTACTTGACAGTTCAGATAATTTTTTAATATCTTTTTTCCATAAGCCATTTTTAACATTCATTATCTTATTTGTTAAATGTTTTAGCTTTTCTATAATTTCATTTCGTTCTTTTAAGGAAAAATTATTCTTTCCTAGGGATTTAATCCTTTCAGGTAAATCAAAAGTATAACATGAAAATACAACATCAAATTCAATTTTATCATGCATTTTTTCATTTGATTGAAGTTTTTTTATGTAATAATTAACTAATTTCTCAGCCAAGCTTGGGCTTAAATTGGAAGGAATAAATGAATTAAAGCTAACCCTCACGTCAATATATGGCAAACCAGAAAAACTTAATAGCAAAGGAAAACTTCTGAGATTTCTATACCCATAATTGCTCCTTTGATAAGCCCAAATACCATTAGTTATTAATTCTTTGTATAAAGAAAGTGCTAATGGTTTTGGCCTTATACCTATAATCTCCGCAGGATTCCAATCTGGCATAATCCCAAATATTGACTTCTTACCGAATAAATATGGATAAGGTTTAGATAACTTACTTGTTCTAGAAAAAATACCTTCCATAGCTTTTTTATGTGCTTCTTTGTCAATAGTAAAATTATTAATTACTAGCGGCCTAACTTGAAACAAATATAAATTCATATTTTTATCAATAGCAAATTCTACATCTAAATTTTCATTTTTGAAGAAAAGTTCAAGCTCTCTTAAAAGAGTTATTAATTCCTTTTTCCACTTCACAACAGGATCAGATGAGTATTTTACATGATAAAAAATTTTTAGATTTTTACCATAACCAGAAGTAACTGTATCAGACTTACCTGAATGATCATCATAATTTATTATGTAGTAAAAACTTCCGTTATTTGGATCTTTTGTAAATGCTACACCGCTGATTTTGATGTCTTGAAGCATCGGTTGAATAAATACTTGATCATGACCTGAACCTAG
>QCHB01000016.1 GCA_003278095.1 SAR116 cluster bacterium AG-390-L20 | reverse complement strand
TGGATGATGTAAAAAAACTTAACACGCCTTCACCTTACGATGGACCAAAACCTCAAGGCGCAATACCTGATATATTTATTCAAGATAGCTTTTCGAAAGATGATGAAAGATTATGGGTTCCTTTAGCTCCGGGTAGATGGTCTAGACCTCTATGCTTTAATATAAGTCAAGGATACTGGGTTCATTTGACTAAAGTAATTGGAGGAGGTTTTTTATCTCGACATAGACATCCAGCCCCAGTTCATGGATTTGTCATCAAAGGGTCTTGGCGATATCTCGAACATGATTGGGTTGCTACGGAAGGATCATATTTATTTGAACCACCAGGTGAAATTCATACTCTCGTAGTAGATGAAGATTGTGAAGAAATGATAACATTATTTCATAATTCTGGAGCCTTACTTTATTGTGATGAGAATGGAAAAACTATTAATTCAACTGACGTTTTTGATAGGATTGATGCCGCTAGAAAACATTTTATTGATGTAGGATTAGGCGCTGATTATGTAAATAATTTTATTAGATAGTCTTAAGTATAGAAGATCTTTTATAAATAAAATAACATCCCGCTGAAAGTAATATACCACCCACAACCATTCTGACAGGGCTTCCCATTAAAAATAATGGTAAAGCAAGTAAAATCATGCTTATTGGAACATACATTTTTGTAAATAAAGTATCCTTTTTAGCATTTTGGTAAAATGGAAATAATACTGAAACTATTGCCATTATTAAGAAAAATAATGACCAAGGTCTAGTTACAAATAAGGAGTAATCATCACTTATTCCAATTGCTCTTGCTATATTCAATTCAGCCAACTTTCCTAAGACAACACCTAAAATCATTGGTGCCAGTGGAAAACCTAGTTTTCTCATAAAATAACCAATAACACCAAAACCAAACATGACCCAAATATCAAACGTTATATTATGAAGAGCGAAAACCCCAATTGCACAATAGGCTAAAATAACAGAAGCAAGTATATACATTGGAATTCTAGTTACTAACAAAAATAATCTCAAGGCAAATGCTTGCAAACCAACCATAAAAAAATGAGCAGCAAAAAACGCTATAAAAACACCATAAGCTAAAAGTGGTTCATCTTGTATAAATGATGGACCCGGAATAATATTGTGAATCATCAACGCGCCAATCATTATAGCGGTAACAATATCACCTGGAATTCCAAGAGCCATCATCATAATAAGAGCTCCACCTGCTGTAGCGTTATTTGCAGCTTCAGGCGCAATTATTCCGTTTACAGCTCCTTTTCCGAATTCATTTCTATTATTAGAGGCCTTCTTTGCTTGATCGTAAGCAAGTATATTAGATATTGAGCCACCCGCTGCAGGAAGAATCCCAGTAAAAATCCCTATAAAACTAGACCTAATCAAGTTTATCCAGTTCATTAAAACTGTTGCAATTGCTTTTCTATGTTCTACTCGTATAGCTTCAGCTGAATTTTTCATAAGCGGTGCTTTAGCTTTTGCACTATCCTCAACATCACTTAACAATTGAGAAAAAGCAAAAAGACCTATTAAAACTGGAAGGAAAGCAAAACCTTGCCTGATATGATCAGATCCAAATGCAAATCGAGCTACACCATTAATTTCATCCTCACCTACACATGCAGCAAACAAACCTAATAAACCAGCAATCAAACCCTTTATCATATTATCGCCAGATAAGCTCACAGTTATAGTAAGTGCGAATACTATTAAAGAAAAATAATCCCATGGACCAAACTCTAATCCTAAAAATGCTAATTGAGGAGCTAAAGCTACTAATATAACGGCACTAATCATGCCGCCAAAAAATGATGACCAAAGTCCTAAACCTAATGCCAAACCCGGTTTTCCTGATCTAACCATTGGGAAACCGTCAAACGTGGTCGCAACAGAGGAAGGTGTTCCAGGAATTCCGGTTAACATGCAAGACATCAAACCACCTGAGAATCCTCCAACAAACACACCCATCATGGTAGCAAGTCCTTGAATTGGACTCATCCCAAAGGTAAAAGGAAGAGTTAAAATTACCCCCATTGCAATTGTAAATCCTGGAATAGCTCCTGCCAAAAGTCCTGCCAAGGTTCCTATACCCATTAACCCTAAAGTTACAGGATCAAGTAATACTGACGCACCAGCTTGTAAAATAACATCAAACATTAGAGGTACTTACCAAACACGTAAAATTTCTCCTTCAGGCAATATAACTCGCAAACCAAAAGTAAAAACCATCCACATAAATCCAATACTTAGTACTGAAACTAAAAGATGCTTAACGATCAATTTATGAGAAAATCCACCTAACAAAGTCAATAGGCCAAAAACAAATAAAATCCCACCAATGAGCATTCCTAAATAATCCAAAGTAGATAGGAAAAGCATGAACATACCAAAGCAGATTAAAGCATTTTTAAACTTTGCCAGATTAATGCTAAAATTTTCATTATCTTCATCGCTCACTGTTTTAAATTTAAGATAGGATTTTCCAAGCATTACTGAAGACATTACCACCAAAAGCCACAAAACAACTCTTGGCCACGCGTCTGCTTTCATTCCCTCAAAACCAAGGTCTCTGATATTAGATGCATCATTTATCATAACGCCTGAGAAGCACAGCAAAAAAATTGCAATGATTATGTCTGATTTGTTGTTTGTCATTTTATATCCGATAAATAGTTCAGAGAGAAAAGTCTCTCTGAACTAAAATTTTATCTTTTGTAGACACCAACTTTTTTTGCAATTGGTAACCATTTATCATAAGTTGCTTGAAAATGATCTTTATAATCACTAGCACCCTTATAAGTTATTAAAATACCTTTTTTATGCATAGCAGCTTTAAAATCTTCGTCAGCAGCAGCACCCTTTAACATTGCCGCATAATGATCAATTATCGCTTTTGAGGTTCCTTTAGGAGCAACAACGCCTCTTTCAACTGCATAAATAACGTCTACACCCTGTTCTTTAGCTGTTTTCATGTCAGGAATTTGATCTAATCTAGCAGGATTTGTAACACCAAGTGCTTTTAACTTTCCAGCTTTAATAAATTTTATAGCAGCTGCTAAATTGATTTCACCTAGCTTAATATTATCCGCTAAAAGAGCAGTCATTCTTTGTTTTGTTCCGTCATAGGAAACATGCTTAAATTTTACTCCAGCAGCATCTTCTAATAATAAAAACACAAATTGACTTGTTGACCCAAATGTTCCGCCAGCAGTAATAGTTCCTGGATTTTTCTTTGCAGCAGCCACTAAGTCAGTTAGATTATTAAATGGAGTATTAACATTTGCCCCAATAATTGAAGGGGTAGATGTCACCATAGATACTGGCTCGAAAGCATCCCATGTTATATCAATTCTTCCTGTAAAGTAACTAGTAATAGCACTTTGATGAATTGCGAATAAAGTGCAACCGTCAGGTTTTGCCTTAGCCGCTTGCTTTGCACCTTTGTTTCCACCTTGACCACCTACATTAACGACTTGTAGTTGAGGTTTTGCTCCATTCTTATTCACTTTATCGACTATTTGACGAAAGATGATGTCTGTTCCACCACCAGCTCCCCAAGGAACAATGAGTTTTGCTGTTCCACAAGGGATATCAGGCGCGGCTGAAGCACCTGTTACAGATAAAGCAAATAAAGCAGCGCCAGCTAAACTTGCTTTAAATAAATTTTTAATTGGCATTGTTATCTCCACAAATTAGTTTATTTATTATTGATTAATTATCGAAATCATAATTGCTTAGATACAAGCGCAAAGTCAATTTTTTTATATTTTTAATGGGCTTTAAATGAAAAACTTTACTACAAGACCTGAGATTGTTGGAAATTTTGGCATTGTAACATCTACTCATTGGGTTGCTTCAGCAGTTGGAATGTCAATATTAGAAAAAGGAGGTAATGCATTTGATGCGGCAGTTGCTACAGGATTCACTCTTCAAGTTGTCGAACCTCATCTAAATGGTCCTGGTGGTGAGGTACCATTGATCTTAGCTCCGAATAATAAAGATCCAATTGTTATATGTGGTCAAGGAGTAGCTCCAGAGCAAGCAACGTTAAAGAATTTCAATGATCTTGGATTAAATATAGTCCCAGGTAGTGGTTTGTTACCAGCTGTTGTCCCAGGTGCTTTTGATGCTTGGATGTTATTATTATTAAATTTTGGAACCATGTCATTAAGAGATGTCTTGGAACCATCTATTGACATTGCAACGAAAGGTTATCACTTAGTCCCAAATATAATTAATACCATAAAGTCTGTTGAAGAATTATTTAGAAATGAATGGACAAGCTCTGCAGAAATATATCTTCCAGGAGGCAGGTTACCTCAAGAGGGTGATTTTTTTACTAATAAAAAAATGGCCAAAACTTATTTAAAGATCATTAAAGAAGCAGAAGGAAAGTCAAGAGATAAAAAAGAACAGATAAATCAAGCTAGAGAAATATGGAGCAAAGGTTTCGTCGCAGAAGAAATTGAAAATTATTGTAAAAATAATCATGTAATGGATACAACTGAAAGTAAGCATAAAGGCTTACTTACTGCCGATGATATAGCTAATTGGTCAGCTTCTATAGAAAAACCTTTATCTTATGATTACAAAAACTATACCGTTTGTAAAACTGGTCCGTGGGGACAAGGACCAACTTTCCTTCAGCAATTAGCATTATTAAAAAAATTTGATTTGGATGTTCTAGATGAAAAGTCACCAGAGTTTGTTCACTTAGTTGTTGAGGCAACTAAATTAGCTTTTGCAGATAGAGAAGCTTTTTATGGTGATACTAACTTTAATGAAATACCGATGGATATATTACTGAGTGAACAGTATAATATTCAACGAAGAAGTCTAATTTCTGGAAAAGCCTCTATGGAAGTTAGGCCAGGAAACATTCCTGGGTTTGGAGGGAAAGTGTCGGTAAGACCAAAGGGTACAACTCCAGAATCTTTCTCTAAATTTGACATAGGCGAACCAACAGTAGCTCGTTTTGATGAACCAAATCCAAACAGCCTTGGGGATACTAAAGGAGATACCACTCATTTTGACATAATAGATAAATGGGGCAATATGATCGCAGGAACACCTAGTGGCGGATGGTTACAAAGTTCTCCTATTATACCAGAACTAGGTTTTTGTTTGTCTAATAGAGGTCAAATGTTTTGGTTAGATGATAAATCACCTGCGTGCATAGGACCTAAGAGGAGACCCAGAACGACTTTGTCTCCGAGCTTAGCATTAAAAGATGGTGTTCCGTATATGGTCTTTGGAACACCAGGTGGCGATCAGCAAGATCAGTGGTCACTTCATTTATTTTTGAGACACGTTCATTTTGGATTGAACCTTCAGGAGGCTATTGATGCTCCAGGTTTTAGTACAGCTCACTTTCCAAATTCCTTTTATCCAAGAGAAACCGATATAGGTCACTTAGCCGTTGAAGGAAGGTTTCCTTCAAAGACTATTGATGAACTTAAGAAAAAGGGTCATAAAATTTCTGTAGATACTGAATGGAGCCTTGGGAGAATGACAGCCGCCTCTAAGGAAAATGGAATTTTAAAAGGCGCAGCAAATCCAAGATTTATGCAAGGATATGCAATTGGAAGATGAAAAAAATAGGATAAAGTCATGAATGTCGGGATTGTTGGATTTGGGTCCATAGGAACAGAAGTTGGCAAGGCACTTATTAATGGGGTAGAAGATTTTTCTTTATATGGCATCACATCAAGAAGTAAAGCTAACGCTCAAGAAAGAATTGATAAATTAGATAAAAATATAGAAATTTATGATTTAGATAACCTAGTTGATAATTGTGAGATAATTATTGACTGTGCTCCCAAAGAGGCTTTTAGAGAAATTGCTACTAAATGTATTAATAAACAAAGAAAATTGATAACAGTAAGTGGCTCAGGAATGCTTGATAATTTGGACCTAGAAAAATTAGCGAAGAATAACAACTCTCAAATTATTTTAGCCACAGGAGCAATTTTAGGCTTAGATGCCCTAAGAGCCGCTTCAGAATCTAACATTAATTCTGTCACAATGATTACACGTAAACCGCCTAATGCTCTGACTAATGCTCCATATGTTATTAATAATAATATTCAAATAAATAATTTATTAGAACCAAAATTAATATTCAAAGGGTCTGCAACCAATGGTGCAAAAGCTTTTCCAGCTAATGTAAATGTTGCTGCAGCGGTAGGTCTAGCTGGAATTGGTGCGGATAAAACAAACCTTGAAATATGGGCCGACCCTAATTTGAAGAGAAATACCCATAAAGTTCAAGTTGATTCAGACAGCGCTGTTTTTGAGATGTCTATTCAAAATGTTCAAACACCTGAGAACCCAGGAACAGGCAAAATTACTGGTTTAAGTGTTATAGCTTGTTTAAGAGGCTTAAAATCTTCGTTTAAAATTGGAACATAAAACTAAGTTAATTTTTCTTTGTATAGTTTCATTTTTAAGTAACATGAAGTCAATATAGGACTATCAAAATTATAATTTTGTGCTTTAGAAATCAAATGCCCAAATATCTCCTCATGCTCTGTAAAGGCATTTTTTTCAACGTCTCTTTGCATAGACGCTTTAATAGGGGAATCTTTAATCATAATATTTTTCAAGACATTATTTGATTCATTATCATCAAGTTTATAACCATTAAATTCAGCAATTGATCTACATTCTTTATACAAATCCGTTAAAGTTTTTTTACCAACTTCATGATCACTAATCTCGCCCAAAGTTGAACCAAAAAGAGTTGTTGCTCCTGCAACAGTAGCAATAAAAATCCATTTTTTCCATAAATCTAGAGTTATATTTTCACTAATAACAGCATCAAATTTAGTTTTTTCACACATATCTAAAAATGATTTTAAAAGATAATTTTGGTTAGGCATTCTGTTTCCAAAAGTAAGTTTTTTAAATTCACTAAAGTGTTCTATTGTTCCATCTTTGTTAATAGTCGAACTTATATGAGCAACACCTCCCATGACGTTATCACTTCCAAACTCTTTATCTAACTTTTTTAAGTGAGTCATACCGTTTAAAAAAGGTATTATAACACCTTTGGCTTTGGTAAGTTTTAAATCAAGTATAGCTTGATCTAAATCATATGTTTTACAAGAAATTAATATTATATCATAAATTGGAGTTAGTTCTTTTGCTAAAACTAGATTTGGTTTTAGTTTAAGGTTTCCAAGCGGACTAATTACTTTTAAACCATTTTTTAATAATAAATCTTTTCTTTTAGGCCTTACTAAAAAAGTGACATCTGCACCACTTTGTTGAAGGTAACCTCCAAAAAAACCTCCGATGCCACCTGCTCCTAAAATTAATATTTTCATTAATACCTCAATCTACTTGAATTCAATTAAAACTTACTCAAATAAAATTTGTTTTTTGTAGTTTTAAAATTTCCTCTAAAACATTTTTAGGTAATGGGCCCATTTCAACTGCTTGAATTGAGTTTTCAAGATGATCTAATGATGCTAAACCTAATACAGCACAATGCAAATTATCAGTTGATAATCCATACCTTAGAGAAAATTGAGCCCTGTTACCGTGGGTATTACCTACAAGTTCAAATATTTTTTTAACTCGTTTTTCTTGTTCATTTATATCAACAACATGTGTAACAGGAATTTCTCTACCATGTCTTATGTCAGTTGCAAGTAGACCAGCGGCAAAAATTCTTATACCCATTATTCCCATATTTTGTTTTTGACAATCTGATATCAAGCCAGAAAAATCATGATCATTCCACAAACCTTTATCATCAAAATTAGCTGTTGGATTTAAAAGATTATAATATATTTGGACGGTATCAAAAGAGCCTGTTTTGACTACATCTTTAATGGGAACAGTGTCACCCAAAGCAGTAAAGCCAATACTATCTACCCTGCCGTCCTCTTTTATTTTTTCCATAATTTCAGAGGCACTATTAGTCTTTAAAATTTGAGCAGATGTTAAAGTTTCATTACTTTCTTCGAGTGTTATTTTATTATGCAACTGATATAATTCTAGTCTGTCTAATTTTAATCTTTTAAGACTGTTATCTAACTTTCTATCAAGTTGAGATTCAAATGTTTCTGAACTTGTGGGATCTAGTCTTGCTTTTGATGAGACTTGTAGCTTGTTCTCACCTGAGAGGGAACTTAACAAATCACCAATATTTTTTTCTGATTGTCCATCACTATAACTTTCTGCTGTATCAATCCAGTTGATTCCTGACTCAATTGAGAATTCTATAGCTTTTTCCATAGTTTCATATTTTGGGTCAATAAAAAGTCCACCTACCCATCCTCCTCCAAGTATAACCTGCGAAATATCTAATCCTGTTCTTCCTAATTTATTTTTTTTCATAATCTTATTATCTTTAATTGTTAAAAGTTGTATTAGGTTAATTTTAAAGTTATGTCCTTACTACAACTTATTAGAAAATCTATAATGAATAAAGACAAAACAATCCTCAAAACTTTACTGTTAGGATCATTTTTTGCTTCTTTATCTGCGATGTTAGGAGGATCCACATTTGTATTTACAAGATATGTTGTTGATAGCATAGATCCATTCACATTAAGTTTTTTGCGTTATGGATTAACTGGTTTAATTCTATTTTTAATATCCATGTCAATCTATATGAAAAAAAAGTTTTTCAAGACAGATTTAATTCCTATGAGTTTACTTGGTTTAGCTATGATTACTCTTTTTCCAAATTTTATGGCTTTAGGTCTAGAACATACAACTGCTGCAAGAGCAGGATTACTTTATGCATCAATGCCTTTATGTACAGTAATTATTGCTTATTTTTTTAATATTGAAAAAATTACGATTAACAAATCTATCGCTGTACTACTTGCTATTGCTGGAGTATCATTTTGTTTGTCTGAAAAAGTAGATGAGAACTTTGCCTCTACATTAAAAGGTGACTTTCTTATGATGATTGGTGTTTTATCAGCATCATGCTTTACAGTATTTTCAGGTAAATATTTAAAGAAATATGGGAACATATCTGTAATGATCTATGTTATTTTAATTGGTACAATATTTAATTTTTTCATATCTATAATTTTTGGTAAATCTATTAATAATCTTTTAGAAATCAATGAATTTGAAGTTGCAGCTTTATTGATGTTAATTATACCTGGGGGAGTTCTAATGATGTATTGCTGGGGAAAAGCACTTCAATTAATTTCACCAACTCAAGCTGCGATATCTCTTGGATTTAATCCTTTATCAGCTATTTTACTTGGATCAATAATACTTAATGAAGAAATAACTTTCAAGTTAATTATTGGGTTTTTCTCAATAGTGATTGCTATAATATTAGCAAATTGGAAACCAAAAAATATAGCTTAAAAATAAATTATTTAAGTTTATCCTTAAGTAATTTGTTGACTATTCCTGGATTTGCTTTTCCTTGGGACAATTTCATAACCTGACCTACAAAGAAACCAAAAAGTTTATCCTTACCACCCAGGTAATCTTTAACCTTATCTTCATTCTCTGAAATAACTTTATCTATTAATTTTAAAATTTCTGTATCATCTGAAACTTGCTCAAGACCTTTTTCTTTAACGATATCTGATGGTGATTTTTTACTTATCATCATTTCTGCAAATACATCTTTTGCTATTTTGCCAGAAATTGTGCCATCAGAAATTAAAGCAATCAATTGACCAAGGTTCTCAGGCGAAATAGGACTGTTGGATAATGATATATTTTCTTTTTTTAAAGCACCAAATAGCTCTGTAATCATCCAATTAGCAGTTAACTTTCCATCTTTACCGTTTGCAGCTTTTTGGTAAAAATCTACATAATCTTTTTCTTCGACTAAAATTGAAGCGTCATAAGGAGTAATACCAAAATCGGTGACTAATCTTTTTTTGAGCAAATCAGGAAGTTCAGGGAGTGTTTCTCTAATTTTTTGAACCCAACTATCACTAAATTCAAGAGGCAAAAGGTCTGGGTCTGGAAAATATCTATAATCATGAGCATCTTCTTTACTTCTCATAGATCTGGTTTCACCTGTAGAAGTGTCAAAAAGCCTAGTTTCTTGATTTATCTTACCACCTTCCTCTAGAATTTCTACTTGTCTTTCGGCTTCAGATTGAATTGCCTGAATTATAAATCTAACAGAGTTTAAATTTTTTATTTCACACCTTGTTCCAAACTCCTCACCTGATTTTCTTACTGAGACATTACAGTCAGCTCTTAATGAACCTTCTTCCATATTTCCATCGCAGGCCCCCACATATCTCAAAATAGATCTAATTTTCTTAACATAAGCACCTGCTTCCTGTGGTGATCTAATATCAGGTTTAGATACAATTTCCATTAATGCAACACCTGTTCTATTTAAATCAATATAAGATTTACTAGGATGCTGATCGTGTAGAGATTTTCCTGCATCTTGTTCAAGATGCAAACGTTCTATCCCTATAGTAGTTTGTAAACCATCATCTAAATCAATTATAATTTCACCCTCTCCAACAATTGGTTTTGTAAACTGACTTATCTGATACCCTTGTGGTAGATCTGCATAAAAGTAATTTTTTCTATCAAAAATAGAAACGTTATTAATTTTTGCATTAAGCGCTAATCCAGTTTTTACGGCCTGCTCAACACAAAACTCATTAATAACAGGTAACATTCCTGGCATTGCCGCATCAACTAACGAAACATTAGAATTCGCTTCTGCTCCAAAAGAAGCAGACGCCCCAGAAAAAAGTTTAGATTTACTTGAAATTTGTGCATGAATTTCAAGACCAATAACCATTTCCCAAATACCTGTCTCTCCATTTATTTGACCAGGCTTTAAATTAAAAGATTCATTCATTTTGCAGCTCCATCGGCTATAAAATTAAATTCAGCACTTCTTTCTAAAACTCTAGCTGTACTTATTAAACCCGGTTCATCAAAAGAGTTTGCAATTAATTGTATGCCAATAGGTAAACCTGATTTATCTAAACCTACGGGTAAGGATATACCTGGCAAACCAGCCAAGCTCGCTGGTACCGTAAAAATATCATTTAAGTACATAGTTAAAGGGTCTTGTTTTTTACCTAATTCAAAAGAAGTTGTTGGTGTTGACGGAGTTAAAATATAATCAACCTCTTCAAAAACATTGTCGAAATCTTCTTTTATTAATCTCCTAACTTTTTGAGCTTTAAGGTAATATGCATCATAGTATCCAGACGATAGAACATACGTTCCAATCATTATTCTTCTTTTTACTTCTTCACCAAAACCATTACCCCGTGTAACTTCATACATCTCATCTAGACTTGCAGCTTCATTTCTTTTTCCATATCTTACGCCATCATATCTAGCGAGATTACTAGAGGCTTCAGCAGGAGCTATTATATAATAAACAGGTAAAGCATACTTTGTATGGGGTAAAGAAACTAGCAAAATCTCTGCACCAGCTTCTTTTAACCAATTGATTGATTTTTCGTAGTACTTGACAATATCGTCTGAAATACCATCTTGAGTATATTCTTTAGGTATGCCTATTTTTTTTCCTCTTATTCCTTTATCTAAGTAATTCATTAAATCAGGCATTTCTAAATTAGCCGAGGTTGAATCTTTTTTGTCGTGACCAGCCATAGAATTAAGCATAAGAGCAGCATCACTTACAGTCCTCGTCAGTGGTCCTGCTTGATCTAAAGAAGAAGAAAAAGCAACTATTCCCCATCTTGAGCATCGACCATAAGTTGGTTTCAAGCCAGTGATACCACAAAATGCTGCTGGTTGCCGGATTGATCCACCTGTATCTGTACCAGTAGCAGCAAGTGCTGACCTTGCAGCTACTGCTGAAGCTGATCCGCCTGATGACCCCCCTGGCGACATTTTACTATTTTTTAGCCATGGGTTAACAACATTTCCTCTAGCAGCTGTTTCGTTACTAGATCCCATTGCAAATTCATCGCAAGATAATTTACCTAGCATAACAGCTCCATCGTCCCAAAGATTTTGAGTAACAGTACTTTCATAAGTAGGACAAAAGTTTTCAAGTATTTTTGAAGATGCAGTAGTTTTAATATCTTTAGTACAAAACATATCTTTCACACCAATCGGAAGACCCTCTAGGGGTCTTGCAGTTCCATTTTTAAAATTTTTGTCTGATGCTTTTGCCATATTTATAGAATGATCTTTTACAATTTCTAAATAAGCTCCTAATGCAGATGTTTGTTCAATTGCTTTAAAGTAAGCATTAGTTAATTCTAATGAAGAAAATTCTTTATTCTTAAGAGCAATAGACGCACTTAATAAATCAAATTTGAGTAAATCAGACATCATTCAATAACCTTTGGAACAACAAAAAATCCGCTAGAACTTTCAGGAGCATTTTTTAAAACTAAATCTTCAATGTTTCCGTCCGTTACTTTATCGCTTCTTAGAGGTAACTTATGTCCTGTTACGGAAGCTAAAGGTTTTACGTCTGAAGTATTGACTTCGTCTAATTGTGCTACAAAACCTAGTATATTATTTAAATCATTTGTAAGATTTTGTTTGCTAGCTTCTGGAATATTTAAACGAGATAATCTAGCAATTTTGTTTACAGTAGGAATATCAACGATTGATTCTTTATTGGACATTTTTAATCTTTCATTTCACTGATAATTTTTAATTAATAAGGAAATCTGTTAGCATCAATTATGCCTATCTTCAAGCTTGATGAATTTTTGTTAAATATTTTGCCAAAAAAAAGGCTTATAGGCATTGATCCAGGAACAAAAACACTAGGAATTGCAGTGAGTAACACTGATCTAACTGTTGCTTCACCAATTAAAACAATTAAGCGAAAAAAACTTGCATCTGACATAAATGAACTATTATCAATATTTAAGTATTACGATATTGCAGGTTTAATTATGGGTTGGCCATTAAATATGGATGGAAGTCTGGGGCCAAGATGTGATTCTGTTCGTGATTTCACAAAAAGTATTTTGAGAGTTAAAGATTTACCAATTTTTTTTCAAGACGAAAGAATGTCTACTATGGCAATTGAAAGACCAATGATCATGGAAGATATGACTAGGAAGAAAAGAAGTGTTAGAACAGATCAACTTGCTGCATGTTGGATATTACAAACTGCACTAGACGGATTACAAAAAAAGATGTAGTAAGATATTTTTAATGAATGAATTAAAAAAAAATAAGAACAAAAGCTTCTTTTCTTCTCCTGTAAAATTATCATCAAATCATCTATTAGCCATTGAAGGAATGGAAAAGTCTGAAATCCAGAAATTGATTGAAAGAGCTGATTATTTTGCAAATTTAGATAGACATACTAATACAAAAGTAATTCAAGGTTACGTGGTACTTAATGTATTTTTTGAGAACTCAACTCGTACAAGAGTCTCATTTGAACTTGCTGCAAGAAGACTTGGTGCAGAAGTGATTAATATATCACTTGTAAATTCATCTATTAAAAAGGGAGAAAGTTTGCTGGATACTGCGAGCACATTAAATGCTATGAAGCCAGATTTATTAATAGTCAGACATCCTCACAGTGGTGCTCCGCTATTATTTGCTGATTATTTAAATTGTAGCATTATAAATGCTGGAGATGGTAGACACGAACATCCTACACAAGCTCTTTTAGACGCTCTTACCATAAAAAGAAGAGTAGGTTATCTAGACGGATTAAAAATTAGTATATGCGGAGATATAGCTAATAGTAGAGTGGCAAGATCAAATATACATTTATTGACAACAATGGGAGCAGAGGTAAGATGTGTTGCTCCTTCCACATTAATGCCCTCAAATTTAGAAAATTTAGGTGTGAAGTGTTTTAGTAACATGAAAATGGGTATCAGAGATGCTGATGTGGTTATGCTTTTACGTTTACAAAATGAAAGAATGACAGGAACTGAAAATCCCTCTGAGAGAGAATATTTTAAGTTTTTCGGCCTTGACGAGGCAAAGCTTGCTCTAGCCAACCCTAACGCTGTTATTATGCACCCAGGTCCAATGAACCGAGGAGTAGAAATTGCATCTGTACTGGCTGATGATACAAATAGAAGTTTAATCAAAACTCAAGTTGAAATGGGCGTAGCAGTAAGAATGTCTATCATTGAGGCTTTAAATCATACAAAAAATAATATGATGAAAAATTAAAAATGACCTTTACAGTTTTAAAATCAGTCAAAGTGTTAAATCCTAAAACAAGTTTTAATGATATCTCAGATGTCATTATTTGTAATGACAAAATTTTTTCAATTTGTAAGGATTTTAAAACTGAAGTTTCACATCAAGATAGACAAATTAATATCTATGATTGTAATGGTTTAACTATGTCGCCTGGACTAATAGACATGCGAGTTAATATTGGAAAAACTGAAAATTTGACAGCTATTCAAAAAATTGCCGCTGAAAATGGCATTACTTCGATGGTAATCCTTCCAAATCAAACTCCTAAATTAAATAACCCGTCAATAATAGATCATATTAAAAGACAGTCTGAAAATCCTAACCTTACTAAAGTAAATATCTATGGTGCTGCCACTAAAGACAATTACGGTTTAGAAATGAGTGAAATAGGTCTTATGTCAGAAATGGGGGCCATTGGTTTTACAAATGGAAATAAAAGTATAAAAAATAGTTTAGTTATGAGACGTTTAATGAGTTATGCAGCTATGATTAATCGTCCAATTATTCAACATGCAGAAGATGAAGATTTATCTGGATTAAACAAAGCATCAACTACATTAATTAACGGTGAAATGAATGAAGGCGAAATTTCCACTCGTCTAGGTTTAATTGGTATACCTTCATGTGCAGAAGTTATTATAGTTGAGAGAGATATAAGATTAGCTAAATTAACAGGGGCTAGTTATCATGTTGCTCATATATCAACACGAGATTCAATCAATGTAATCAGAGAAGCGAAGAAAACAGGTCTTAAAGTTACATGTGATACTGCTCCACCTTATTTTGCTTTAAATGAAACTTCTTTATTAAGTTATAACACAGCGTTTAAATTGTCTCCTCCACTAAGAAAAGAAGATGACAGATTAGCAGTAATTGAAGGCATTCAAGATGGAACAATTGATGCCATTGCTTCCGATCATAGAGCTCGATCAAAAGATACAAAAGCACAACCTTTTTCAGCTGCGTCCGTTGGAGCATCTGGAATAGAAACTTTATTTTTGATGACGCTAGAGTTAGTACATAAAAAAATTATAGACTTAAATAAGGCAATTTCATTATTAACTATTAATCCAGCAAATGTACTCAAAATGAAAAAGCCAAGTATAGAAAAAGACGGACTTGCTGATTTTATAATTTTTGATGAGAATTGTCCTGATGTGATAAATCAAAATAATTTAAAAACTAGTCCTACACCCTTTGATCGTAGAAAAATAAAAGGAAAAATTCTGGGCACATTTATTAATGGTCACGTAGCACATATAAACCAAATACTTAAAGATAAAATTATAAAATGATTTTTGATCATAGTCATTTACTTTTTTTAAGTGTTTTCCTTTTTGGATATTTTATGGGATCAATACCATTTGGTTTATTACTTTCTAAACTATCTGGTTTAGGTGATATAAGAAAAATTGGAAGTGGAAATATTGGTGCCACAAATGTATTAAGAACTGGAAATAAAAAAATAGCACTCTTGACACTGATTCTAGACGGTGCCAAAGGTGGGCTTGCTATCTATGTTGTAAGTCTTTCTCCAAGTTTTATAGAATTTCATTTGACTAACAATATTAATCTTTTTCAATCTTTAGTTGCTGTATCTGCTGTAATTGGACATTGTTTCCCAATATGGTTAAATTTTAAAGGTGGTAAAGGTGTTGCAACTGGTTTTGGCACTATAATTTTTCTTAATATGTATGTTGGAGTGACAGCACTTTTGATATGGGTCTCAATTGCAAAATTATTTAGAATAAGCTCTTTGTCGGCATTGATTTCATATTTATTTATTCCAATTTCAATGTTTTTCTTCACTTCTGAAAAATCATTTTTTATAGCTTCTGTTTTGATTTCATTAATTTGTTACTTACAACATAGAGAAAATATAAAGAGATTACTAAATGGATCAGAAGCTAAGATATAAAAACATAATTATTGTTATTTTGTAAAAGTAGTGTTATCTGCACTTAAATAATATAATTTAAAATTTTAATATATTAAGGCTAAAAACAAATGAAATTAGTAATAGTTGAATCTCCAGCAAAAGCTCAAACTATTAATAAATATCTTGGAAATGACTACAAGGTAATTGCATCTGTTGGCCACATAAGAGATTTACCATCTAAGGATGGAGCAGTTCTTCCTGACGATAATTTTAAAATGTCATGGGAAATGCATAAAGATAAAGAAAAAGTTATTAAAGAAATTATTGGGGAGTTAAAATCTGCTGATAGATTAATTTTAGCTACAGATCCTGACAGAGAGGGAGAAGCTATTAGTTGGCATTTGAAAGAAATTTTAGATTCTAAAAAAACTATTTTGGGTAAACCAGTAGAAAGAGTTGTTTTTAATGAAATAACAAAAAATGCTGTTTTAGACGCAATGAAAAAACCTAGAAAAATTAATTCAGAGTTGGTTGAAGCCTATTTAGCAAGGAGAGCTTTAGATCATTTGATTGGCTTTTCAATTTCTCCAATATTATGGAGAAAGCTTCCAGGCTCAAAATCTGCAGGCAGAGTTCAATCTGTTGCATTGAAACTTATCTGCGAAAGAGAAATTGAGATTGAAAAGTTTAATATTGAAGAATATTGGTCGATATCTTCGATTTTTTTAAACAATAATAATGAAAAATTCCTAGCAAGGCTGTTTATACTTGATAGTAAAAAATTAGCCAAAATGGATATTAAACATGAAGACGAAGCTAATAAAGCTTTAGATAAAATTAGAAAATCTTCATTTAATATAACTAAAATTGTTAGTAAGCAAGTTAAACGGAATCCTTTGGCTCCTTTCACTACTTCAACACTTCAGCAAGAAGCTTCAAACAAATTAGGTTTTGGTGCGTCAAGAACAATGAGAATAGCCCAAAAATTATATGAAGGTATAAATATTGGGAGTGAAACGACTGGTTTAATAACTTATATGAGAACAGATGGTGTCCAATTAAGTTCTCAAGCTATTGAAGAATTACGAGAAGAAATAATAAACCGTCATGGTAAAGATTATATTCCTCAAATACCAAGAGTATATAAATCTAAAGCGGCTAATGCCCAAGAAGCTCATGAAGCAATTAGGCCAACATCAATTTCACGTGATCCAGAGAATATGTCGCAATACTTAGATACAGAACAATTAAAACTTTATGAATTGATTTGGAAAAGAACTATTTCAAGTCAAATGCAATCAGCTGAGCTAGATGAAACTTCAGCTGATATTTCAAATAAAGATATGACTATTGTTTTTCGAGCAAATGGATCACAAGTATCTTTCCCAGGTTTTTTTATTTATAGGGATAGAGAAGACGATAAAATATTACCAAAATTAGTAGAAAATGATAAAGTTGATCTACAAAAGGCTGATGGAGAACAACATTTTACTCAACCTCCTCCAAGATATACAGATGCAAGCCTTATAAAAAAAATGGAAGAGTTAGGTATTGGAAGACCTTCTACATACGCATCTATCCTACAAGTTCTTATAAATAGAAGTTATGTTGAAAAAGAAAAAGGTAAACATTTACCCCAAGAACGAGGAAGAATTCTCACTGCCTTTTTAAATAATTTCTTTGGTCAATATATAGAATATGATTTTACCGCTGATTTAGAAAAAAAGTTAGATAAAGTGTCAGATGGAAAGTTAAATTACAAAAAATTGTTAGAAGAGTTTTGGGATGGATTTAAGCCACATTTAAATAAAATGTCGGACTTAGAAAGAGACAAAATTCTTGAGGCTCTAGAAAACGAACTATCAGATTTATTTTTTCCTAACGAAAATTTAAATAATGATGGCCAACCAAACAAAAAATGTCCTACTTGCTCTAATGGAAAATTAGGTTTAGAGCTTGGAAAATATGGCGCTTTTATTGGATGTTCAAATTATCCTGAATGTAAATTCACTAAACAAATTGCAAGTAATCAAAGCAAAGAGGAGAATGATGCCAACAATACGTTTATGCCAGAAAATGACGGTGTATTAGGTGTTGACCCTGAAAGTGGTCTAAACGCCATAATCAAAAAAGGTCCCTATGGTATTTATCTTCAATTAGGTGAAGAGAAAAAACCCAAAAGAACGAGTATTCCTAAATTGGTAGACGCCCAGGGAATTGATCTTCAAAAAGCTCTTGCATTCCTTTCTTTACCAAGACTAATAGGTAAACATCCAGAAACCGGTAAAGATATCTCTGCAGGAATTGGGAGATATGGCCCCTATTTAAAATATGATATAAATTTTATAAGTATACCGGCTGATGAAACTGTAATAAATATTGGTTTAAATCATGCTGTGGTTTTGATAGGTGAAAACAGTAATAAACTAGGCAAAGTTTTAGGTGACCATCCTGACGGTAATGGTAAAGTACTAGCAAAATCAGGAAGATTTGGACCATATGTTGAATATAATAAAATTAGGGCTACTTTGCCAAAATCTGTATCTCTCGAAGAGATTAAACTTGAACAAGCAATAGAATTAATAATTGCAAAAGCAGCAAAACCTCCTAGACCAAAAAAGAAGCTCACTAAGAAAAAATAATGTTAAATTTTGGTAATTTTTTTAATAATTATTATAAAGATATATTAATAGCTTGAAATTAACTAACAAAGAAATTTTATCTTTAAAAGTAATAACATTGGATGATGATGGCTATGCAGTTGGCAAAATTTCTGAAAGCAATCATCCATCAAAAAAAATACAGATACCTTTTAATAAAAACAACATAAGTTTTAGCGTTGACGATCATCTATTAGTAGAATTAGAGTCAAAAAATAAAAAATATAAATTAATCAAAATAATAAAAAAAATTGAAATTGATAGAAAATATTTTTTTGCAAAAGTAAAATTGAGTTCAAAAAATAAGTTTATTCTTCAAGTTTTAGAAAGAGGAATTCAAAGTAAAGAATTTATTGAACCAATAATACCTAAAGAACTTTTAATTAAAAAAGGTGATGTAGTTAAAGCTCAGATTGCATCTGGACAAGTTTTAAAAAAATTAAAAATAAAAAAAATTAAAACCAACAAAAGGCTTAAATTTAAAACTAGAGTTCAAAAAACTTATGCTGAAATTTTAGAAGTTATTGGGTCATCTTTAGATCCTAGTGTTTTTTCTTATCTTGCTATAAAAGAACATGACTTAAGGAATAATTTTGATGTTAATATAAAGCATGAAGTTAAAAAACTAGATATCATTGATACAAATTCACGAATGGACTTAAGAGAAATGTCCTTTGTTACAATAGATGGAGAAGATGCAAAAGATTTTGATGATGCTGTTTATGCGGAACAATTAATTCAAAAAGAAGGATGGCGTATTCTTATATCTATTGCTGACGTGTCACATTTTGTTAAAGAAAACTCTTATATTGACAAAGAAGCTAGACTTAGAGGAAATTCAGTATATCTCCCCAACTATGTGATTCCAATGCTCCCTGAAGAGTTGTCAAACAACCTATGCTCTCTTAAACCCAATCTTGATCGAGCATGCTTAACAGTTGAAATTATTCTTGATAGGAATGGATTAAAAAAGTCTCATTCTTTTTACAGATCTATAATTAACTCAAAAAAACGCCTGACTTATAATGAAGTTGGAAATATTATCAATAATAAATTTATAAATAAAAGTATTGAAACAAATATTTTAAAAGTAATTAAGTCTCTTTACGATGTTTATAAAATTTTGGAATATACCAGAGAAAAAAGAGGTGCTTTAAATCTAGAATTACCTGAAAAGAAAATTTTATTTGATGAGGATGGTTGGCCTCAAGATATCAAAAATATTTATGGAGTAACAAGTAATAAAATCATTGAAGAATTAATGATATTGGCAAACGTAGCTGCGGCTGAAGAAATAAATAAGGCAACAAATCAATCAATTTACCGATCTCACGAACCTCCAAGCCAAGAAAAATATAAATCATTGATAGATTTGGTAGGACAACCTTTATCAAAAATCTTAATTGGTAAAGTACCTCATCCTTCATTGATGAATAAAATTTTAGATGAAAGTAAAGGTTCTCCTGAATATGATTTTGTTAATCAATCAATCTTGCGAAGTCAATCTCAAGCAAAATACGAGAATAAAAACAAATCACATTTCGGTTTAGCTCTAAAAAACTATGTTCATTTTACCTCACCTATAAGAAGGTATGCTGATTTATTAGTTCATAGACAAATTATTTCAATAATTAACAAAACCTTAATTCAAAAAGATGAAAATAATGACCTTAAATCAATATGTGATCATATTTCAAACACCGAAAGGAAAGCAATCGTTGCCGAAAGAAAAACCGTAGACAGATATATCTCATTATTATACCAAAAAAAGATAAATGAAATTGTCGATTGCTCAATAATATCAATACATAAATTTGGTGTTTTTGTGTCTATAGATAATGGTATTGCTGACGCATTACTTCCTATAAGAGAGCTTCCCAATGACTGGTATGATTTTGATCAAATAAAACAAATATTAGTTGGAGAACGTAGTGGTAATAAATTTAATGTCGGAAAGAAATTAAAGGTTAAGATTGTAGAAGTTGTTCCTTTAACTGGAAGTATTACTGTTAAATGGATGAGTAATAAGATGGGAAAATAAAAGAAAGAAAAGAAATCAAATAAAAATAAAATTCTGCACCTTGACTTTATCACAAAAAAAGCTAAATTCCTCTTAATAATAGGAGTTATTAATGGCTAAACCAGCTACTTTACAAATAAAACTACTGAGTTCCGCGGATACAGGTTTTTTTTATGTTACTAAAAAAAATCCCAGAACTAAGCCAGAAAAATTAGAACTTATGAAATATGATCCTAAAGTACGCAAGCATGTATTGTTTAAAGAAGCTAAAATTAAGTAAATTATATTAATTACAGCTCTTCTTTGTCATAACATTAAAATCTTTTAAAACTGCCCTAATTTTAAAATTTCCATAATTTACATCATAAGAATGAACAACTCCAAATTCATCTAACTCTAAGCTAATTTCATAGTCAGGGTTTTCTGATTTAGAATTTTCCTTGTAAAAAGCTATTTTCATTGGCCAAACAATTTTATTTTTAAAATAGTCAAAATCTTTAAATGTAGAATTTCTTTTTGTACCTATAAATGCAGATACAATTTTTATATATTCTTTGTCCTCATTCCCAAAAAAAACTTTTTGTGTGAAAATTTTTTTTTCATTTTTTGCAGCTTCAATAAGTTTTTTTAAATGTTCTATAGGTAATAAAATGTCTTTTTTGAACGATAATTGTTTGATGGAATTGTTAATTACTGAACCAGAAATATTAATATTATTTTTTTCGACAAAACCTTGATATGAATTATCTCCATTTAATTCACTTTTTTCATTTAATTCAAAACTATGTTTTGTACCTGAAAAATTTTCAAATGTTGAATAGCTTGAATAACTATTAGTCATTTTTTTATTGGGCAACTCATATATAAGAACATAATCTTCTTTGACATTCCAACCTTCACAGTTTTCTATGATTTCAAAATAAGTTTGTCCTTGCCCACCTTCAAGAAAACTGTTTTCTTCTATATCCTCTACATTAAGTGTATAAGTAGCTTTATGAGATAAAAGCTTAATACCAAAAGATGGGCTAGAAATAATTAAAAAAACAGAAAGAAGATATATATAATTTTTAAAAAACATTTTACACCCCATTATTAATATCATGTTATTAATATTTTCAGAAGAAATAAGTTAGATTGTTAAGTATGGTCAAAATAAATAAAATAATTGTAAATAATGATACATTAAAAGAATTTATTAATAAATGTTTAAAACAAAAAGTATTAGCAATCGACACTGAATTTATTAGAGATAACACTTACTATCCTATATTATGTTTGGTTCAAATCGCAGGTGAAGACTTTGCAGCTGCAATTGATCCACTTTCTGGAATTGATATGAATCCAATATGGGATTTACTTTCAAATGAAAAAATTTTAAAAGTTTTTCACTCTGGAAGGCAAGATATAGAAATTTTCTTGAATTTAACTGGTGAAATACCTAAGCCAATTTATGACACTCAAATAGCCGCAATGTTTTGTGGATTAGGTAACCAAGTTGGTTATGAGAAGTTAGTGGATAGGTTTTTAAGCTTATCAATTAATAAAGAAAATCAATTTACAAATTGGTTACAGAGACCACTTACAAAAAGTCAATTAGATTATGCAATTTCAGATGTTACTCATTTGATAAAAATATTTCCATCAATTAATAAATTAATTCTTGAAGCTGGCAGACAAGAATGGGTTGTTAAAGAGATTGAACAACTCTACAAAAAAGATTTATACAATGTAAATCCAGAAGAAGCTTGGAAAAAAATTAAAATAAAATACTCTAAATCTGAAACATTAAATATACTCAAAATTTTGGCAAAGTGGCGAGAAAATAAATGTAAAGAAAGAAACATTCCAAGAAACAGATTAATTAGAGATGAAACTTTAGTAAATATATCTCTATTTAAACCTGATAAAATCGATTTGTTTAATAAAATTAGAGGTATGCCTAAAAACCTCTCTGTTAGTGATTTAAATGAAATAGTGAAAATAATTAAAGATGCAGAAAAGATCGATCCTAATACTTGGCCAAAAGTTTCTAAATTAAATAAAAAATCTAACATAGATAAATGTAGTTTAGATTTTTTAAAGCTCTTACTCGTATACTGCTCTGAAGAAAGTGGATTAGCCGAAAAATTAATTGCTGACACAGCTGATCTTAAATCTATCTTAGATGGTAAAAGAGAAGGACTAAAAGTTTTTGAAGGATGGCGGTATGATGTTTTTGGTAAAGTTGTTGATTTATTATTAGAAGGTAAATTAGGATTTACCATTGAAAATTATAAAGTAAAAAAAATAAGTTTTTAGTTATAATTAAATTTCGCCTAATATAGATTTTATGATTTTATAGCTAATTTTTTTTTTCGTTTCTAAAGAATAAATATCAAGTTTATCAATTACTTTAATAATACTATCAAAATTTCTATTTATCCTTTCTAGTATATATATGAGTTGTTTATCATCTATAAATAGTTTTTTATCATTCAAATATTTAACCATAAAGGAATACAAGAGCACATCGTCTGGTAACTTTATTTCACTACAAATTAAACTACGTATTCTTGAATTTAAATCATCAAGTTTCCAATCCATCTTTGAAGGTGATAAATTTGATAAAAATAAAACTGAACCGTCTTGATAAGTGACTCTGTTTAAAAAATGCATAACTAATTTTGATGGATACTTCTCACCAGGAATAAAATCATCTATTATAAATTTTTTACCTTCTTCTATTTCATCTAAATTAAAACTCGATAAAGACGATAAATATTCACACCGATTACGTTCTTTAAATATATGGGACAAATGTGTTTTACCTGAACCTTTTGGTCCAAAGATAATGGCTGCTGGAATAGAATTAATTTTTCTTATATTTTGCCAAAAAGATGAATTTTCTATAAACCTTACAGCCTCTTCATTACATTTTGAAATAATGAAATTTTCTCTATTCTTTATTGTTTTAAAGGTTAATGGCAGTGCCATTTGTTTATTAAAAGTATATTTACTAATATTTCTTATTTTTGAAGTCATACAACTAATTTCATTAAGATAGTTTAATAAAATAGTGTCTAACTATAACACCTAAAACTGCTGCAACAGGAAGAGATATCAATACTCCAACAAACCCTGACAAAAAAGCTCCTGTTGACAAGGCAAATATAATCCAAATTGGACTCAAGTTTATTGCGTCTCCGACTAATTTTGGTGTTAAGTAATAACTTTCAAGTAATTGTCCAAATACGAAAATTAATAATAATATTGTTAACTCAAAAGATAAACCAAATTGTGAAAAACCCAAAATTATAGTAAGCCCACCTCCTAAAAAAGCACCTATAAAAGGTACGAAAGATATAATCCCTGCAAAAATACCAAGTATAATTCCAAATTTTATGCCTACCAAAAATAATGCTATTCCATAAAAAATCGATAAAATAAGACATACTAAACCTTGACCACGTATAAATTTTGATAAAACGTTATCTATCTCTTTTATTAAAATTGGGAAATCTTCAAAATGAGATTTATCTGCAAAATTATATAAAAAAAGTTTTATTTTATTAAACTGCAAACTCATATAAAAGCTTATGATAAATATTAAGACAATATTGAACACACCATTAAAAACTTCTATTCCATTAGATATTAAATTATTACCAGAGGTAACAATATTACTAGATAATGGTTTGAAAAGGCTTGTATAGTCTATATTTTTTATTTTTTCACTAAATAAATATTTATCATTAATTTCTATTATAAGATTTTTGGCATAACTAACGTATTCTGGTAAAACAGTAATAAAATTTTGTATTTGATGCAGAATAATTGGTAAAATTAAAATTAAAACAGAAAGAAAGCCTAAAACAAAAATTATTACAGATAAAAAACTTGAAAATGTTTTATTCATGTACTTGTCAAATATTATTTTCAATGGATTTACTAAATAAGCAATTATAAAAGCTATTGCAAATGGAGTTAAAACCTTGAACAAGTATATCATTATAAATAATAATAAGATTATAAATATATAAAGATAATTTTTTTTATAAAAGTCATACATATTAGGAACCTCACTCTAGCTTAATAAACAAGTGTATATTGTCTAGAATTTAAATTCTTGAATATTAATTTTTTTTCATTTGCAGCCTGAAAAAATGTTTTTTTATTGCCCATGAATTTAACGATAATTCTTCCTCGTTTGTCTGTTATAGAAACTACCATAACTTCAATAACAAATGGTAAATTTTCTAATTTTTTTAGAACCATAGGCCAAATACTTATATCTTTCTGATTAACAGCAATATTCTTTTCATATTTCAATTGCTTTGAAGAGCTAAACATACTTCTTGTAATATTTTGAAAACTGTTGAATGTTTTATTTTTATAAAAAATAATTTCATTTTCTATTTCAAGTAATCCTGTATCAAGAAATCCTTTGGTTGATTTCACATATACTTTTTTATCGTTAAATAATAATTCATTTTGAAGTTTAGAAGACAATATAGAGGTAATTGGTATTATTAAATCGACTTCATTTAAAATGCTAGTATCAATTAAATTATTTTGTTTCCATTTTTTTTCAATTGAACTAATTATTTTTAATATCTCATTTGTTATCAAAGTTGGATCGATATTATATATAGAAGAGGTTTTTTTAAGGGGAGTTTTATTTCTATAAACTGTGTTAACTAATTTTCCATTAAGATTATAATATTTTGCATAGGTATTTAAATAAGTTTTTCCATTTGTTTGCAAAATAGGTTCAGCTATTACAAGTAATAAAGAATTAGTTTTTTCATTTTTAATCAATTTGTTAATAAGATTTTTGTTAGAATTTAATAGAAGATTAGCGCTTAAAATTCTATTTAACTGAAAGTTACTTTGGGCAAGTTTAAATTTGACTAATCCATCAACTAATTTTAAATTTTTTTTCCACTTTTTATACCATTCATCTTTTTCGTCCCACATTACAAATCCTCTAGGACCTTTAAATATTGGGAGAATAGAAATAGGTTCTCTGAAAGTTTCAGAATATTTTAGCTTATTTTTACGAAAAAAATTAATTACTAAGTTTCTATTAAAACAAATGTCAAAATTGGCTAAATATCTTTTATCACTATTAGCTTCATTATTTATTTTCAAATAATCAACTAAAGTAGAGATTTCATTTTTTTTAAATTTTACATTATTATTGTCTAAAATCAGTCTATTAATCAGCCTTCCTATACCTAATGATTTTGCTTTGTTTTCAGCTTGAAACCTAGCTTCATTAATTGATGCTTTTGTTAAATCAACGCTTATATTTCTAACATAAAACGATGAATTCTGACAATCTTCATTTGTTGAAGCAAAAGGTGTAGAAACAAAAAAAAATATTTTAAAGATCATAGTAAGAATTATTTTTAAGTAAATAGGTGGCATTAAATAGGTACCTGACTTTTTTGATTGATATGTAAGTATAACATCGATATATCAATATATAAATCTAAGAATAAATTTTCATTAAGTAATGGTTGTAATGAGTTTTTACATCAAAATAACATTAAAATGGCAAAAAAACCAAATAACATGAACAATAAATCAATAACTTACTTGGACTCAGGTGTTAATATCGATGAAGGAAATAATCTTATTTCTGAAATTTCTCATATCACAAAAGGTACCGTAATAAATGGTGCTACAGGTGAACTAGGAGGATTTGGTGGATTATTTGATTTAAAAAAAACTGGATTTCAAGATCCCATTCTTGTTTCCAGTACAGATGGGGTTGGAACTAAATTAAAATTAGCTATTAAAACTAAATCATATTTTAATATTGGGATTGATTTAGTAGCCATGTGTGCAAATGATGTATTAGCACAAGGAGCCTTACCACTTTTTTTCATGGATTATTATGCTACAGGTAAATTAGATAAAAATATAGCTATAGAAGTTATAAAAGGAATAGCAGAAGGCTGCAAGCAATCTAAATGCGCTCTTATTGGAGGTGAAACTGCTGAAATGCCTGGGCATTATGAAAATAACAATTTTGACTTAGCTGGCTTTTGTGTTGGTGCTGTAGAAAGAAATAACATTTTTAAAAAAAACTCAGTTCAGAGTGGTGATTATGTTATTGGCTTGTCAAGTAGTGGGATTCATTCTAATGGATATTCACTAGTCAGAAAAATACTAAAGGTTCATTCAATTAATATATTTCAAAAAGCTGAATTTGATAAAACAAAAATACTTGCTGATATATTGATGGAACCTACAATGTTATATACCAAGGCATTTATAGCAGGTAATAAAAACCATGAGATAAAGTCTATAAGTCATATAACTGGTGGAGGCTTGATAGAGAATCCTCCAAGAGCATTTAACTCCAATCTATCAATAAAATTTGACATGAAGAATTATAAACTTCCACCATTATTTAAATGGCTCCAAAGCAAAGCTAATATCTCGCTTTTTGAGTTAGCAAAGACTTTCAACTGCGGAATTGGACTTTTAATTTTTGTAAATAAAAAAGACAAAGAGACAGTAATGACGAACTTAAACAAGGCTGGTTATAATTCATTTATAATTGGTAGAATGATCGAAAACATGTCGAACAGTAGTGTTTTATTTGATGGATGGGAACTTTAATTTTTGTTAAGGTATATATGAATTAGTAAAATTATTTTAACAATTTGATATTATATAAATTAATCAGGTTGCTTTATGGCTAATATTTATAAATTTAAGGAGTGAGTTGTGAGAAATAAAATTGACAAAGAAACGGAAGAACATAAATTGTTTTACGAAAATTTTTTAAAATTTACTACTTATAGCACAGTAATTGTGATTGTAATTGTTGCATTAATGGCAATATTTTTAGTATAAAAATTAATATATTAACTCAATCTCTGCAAAAAAAAATGATATTTCAGATTTTGCATTTTCAAGACTATCAGAGCCATGAACAGAATTTGCTTCTATGCTCTCTGCAAACTCTTTTCTGATTGTACCTTTTTCTGCGTCTTTTGGATTAGTTGCTCCCATAACTTCTCTATTCACCTTTACTGCATTTTCACCTCTAAGTACCTGAGTGATCACAGGACCTGAAATCATAAAATCAACTAAATCATTAAAAAATGGTCTATCTTTGTGAATTTCATAAAATTTTTGAGCCATATCCTTCGTCATTTGCAATCGTTTTTGTGCGATTATATTTAGACCAGCTTGTTCAAATTTAGCATTTATAGAACCAGTAAGATTTCGTCTTGTAGCATCTGGTTTAATTATTGATAATGTATTTTCAATTGTCATAATATTCTCCAAAAAACATTTACTATATGTGTTGGAAAAAAAAATCAATGACTTTTAACAAATTATTTTTAATGTTTAATAAAAATTACTAAAAAGTTTTAACTAGGTGGTATAACATTTTAACTCCCCATCCCACACCACCAGATGGAACTGAAGGTGAAGATTTATTTTTCCATGTTACACCAGCAATGTCTAAATGAGCCCATGGGGTTTTTTTAACATGTCTTTTTAAAAAACAAGCTGCCGTAATAGATCCTGCCCCAGCTCCTCCAATATTTTTCATATCTGCAATCTCTGTTTTTATTAATTGATCATAATCATCATCCATAGGCATTTCCCAAACCTTTTCTCCAGTGATCTCACCAGCATCAAAAATAGCTTTAGAAACATCTTTATTATTTGAAAACAATCCTGCCCTTGTATTACCTAATGCAACTATCATAGCTCCAGTTAATGTAGCTAAATCTATCATAAACTTTGGTTTATATTTTTTTTCAGTCCAAGAAAGTATATCAGCCAATACTAGCCTTCCTTCTGCATCTGTGTTCAAAACTTCAATTGTTTGACCTGATACAGACTTAACAACATCTCCAGGTCTTTGCGCATCACCGTCAGGCATATTTTCAACAAGTCCTATGACGCCAATTACATTTTGTCTAATTTTAGATAAAGCGGCAGCTTCAACTAATCCTGTTACTGTTGCTGCACCACCCATATCCCATTTCATGTCCTCCATCGACTTTGATGGCTTTAAAGATAGTCCACCTGAATCAAAACATACTCCTTTACCAACAAACACCATAGGAGAGGTTGGTTTTTTTTCACCTAACCATTCCATAACGACAACTCTACTTTCTTTTCTTGAGCCTCGGCCAACTGCTAATAAAGCTTCCATACCGAGTTTTTCTAATTGTTTATCATTAAATATTGTGACTTTAACACCAATTTTTTTGAGTTTTTTACATTCATCGGCAAAGGTAGACGGATAAAGTATGTTTGGTGGTTGCCAGACAAGATCTCTAGCGGTAAAAACACCGCTAGCAATATTTTTAATCTCTTGTATGTTTTGAGAATGTTTTTTAGGTTCATTACAAATAAATGTAATATTTTTTAAATCTATAATTTTTTTTGTTATGTTTTTTTTATAGTTAGCAAATTTGTATGAACCTAGTAAAATACCTAAGGCAATTTGTTTATTTATGTTCAAATTATTTTCAAAAATTCTAACTTCAGAACATCCTATAGACTTAGTCTTATTAAATATACTTCCACCAAGGTCTTCTAAATATTGATTCGTTAAATCGTTATCATGATCTTTTCTCTTAATTAAAAGAAACATGCCCTTTTCAGACCTAACCATACATATGTTTTCGGAATTATTTTCAATCATTTTTTTTAAAAACGTTGCTAGATTTTTATCTTTGGAAAAATCTTCCGATAATAAAATATTAGTTTTTGAATAAAATAAAATATTTACTATATTATTGTTATTAAATTTCAAGTTATCAGTTTTATTTACACATTTAAATTTTACAAACCTACTATTATCAAACATATTTTTTCCTTTAATCAAATCAGACTTTTGTATAAATATAAATAAGATATATTAATAAAAATATTTTAAAATAATTAATTATAATTTTTCTGATAATATTTATTTATGATTATAACAAGCTATATATTTAAACAAACATCTAAAAGTGTTTTTGTTTCAACATGCGTTCTTTTAGGGGTGATCTGGCTAAGTCAGTCATTTAGAAGTATAAAATTAATAATTGAGAAAGGAGCTAATTTTTCTGATTTCTTAATTTTATCATTATTTAGCATGCCAAGTTGGTTAATAATAGCCTTACCTTTTGGTACTTTTGCTGGTTGTATGATTTCTTATTTAAAACTGCAAAACGATAAAGAAATTATAGTAATGAAATCAGCTGGCTTAAGTCCTTTCAAAATAAGTAAACCAGCAATTTTGGTAGCTGTAGTTTCCTCTGTAACTTTATTCGTAATATCCCATTTTATTCTACCAAAAACTTACACGAACTTTAAGTTGTTGCAGAATGAAATAAGAAACAATGGTCAGAAAGTCATTTTTAAAGATAATGTTTTTATAAACGTTAATAAAAATCAAACAATTTTTATAGGTAATATTACCAATAGTAATCTATTAGAAGAAATATTTATACAAGATAAAACTGATAATTCAAATATAGTAGAATATTTTTCGAAAAGTGGGAGTGTATTTATTGATGATGCTATAAATTTAAGAATGATCAAAGGAACTAGAATATCAACTGATAAAGAGGGGCGTTCAACTATTTTAAATTTTGACAATTATAATTTAACAGTGCAAGAAGATAAAAATAAAATGGTGGGTAATAGAGTTGTAGAGTATAATGAATTTAGTTTTTTTCAATTATTAAAAAAAGCAGAAAAAAAACTTCCAAATCAAGGAAAATTATTAGCAGAAGCGCATACTAGAAATACTGTATTTTTCATGCCTATTATTTTTGCATTAATTGTAATGTTGACAATACTTAATGATAATTATTCAAGATTAGTCAAAACATACAGAAAGACTTTTGCAATTGGATTAGTTTTCATAATGCAAAGTTTAGTTATTATTTTGAAAAATGCAGTTCACAATGATATATCTCTATTACCGTTAATGTATTTATTTCCATCTTCTGTTTTATTTTTCTGCTTCATTTTATTAAGCAAAAAAATCAATACTTATAAAAATTTATCCTATTAGTTAGTATATGTTCAATGTTTACAACAAATGATCAACCTATAATTATTTATAAATATTTAACTAAGGATATATTGAAATATTTTTTATTTGCTTTGTTTGCTCTTGTAATATTAATATTTTTTATCGATGTAATAGAATTATTTAGACGTTCTTCAAACAAAGCTGGTGTGAGCAATCTTATTAAAGCTAATGTCTTGGACATAATAAGTATGGCTTTATTAAAAATAAGTGGAAATATTCAAAAAATCCTACCATTTGCCGTTTTGATTGGATCAATAGCATGTTTTAATCAATGGAGAAAAAAAAACTATTATATTGTTTGTAAAACTTCCGGAATTTCTCTTTGGAAAATACTTTCTCCAATATTAGTCTCTTTTTTTTTAATAGGCCTAATTTCTATTATAATATTAAATCCTTTTGCAACTCTTTTAAGTAAAAAATATGACAATTTACAAGCTATTTTCTTTGGCCAAAAAAATTTGAAATCATTATCTTTTGATACAAAAGGTTTTTGGATTAAACAAATTTCAAATGGATCAAACTTACTAATTAACGCTGGTAAAATAAACGAAAATCTAAACACTTTATTAAATGTAAATATATTTGTTTATGATTATAATAAAAATTTTGAAAAAAAAATCTATGCAAATAGAGCAGTGTTTTCTGAACAAAAAATAGATCTGTTTGAAGGTCGTATAATAAACAATAATTCAAAATTAGAACTATTTAACAGATTAACTTTATATATAAAATCAGATACAAAAAATTTAAGTGTCGTAACTATAGAACCTGAAAAAATATTTATATTTGATTTTCCAGGTTACCTAAAACAAATGCAACAGTATGGTTTAAATACATCTGAGTATTTGATACACTTTTTTAAATTAATATGCCAGCCATTTTTGATTTTATCAATGATTTTACTTTCAGCATCCTTAATGTTAAGGAGTAGTGAAAGAAAAATTGAGGTTGGCATTGTTTCACTTTCACTTGTTGTTGGGTTTAGTTTATATTTTATTGGAGATTTCATCTTTGCTTTAGGTTCCTCTGAAAAACTGCCACCGTTACTGTCGGGATTTGGACCAACCCTAATTGGTTTGTTTGCAGGTTGTTATTTAACCAGTGATATCGATGAAGCCAAAATGAAAGATAGATAAAAGGTTTAAAATTGAACAAGATAATTAAAACATTTTTAAAATTGAAACTATTAATAATCATAAATATTATTTCTTGTAATATTTTTCTTAACAATGCATTTGGCAGCGAAAATTTTGTAGTAACTACTGTTAATAAAATACCAATTACAAAAAATGACATTATTAATCGTGCTAAAATAATCTCATTTTCAATTGAAAAAAATACTGATTTTAAAAAGTTACAGAATTATTATAATCAAGCTTTGAATTTTCTAATTAACGAAAAAATTATTATATCTGCTGGTCTTAAAATAAATAAAAAAATTATTGAAATTGTTACCCCTAAAGCTAATCAAATACTTTTAAATGAATTTAACAATTCTAAAGATAAGTTAAACAAATTTATAAACTATTTATCTATACCAAAAGCTAAATTATTAGAAAAATACGAATCTCAATTAGTGTGGGGTATTGTTCTAAAAAATAAATTTAAGGATCAATTATTGAAACTAGACAATATAGTTGAAAATGATATTGAAAATCGAAAAAATAAAAAAACTGAAGATCTCTATGATTTAGCAGAAATTGTAATAAGTAAAAATAATAATCTAATTTTATTAGACCAAATTAAATCTGCTTTGAAGAGTGGAGTTAATTTTTTAGATTTAGCAAAGCAAGTATCTATTAGTAGCTCAGCAAAGTTTAAAGGAAAAGTCGGATGGAAAAATTATCAAAATTTACCAAGATATATAAGATCAAAAAAATTTAATTTAAATGAAGGCGACATTATTAGTTTTCCAACAAAAGATAAAATAAAAATTATTAAAATACTTGCTAAAAGATTAGACGGGAAAATTAGTGAAAAAGAAACAAGTGTTATACTCGGGCAAATAAAATTTCCTATAAACTTTCAAAAAAAAGATATCGCTTATAACAAAATAAAGTATGCGGTTAAAGAACTGTTAACAAATAAAAAAAGCTGTAATAATTTGAACATAATTAAAAACCAAAATACAAATTATAGTATAAATATTATCAAATCAAGAATAGCTGACATAAGCACAAAAATACAAAATGTTATTAAGAATATTGAATTATATAAAATATCACAACCAATATTTTTTGGTAATTACGGATACACTTACATTATATGTGATGTTAAAAAACCAGAGTCAGATAAAAAAACAATTCTAGAATTGAAAAATAAAATGATGCAAAAACATTATTTAATCATAAGTGATAGATATTTAAAACGTCTACATAAGGAAGCAATAATATCCCATAAAAAAAAATTGAATAAATGAATAGTTTAAATGAAACATATGACAAAAGTAATCCTTATCTCCGCTGGTGATCCTGACAGTATTTCAACTGAAATTACTATTAAAGCAATTCAACACTCTAAAATGAATAAAAATGTAAAACCCGTTGTTGTAAGTAATTCAAAAATAATTGAGGACTGTAAAAAAAGTATAGGAAGTAAGATTCAATTAAATGAAATAAAAGATGAAGTTAATTTCTCTGACTTTAAGGAAAATTTTTTAAATATCCTTTCTATAAAATTACCAGATGATAATATATTTGGAAATCATAGTACTAAATATGCTTCTTTTATAAAAGATTCAATTATTACATGTGTTAAAACTGAAATGAATAGTGTTGCTTCTGCTATTGTTACTAATCCTATAAGTAAAAGTATGATGCACAGGTCAGGATTTAATTTTCAAGGACATACAGATTTTCTCGCTTCACTATCAAAATACAAAAAAAATCCAGTTATGATGTTAGTCATCAAAGATCTAAAAACAATCCCATTAACAATCCACGTTCCTCTGAAAAATGTTCCAAAGCTTATTTCTAAAAATCTTCTTGAGCTAACAATAAGCATAGCAAAAGAAAGCTTAATTTCTCTATTTAATATACCTAAACCTAGAATAATTATTACAGGGTTAAATCCTCATGCAGGTGAAAATGGAGATATAGGTGATGAGGAAAAAAAAATAATTGTTCCAGCAATTAATGAAGCCAAAAAAAAGCAAAATTGTCTTTTAGAAGGACCTATTTCGGCAGACGCTGCTTTCTCATCTGAAAAAAGAAAAGTTTATGATGTTGTTATTTGTATGTACCATGATCAGGCTCTTATACCTATTAAAACATTAGATTTTTTTAATGGAGTAAATGTAACTCTGGGCTTAGATTTCATTCGAACTTCACCTGATCATGGAACTGGCTTTGATATTGCAGGTAAGAATATTGCTAACCCTGATAGTTTAATAGCAGCAATAAACCTTGCTTATGAAATGAGTATAAATAAAAATAATGGATGATAATGATTTTAAATTACCTACTATAAAGGAGACTTTAAAAAAAAATAATGTAAGAATTAATAAATCTCTTGGCCAAAATTTTTTGTTTGATTTAAACCTTACTGACAAGATTGTGAAAAATTCTGAACCAATTTGTCCTACTGTGATTGAAATTGGCCCAGGTCCAGGAGGTTTAACTAGATCAATTTTAAAGAAAAAACCAACTGTTCTTTATACCATTGATAAAGATAAACAATCAGAAAAAATGTTAACTGACATTAAGAAAATATATAGAGATAATCTCATCATAATTACTGATGATGCTCTTCATTATCCTATATGGGAGTTAGGTGATTCACCAAGACAGGTCATAGCCAATCTACCTTACAATTCTGGAACAAAAATGTTAACATCATGGTTGAAACATATTCAACATTTTGATTTGCTTACTTTAATGTTTCAAAAAGAGGTTGCTGATAGAATTATAGCTAAACCGGGATCTAAAAATTATGGTAGATTATCAATTTTAACAAATTGGCTAACAAAAAGTAAAAAATTGTTTGATGTTCCAAGCGAGGCTTTTATACCTAGACCAAAAATTATATCAAGTGTAATACAATTAAAACCATTACATAAACCCTTGTATGATGTATCTTTCGAATCTATTGAAAAAATCACGCAAATGGCCTTCAGTCAAAGGCGTAAAATGATTAAAACTAGTTTAAAGAAAATCAATGGGAAAATAATTTTAAAAGAGCTAAATATTTCACCAAATCTAAGGCCTGAAAACTTATCTATTATAGATTTTTGTAAAATAGCAAAAAAATCATATAAAAAATAATAAAAAAATTCATTTAAGATTATCAATGAGTTTATTTAAATTTAATTGTCTATATCTTCGTAATCTTTCAGAAAACAGAATTGATTTAATCTGACTAACGGCTTTTTCTATTTCATTATTTATAATAACAAAATCATATTCAATGTAGTGGCTTATTTCTTTTCTAGCCTCAGACATTCTTTTTAAAAAATTTTCTTTATCTTCGCTTGCCCTTTTACCAAGTCTATTTTCAAGCTCCTTAATTGATGGTGGTAAAATAAATACTTTGACAATATCATTAGGAATATATTTTTGTATCTGTCTTGTGCCCTGCCAATCTATATCTACAATAATATCAATTCCTTTTTCAATTTTTGAAACAACCTCTTTTTTTAGGGTTCCATAAGAAAAACCAAAAACATTGGCATTTTCCAAAAATTCCTCATTCTTTTCCAAGGTTTTAAATTCTTTGTCACTTCTAAAAAAATAATCTTTACCATTAATTTCACCTTTTCTTTTTTGACGAGTGGTTACTGAAACAGAAAGGTCAATACCATCAACATCTTCAATAATTTTTTTACAAATAGTTGTTTTTCCTGCACCCGAGGGTGAAGAAATTACCAATACAAAACCTCTTCGGATATTGTTACTCATTATTAATCCTTACTAATACTATTTTTCCATAGCTTAATATTTTTCTTATGTAAACTATATGTTTTAGAAAATCTATGCCCTCCCCTACCATTACTTACAAAATAAAAAAAATCTGTTTTTTTTACAAACTTTAGAGAGTTCAATGCGTTCTCACCTGGGTATGATATAGGAGTTGGGGGTAAACCCTTGTGAAAATATGTGTTAAAAGGATTATCTGATTTCAACATATTTTTTGTGATTTTTTGACCGTTTATATTCAAACCATAAGCCAAAGTTACGTCAGATTGTAGCTTCATATTTTTTTTAAGCCTATTAATAAATACACTTGCAACAAGTTTACTATCATTAAGATTACCAGTCTCACTTTGTATAATTGATGCTAGAATTAGGAATTCTTCTTTATTTTTTAAAATAAAATTTTTAGGTTTATTTTTCCAAATATTATCTAAAATTTTGTCTTGAGCTAACTTCATACGTTCTAATAATTTATTTCTAGAATACCCATATTTAAAATAATATGTATCTGGTTTATATATACCTTCCTTTAAAGATTTTATTTTTCCCGACAAATATGGATTTTCAAGTAAACTTTTCTTTAAATCGTCTGAAGTTGTTCCCTCAACAAGTTTAAAATTTCTTACAATTGTTTTTTCATTTTGAAAAATGTCTTGTATGTCTTGTATTGTAGAGTTTTTTTTAATTAAATATTCGCCAGCTTTAGGTACAAAATGATCTTCTCGAATTAACGATATAATCCTCCATTTAAAATACTCTATGTTAATTTTTTTAAGCTTAAGCTGTTTTAAAATTTTTTCCTGATTTGTGTTTTTTTTAAGTAAATAATAGGTATCTTGAAAGACTATTTTTTCTATTTTTACTTTTTCTAGATAGATATAGCTAATATATATCAAAAAAACTTTAAAAATTATTAAAAGAAGAAGTTTATTTCTTAATATCAATCTGTACAACTGATTACTAGGCTAGCATTGGTTCCACCAAAGCCAAATGAATTAGATAGTACGTTTTTAATATTTCTTTTTTTTGAATGGATTGGAACCAAATCAAATCCTGTTGCTTCTTTATCAGGCGATATCAAATTATTAGTAGGTGGTACAGTTTGATTTATAATTGACAAAATTGAATATATGGCCTCAATGGCGCCTGCTGCACCTAAAAGATGTCCAGTTGCTGATTTAGTTGAGCTAATACTTATATTTTCTATTTTTTGATTAAGTAATCTTCCTATCGCTTTTAATTCAATTACATCACCAAGAGGAGTGGAAGTTCCGTGAGCATTAATATAATCAAGCTCTGAACTATTTATTTTGGCATCATTTAAAGCCAATTTCATTGCTCTAAATCCCCCATCACCATTTTCAGCGGGAGCAGTAATATGGTGAGCATCTCCTGACATACCATAGCCTTTTATTTCAGCATATATTTTAGCTCCTCTGGCAATAGCATGTTCTCTTTCTTCTAAAACCACAACACCAGAACCTTCTCCCATTACAAAACCATCTCTATCTTGATCCCATGGTCTTGAACTGGAAATAGGGTCATTATTAAATCTAGTACTTAAAGCTCTTGCCGCAGCAAATCCCGCCATGCCAATACGGCAACAAGCAGCTTCTGCTCCTCCTGCAACCATTACGTCCGCATCACCGTATTTAATTATTCTTGATGCATCTCCTATAGCATGAGCACCCGTTGAGCAAGCTGTTACAACCGAATGGTTTGGTCCTTTAAAGCCATACCTGATACTTACTTGACCTGAAAGTAAATTAATCAGCGCAGAAGGTATAAAAAATGGGCTAACTTTTCTGGGCCCTTTTAGATTAAGTAATTCAGTAGTTTTAGCTATCGTCTCAAGTCCACCTATACCAGAACCTAGAATTACTCCTGTTCTATTTTTTTCATTTTCATTTTTAGGTTTCCAACCAGAATCTTCAACTGCTTGCATGGCTGAAATTATTCCATATGTTATAAACCTATCAATACGCTTATATTCTCTTGGTTCTATCCAATTGTCTAGATCTAAACCACCTTCCTTATCTTCAAGGTTCGATGGAATTTGTCCAGCTATTTTGCAAGGTAGGTCTAAAACGTCAAAATCATTTATTTTATTGATGCCAACAATTCCTGAAATAAGCCTATTCCAGTTAAGCTCTACACCAACGCCTAAAGGTGTTAGCAAGCCTAATCCAGTAACAACAACTCGACGCATCAAAAACTCCTAATATTTAATCGAGTAAGAAACTTAAAATATATTAACTATTTGAGGAAATAAAGTCTATTGCATCTTTTACAGTTTGAATTTTTTCAGCTGCGTCATCAGGTATCTCGCACTCAAACTCTTCTTCGAAAGCCATAACTAGTTCAACAGTATCTAAGCTATCTGCACCTAAATCATCTATGAAACTCGCACTATCTACAACCTTAGATTCTTCAACTCCAAGATGCTCAACTACAATTTTTGTAACTCTGCCAGCTATGTCGCTCATTAAATTCCCCTTTAGTTTAATATAAATTCTTAATAATTATGCTTTTCGAGTAACATAAAAATTTATTCATGCCAAGCATATTATCATGTTAGTACGAAAGATGCTAAATCATATTCATTCCACCGTTAATATG
>QCHB01000015.1 GCA_003278095.1 SAR116 cluster bacterium AG-390-L20 | reverse complement strand
TTAATCTGATCTATTGATGCATGATATAAATCATCTTCAATCGATAAAAGATTGTCTTTATTATCCCAATTTAAAAATATATTTTCGTAAGTTAGCTGTGCTCTTAACGCAGGAGAGATTAAAAACAAATCTGGTTTATCTATTCTTTTTTTAAGTTCCTCAGAAATAACTTTACAAGAATTACAACCTCTTTTGTTCAAACCCCTTTGAAGATCATTTACGTTAACACTCCAATCGGATTTAGCATGACGTATTAATATTAATTTAGACATTTAATATTAACGTATTCTCTCCAAAATTGAGACATAATTTGCGACAGAGGCTCCGCCCATATTAAAAATACCTGCTAATTTAGCATCTTTGACCTGCATGTCATCTGCCTCCCCAGTGAGTTGCATTGCTGACATCACATGTTGAGAAACTCCAGTAGCGCCGACAGGGTGCCCTTTTGACTTAAGGCCACCTGAGGGATTTATAGGAAGTCTACCATTTTTTTGAACCCAGCCCTCTTCGATTGCTTTATAACCTTCGCCTAGTTTAGTTAAACCCATTGCTTCATATTCAATAAGTTCTGCAATTGTGAAACAGTCATGGGTTTCGACAAACGATAAATCATCAAGATTTATTTTAGCATCTTGCAGGGCATAACTCCAAGCTTGACGGGCACCTTCAAACTCTGTTTTTTCTCTTTTACTCAATGGAAGAATGTCATTAACGTGTCTCCTTGCTCTAAAGGCAATTGCTCTCTTTGCAGAAAGGGCAAGGTCTATGTCTTGAATTATTAAAGCAGCAGCGCCGTCAGATACCATAGAGCAATCTGTTCTTCTTAACGGCTCTGCAACGTAAGGATTCTTCTCTGAGACAGAATTACAAAAATCAAAACCTAGATTTTTTTGCATATGAGCAAGAGGATTTACACTTCCATTCTCGTGATTTTTAGCAGCAATTTTAGCCAGCACATCTGATTTATCCCCATATTTTTGAAAATAAGCATTTGCTATAGTTGCAAAAACACCTGTAAACCCCCCTTTGGTTTCTCCTTCTTCTGGCCGATAACTTGCACCCAAGAGAATGTCACCAACTTTTTCGGAAGATGTGTCTGTCATTTTCTCTACACCAACAACAAGTGTTGTCTTTGCTCTTTTGGCTTCAATTGCATTCATCGCTGTATGAATGGCCGCTGAACCTGTCGCGCACGCATTTTCAACTCTCATAGCTGGTACATACCTTAGATCTATTTGTGAAACAGCTGGTAATGCACCATGAAAATCCTGCTTTTGAAACCCATTGTTGAACGTTCCAACATAAATTGCATCTATATCTTTTGGCGAAATTTCTGCATGATTTATTGCCTGTTCAACAACTTCTGCAATCATATTCTCTGAAGATTGATCTTTATTTACTCCAAATTTATTATGAGCCCAGCCAGTTATACAAGATGACATTCTATTCTCCTAAAATAGATATTTTAATTACAAATTTTCATAAGTAAATTCAAAGTTTCCTTTGGATGTGTAAACATAGCATTATGCCCTGCCTTCAATTCAAAAATTGGCCAATTCATTTTTCTTACTGATACTCTTGAACTTTCTAAAGATTGATAAACTGGATCAGTACAAAATATATAGGAAACAGAAAGTCCGTTCCCAATTTCATTTTCTAAATTCAGTTTTGATTTAAAAGTGCTTACAGGATGAGGAGTTAATTTACTAGCCAAAATTAAAGATTTTCTTATATCAAAAACTCCAAATGCTTCAGGTGATGGAGGAGGAATTGAGAGCTTGCCTTCAGATTTTTCTGCTAAAGCCGTTCTTTCTTTAACTATTTCTTTTGGAGCAATATCAAAAGGACTTTGACCACTTGATAAAATCATTGCATCAAAATAAATAAGCTTATTAATTCTCTCTTTTAATCTGTCAGCAACACCACTTATAATACTTCCCGCAAAGCTATGTCCTACTAATATAATATTTTCTAAATCTTCTAATAAAATATGATTAATTATATCATCAATATATGTGTCTAAAGTTATCTCAGGGGACAATAAATGTTTTCTCTCACCTAAACCTGTTTGGGTAGGACAAGTTACATTATAACCTTGATACATTAAGAGGTCTGCAACTTCTTTCCAAATCCATCCACCATGCCAAGCACCGTGAACTAATACAAAATTAGGTTTGTTATTTGTCATATAGATCTCTTTAAATTTATCAATTAAATGATAATATAATACTATCAATAATAAATATGTGTCACTTAATTTAAATAAAAGAAATTAGAATGGAACCATTAAATATAGCTATTTTTGGGAGCTCTGGTGCAATCGGAAAAGCATTGTGTTTTGAATTTACAAAAAAAAATAGTGTAAATAACATATTCGCCTTTTCTAGGAATGGTGTTCAATTAGATCATCAATCTATAATTTCAAAACAAGTAAATTATTTAAATGAAAATAGCTTGGCTGAGACCGCTCAATCACTTGAATGTAAGTTGGACATAATTATTGTCGCGATTGGTGCGCTTGAACAACCAGAAAAATCTATAAGAGATCTATCCTCTGTTAAATTTATTGACATGTTTAATGCTAATACTATTCCAACTGCTTTAATTGCAAAATATTTTTTACCAAAATTATACAGAGATAGAATAACAAAATTTGCTTCAATATCTGCTAGAGTTGGAAGTATAAAAGACAACGAACTAGGTGGTTGGTATTCATATAGGGCATCTAAATCTGCTTTAAATATGGTTTTAAAAGGATTATCAATTGAACAAAAAAGATCAAATCTAGATAGTATCATCTTTGGTCTTCATCCAGGCACAGTAGATTCAAAATTATCGAAACCTTTTCAAAAAAAAGATAAAGTATATTTTACTCCCGAATTTTCTGCAGAAAAATTAGTAAGTGTTATTGATACAAAGACAGTAGCCGATAATGGTAAAATATTTGATTGGGACAATAAAATTATTCCCTATTAAGAATTAGGTTTGTATTCTGGTATATTATAATTAGTAAGATGTTTCTGCCAAAATTCTTGCGTTAATTTAGCCCCTAATCTCATAAAAACATAAACGATACATAATGTTAAAACCGCTCTTAAAAAAAGCGTTATTATAATATTTGAACCTATAAGTGAAATGACTGCAGTATCTTCAATTATGCTATGAAGCATTCCTACTAAGACTAAAACGCCAAAAACATCTTTGTAGTGAAGTTTTCCAGTTTTCACTTCTTTAATTAAAAGTCCAGCACCAAAGCCAATCCCAAGGGTTACTCCTACTATTGCAATTGTAGAAGCTTTTTCACCAACTCCAAGAAAGTTTAAAAAGGGTTTTAAAGCTTTTTCTATTAATCTTTCAACGCCTATGTATTTTAAAAAATCTAAAATTATTACTAGTGCTATAATAATAACAAAGATCATTCCCAGCCCTTTTAGTTGAGATAAACCCCAACTAAACAAATCAGGTGCACTTTCTAAACTTGGTAATAAAATTGTTGCTGGATAATTCATATAACCAGTAAGTTGAAAAAAAAGATTTAAAAAATAGCATGATAAAATACCAAGGCCTAATCTAATAAATATCATAGCACGGGCTCTTACTCCTGCTTTTCTACAAATAATAACTTCAATAGGCAATGAATGTGTGAATAAAATTAAAAGTCCTAATACACTTGCCTGAGCAGCAGTAAATGGCATGTCGGCTGGTAGACCTGAAAAAACTATTAAACCTGCATAGGGGCTTGTGAGCAATGATGTGGTAAAAACTAGTGATATAGCCTCTGGTAATCCTAACAAAAACATCAAAGGAGCACAGAACTTATTTAATATTTCAACAAAACCTAACTCATCTAGTATTTTTACTATAATTAAAGTTGGTATCATTATTATGAATAGCTCATAAGTAATTTCAAGGGATGACCTTGTAAGCTCTCTGATCTTATTCATTAGTAATTCCTCTTCAACCTAGAACTAGCTTATCTTTTTTGAAATAAATTTGCCACATTATGAATGTTACTATCAAAAGATTTGTAAAATTCCAAAATATTCCGTTTACAAATGCTAATTTATAAGATTGGGTAATATCAAAAATTTCACCAGACATCCAGCCACCTAAGCCCATACCTACAATTGTTGCCATAATGACTAATCCAACTCTTTCACCAACCTGTTCAATTGGCAGATATTTTCTTATTATCATAGCATATGCAGGCACTATACCTCCTTGGGACAACCCAAACATTAACGAAACAATATAAAGCGATAATTGACTATCAAACGGCAAGAAAAATACTAAGGAAAGCATTTGTAATAATGATCCAATAAATAAAGTGTAAACAGGACCAATCTTGTCGGACAAGAAACCAAATCCAACTCTACTTATCATTCCTGAAAAAAGCATTACAGCCAAAATTTCAGCTCCGATGCTCAATCCAAAGCCTCTCTCAACACATAAAGCAACAATATGTACTTGTGGCATTGCCATTGCCAAGCAACAACCAATTCCTGCCAAAATTAATAAGATTTGTAATGTATTGGGACTTAAGTTGGTTAAATTGTTTCCATCAGTACTTAAATCATTATTAGATATGTTACTTGCAACATTATTTTTTAGAAATAATGCTATTGGAAACATAATCACCATACAGATTATTGCTATATATAAGTAGACTTCTTTCCAAGTGGTGTATTCAAGAAAATAACTAATGATTAAAGGCCAAAAAGCTCCAGCCACATAATTAGCACTAGCAATAATCGCAACAGCTAACCCTCTCCTTTTTTCAAAAAAATTTCCTATATCCGCCATAGATGGGCCAAAAAAAGTCGCAGCAGCCGTTCCCATGAAAATTTGCAAGATTAACAAATGCCAAAATTCGGTAGATATGATTGCAATTAAATAAGAAGAAACAAGAATTATTATTGCGAAAATAATTGGTAACTTTAAACCAAATTTATCAATAATTTTTCCAATTAAAAAATTACCAAGGCCAAAACCAACCATAGTAGTAGCGTATAGTAAACTTGCATGCCCCCTATCTATATTAAATTCGTTTTCAATTGGAGGCATTACAACCACAACTGACCACATACCAACTGTACCCATAACACCTATAGTAAATAAAAGTATTAGCCTAATCCAAGACTTTAAGCTGTCATATTCTATGTTAGAGGTAGTATTAAATGCACTTATGACACCCACCATTAATTGTATTAAAAAAGATTTAAACAGGTTAAATTTATATTATACCTTTATCCTTTAAATTTTTTATCTCATCTAAAGACAAGCCAATTTTTTCAGATAAAATTTCTTCAGTATGTTCTCCTAATAATGGGGGTGACAATCTATAACTTGGAGGTGTCTCCTGCATTTTTATTGGATTGGCTATTAATCTTAGTGGGGCTTTTCCTGTTTTAGTGTGGTCCATTTCAACAATCATTTCTCTAGCCTTTACATGAGGATCTGAAAAAACTTCACTCAGTGTATTAATTGGACCACATCCAATTTTTTGTTTTTCCAACTCATTAAGCCACCAAGATGAAGTATGTCTTTTGGTAATTTCATTTAATGTATTTGTTACAAATTCCCTATTAGACACACGATCTGCATTTGTCTTAAATTTAGGATCATCTATTAATTGTTCATCTCCAGACAACTTACAAAATCTTTCAAATGTAGGATCATTACCAATTGATAAAACGATGTAACCATCCGATGTTGGCATAACTTGATAAGGAACAATATTTGGATGTTGATTACCTAATCTATCTGGATTTTTATTTGTAGATAAATAATTCATACCTTGATTTGCTAACCATGCAACATGAGTATCTAACATCCCAATATCTATAAACTGACCTTCACCTGTATTTATTTGATGCCTGACAGCTGCTAATATCCCAACAGAAGCAAACATACCCGCCATTAGATCTCCGATAGGAACCCCAACTTTCATAGGCTCACCGTCTGGCTCTCCTGTTAAAGCCATTACACCACCCATTGCTTGAATTAATCCGTCGTAACCTGGTCTGGATGCATATGGCCCAGTCTGTCCAAAACCAGTAATAGAACAATATATTAACTTTGGAAAATCTGATTTTAAATTATTATATCCAAGTCCGTATTTTTCTAAGGTACCTGTTTTAAAGTTTTCAACTAAAATATCACATTCAGATAATAATTTTTTAACTAAGCCCTGACCTTCTTTTGTACTAAGATTGATCGTAATTGATCTTTTGTTTCTATTAGCGCCACAAAAATACGCGCTAAGGTCTGTCTCTTCGCCATCATCATTTTTTACAAAAGGTGGAGCAAATCCTCTAGTATCGTCGCCACCTCCAGGTCTCTCAACTTTAATTATATCAGCCCCTAAATCTCCTAGCATTTGGGTACAATATGGACCAGCTAATACCCTAGTTAAATCTAGCACTTTAATACCCTTTAATGAATTATTCATATTTTAATCTCTTATTGTGTTTTAATTTTTATTGTCTGGCTTGAAATATATACAAACTAAATTAAATATGCATTGTTTTAATTAAATATTAGATTTACTAGAACTAAATTAATTTTAATGTATATTCTTAACTTCTTAAGTATTTATTACCAACCGACTTTTCATGAGATATAAATGACAAAATTAGAAATTAATAAGCCAAAATTTGGTGAATTAACTCAGATAGCTTCTGATTTATATTGGGCACATTTCGAGCTACCTTTTAGATTAAACCATGTAAATTTATTTCTTATGGATACCCCTAGCGGCATTTTAATTTTAGACGCAGGTTTAAAATCAGATCACTCAGAAGAACATTGGGAGGCATTGATTAATGGACCACTCAAATCAAAAAAATTTGCTGGATTGTTAATAACTCATTATCACCCTGATCACATAGGAATGGCCGGGTGGCTCCAAGATAAATTAAACATAAAATGTTACACTAGTGAAAAAGAGCTTTTTACTGCGAAAACATTTCGCTCAATGCCAGATGATAAATATGCTGATATCTTCAGAAATGTTTTTGTAAGGGCTGGTATGAGTGAAGAAGATATTATCGCAAAGGGACCAGCCACAAGACTTTATAAAAATAGAGTTTATGAACTTCCAGAATTTGAAATTATCAAATCTGGACATGAAATTGAATCAAATGATGGTAATTGGTTAGTAAGAACTGACTCAGGTCATTCACCAGAACATATTTCATTATTGGACAAAAAAAGAAAGTTATACCTCTCAGGAGATTTTTTACTACCTCGTATATCTCCTAACATTTCAGATAATTTTTTTGATCCTTTTGATGATAGACTAGGAGGATATTTTAAATACTTAAATCAAATTCAAGTAATTGGTTCTGATACAAAAGTTTTTCCTTGTCATGATTGGCCTTTCATTAACGGTTCAGAACGGGCTCAAGATTTAATCAAACACCATAATAATAGACTTAGTTTAATTTTAAATGAGTTAGAAAATCGAAGTATTACAATTATGGATTCAATTGAAATTATCTTTGACAGAAAAATTGGTGACGAACAAATGCATTTTGCTATTGGAGAAGCAAGAGCACACTTAATTCATTTAGATGTAACTGGACAGGCTAAAAGTGAAACGGATGATAGAGGTACGGTTCATTATTCTTGTTTGTAATTGATTCATAAAAATAATTTTTTTATGGATCATTACGATACTTAAATGTATGTAAATTAATCATTACGACTCAATTAGTATTTAAAGTGATTAATAAATAGACCTTTAACACATTTACATGTCGCAATTTGTAATATACGAAAAATTCATACCAAAAAGACATAACATAAATTTTTTATATTTATTAATGAAAGGAATATTTATGTTATTTAATTTAACTAAAAGATTAACATTAGTTATGTTTGCTCTTTTTTTGGGAAACAGCGTTTTAGCCGACGGTCACGGTAAAATTAAAATCGGTATTTTACATTCGTTATCAGGAACTATGGCTATTTCTGAAACAACACTAAAAGATACAATGTTAATGTTAATTGATGAACAAAATAAAAAAGGAGGTATTTTAGGAAAAAAATTAGAACCTGTGGTAGTTGACCCTGCATCTAATTGGCCGTTATTTGCCGAAAAAGCTAGAGAACTATTAACCGTATCTAAAGTTGATGTTATGTTTGGTTGTTGGACTTCAGTTTCCAGAAAATCAGCATTACCAGTACTTGAAGAATTAAATGGATTGTTGTTTTATCCCGTGCAATATGAAGGTGAAGAAAGTTCAAAAAATGTTTTTTACACTGGCGCTGCACCTAATCAACAAGCAATACCCGCAACCGATTATTATTTAGAAGAATTAGGTGTCAAAAAATTTGCATTGCTTGGAACTGACTATGTATATCCAAGAACAACTAATAAAATCTTAAAGCAATATCTTATTGACAAAGGAATTCCTGAATCAGACATTTTTGTAAACTATACACCATTTGGTCACTCAGATTGGTCTAAAATCGTTGCTGATGTGGTTGGCCTTGGTGCAGACGGTAAAAAAGTTGGTGTTATTTCAACTATCAATGGTGACGCCAATATAGGTTTTTACAAAGAACTTGCTGCTGCTGGTATTAAAGCTGATGATATTCCAGTTGTTGCATTTTCTGTTGGTGAAGAAGAATTATCTGGTCTTGATACTAAAAATTTGGTTGGTCATCTTGCCGCGTGGAATTATTTTCAATCAGCTGAGTCTGACTTGAATACTGATTTTATTAAACAATGGAAATCTACAATGGGTGATAAGAGAGTTACTAATGATCCGATGGAAGCACATGTAATTGGATTTAAAATGTATGTAAAAGCAGTTGAAAAAGCTGGCACGACAGATGTAGATGCTGTTAGAAAAGCTATGTATGGCATGAAAGTACCAAACTTGACCGGTGGAATGGCTGAAATGTTGCCTAATCATCACCTATCAAAACCTGTACTTATTGGTGAAATACAAGCGGATGGACAATTTGACATTATTAGTCAAACTAAAGAAGTGCCTGGTGACGCTTGGACTGATTATTTAGCTGAATCAAAGCCTCTAGTCTCTGATTGGAAATCCTTAGGTTGCGGAATGTATAATAAAGATACTAAAACTTGCGTCCAAATGAAATCTAATTATTAATCTATAATTTAAAATTATTCTGTAGAGCTTTCCTTAAGCTCTACAGTGGAAATTAAAATGAATTCTTTTTTAAAATTAATCTTCCAACTTTTTTTCGTTTTAATTTTTTCTAACCCTCTATATGCATCAGAATCTAATAATCTTGAAAAAGTTTTAAATAATAATTTCAAGCTTATTATAAAAAGTTCTTCAAGAACTATTGAGCCTGTAATTGAAGATTTATTAAGTACCAAATCACCTAACCTTGAAGAATTTCTCAAAAGCTGGAGAAATAAAGAATTATATTATGTCAAAAAATCTAAGCTTATAGCGATTTTAAAACAAAAAAACTCTAATGGTTATGAACTATTACAGTTTTCAAACAAAACTAGTCTGGGTTTCTTTAAAAAGAAAGAAATAAAAGTTATTAAGCCAAATAGTGGTGTTAGATCGAAAATATCTAATGCTCTTATTGGTTTTCAACTATTAAATGACGATCCTAAAGTTAGATATAAAAGTTTAGAAACACTTACAAGAAAATTCAATTCAAAATATTTAATACCCTTAAAGAACGCTCTAAAAAAAGAAAATAATCCAGATTTAAAAAAAAGAATGTCTGAATTACTAGTTTTTGGAACTATTAAATATTCTCAAAATGAGGATGAAAAAATATCTTCGTTAAATTCTCTAAGGGGCAACATGTCTATAGAGGCAAGAGGCACTATTGCATCTCTACTTGAGTCAAAATTATATGTCTCTAATAAAATGCCTGATTTACCAAATTTAGCCAGAAATATTATACCTGGTAATTCATATAAAAATGCTGATGGGTCTAGTAACAAACCATTCTTTTATTTCAATAAAAAACCAGAAATTTCAAGGTCAGAAGCAATAGATCTACTTATTAAAAATAATTTTTTAAAAGATCATATTACACCATCAAGAAGAGACGAAATTTTAAAACAAAATATTTCAAACTCCCATATTGAGGGAATACCTGTAAAGCAATTAAATTCAAGTGAAGAACGAAACAATGCTTACAATCTGTTAGTAAAATTAGGAAAAGCTATTCCACTAAAATCTGATAAGGAAATTGATGACTTAATTAAGAGACACTTTTTTTATGCTGTCTATAAAGAAAAATCACCAAAAGTAATCAATACAGCAAAATTAGTTTTTAACGACATTAATTATAAGGTTAATTTTTATGAATATCTAGATCTTATATTAGACGGATTGAGTTTAGCTTCTATATATTTTTTAGGAGCTATAGGTCTTGCAATTACATTTGGAGTAATGAGAGTAATTAACATGGCTCATGGAGAATTTATAATGATTGGCGCATATACTGGTTATGTGGTCCAGTTATTCATACCTAATCATACAATTTCACTACTTGTAGCCTTTCCATTAGCATTTTTAGTAACTTTTTTAGGAGGAGTTGCTATGGAAAGATTAGTTATTAGACATTTATATAGAAATCCTTTGGATACCTTATTAGCCACTTTTGGAATTAGTATAGCTTTACAACAAATTGCAAAAAACATTTTTGGTACACAAGCAAGGCCCCTTACTTCTCCTGAATGGTTAGATGGTGCTTTGGTAGTCAATGATGTTTTATCTATAAGTTTAATAAGAATTGCTATTTTTGTTTTGGGGTTAATTTTCTTAGTATTACTTTTGTTAGTGATGAATAAGACAAGACTAGGGCTAGAAACAAAAGCAGTTACACAAAACCCAATGATGGCCTCAAGTATGGGGATTAATCCCGACAGAATAAATATGTTAACATTTGGATTTGGATCGGGCATTGCCGGAATTGCTGGTGTGGCCATTGGATTGTTTTCTAAAGTAACATCAGAATTAGGAGCAGATTATATAGTCCAAAGCTTTATGACTGTTGTGGTAGGTGGGGTTGGTAACATTTGGGGCACTCTTGCAGGAGCAACAATGATTGGAATGCTTCAAAAATTTATTGAATGGTTTAATCCATCTAACACTCTTGCTGCTCAGACTTATATGATTATTTTTATAATATTGTTTATTCAGTTCAGACCAAAAGGAATAATGGCGTTAAAAGGAAGGGCCGCAGAGGATTGATTATGAAAAAGGATGTTTTGAACTATATTGACAAAAGAAACTCTTTTTTTTGGGTTTCATCTATAGTTATTTTATTTACACTAATTATAATCCTACTTAGTGAGGCATATGGTTTAAATTTAGTTTCAACTAGTTTTACTAAAGTGCTTGGAAAGACTCTATGCTTATGTATTGTTGCTTTAGCCATGGATTTAGTTTGGGGATATTGTGGAATTTTATCTTTAGGCCATTTTGCCTTTTTTGGTCTTGGCGGCTACATGATTGGTATGTGGCTTATGTTCGAAAGAACTAAAAATATCGTCGTAGAGTCAACTCAAAATAATGTGCTCCCCTTAACTGAAACAGAGATTAGCGAGGCTGTAGGAACTCAAATTTTTGGAGTCGTGGGTGGTGCAGAGATACCCTTAATTTGGTCTTTTGCGGATTCACTTTTAATCCATATTGTATTAATTCTTTTGGTACCTGGTGTGTTAGCTTATATTTTTGGTTGGCTGGCTTTTAGGTCAAGAGTGACAGGCGTTTACCTTTCAATTTTAACTCAAGCAATGACACTAGCACTTTCATTATATCTATTTCAAAATGACAGTGGTTTAAGAGGCAATAATGGTTTATCGGGTTTACAAAATATTCCAAACTTAGATGATTTTTCCCAAGCAGAGTTATCGATATGGTTTCTTATATTAAGTGCGCTAACCCTTATATTTACTTATTATATATGTAATTTAATTGTTAATAGTAAACTCGGAAATATTATAACAGGCATTAGAGACAATGAAACAAGAGTTAGGTTTTTGGGTTATAAAGTTGAAAGTTACAAATTATTTATTTTTGTTATAACGGCTATTATTTCGGGAGTTGCCGGAGCTCTTTATTATCCCCAAGCAGGTATTATTAATCCTGCAGAGCTTGCACCAATTGCTTCTATTTATTTGGCAGTATGGGTCGCTATTGGTGGAAGAGGTTACTTATACGGTGCTCTCATTGGAGCAGCTTTTGTTTCTTTAGCATCTAGCTATTTCACCGGTGGACAAATACCTAACATTAATTTTGGATTATTTACACTTAAATGGGTTGACTGGTGGGTAGTAATTTTAGGACTAAGCTTTGTTATCACAACTCTTTACGCCCCTAAAGGGATTGGGGGCCTAATTGAGCGAATTTTTAGAAGAAGTTGAATATGAGTGTTTTGTTAGAAGTAAACGGGATTAGTGTCTCCTTTGATGGTTTTAAGGCAATTAATAATCTTAGTTTTTCAATATCAAATAAAGAACTGCGTGCAATTATAGGTCCTAATGGTGCTGGTAAAACTACATTTATGGATATTGTTACTGGAAAAACAAAACCTGACGAAGGCACTGTTTTATGGGGAGAAAAAAATCTTTCGTTACTTAGAATGAGTGAAGCACAAATTGTAGAAGCAGGTATTAGTAGAAAATTCCAAAAACCTACACTAATCGAAACACAAACTGTTTTTGAAAATTTATTGTTATCTCTAAAAAAGTCCAGAAATCCCTTATCAACACTTTTTTATAAATTATCAATAGCTGATGAAAAAGAAATAAACATTATTGCTAATGAAGTGAATTTAACAGAAAGCTTAAGTATTTTAGCAGGCCAACTCAGCCATGGTCAAAAGCAATGGCTTGAAATTGGAATGTTGTTAGCACAAAAACCAGACTTACTTCTAATTGACGAGCCTGCAGCTGGTATGACTGCTCCCGAAAGGAAAAAAACGGTAGAACTTTTAAAACGATTATCTCAAAATCAATCTGTTATAGTTGTAGAGCACGATATGGAATTTGTTAAATCATTAGAATGCAGGGTAACTGTTTTACATGACGGAGGTGTTATTGCAGAAGGTTCACTAGATTATGTGTCCCAAAACGATAAAGTTATTGATGTTTATTTAGGAAGATAAGAATGCTAAAAACTAATGAGATATGTCTTCATTATGGGTCTTCTCAAATCTTATATAATATTTCTATAGAAGCTATGATTGGAGAAATTACCTGCTTAATGGGTTCAAATGGTGTTGGCAAAACATCATTGCTAAAGGTTTTGTCTGGGAATCATCCAAGTAGCTCAGGAAATTATATTTTAAATGAAAAAGACGTTACTAATTTTGAGGCTCACAAGCTAGCTTCTCGCGGCGTAGGATATGTTCCTCAGGGTCGTTTTATTTTTCCATTACTTACAGTTGAAGAAAATCTCATGTCTGGTTTTGCAGTTTTAAAAAAAGATGAAAGATTTATTCCTAAATTAATTTTTGACTTATTTCCTGTTTTAAAAAAAATGTTATCTAGAAAAGGCGGAGATTTATCTGGTGGGCAACAACAACAACTAGCCATTGCAAGAGCATTAATAATGCAACCTAAACTTTTGCTTTTAGATGAACCGACAGAAGGGATTCAACCTAATATAATTACCTTAATTGGAGAAGTTATTGATTATTTGAAGTCTCAAAAAAACATGGCTATAATTTTAGTTGAGCAGTATTTTGATTTTGCATTTGCACGAGCTGACCATATATTTGCAATTACACGTGGCGAAATCGTTTACGAAGGAAGAAAAGCTATTATAGACCAAAAAAAACTTAGGAAAGCTGTCAGCATATAGATGTTAAATGCACAAAAAAAATTTCAAAGGGCACATGGTAATATTAATGTCAAAATTAATAAAAACGAAATTAATCGCTTCTACCAGTCAGGTTCTACAAAAGTTTTTTACCCAAAGTCTCCACAAGAAATTAAAGAATTAGTCCTTGTAAATACTGCTGGTGGACTAACTAGTGGTGATAATTTTTTTTATAATGTTGAGATAACTAACAAGTCAAAAATCTTTGTAACAACTCAGACCGCCGAAAGAGTTTACAAAGGAATAAATGATAATGCTGAAATTAAAATTACATTGTCTTTGGATGACACGAGTAAACTATTTTGGATACCTCAAGAACTTATTCTATTTAATAATTCTAGTCTGTACAGGAGAATTGAAGTTGATTTAAAATCAAATTCAAATTTTCTCTTAGCTGAAACAACAATATTTGGAAGAACGGCAATGGGTGAATTTTTAGAAGAAGGATTTTTTAAGGATAATTGGAAAATTTATGTAAATAAAAAATTAATACATGCTGAAGCATTAAGTTTAACTGGTAATATTAAAGATAAACTATCAAGCATAGCCTGTGCTGATAATGGTGTTGCTATTTGTAATATTTTTATATCAGGACAAAATTTTTTATCTAAAGAAGATTATTTAATCCAAACACTCAAAAGCTCAGAAATGATTTTATCTTCTCATTCAAAATGGAATGATAAAATGCTTATCAGAATAGTTTCCAAAGATGCCTATGAATTGAAATTAATTAAAAAAAAATTAATATTATGTTTATCAGATAAAAATCTGCCTAGAGTATGGAATAGTTGAGGAGAAAAAATGAAATTATCACCAAGAGAAAAAGATAAGCTTTTAGTAAGTTTAGCGGCAATAGTTGCACGAAACAGAAAAAGTAGAGGTGTTAAGCTTAATTACCCTGAAGCAATAGCACTTATAACTGATTTTGTTATAGAGGGAGCTAGAGATGGAAAAAGCGTAGCTGAATTAATGGAAGCAGGTGCTCACGTAATTAAAAAAGACGATTGTATGTCTGGTATACCAGATATGATTCATGACGTTCAAGTTGAAGCCACCTTCCCTGACGGAACAAAACTAGTGACAGTTCACCACCCTATTAGATAAAGGAGAAACCGATGAAGCCTGGAGAAATAATAACGCTTGATGAAAAAATAACCTTAAATGAAGCATCTATAATTAAAAAAATCAAAGTTTCTAATACTGGAGATAGACCAATTCAAGTGGGAAGTCATTACCATTTTTTTGAAAGTAACAAATTTCTGTCATTTGATAGAGTACTCGCAAAAGGAATGCGTTTAAATATTGCAGCAGGAACTGCTGTTCGTTTTGAACCAGGTCAAACTAGAGAGATAGAATTAATAGACATAAAAGGAAAAAGAAATATTTTTGGATTTAATCAAGAAATAATGGGGGCGCTATAATGAGTTCAAATATTTCAAGATCTTCTTACAGTGAGATGTATGGCCCTACAACTGGTGACAAAGTTAGATTGGCAGACACAGATTTAATCATAGAAGTGGAAAATGATTTTACTGTTTATGGCGAGGAAGTGAAATTTGGAGGTGGAAAAGTTATAAGAGACGGTATGGGACAGTCTCAAGTTACGCGTAAAGATGGTGCTGTTGACACTGTAATTACTAATGCTTTGGTTGTTGACATAAATGGAATATTCAAAGCAGATATTGGAATAAAGGATGGTTTAATACATAAAATTGGGAAATCAGGGAACCCTGATACACAACCTCAAATTGATATCATAATAGGGCCTGGAACAGAAATTATAGCTGGAGAAGGTAAAATAATTACAGCAGGAGGTTTTGATTCCCACATTCATTTCATATGTCCCCAACAAATTGAGGATGCGCTTCACTCTGGTTTAACAACAATGCTTGGCGGTGGGACTGGTCCAGCTCATGGAACTTTAGCAACCACATGTACACCTGGATCTTGGCATATAAGTAGAATGATCCAATCTGCAGATGCTTTTTCTATGAATTTAGCATTTGCAGGAAAAGGAAATTCTTCAAAACCTGAAGGGTTGATTGAACAGGTTAATGCTGGCGCATGTGCGTTAAAACTTCACGAAGACTGGGGGACTACACCTGGGGCTATTGATAACTGTTTAAATGTTGCAGATAAAATGGATGTGCAAGTTATGATACATACCGACACATTGAATGAAAGTGGATTTGTAGAAAATACTATTGAGGCAATTAAAAATAGAACCATTCATGCTTTTCATACTGAGGGAGCTGGAGGAGGACATGCGCCAGACATAATAAAAGTTTGTGGAAATCAAAATGTAATTCCATCATCAACAAACCCAACAAGACCCTATACAATTAATACCCTAGAGGAACATCTCGATATGCTTATGGTTTGTCATCACTTAGATAAATCAATACCTGAAGATGTTGCTTTTGCAGAAAGTAGAATAAGAAAGGAAACAATAGCGGCTGAGGATATACTCCACGACATGGGAGCCTTTTCAATAATTGCGTCTGACAGTCAAGCTATGGGAAGAGTTGGAGAGGTTATAATAAGAACTTGGCAGACAGCTCATAAAATGAAAATACAAAGAGGTCGACTTAAAGAAGAAAATGGTGATAACGATAATGTAAGAGTTAAAAGATATATAGCCAAATATACTATTAACCCTGCAATTACACATGGAATTTCTCAACATATTGGATCAATAAGTGAAGGAAAAAGAGCAGACATAGTTTTATGGGATCCTGCTTTTTTCGGTGTTAAACCTGAAATTGTAATGATAGGTGGGAGTATCGCTTGCGCTCAAATGGGTGATCCCAATGCGTCTATTCCAACTCCTCAACCAGTTTATACCAGGCCGATGTTCTCATCTTTCGGAAGATCACTTGAAGCATCATCAATAACTTTTGTAAGTAAAGATTCAATCAAAACTGGTAGTTTAGATAGTTTAAACTTAGCTAAAGAGACAATTGGTGTTGAAAAAACAAGAGATATATCAAAAGAAGATATGGTATTTAACAATTACTGTCCTGATATATCAGTAGATCCGGAAACATATGAAGTTACAGCTGACGGTAATATACTTACTTGTGAACCAGCAACTGAGCTTCCATTAGCTCAAAGATATTTTTTATTTTAGGTGTATTTATGATAGTAGAAAAAGTTATAACTGATGCTTCAAATGAAAAAATAAAAGATACAATAACATTAACTTATCACGACAGATTTATTAGGCGAAAAAAACTTATTTCAGATAATAAAGTTGAGTTTTTAGTTAATTTACCTGAGACTATTTCATTAAAGGAAAATAGTTCGTTTGTGTTAGAAAATGGTTCTTTCATTTTAATTAAATATGCTAAGGAACCTTTGTTAGAAATAGTAAGTGAAAACTTAATGAAAATAGTATGGCACATAGGTAATAGACATATACCGTGTCAAATTGAACTTGATCGTCTGTTAATACAAGAAGATAAAGTAATTGAAGAACTAATTATAAAATTAGGTGGTAAAATTAAAAAAATACATGAAGAGTTTTGTCCAGAAGGCGGAGCTTACGGCTTAGGAAGAACACATGGACATAAGCATTAATGAAATAGAACCAAAATTTGATTACCATCAATTGTTACTTTCATGGTTTTCCCCTAATTTTCCTATAGGAAGTTATAATTTTTCTCACGGTTTAGAGGCTGCAATAGAAATGAATTATATTAGAGATATTGTAAGTTTAGAAAATTGGATAAATTATTTAATTAATTGTGGATCTGCTAAAACAGATAGCATCTTACTTTCTAACTCGTACCAAGGTAAGAATATAAATGAACTTGCCTTTGCTTTATGCCCTTCAAAAGAAAGATGGCTTGAAACAAAGCAACTAGGAAATGCTTTTTGTAAAAATATCAATGAAAATTGGTCTTTCAATATTGGAAATAACTTGGCATATCCAGTAGCTTTAGGAAAAGCTGGCGCTTTTTTTAAAATACCTTTAGAACAACTTTTAATAATATTCATGCAAAGTTTTGTTTCAAATTTAATAAATGTAGGTATTAAACATATACCATTAGGGCAGAATGACGGTCAGAAAATTCTGGTAAAGCTATTACCTATTGTTAAAGAATTAGCTTTAAATTACAAAGAGTGTGAAATTGATGATATAGGGACTTCAGCATTTATATCAGACCTAACAAGTATGTATCACGAAACTTTGAACAATAGGATTTATCAAACATGATTAATAAATTTGGACCACTTAAAGTTGGTATTGGAGGACCTGTAGGAGCGGGTAAAACTAGTTTAACTGAGGCTCTTTGTAAAAAACTTTCAAAAAAAATTTCAATGGCAGTTATATCTAACGATATATATACTATAGAAGATGCTGAGTATCTCATGAAAGTACAAGCTCTACCTTTAGAGAGAATTAAAGGTGTGGAAACGGGAGGTTGTCCTCATACCGCTATTAGAGAAGACGCATCTATTAATTTGCTAGCTGTTGACGAATTAAAAGAGAAATTTCCTGATTTAGAATTAATTTTAATTGAATCTGGGGGAGATAATCTAGCTGCAACATTTAGCCCAGAGCTAGTTGATTTATCAATATATGTTATTGATGTCGCAATGGGGGGTGATATCCCAAGAAAAGGTGGGCCAGCTATAACAAGATCGGATTTGCTTTTAATAAATAAAACTGATTTGGCTCCATATGTTGGAGTTAATTTAGACGTAATGCAAAATGATGTTGAGCTTGCAAGGAATAAATTACCTTATGTTTTTGGGCAAATGAAAAATAACCATGGTATAGAAAAAATTACGTCTTTTCTGAACACTGAGGGTGGACTGTCTTTAAATTAAAATTAAATTTTATTCTTCTTTAAAGTTTGTTATCCAAATTGTCTCATACGGATTAAGTTTAATATTCTGTTCATCCTTGAAACTAACTTCAGGGTTTAATAAATCATACCAATTTTCATCATCAATTAAGTTTATCATGTTAGTATTTAAGTCAATGTTTTTTGAAGTGACATTTGTAATTGCGAAAATACTTTGACGTCTATCCCTACTCTGTCTCCAAACTGAAAAAACATTTTTATTTAAATTTAAAGTAAATTGAGTTGCATTTGGATGAAAAGCAGGCTGAGCTTTTCTAATAGATATTAATGTTTTTAAAAGTTCGTAACATTTATTTTCAACTGAGTTTTCATCATTCAAAGTAGCTTCTAACTCTGAGCAATTCCATTTATGCCTATTAAGATCCCTTTTTACCTTACTTTTTAAGTAAGATTTTTCGTCATTTTGGGTAGCGAAAAAAGAATTAAAATAAAAGGCAGGAACACCTTCAATAGATAAAATAATACAATGTGATGCTATGAATCGCTCTAAAGAATACTTTCCCATACTATCTTCATCAGTATACTGTAAAGCGTTAAATAATGATATGTTAGCTTCGTAAACTTTTTCTTCCTTTGACGGCAACTTTCTCATTGAAAACTGACTACCGTTCTTTTCTAATCTCATCAACATACCATTGATCTCTTCTTCAGATAAAACACCTTCAGCTGGTCTCATCCCTATTCCATCATGAGATGCAATAAAATTTAAATATGCATTACCAACTTGTGCAGGTGGCATTTTCATACTCCATTTTGTGAGTGACGTAGAATCTCCAAATAAAAATGTATGGACAATTAATGGAGGTAAAGGAAAATTGTATATCCAGTGTGCTTCATCATTTTTTCCAAAATAACTTAGGTTTTCCTCTTTTGGTAAATTTGTTTCTGTTACTATAATTATATTCTTATCAAGTTGATCAACAATATCCCTAAGTAACTTAATTATTTCATGAGTTTCAGGTAAATTTAGGCACGTGGTTCCAGTTTCTTTCCAAATAAAAGCTACAGCATCTAATCTAAATATTTTTATCCCATAACTAGACAATTTTAATATTAAAGTAATAAACTCTAATAAGACCTCTGGATTTCTAAAATCTAAATCAATTTGATCATAACTGAATGTACACCATAAATTTTTGGTATCATTTAATATTTTAATCTTTTTAAGAAGATCGTGATCGCGCGGTCTAATAACATTACTATAATCATAATTATTATTAATTGTAAAAAAATAGTCTTTACCTGGTTTCTTGTTCAAAAGAAAATTTTTAAACCATTTCCCTTCAGAAGAAGCGTGATTTAAGACCAAATCTGTCATAACGTTGGCATTTTTTGATAATGTTTTTATTTCATCCCAAGTTCCAAATGCTGGGTCTATATCTTCATGATTTTTTACAGAAAAACCTCCATCTCCACTTGATGGAAAAAAAGGTAAAAAATGAATGCAGTCTATGAATGAAGAAAAAAATTTATTATAAAATGAAATAAAATCGCTAATTGTTTTTCCATACAATCCATTTTTAACATTATCAGCGTATGTGATCAGTAAAGTAGTTTTTTCAGACCAGGGCTCATTAACATCGGTAGAAATATTTTTTGATTTATAAAGATTAATTAATTGATTAATTTTTTTGGAATACTCAAGAGTTTTGTCAGCAGATATAGTTGACCTATAAATATAGTTTAATCTTTTTAAAACGTCTAAATTAATATTACCATTAATATTATTATCTGAGTTCTTCATTATCTAATTCAACACTTGATTTTAATCTATCTAAAAAGTCAGGAATTGCACTCAGAACTCTGTTCCATGTAGGAATAAATGGTGTTTCCATAGGGTTTTCAAAAAATGATTCTCCTGCTTTCATTATATTTAAAGCAAAAAGTTCAACTGTTTTTTCTTCAATATGAGAATCAAAAGTTAAGCCATTCATTTGAGCATCACTTCTATATATATCAATCATATCTAAGGCTGATCTATAGTAAGTTGCCTTTATACTTCTAAATGTTTCTAAAGTAAAAATATTACCTTGGGTTGCAAGTTTTCTAATGAGTGCTTTAGTTATGTCGATAGACATTCTAGATAAACCTAAATTATCATCCTTTTCAGATAAATCCTGATGTTTGTGATCATAGGTTTGAGCTAAATCTACTTGACATATTCTATTACTAGAATGATTTCTTTGCATCTCTGATAAGATTCCTATTTCCAACCCCCAGTCTGATGGAATTCTTAGTTGTGGAAGTAAGTTTTTTCTGAAGGAAAATTCACCCGCAAGTGGATAGCGAAAAGACTTCATAAAATCTAGATAATCACTTTTTCCTATTGTTCTTTCCATTGCTAACAATAGCGGAAACACCAATAATCTGGAAACTCTACCATTCATTTTGGAGTCCGCAACCCGAGGATAATATCCTTTACAGAACTGAAAATTAAAAACTGGATTAGCTACCGGATAAAATAGTTTAGCCAGAAGTGATTTTTCATATGTCAGAATATCACAGTCATGTAAGGCTATAGATTCCGCTTTACCTCTAGCTAGTGTCATACCTATACAATACCAAACGTTTCTACCTTTACCAAATTCACCAGGAGCCAATCCTTTTGATTTTAATTCTTTATCAAGTTCTGTTAATCTTGGTCCATCATTCCAAAGCATAGAAAATGGGAGTTTTAATTTTTTAAAAAAATTATACGCTTTTTTGTATTCTTCGTGATTTGCTTTGTCCAAACCTATTACAATATGATTTAAAAAATCTGTCTTATTTATTTCATTAATTATTTTAGGAAGAGCTTTTCCATCAATTTCAGAGAACAAACTTGGAAGTATTAGTTCCATTGGATTATCTTTTGAAAAGTTAATTAAATCATTTTCTAATTTTTTGTAATTCTTTTCTGACGATGAACCATAAGAAAAATCGTGCAAGTTGGCCACAATACCATTTTGATAAAAGCTACCCATTTATTCATCCTACAAAATTAATATTTATTTTTTTTAAGGAAGATTTTATAACCTCTTCCCATCCTTTTGGAGCATACTTTTTAGCTCTGATAATATTTTTAATTTCTAAATCAATCAAATTATCTTTGTTTGGTAATGGTATGATACATGGTTGATCTGATTGTTTTAACATCGAAATATCATTTGGGCTGTCGCCAACAACAATAGTATACGGATTAGACTTAAGTTCAGTTCTAAGTTTTTTAACAACTGATTTCATTGCAAAACCTTTTGAACAGTCATCACAAATATTAAAAACTCTTCCACCCTCATGTAATTTTAATCCAAGACTTTTTAAAAATATACTAAACTCTCTAATGAGTTTTTTTGATCCATTGAAAATTAATGGCAATGAATAATCTCTATTTAACGCGAAGGGTAAATATTTTTGATTTAAACCAAGTGTCTGCATTTGTTTGTCTTGTGTCATATCTTCAATAAAATCACATTTTTCACGAAATTCTAAAGGAACTTTTGTTTTGAAAATTTCTAAAATTTCTTTGATTGATCTACTTAAAATTATTGAATTATCTTTCAATTTTAAATTAGCATTAAGTAAATCCAAGTTGTGAACTGCTGCTCCATTTTCAGAAATATAAGGTAGTTCTTTTCCCAATTGATTAAAAAAAAGCTCAATTTCTATTTTAGTTTTACTAGAATTAGGTATTATTTTTATACCTGTATCTAAACATTTTAATATGAAATCTTTAATATCTTGGAATTCAAAATTATCATGATCTAATAAAGATCCATCTAGGTCTGTAAATATTAAAATATCTTCACATTTCATAATCGGGAACTTATCTACAATTTCAACATTATAAAGATTTTTGTTTTGCTACAAATATATTTGATGATTTATTAGGCAAAAGCAACCCTGAGACTATAACGGCTATAGATATAAACGCTAGTGCCTCAAGAATAAATGAAAAATTGTATCCATTTTTTAACAGATATGATGTTACGGGTAATACGCAAGCTCCAGCACATAAATTGACCATAAATTTTATAGAGAGAACCCTACCCCTCCAATTATCTTGAACGTATTTTACTAATATAACATCTGTTATAGGAACTTGCCCAAAAACAAAAATCATAGCTGCTAACATAATAAATAGTAAACTATAATCATAAGAATAACTTGCAATATATATAAAAACTAATTGACCTAAACCCATAGCTGATAAAACAAATTTTGGAGGAATTTTATCAACCAACCACCCTGTCCCTATTTGGGAGAATGAAGCAATTGCATAAACAAATCCTGCTAACAGTCCAGTTACTGCTACATCATTTGAAATTTGCAACATATTTACTTCAAAGAGTCTTGGTATAAGAAATGTCAAAGATCCAAAAATAAATCCACCAGATAAGGTTACAACACTTAAACAAAGAAGCACAGTTTGCCAACCTTCCGATGTTATTGACGGGTCTTTATTTGTGTTATGTGGCTTGTCTTGTGGTTTATTTTCTTCTAATTCTATAAAGGCAAATATTTGTGAAACTCCAAAGCAGAAACATATTAGTGATGGAACAATAAATGCAAGCCTCCAGTCACTGCAGAGTATCAGAAAGCCAGTTAAGATAGGAGCTATGGCAACACCCATATTTCCCCATACTCCATTAACACCCAACCTCAAACCTACTTTACCTGGTCTCTTTGTTATCATAGCAATACCTACAGGGTGATATATTGCAGCAAAAAAACCAACAATCCCAAGAGAAACACCTAACATCATCGTTGAACTAGATAGTGCAGCTGAAATAGAGCCTAAGGCTAAACCAAATGGATAAATAGTTATTAATATTGCTCTAGAATACTTGTCTGCCAACCAACCTGCTAATGGAGCAGCCGCCCCAAACAAAATAACGCCTAGGGTACCATAAACAATAATTTGTTCATAAGATAATCCATATTCCCTTCCAGCATCAAAAGCAGCTTTAGCAAAAATTAACATCATAAAATGATCTAATAAATGCCCAATATTCAAATAGATGTCAGGAATCGAATAAGATTTTGTACTATCTAAAGTAATCATTTTCATGATTAAGAACCTAAAATTATAATTTCTAATTTATTCCGATAGAAAAGTTGTATAATCAGTATAATCCAATTTTTCTACTCTTAATGCATTTTCTGGTGCACTAGTATCTTCATACCCAACTGATACACCACAAACCAACATCTCATTTTCTTTAAAGTTAAGCTGATCAGCGATAAGTGTATGAAATTTAGTGAATGCTACCTGACCACATGAATGCAAACCTTCTCCTCTAGCACCAACTAAAATACTTTGAATGAACATACCAACATCCATAAATGTACCAGTAGCAAGCCTTCTATCCATTGTTATAAACATTCCAAGTGGAGCACCAAAAAAATGAAAATTTTCTTGCATTTGTTTGTCTCTAGCTTCGAAATCTTCTCTTCCAATATTAAGTAATTTGTAAAGCTCAAAACCCACAGCTCTTCTTCTTGATATAAAAGGTTCAAACCATTCAGTAGGATAATAATCAAACTCTTGTTTGAACTTTTTAGCAGATCCATCTTTAATAGATTCTAAAATAGAGTTTGTTATAGCTTCTTTTTTCTTCCCTTCGACCACATATACATGCCAAGGTTGAATGTTATGACCACTTGGTGCAAAAGCGGAACACTCTAATATATTTTTAATCTTATCTTTAGGCACTGGCTTAGATAAAAATCTTCTAACAGACCTTCTTGATAAGAACGCTTCCTTCACATTCATATTTATAACCCCATGCATTTTTCTAAATAGTTCACTCTTTAACTATTTACATATTTAATTTTTAATCAATTAATAAATTTAATTTTGTGAGAATATGTTTCTAAAAAATTTTACTTTTTCAATCCTTGCAAATAAATAAGGCTGACTGTCTTTTATTATGCTTGAAAGTGAATTTTTATTAGCTTCTTTTTTTTTGGTATTTGTTACTGACCTCATTGTCTTATATTTTTCACTTTTCCAAAACTGATTCACTTTGATTAAATAAGGTTTATTTTTATTTGGATCTGAAGAGTGATAGTGTTTTATGGCCTTATCCCATGAACCATGTTTATTTTTTAATTGTAATAGAAATGATGCTGCATAAGAAACATTTGGCTCAACAGCAAACATATCAATTATTTTCTTAAAATTATTTTTATGCCACTTTATGTTTATTTGCATACAACCAACGTCAAGGTTAAAATCTTTCATTTCAACATGTTTTAAAACATACTTTTGCATTTGTTTTTTTGTATCAAAAAAAAGACTCTTTCCCGCATGATTTACTGTCCATGGCCAGATAGTATGTTTATTATTTTTTAATATCCGACCTGATTCAGCTTTACCAATACTTGAAAGAAGATTTTTTGGAATGTCAGTATAGTCTTCTAAAGTTTTAATAACACTTTCACAGGAATTATTTTTTTTTGAGGTAAATGCATATGTGTCTTTTATTGTAAAAATAAAAATACTAATAAATATTAAAAAGCTCTTAAATAAAGTCATAATTTACAATAGCAATCACTATGCCAGATAAAAAAACTATCTCAACTTTTTATAATCTGGTGTTCTTTTTTCTAGAAAAGCGTCTATGCCTTCCATACTCTCCTTATCACCTTGAGATTTTACCATATAGTCAGTTTCTAATTTAATTTGTTTTGAAAAATCATTACCGTAGGCTGCTCTAGATAATTTTTTAATTCTCGAAATAGAATTTTTGGGAAGATTTTCAAAATTTTTAGATAATTCTACAGCAGTCTCTTTTGCATTACCTTTTTGGGCTAATACATTAACAGCTCCAATGTTATATAGTCTTGATGCATCAATTTTTCCTCCTATCATTGCCATCTCAGCTAGCATTTGGCGAGGCATTGTTTCAGACAAAAATTTAGTAGCAGCACCATCAGGAGTTAAACCAATTTTAACATACGCTAGTGAAAAAAAACTATATTCGCTCATGACTACTAAATCACAGGCCATAGCTAATGAAACACCGGCTCCAGCTGCTCCTCCTTCAATTGCTGCTATAATTGGTTTTGAACAATTATAAATAGATTCGATGGTTCCATTTAACTGATTTAAAGTTTGGTACCTCTCTGGTTCAGTCATTGATCTCCTTGTTTTTAATGCATTCAGATCACCACCTGCACAAAAAAAATCCCCTTCACCTGTAATGACAACAGAGCAAACATTTTTATCTTCTTCTGCTATTTTTATAGCTGACTCAAATTCGTCATGAAATCCCTTGATCATTGAGTTTCTTTTTGATGGATTATTCAAGGTAATAATCAAAGTATTACCAATTATTTTATTTTCAATTATAGACATTTAATTCCTATGTTGTAATTTATTGTGAGATTGAAATTATATATTTACTAATTCATTCTTTAAGAAAGTTAAACAAATTGCAAACATATTATGAATAATGAAAAATCACTTAAACTGATTATGAGTGCTGCACTAGCAGCCGCTAAACCAAAAGATAAGTTTAAAAAAATTCCAACTAGACCTGAAGGAAAACTTATAGTTATTGGTGCAGGAAAAGCTGCAGCCAGTATGGCAAGAGAGTTTGAAAATAATTATGAAGGACCAATTGAAGGCCTAGTAATAACAAGATATGGGCATCGCACAAAAACAAAATTTGTAAAAGTAATTGAGGCCGCACATCCAGAACCAGATGCAAATGGTTTACTTGCTTCAAAAAGAATATTTAATATAGCTACGAATTCATCTGAGAAGGATCATGTTGTTTTTCTTATTTCTGGAGGAGCTTCATCTTTATTAACATTACCTTTAAGTGGTATAAGTTTTGAAGAAAAACAAAGAATAAATAAAGAACTTTTAATTAGTGGTGCTCCAATAGATGAAATGAATATTGTAAGACGATCTCTATCTCAATTAAAAGGTGGACGTCTTGCTAAAACAATTTTTCCAGCACAACTCACTACCTATATGATATCAGATATTCCAGGAGATGATCCAGCATATATTGGCTCTGGTCCAACAATACAAGCAAATGGCTCAAATCAAGATTCAATAGCTATATTAGAAAATTACAAAATAGCCATAAGTGATAAAATTAAAAAAATTATTTATAAAAATACATTGCCACAATTAATAAAATCACCTCAGTACATGCTTGCCAATCCAATAATGGCCCTCAAAAGCGCAGCTAGTGTTGCAGAAAAAGAAGGTTATATTCCTATAATTTTATCTGACAGCCTTGAAGGTGAGGCTAAAATTGAAGGTAAAAAAATGGCTGAATTAGCGATAAAGATAAGTAATGAAAAAAAGTATAAAAATATTAGTTTAAGCAAACCAATTTTACTTTTATCTGGAGGAGAAACTACGGTCAAGGTCACAGGAAACGGCAAAGGAGGTAGAAATACTGAATTTATGTTATCAATGGCAATAACCCTTGATAAAGCAAAAAATATAAGTGCCCTTGCAGTTGATACCGACGGAATAGACGGTATTGAAGATAATGCTGGAGCATATATTTCTGATGAAACGCTGAAAAAAGCAATTTTTAAAAAAGTTAATCCACAAACTTATTTGAACAAAAATGATTCATATTCATTTTTTAAAAAAATTAATGATTTAATTTATACTTCACCAACTCTAACAAATGTTAATGATTTCAGAGCTGTATTAATCAACCCTTAAATTAGATTATGCTGTAGGTATTGTTTTTGAAAATCCTGGCAGACTGGAAGCAACATAATCAAACCATTTTTGTAATTGTGGCCTGCCTATTTGCCACTCTTGAACATTTCTAAATGACATATAGCCCAATGCAACACCAAGCCCAATATTAGCAGCGTCAAATCCGCTTGGTTTAGCCCAATTAAAAATATCTTTCTCTAAAAAATCTAATGTTTTTTCAATTTTACCCAATTGTAATTCCAACCATACTTTGGAGGGTACCTCTCCTCCTGAATACCTATCTGAGTATACTACTAAAAGTGATGCATCTATAAGACCTTCAGCAAGAGCTGATCTGCTTAAAACGATATCTCTTTCGGGTCCATCCATAGGTATCAAACCACCACCAATTCTATTAAAATAATCAATAATTACTCTGCTATCGAATAAGAAAGAGCCATCTGGCTTTTGTAAAACAGGAATTTTTCCAAGAGGGTTTTGACTTCTAAGTAAATTATCGTCTTGAGAATCGGCTGTTATAAGCTCTATTTGTCCCTCGATTCCAGCGCTATGGGCTGATAATAATACTTTACGTACATACGGAGAAGCCGAGCTAAAAGTCAATTTATACATATTCGCCTCAATAAAATTTATTTATTATTAATTCTACGATACTATTAAACCAAATAATTTGATTTAATAATATTTAATTTTTTAAGAAGATTTAAATGAAATACATAATAGTTACACAAACTTATCCCCCAAGAATTGGAGGAATGCAAAATGTAATGATCTCAATAAGTAAGAGACTCTCATCTATAAATGAAACACATATTTTTCCGGATCACTTTTTATCAAAAAAAAATATTTATATAAACTCAAAGATTAACATCCATAATAATTTTTCTCCAAAAATATTTAGACCTTTTATAAAAAAGTATTTAGTAAATAAAATTTATAAGGATAATGATGTTGTTATTTGTGATAGTTGGAAATCTGTTAAAGCTGTACCTTCAAAAGTAAAAAAAATATTTGTCTTGGCTCACGGACAAGAGTTTTTATCCACTAATAAGAAGTATGATCTAATCAAAAAATCATTAAATAGAGCTAGTTGTATTATTTGCAGCTCAAGCTACACAAAAAATTTGATTACAGAATTTAAAGTTACAGATACTCAAAAAATAGTTATACCACCTACATATTCAATTGAAATTCCATCTGAAAAAAATACAAAATTTAGAGCAAAATCAGAATTAGTATCACTATTAACAATATGTAGGTTAGAAGATAGAAAGGGAATTATTCCAGTTTTAAAATGTTTGTCAGAATTAAATAGTAATAAGTTTTTAAAACCTTTCTTATGGAATATTTGTGGTGAAGGGCCACAAAAAAATAAAATTAAAAACTTAATAAAGGGACTTGGGCTGTCAGATCAAGTAAAATTAATTGGAAAAATATCAGGAGACTCAAAAGTTGATTTTATGAAAAAAAGCGATCTTTTTATTATGCCGTCATATAAAGTTAAGAATTCTATAGAAGGTTTTGGAATTTCTTACATTGAAGCTGCTGCTTATGGGATTCCATCAATTGCGGGAATTGAAGGTGGAGTAGTAGACGCTGTAAATCATTCAAGGTCTGGATGGTGTGTAAATCCTTTAAGTCTAAAAGAACTGTCAGACACTCTTATGGAAGCTATTAATAATGAAAAGAAAAGAAAGAAATACGGCTCACAAGCAAAAAAACGGTTTATGCATTATTTTTTAGGAGAAAAAGTTTTCAGGAAACTCGTGGACACTATTAGTATTTAAATTCAAATTATAAATTTCTTCAGCTTTATTAGTTTCTAAATTTCCATAGTAATGAGGAAACAATTCTTCATTGCGAGATATTTCCCATTTAAGTTTATCCTCTATTTTAATAACTCTAAAACAAATTATAAGAAGATTTTCTTGTCCTTTAAAATGTTTTGCAACTGTTTCCTTTAATTGTTTTTTAGTAGATAAATGTATAAAGCCATCTCTATTATCAACTTCTGATCCAGTGTAAATTTTTTCTATTATTGCTTTGTTCCATTCATTCTTAGAACAAATTTTATAAACGAAGCTCATTTAATATTATTATTCACTAACATAAATTCTTTAATTATTTTTATTAAAGTTTCTGGTTCATCTTCTTGTGAGTAGTGACCTGCATTAGGCATTTCAATAACTTTAGAACTCGGAAAAAGAGATTTGAAATCTCTTATTGCATAATCTGGTTCAATTGCCCTGTCTTGCATTCCGTAAGCCAAAACAGCTGGCTTAGAACATAGTGACTTTAAATCTCCTTGTTTTATACCCTCAATAACATAAGGGACTATTCTATTTAATAGAGCATCTAATGGAAAATTTATAGCTCCTTTGCAACTTGCTCGATCAGGAAATTGTGAAGAGTAAGCTTCAATCCAATTTTCATTTATTACATGATTATTTGTAAAATTTGGAATTTTCATAACTGATAATAATGTTGAACTCAATTCACCCAAAATACCTTCTAAAGTTTCAGCTTCATAATGTTTTTTGATCCATTGAAACCAGGGTGATAAATTTTTAGGTCTCTCTTCTTTACTATAACCAAATAAAGTATTTATTAAAACGAAACCCGTAACATTATCAATGTTTCTGATTGAATAAGCACCTGTGACCGGACCACCCCAATCTTGTCCAACAAATGTTATATTACTTAAACCTAAAAATTCTATTAATCTACTAAGATTTTCAACATGTGTTTTAAGAGTGTAGTCTTTACCTTGAGGCGTTTCTGATTTTCCAAAGCCCATCATGTCTGGAACTATGATTCGATACTTATTAGATAATTCTGGAATAAATTTTCTATAAATATAACCCCAAGTTGGCTCTCCATGTAGCATAATAATCGGCTTTGCCTCTTTGGGACCTTCATCTACGTAATGTTGTAAAAAACCATTGCCATCGAAAAAGTTAGGATTAAACGGCCACGTGCCATCAAAGGTTTCTGATGCCATTATCATTCTTAAAGTCTCCGAATAAAATATTACATTTCAGTACTTGCTGCTTCTTTTTCATAAGTAAAAGTACAAACACCAACAAAGTTATTTTCTTTAAAAACCAAACTTCCTTTTAAATCAGCAATAATATTAATATAATTATTTTCAAAGTTTTTTAATGCATCTGGATTTTCAAATTTTATTGAAACATTCAAATCACCCGATTGGCTTATAAAAATATTAAGACCAATGATATTATATTCAGAGATTTTAGAGCCAAACTTTTCTGAACAAAAAGAAGCTGCTAGTTTAGCTTCACTTACGGATGTGAATTTAAAATTTAAAATTTTTCCAAACATCTTTAACCTTCTATCTTACTAAGCATGTCCATTAATTCATCTTCATCCTCAGATAGATTTTTAATTCTTTTCAAAGTTCCAATATTCATATTTAACTGTTCTTGTAGTTTTATCCCATATTTAGAAATATAAATATCACCTTCGTTACTTTCTCCAATACCAAGCTTAATGATTAATTTTTTTTCTTCACTTGTAATTACATCATTTATTAAAAATTTTAATATTGATATAGCGTTATGAAGGCTTATATCTACAAAGTTAGACATTAATTTATGCATTATATTTATTGTAGTTTCTGCAGTACTTTTTCTTTGAGCAACTTGAACTTCTAATTGATATGCTAACTTTTGGGCTAAACTTATTAACAAGTCAATCTTATGTTTTGACAGCTTTCTTACTCTATTATCACTTACACACAATGTTCCTAATATATATCCGTCTGAAGTAATAATTGGAAATGCTGCATAAAACTTAACACCAATTTCTGTAACTGCTGGATGCAACATAAATCGCTTATCTTTAGTCATATCATTAATTATAAGCGGATTAGTTTTCTCCAAAGCAAATTGACATAAAGTTTGTTTTCTTGGCATCTCAATTGGAACTTCATTAGGAAATCCATCTCTAGCAAGTATAAACTGTCTATCAGCATCTATCACTCCTGTCCAACTTACTGGACACCCTGTAATTTCTTTGGCTAAAAGACAATAAACGTCATAAAGTTCTGTTGAATTTGTATCTAATACACCTGTTCGGACTACAGCTTGTACTCTTTTACTGTCATTTGTTGGAATATTGGCAGGTTTAAATGTCATTTTTTTACTTCTAGTTTATTAGATTATATAACATCAATCTAATAGAAACAATGAACATATTCATTAAAAATGAGATTTAGTAAAATTCAAAAATAAAAAAATAGATATAGCTTACTATTATTGCAGGAATACCCGAATATATAGTGGCAATAAAAGCTGCTTTTGGGTGAAGGGCAATTGCTGGGAACAATGCATCTCCGTCATTTGAAATGGCGTTTCCAATCTGAGCAGATAAAGGAATTATTCCATTTAAATATAAAGTTGTAACTAATATTTGAGGACCACAACCTGGTAAAAAACCTATTAAAATAGCTATCAATGGAATGAATAAATAATAAGATTTAAAAATTTCCTCTAACTCAAACCCTCCTAAATGAACAGTTAATTCATATGCAAGAAAAGCTAAAATAACCCAACCTGTAATAAAATTAGTATCTGATACAGTTCTTCTTAAAATCTTTTCATCTGATCCTGAAGGAGTGTATCTTAAACCACTAATAATTGGTAATGTCCACATAATGAAGCATAAAGAACCAGCAAAAAAACCAAAAAAAGTAATTGGATTTTCTATAAATTTATTTGCAAAATATAAATTTAAGTCAATTTGAAAAGCTGTCAAAACTCCAAAAAATATTCCAGGAATAATTAAAACAATCCAAATAAAATCTAAACTTTTTGAAGACTTATATTTTGATGGTTTACTATTTAGTTTTATAACGTCACATCCATTCATTTTCATGAAGTTTTTTTTATGAATTAAATTGACTAATATCCCTGAGACAAAACCTACACAAAAACTAATTAATATTATTAATAATCCAATTTTAGGTTCTCTAGCTATTAGTAAAAAAGCTGCATCACCCATAGTGGCTGTTAATGTTGCTACAACTGAACCAAAAGAAACTTTTCCACGAGAATATTGAGTTAAAACTATAATAGCCCCCCCACAACCTGGAAGCGCACCAAGAAATGAACTAGCAAAAATTTCTAGTTTTGGTCTTTTTTTAAGAACTTTTTCTAAATCAATTTTTAGATATTTTTCTAATGAATAGAAAAACAACAACGTTCCTGCAACAAAACTTGTTACTTGTATGTAAGCTTCAGCAATTGAAGATTTTATGATATCCCAAGTTTCGTTACCTATATTAAAGAATAAGTAAACTCCTATTAGTAAAAAAGTATAACTAAAAAATTTTTGATATTTAATTACAAATGGGCCTGAAACTTGTTTAGTAGGGTTGTTTATCATGTGTAATCTAAAAATGTTGTTAATACTCTCTATATTGCATATGACATTATTCACGTCAATAATCTAATAAAGTTAGCTAAGACTAATTTATTTTCTCTTAGCTTTATTTTCAGCTTTCCTTGAAACCCATAATGGAAAAATTATTAAAGCTATAAAAATTATTACTAAAAATATAATGATCATTATTTTTACCACTAAAAGCTTTTAATTAAATTTGAGTTTATTACATAATTTTAATATTTATAAAAAATAAGATTAATTAATTAGCTAAAATATCATTTTCAAAACCTTAAAATTAAGGTTATAAATACAGGGAATAATTGGAGAAAATTTGGCATGCAAATTGATAAAGATACACAAACTTTAATTGATGAACGTATTAAAAACAACGCACCTCCCTTGGAAAGTTTTTCTCCTCAAGAGCTGAGAGCTTTAAGAGCTAAAATGGCAGAAACTCCTGAAGAGCTTAGTGTATTTATTTCCCATGTAGAAGATTTTACTCTTAAGGGTTCTCTAGGATCTATAACTGTAAGAAAATATTTTAACGAAAATTCAGATACACTTATAAACCAAAAACAACCATTAATTATTTATTTTCATGGTGGCGGTTTTGTGATGGGAGACCTTGAAAGTCATGATTTAGTTTGCAGACATTTATGTAAACAAACAAATGCAACTATAATAGCAGTTGATTACAAACTAGCCCCCGAACATAAATTTCCAGCAGCAATTACAGATACAATAGATGCTATAACTGAGATTATAAGTAGAGCAGATGAATTTAATATTGATCAAAATAAAGTTATTTTGTGTGGTGATAGTGCTGGAGGGGCTTTAGCTGCTGTTGGAACTATTATGTCCAGAGATAAATTAATTCCAAAAGTCCATGGTCAAATTCTAGTTTATCCATGGGTAGATATGACTATGTGTAGAAGATCAATGGATATAGACCTTGAAGGTATGATTTTAAATAAGAAAACTATAAAATATTTTGCAGACCATTACTTAAATTCTTATGAAGAGCAGGTAGATTGGAGAGCATCACCACTATTAACCCCTGACTTATCTGGCCTTCCCCCTACATATATTTTTGGAGCAGGACTGGATCCTCTGGTTGATGAAGGTGATGCATATAAAAGAAGACTTTTATCTTTTGGTAATGAAGTCCATTATCGATTATTTGAAGGACAGATGCATGCTTTTGTAAGTAATTCTGTCCAATTACCAACCGGCTTAGTATGCATAAAAGAAATGAGTGAAGCTGCAAAAGAAATGTTTTCTAGGAAATAAATAAATTATTTTTTAAGGTCTCAGGCTTCATTTCTACTGAAAATCCACTTTCTTCTGGGAGCATATATGCTGCATTTTTTATTATACACGGATTGATAAAATGTTCATGAAGATGATCTACATACTCTATGACTTGTTTGTCTTTTCTACCTGATACGCATATATAATCAATCATTGCAAGATGTTGAGAATATTCACATAAACCTACACCACCTGCGTGAGGCCAAACTGGAAGATTATTTTTTGCAGCCATTAATTGTACTGCTAACACTTCATTTAGACCTCCCATTCTGCAGGCATCTACTTGGACTATATCAATAGCTTTCTCTGATATTAATTGTTTAAATATAATTCTATTTTGAACGGCTTCACCTGTAGCTACTTTTATAGGATAAATAGCTTCTCTTATTTTTTTATGACCTATAATATCGTCTGGACTTGTTGGTTCTTCTATGAAATACGGATTAAATTCAGAAAGAGATTTAATCCATTTAATTGCTTCATCAACTTCCCAAACCTGATTTGCATCAATCATAATTTTAATCTCAGGACCCAATGAGCTTCTTGCTATTTCTAGACGCCTCATATCATTTTTAAGATTTTTACCCACCTTTAATTTTACATATTCAAACCCTTTTTTCTTTGCATCAACACATAATCTTTTCAACTTTTCGTCACTGTACCCAAGCCAGCCTGCAGAAGTTACATAACATGGGTAACCTTCTTTTTTTAATATAGAGATTCTGTTTGATTTTGATTGTTGATGGGACTTTAGAATATGATTAGCTTCATCTTGATTTAGAAAATCTGTTATGTGCCTGAAATCAATAGATCTAGATATTTCTTCTGGGCTCATATCTGAAACTTGTTTCCAAAGCGGTTTATTATTCATTTTTGCCAAAATATCCCAAACAGCATTTATAATTGCACCACTAGCCATATGGATTATACCCTTTTCTGGACCAACCCATCTTAATTGTGAGTCAGAGGTCATCATTCTTGAAAAAGAGGAAAGGTTATCTCTTATCCATTCTATATCAAGTCCTAGCACAATATGTTGTAATGCTCGGATTGCTTCACAACATAGGTCGTTGCCGCGACCAAGTGTAAAAGCAAAAGAATGACCTTTTAATAATTTATTTTCACTTTCAAGAATTACATATGCTGCAGAGTAATCAGGATCTGGGTTCATCGCATCAGAACCATCAAGATTATCAGAAGTAGGGAACCTTAAATCATAAGTTATTAATTTTATTATTTTTGTCATTTAAATTTTTGCCTTATATAGATTATTTAGGCGTATAAATATTGTCTCTATTTAAATGATGGACATCTCGTTTTCCACATAGAGCCATAGTCATGTCTGCTTCTGTTTTGATAATATCTAAAGCTTTGGTAACACCGTCTTTACCCAAAGCACCTAAACCATATAGAAAAGCTCTACCAATATACGTACCCTTTGCCCCTAGACACATCGCTTTTATTACATCTTGACCAGATCTAATGCCTCCATCCAAATGGACTTCGACTAATTTGCCAACTTTGTCGACTACCTCTGGTAAAATATTTATTGTTGAAGACGCGCCATCGAGTTGCCTCCCTCCATGATTTGAAACTATAATTGCGTCAGCTCCGGTTTTTGCTGCTAAAAGTGCATCTTCAGAGTCTAAAATTCCTTTAATAATAAGTTTACCTCCCCACCTCTTTCTAATCCAATCAACTTCTTTCCAATCAAGCTTTTGATCAAACTGAGTAGTTATCCAAGAACCTAAAGATCTTACATCTTTTATTCCTTGAACATGTCCTACAATATTACCAAAAAAATGGTTTTTGGTAGTAAGCATTCTTAGACACCACATAGGTCTAGTTAAAACTTGATAAATGTGTTTTGGAATTAATTTAGGAGGAGTAGACAGTCCATTTCTCACATCTTTGTGTCTTTGACCTAAAATTTGCAAATCTAATGTTAAAACTAAGGCACTACATTTAGCTTCTTTTGCTCTATCTATTAGACGAGCCATGAATTTTTTATCTTTCATCACATACAATTGAAACCAAAATGGTTTTTTTGTTTTTTCTGCTACAGCTTCTATAGAACACACACTCATGGTTGATAAAGTAAAAGGAATACCAAATTCTTCAGCTGCTTGGGCAGCTAGTATTTCTCCATCTGCTCTTTGCATCCCAGTAAGACCAGTTGGCGCTATCGCGACAGGCATTGACACCGATTGATTAACCATTTTAGTTGCCAGAGTTCTATTTGACATGTCAATTGCAACTCTTTGTCTTAGTTTAATTTTTTGAAAATCAGATATGTTTTCATTATATGTGGTTTCAGTCCAAGAACCTGAATTTACATAGTCGAAAAACATTTTTGGAACTCTTTTTTGAGCTAAAGTTTCTAAATCTTTGATTTCTAAAATATCCATTAAACTTCCTTATATTTTCTGATATGTAATTATTAGATAATAATAGAGAAAACTCAATGAGACTTTGTTATTTAAAAAGCCAAAAATTTCTTATTGGAGGATATATTGAACATTTTTGAATTAAGAACTTACACTTTGCATGTTGGCAAATTATCAAAAGCTATAGAGGTTTATCAAGATTTAGGATGGCCTGCTCTTCAAAAATATAAAAAAAATATAATAAGATATTATATCGGTGATGTTGGTGCCTTAAACCAAATTATCCATATTTGGCAATTTAAGGACGATAATGCGAGAAGGGAGTTATGGAAAATAATATATAAAGATAAAGATTTTATAAAATTTGCTACTGAATTTCGACCACTTGTATTAACTCAAGAAAATAAACTAATGACAGCTGCTCCATGGACACCATATCAAACTATTTAGGAATAGATTATGACAAAAAACAAATATAATATTGCAGTAATTCCAGGGGATGGAATAGGAACTGAGATAATGCCAGAGGCATTAAAAGTGTTGGAAGTGATATCAAATAAATATGGTATTAATCTTCACTTTGACCACTTTGATTTCAGTTCATATGAGTATTTTTCTAAGCATGGTCAAATGATGCCAGATGACTGGAAAACTCAAATTGGATCTCATGATGCTCTATTTTTTGGGGCAGTTGGCTGGCCAGATAAAATCCCTGATCATATATCTCTTTGGGGATCATTATTAAAATTTAGAAGAGATTTTGATCAATATATTAATCTCAGACCAGTAAAATTAATGCCAGGTGTTCCTTCACCATTAGCGAATAGGAATCCTGGAGATATAAATTTTTATATTATTAGAGAAAATACTGAAGGAGAATATTCCTCAATAGGTGGAAAAATGTTTCCAGACACTGACAGAGAAATTGTTATGCAGGAAACCGTAATGTCAAGAGTTGGTGTAGATAGAGTTCTAAAATTTGCGTTTGAATTAGCCCAAAGTTCAGATAAAAAGCATTTAACATCAGCTACGAAATCTAATGGGATTTCAATTACCATGCCCTACTGGGACGAAAGAGTTGAGGAAATGGCTAAAAAATATACTGATGTAAAATGGGATAAATATCATATCGATATTCTTTGTGCTCATTTTGTACTTAATCCTGATAAATTCAATGTAGTAGTAGCTTCAAATTTGTTTGGAGATATTTTATCAGATTTAGGCCCCGCTTGTACTGGAACAATAGGAATAGCTCCGTCTGGAAATATTAATCCAGAAAAAAAGTTTCCTTCATTATTTGAACCTGTTCATGGTTCTGCTCCTGATATTGCAGGTAAAGGTATTGCAAATCCTATTGGTCAAATTTGGGCCGGCGCAATGATGCTTGAGCATTTGGGTCATAAGCAGGCTTCAGATAATATTGTGAGCGCTATTGAAGAGGTTTTAGAAAAAGAAGAGTACAGAACTGTTGATTTAGCAGGTAAGGCAAATACTCATATTTGTGGTTCAGCGATCGCTGATGCAATTTAATTTCTAAGATTTAAGTCTATTTTTTAATTTTTGCATTCCGCCAATCCACCTTGAATAGTTATTGGCTTTGTTTTGGAAATAACCAATAACCTCATCATGAGGAGATATCAAAAAAACCTCATTTTTAATGGCTTTTATAACATCTATTGCTACATCTTCAGGCTTCATCATACCATCCAAAGCAGAAACTTCTTTTTCTCGTCCTCTTGTCATTGCAGTTTCAACGGCCTGCGGACACAAAATTGATACACCAATTCCCTGTTTTCCATATGTAATTGCCAGCCATTCGGCTAGACCAATGGCCGCATGTTTTGTTGTAGAATATGTGATAGAATCAATATGACTTAATAACCCAGCAGCAGATGCAGTATTAACAAAATATCCACTGCCTCTTTTTAACATGTCAGGTAATAGTTTCTTTGCTGCAAAAACATGAGACATAACATGTAAGTTCCAGTTTTTACTCCAATCTTCATTTGATGTTTGTTCACTCCCCAAAGAGAGTATTCCTGCATTAGAACAAAAAATATCAATTAACCCAAAATCAAGGTTTATTTCATCAATTAAATTTTGAACGCTTAATTCATTAGTTACGTCACATTTCTTACAAATTACGTTTTGATTTTTAAAATGAAATTCTTTAAAATTTATATCTACAAGAACTATTTTTTTTGGATTTTCTTTTAAAAAACTTTTTCCTAGAGCTAGCCCAATCCCTCCGGCTCCTCCAGTCACTACTATAACCTTATTTGTAATTTCCAAATTTTCTTCCTTTTAATCTCTTTAATAAGACCTTCTTTTGTCTAATAAATCTAAGAAGTATCCCAAATTTTGAACTTCTTTCACATTAAAAATATTAGCTAAATAATCATTATTTTCTTTACTCGGGTTTAATATAACACCATTTTTTTTTGAATATGAAACCCAATTATTATCCTCTAATTTTTTTACTTGTCGTCTAACAGTTTCAATACTTAACGAAGTTAATTCCGATATTAAAGTGTATGTAAGTACGGTATTAGTTTCAAACCCAGCTTTACTGAATTTATACCATAGTTGTACAGCATCATCTCTGAACTTTGAGTTTGACTTTGCTGTTAAAATTACAACATGATGCCATGCAATCACTTGAAAAACTAAGTAACCATTTGCATTACCCCATGCTTTTACACCAGCTTTAGATCTTTCAATTTCAAATAGTAGAAAATGATGCCAAACGGATAAAAAATTAGTTTTTAGAAATTCACTTGCTTTTAAACCCAATTACTAATCCCCCAACTAGCCTTAGGTTATATTATTTTAATAGATTACTTGAAATATAGCTATAGTTAATTATTCTTTTCAAGAAATGTGAACTCAGACGTGCTAGTTGGAAAAAATCTGAGCTCACTTTCACATTTAAAATAAAAAATTTTGTAAAAATCAACAATATGTATTCACGAAACGTGAAATATATAGGTAGACATTTAATTATAACTAATTATTGTTAATTTTTATTTTAGGTGGCCGCTCCCTAGTAAAAAAAATGGTGTTGTAAAATTCTTTTGCGAAGGGTATAACTATGGCCGAAATTGAATTAAATACTAAAATTTTTAAAAAAGACAACCTAGATATAGTTTATTCTGTAACTGGAAAAAAATTATTAAATGGAATATTGCATTATAAGCTTAAGTCTGAAAACTCTGAAGAAATTTATTTAAGCGAATTTGCAATTAATGACAGATTTATTACTCAAGCAAAACATTGTGAACAGCCAAAAAACTCAGTTTCTAGATTATTTACTAAAATTATAAACAAAGGTTACACTACAGGAAAATCAAATGAATAAGAGAATTATTGCTTTAATAGGAGCTGTGGCTCTACTTTCAGCTTGTGAAACAGCATCTCAAAAAGTAGTTACTGGCAGTACTGCATCGTCTTCAAGCGGATCAACTGCTTCCTCAACTTCAAGCTCAGTTGAAAAAAAGAAAAGTTTATTTGCTCAAGCCAAACAAACTGCATCAGATAAATTAATTGCTGTTGGTGATAGAGTTTTATTTGATTACGACTCAGCTAAACTAGATTCTAGTGCTAAAATACTACTTGATGCACAATCAAGGTTTCTAAGAGCAAATACAGATTTGAATTTCATAGTTGAAGGTCATTGTGATGAAAGAGGCACACGTGAATACAACTTAGCCCTAGGTGAGCAGAGAGCCACTGCTGTAAGAGATTATTTAGTTATACAAGGTATTGATCCTGACAGA
>QCHB01000014.1 GCA_003278095.1 SAR116 cluster bacterium AG-390-L20 | reverse complement strand
ATAGAATATTCTGAAAATAATTTTAAACCACCAGTTTTTACAAACGGGGAAGTTATCGATTATTTTTTTCCTAAGATGTATATGTAGAATTTAAAAACCTTAGCTAGGAGTTTGTGTAATTAGGTTTTCTTTTTTCTAAAAGGGCGTCTATTGCTTCTCTATGGTCATCAAGTTGTTGAAGAATACTTTGTTGACTTGCCGCCATTTCTAACGCTTTGTCCAGAGAAACATTTTGTGACATTCTTAATAATCTTTTAGCTCTTCTTGATGCTTCAGGGGGTTGTGAGGCAATTTTATTTGCAGTTCTATAAGCTTCATCCAAAAGTTCATCATTTGTTACAACCTTTGAAACAAGACCCCAATCTAGAGCCTTTTGGGCATCAAGAACGTCACAAGTTAAAATCATTTCATTTGCTCTTGCTAGTCCAATTATTTTCGGAAGAAACCAGGATCCACCATCACCTGGAATAATTCCAATTCTAAGGAAACTCTCTGAAAACTTTGCGTCTTCTGCTGCAATTCTAATATCGCACATTGTACACAAATCGTTTCCTGCACCAATGGCGTGTCCATTTACAGCAGCTACAATTGGAACATCAATACTATTCATTGTAAGTGGAATTTTTTGTATTCCAAATCTATACCAATCCTCTAATTCAGTTAAAGACATGTTGTCCTTAGTGGTCATATCTTTGATTTCTTGAAGATTTCCACCAGACGAAAAGCTTTTTCCAGCACCTGTTAATATTACACAACCTACATTTTTATTTTTATCAGCTTTATTTAGAGAATCTACTAAACCTTCTATAATATCTCCGGAAAGAGCATTTCTTGTGTCCGGTCTATTTAGTGTTATTTTAACAATTCTATCATCTTGTTCATATAAAACTGAGTCAGTCATTTTCACCTCGAATTAAAATAGTATTTAAGTTAAATATTCCCATAAATTTTGATTGTTATTTTCTAAAAAATCTTTTCCTAATACATCTTCCCAATAACTCTCATTTCCAAAGTCGTTTCTCCAACTATTTAGATTGCGAGTAAAGTAAGCTAATTCATACTCTTGAGTAAATCCAATTGCGCCGTGAACTTGATGGGATATTGCTATAACTTTTCCTGCAGCAGCTCCAGCTCTTATTTTTAAAATAGCTATATCCTTTTTATTTTTATAAAAATCATCAGAATTAGTAATTGTTGATAAAGCTGCAGAAGATGCAGATAGTTCAACGGCCATTTCAGAAATCTGGTGTTGAATAGCTTGGAATTTTGAGAGTGCTCTTCCAAATTGTTTTCTTTGTGAACAGTAATCAATACATAAATCTAAAATTTTTTCCATCGATCCTATCATTTGAGCAGATCTTACAATAGCGCCTAAATGTTTAAAATTTATCCTTAGGTTAATTGGTTTTATATCAAGGATTTTACATTTATTTAATTTTAAATTATAGCGTGGTTCAGATAAAAAATTCTTTTTTAATTCTTTGTCTTCCCCGCTATTTTTAATAAGAATAACTTTTTTTGTTTTTTCAATCTCAGCAATAACAACAACTTTATCAGTAAGATTTAAATATGGAACCGAAATTAATTCGCCGGATATTTCATTACCTATGATTTTAAGGTTCTTTACATCTATTGCATAAGTTATAATGCCACTTGGAGGGTTTATATCAGATTCTGACAGAATATAATTAGACAATATTGTTTCGGATAAAGGTATTGGTGCTCCTATATTATTTGATAATTTGATTATTGGTAAAGTAGTTGAAAGAGGTAAACCTGATCCATTGAACTTATCTTTAACGGCTATTTTAGGAAGGCCAAGTTGTTTAATTTCACCCCATAAATTAATTAAATCAGAATTATCGTTATCTATGTTTTGTCTTAATTTATGATCTACATGCTTGTTAAGAATTTTTGATGTTGTTTCTAAAATAATACTTAGTTCTTCATTCATCTCAGACCTAACTGTCTTGCTATTATCCCTTTCATAATTTCAGTTGTTCCACCTCTTAACGAGTTTGAGGGTATTCTGAGAGTGGCGTCTTCAAATAAATTTTGTAATTGAGAAGGCCATTCATAAAGTGGAATTATATTGGAAAACTCTCTTAACGTTTCTACCATGGTCTTTTCAAATTTATTACCCAACTCCTTAACAAATGCAGCTTGTGTCTCTGGAGATTCTCCATTTTGTAACATAGAGGCTATAGAAAAACTCATTCTTCTTAATGTTTGAAGTTCAGCAATTAATTTACCTATTAATTTTGAACCTGATTTTATTAAAATATTTTTGAATTCATTTATAAAGCTCTCAAGTAATGTGAAATGAGACAAAAATCTTTCAGGGCCAGATCTTTCAAGTGCAAGTTCACCAACTACCTGAGACCAACCTTTTCCTTCAACTCCAAGCAATGCATCCTCAGAAAGTATAACATTATCGAATAGAGTTTCGTTAAAATGGCGTTGACCTGTCATGTCAGGGATACCTTTTACACTTACATTTGGAAGCGATAAATCAACCAAAAACTGAGATAGTCCTTCATGCCTATTGTTTTCTGACGCAGGACTAGTTCTTACAAGTACAATCATATAATTTGCTATATGAGCGCCAGTAGACCAAATTTTTCTACCTTCAAGTTTCCAACCATTTTCTATCTTAGTAGCTTTAGTTTTAACTGAAGCTAAGTCTGAACCAGAGTCAGGCTCACTCATTCCAATAGCAAAAAAGCATTCACCTGCGGTTATTTTAGGAATAATTGATTTTTTTTGCTCCTCATTTCCATATCTTAAAATTTGACTCCCGCTTTGTCTGTCAGCTATCCAATGAGCGGCGACAGGAGCTCCAGAAGCTAAAAGCTCTTCGGTCACAACATACCTCTCAAGTGCAGTTCTTTCATTCCCGCCGTACTTTTTTGGAAATGACATGCCTAGCCATCCCATCGATCCAAGTTTCTTACTAAACTCTGGGCTGGCAGAAAAGACCCAAGCATCAGCAGAAGGCTCAAAATCTTTATGATTTAACGATTTCGTTATAAAATTTCTTACTTCTTTTCGAAGGTTTGATAAATCATTCGTTTCTTTAATATAAGGAAAATTAAACTTAGACATTTATAATACTTATTTTGTTAATTAATTTAAAATAAGTTAAATTATATAGGATAAAGGTCAATATAATTAATACAAAAAAAATGTCCTTATAATAACATTATTAATTAAGAGTAAAATTATTTTGGGTACTTCGGGAGTTTATAAATGTCTGTTAATGATGAAATTTTAGAAAGATTAAAGAAAATTGCTACACCAACCTTAGCCAATGCACTAGATGATGTTGGTTTTAATGGTGTTATGAATAACCTGGCTCCTGCAGGTTTTGGTATGAAGGTAGTAGGAAGAGCTATTACGGTTCAAGAAACAACAGGTCCTTTTGGCAGTTTTTCATCAGATGATTTTAAAGTTGGGCATATGATTGACGCGGCAAATCCAGGAGATGTCATTGTTGTTGCCAATAATGGAGCTCAGGTGTCTACCTGGGGTGGGATGGCTTCTTATGCTGCAAAGTTGAAAGGAGTTGGTGGCCTTGTGGTCGATGGAGGTATTCGTGATAGAGAAGAAATTATAGAATTTTCCTTTCCAGCATTTTCTAGACACATGGTACCAACACCCGGAAAAACCAGGATAAAAGTTATATCTATAAATGATCCAGTTGTTTGTGCAGGAGTAAGAGTAAGAAAAGGTGATATTATTGTTGCTGATGGCACAGGTGTTTTATGTATCCCAATTGAGCATGCTGAGAATATAACTGAAGCTTCCGAAAAGTTTTCTGCCGATGACAGAAAGGCAATGGAAGAAATGGATGCCGGATTAACTTTTACAAATGCTTTAAAGAAGTTTTCTAAAATTTAATTTTTGAGTTAAACAAACACTTTGAGAGCTCTCTCAAAGAAATCTGTTTGACCAAAATTACCAGATTTAAGTGTTACAGAAATTGGCTTATTACCATTAGAATGAGGGGACCATAGGGCAGGGACGCCATGAGAAATTTCTTCACCTATTTTAAGCTCTTGGACACCTAAACCTTTTATGACTGCTCCTGAGGTTTCTCCTCCAGCTGAAATAAATGTTCCAAAATTATCTTTTACAAGCTTTTTAGATAGTAATTCAAAAAAGTTTTCAATTTCATTTGCTAAGATTTCTTGGCCATATTGTTTTTGTTTTTCTGTGACAGTTTTAGCATCAGAAGACGAGTAAACAAGAGGAGATAATGTTTCATTATCTTTAATCCACGAAAAGACCTTTTCAACCAAGTCTTCATTGTTAATTACTTCATCAGGGGAAACATATAAGGATGGTTTATTCTCCTTATAAATATTTATTTGATTTATTGTTGCAACTGAGCATGATCCAGAAAGAATAATTGCATTGGAACTATTTTTAGGAATTTCAAAATTAGATGCAGACAACAAACCTCTATCTTTATAAATTTTTGGTAATCCAAGCGCAATACCAGATCCACCAGTTAAAAATGGTAAGTCTTTTACGCCGTTACAAATAATGTCAAAGTCATCATTTTTAATAGTGTCAACAATTGCATACTTATATCCATCTGTTTTTAACGTTTGAATTCTCTCTTTGACGCTATTTGCTCCTTTTGAAATAGTTTGAAAATCAATTAGGCCAACATTATCTTTGGTTTGATAATTAAGCCACCTAACTAAATTATGATCTGTCATTGGAGTTAGAGGATGATTTTCCATGCCTGATTCATTTAATGGTTTGCCATTAACAAACATATGTCCAAAATAAACAGTTCGTCCAGCATCAGGAAAGGACGGGCACGCTATAGTAAAATCTGTATTTAATTCTTTCATAATTGCGTCAGTTACTGGCCCTATATTTCCTTTTTTGGTGGAGTCAAAAGTTGAGCAATATTTAAAAATAAATTGTTCACATCCACAATTTTTTAACCATGAAAGAGCTTTTAAGCTCTCTGATATTGCTTCTTCAATTGGTATGGTTCTAGTTTTGAGGGCAATAACGGCGGCGTCAGTTGGCTCTTTTTTTATTTCCGAAGGAAGTAGAGTTGGAATACCAGCATACATGGATACTTGCATTCCTGATTTTTTAAGGTTATTTGCAATATCAGATGAGCCTGTAAAATCATCACCTATTATACCTAGTTTCATAATCCGCTCTTTATTCTATAATGCTTGTTTTTCTAATTGTGTTACAATTTTTTCTTTAACCCAAGGTGTTATTTCTTCATTAAATGATAGATAATGTTTGCTGTTGAGGTGAATGTCAAAAGCGTCTTTGTCGGTGTAAGTTTCATATAAAAATACTATATTTTTATTATTAGGGTCGTGGCAGACATCAAATTCATGACAATCTTTTTCAAGTTCAAGAGAGTCTCTAGCTTGTTGTAAGATTCGTACTTTAAATTTTTCTGTGTCTTTTTCGTGAATTACAAATTTAACAGTTATTACAAACATTATTAATTTTAACTCCTATTAGGTTAATACTTCATTTTGAACATTTTTATCTTTTAATAATGTGATTAATTTTTCAGTTACTGCTTTTGTTCCCATATCACCACCAAATTCAATTGGCCTTAGCTCATTTCTTTCAAAGCCTGTTTCAATTGCGGCCTCTATTAGTTTTGAGCCTTCAGACGCACTTTTACATCCTTTTTTATCTGATAAATAGTCAAGCATCAAAGTAGAGCTAAGAATAGTCGCTAATGGATTTGCCTTGTCTTGCCCCATTATATCTGGAGCGCTTCCATGAGCGGGTTGAAATAAACCATGGTTGTCTCCAATTTCTGCACATGAAGCCATCCCCATTCCACCTACTAATCCTCCGCCAAGGTCTGATAATATGTCGCCAAACATATTTTCCATTACCATTACGTCATATTCCCAGGGATTCCTTATAAGGTTTAATGCCATTGCATCAACATAACAATGTTCCGATACTATATCTGTAAAATTATCCTTCCTTTCATCAAATATTTTTCTAAACAAAGCCTGAGAACGAAATACATTGGCTTTATCAACACACGTAACTTTACCTAACTTTCCCTTACTCTTTCTTTGTCGTGCTAATTTAAATGCAAAGTCATGTAATTTTTCTGTTGTTTTTCTAGTGATACGCATAATATCCTGAACTTCGTCATTGTTATCTACGGGGCATCTGTTGTGAACAGCTGCTGTGTAGAACAAACCTTCAGTTGACTCTCTTAATATTACTAAATCAATATTACTTGCTAATTTATTACTTAACCTGTTTGTAATGTTTGGGTAAGACTTAACTGGTCTAACTCCAGCATATAATCCAAACATTTCTCTAAATCTGAGGTGAGGGCATACTTCTGTCCCATCTTTATGTCGTATCGTAGGTAGCCCAATCGCCCCAAGGAAAATACTGTCAGCATTACTTATTCTATCTTCACCGCCTGGTTCGACATCACAACCTTCTTTTGAAAAATATTCTGCACCAGCATTAATAGTTTCCCAGTTACATTTAAAACCACCAATAATTTCAGATGAGAGATCAACTATTGATTTTGCTGAGATTACTATGTCTTTACCTATTCCGTCTCCAGGAACAGATGCGATTTGAAAATAATCCATAGCTATCAATAAACCTTATAAAGTTATATTTGACATTAATATCCAAACCGTAGTTTTACAATATTTAACTTTTATGATTATGAGAGAAATGGTGATGTGGATGCACTAAGTTAATCTTGGGAGATATAGCTTGAGTTCATCCACATCAATTATTAATAATGATAATAGTTATCAAAGTCAAGTACATTTTCTTTGTAATTTATTTTTGAAATCATAAAAAATAACATTATTATTAATTTTGTATGTATTTGTGTGATATTTATTTAAAAATTCATTTCTTACGGGTATTGAAATTTTGGACCTGTTTAAACTTTCTACTAATTTATTAGACTGATTTATCATTTCTATGTGATAATCTTTGTTAGAAATTTTAATAATTTTTTTTAAATCAACCTTTAATTTATTTTGTATAATTGAAATTAAACATAGTAGATCAATTTCTGCTCTTCCTAGAAGATTAGAACAGTGACACCTTACATCTATTGGAACACAGCAGTTATAACCAATTATTCTCATCATTTTATCAAAAGGTATAACAGCTTCTTGGATTAAAAGTTTACTAAAACATTTAATTATTTCAGGCCTTGGATCTTTAGCTCTCATTATGCTTATAATCCATTCTCTAATAGACCAAATTAAAACCTTTTCGGTCTCTTTTAAATTTGGAACAGTTATTAGGTTTAATTCAGGTTGCATATTCACTCCTTACATTAATATTAATAATAATAATCATTATCAAAGTCAATAGCGTATAATTTTGATATTAATATCTATTATCATTATTAAAAATAATTAATTAAAACAATGACTTAAGTGAATAATTATGTTACGTACTACTTTTAATAATTAATTTTGGAGTTTATAATGAAAGGTGATAAAGTTGTAATAGAGCAGCTCAACATAATTCTTAAAAATGAATTAACAGCTATCAATCAATATTTTCTACACGCTCGAATTCTAAAGGATTGGGGTTTTTTAGGTCTTGCTAAAAAAATATATGATGAGTCAATGGGTGAAATGAAGCACGCTGACTGGATTATTGAAAGGGTATTAACACTTGAAGGTCTTCCTAATTTGCAGGATTTAGGTAAATTAAAAATAGGTGAAAATGTTCCTGAAATGTTTAGTGCAGATTTGGGCTTAGAGATGACAAATCAATCATGTTTAAAAGTTGCTATAAACGTTTGTGAAGACAAGAATGATTATGTAACTAGAGATATCTTTCTCAAAATATTAGATGATACAGAAGAACATATAGATTGGATTGAATCTCAGCAACATGTTATTGAACATGCGGGTCTCAAAAATTTCTTGCAAGAGCAAATCGCTGAATAATTTATTTTAAATTAGCTTCAAAGTTTGTCTGAGACTGATTTATTTCTTGTTTAATATACTCTGAACAACTTCCACATTGTGGCTTAGCTCCGCAGCTTTTATAAACTAGTGAGGGCGTATTAGCTCCACTAGTTACTGCTGTGGTTATAGCCTTATCTGAAATTGCATTACATACACAAATTATCATTTATACTTTCCCCCAAGCTAATTTATTAAACTAATTTTGAGAATGATTGTCAATACTATTTTCATTATAATTATCAAATACAGGATTAATGATTTCAAAAGTTTTTTGAGATAAATCAGAAAGTTCAAGACTTGGGTTAGAAACTAGTAATAACTTCATTGCTTCATGGTAGGCGGCGCAGGTCGAAAAACCAGAATCGATTAATCCATGATAAAGTATCTTAACGTTATCCATTCCAAGAGTTGGACGCTTGTTTGAGTTGTTATTTTTAAAAGTATTAATTTGTATAATATTAGACATAAAAAAAAGTATTAATAATGATAATTACTATCATTATTAATAATATTTTTTTACAGTCAATAAAAAACTTGAATTTTAAATAAAAGTATCTAATGTAATTGAAATAAGAGTGATTATCATTATGATAATGATTCTCATAATAACTTACACTTGGAGATTTCAATGAATAATATAAAGTTTAAAGGTGCAACCTTAGCAAAACTATCTTTTGTTGGTGCTGTAACTTTTTCTTTCATGTGCTCATCCATTACTTCTGTTAATGCTGGACATCATGGAAACGTTTATGGTCCTTATCCAATAACTGAAAAAAGTTATAAAGGTACTAAAAAGAATTCCGTATCATATGGTGGCCAAATGGCCAGACAATTATTACATAACAGTTTAAAAAAATTAGCATCAAAGGGTAGCCCAAGTGATCCAACGTTAGCTCCTGAAAAGAAGATGCTTGCTTATCTAAATACTAAAGATAAATCAAAATCTCTTCCAATAATGGATCCTAAAAATAGTTCTAAATTTCCAGTTAAACAAAAAATGATCGGTGAATTGTCTGGAGGAGCTAACTTATCAGGTAAGGCAGACAAAAGAATACAAACATCTTGGCCTGGAAACATGAGTGGCGTAGATGTTATTAAATTTATGATTAAAAAAGCGGGTAAAACAAAGGGTGGTGTTGATACTAGAAATGGTATGAATTATCCTCAACTTATCTCAAAATATACTATGGGAGCAGTTTTATATCATCAGGCTTGTGATAATTATCTTGACGAGAAAATGACAGCAAGTTCAAAGCCAAACAATAAACCTTATAAAAAAGGAGCTTATTATACAGGTAAAGAACATAGTTGGGATGAAGCTTTTGGATATTGGGGAGCTGCTGCTCATACTATGAAGCTATCCGCTGCTCAAAGTTATGACGTTGCTAAAAAGAAAGACTTAAAAGCTGCAGACTATAATAAAGATGGAGTGGTTGATCTTCAAACTGAAATGACATATGCGCATGCTTACTATGCTTCAAGCTATGATAAAAAAGGTAAAACAAATTATCTTAAAACTGTAACAGGAGCTTTTATTGACGGAAGAAAGCTTATTACAGCAGCTGATGGAAATAAATTATCTGAAGCTGAACTAAATAAAATACAAGATTATGTTCAAATAATTTGTAGTAATTGGGAAGATGTAATAGCTGAGTCTGTCTTTAAATACGCTGGATCTGTTTACAAAGATTTAAGTAAAATAGAAAAAGCCCTAGCTTCAGGTTCTGGAATGGACAAGGCAATGTCAAAATATTTAAAGCATTGGGGTGAGTTAAAAGGATTTGCCATGGCTCTTCAAGCTGGTCCTGACAACAAAAGCGATACATTTAACAGGATGAATCGCATGATGGGATTTGGTCCTTTGATGCCTAATTTATCACAGGTTGTAGGAATTGACTCTTCTGGAAATTATATAAAAGACCAGGGTTCTTCAATTGGATATTACAAGCTTCATATGCTTAAAATACAAAATCTTATGGCTGATAAATATGCTCTAAAGGCTAAAGTAAATGACGCAACAGGTGGTATGGCAGCACTACTTGAAGAAGTAGGCACCAAAAAATCCGCTGAAAACGATTAATATAAAATAAGAAACTGACCAGTTATACAACTGGTCAGTAATTTAAAAATGGAAATATTTTATCAATACTTAGAAACTATAAGTGAAAACTTTTTTGATCCCAAAAAAAGAGTGTTTTTGGGATATTTATTTTCTGCATTTTTAATTTCATTTATATGGCTAACCTTTGTTAAAAAAGAAAAAATTAAACAATCAATCTATAAAATTTTTGATAAAAAAATTTTTATGTCAAAATCTGCAAAAGCAGACTACGTTTTATTTTTGTTAAATATAATAATTTTGATGTTTTTATCTCCATTATTAATTTCACAATTAGCAATTGCACATTTTGTTTTTGAATATCTTCATTCACAAACAATTTTAACACCATTGGGTATTGATATAAATTATATGTGGATGATTCCAATCTTTTTCACATTTTCTTATTTTGTACTTGATGATTTTACAAAGTACGTAACTCATGCACTAATGCATAAAGTACCATTATTATGGGAAATTCATAAAACTCATCATTCCGCAAGAACTCTTACACCGCTTACTATATTTAGAACTCATCCAATTGAAGGTGTTATTTTCGTAGTAAGAAGTGCTTTAACACAAGGTATAGTTATAGCTACATTTTACTATGTATATGGTGGTAATATTACTTTCGTGACTATATTAGGAGCAAATTTATTTTCATTTTGGTTTCATTTGTTTGGATCCAATTTGAGACACTCTCATATAAGGATTAATTATTGGAGTTGGTTAGAAAAAATTTTAATTTCTCCTGCTCAACATCAAATTCATCATTCAATAAAAAAAGAGCATCATAATAAAAATTTTGGAGTTGCATTTGCCTTCTGGGATTACATGTTTGGGTCTTTATATATCTCAAAAAGTGATGAAGACGTAAAATTTGGAATTTCTGAAACAGAACATAAATATGAAAATAATATTATATATTTATATTTAAGCCCCCTTATAGGCATTTATAAATTAATTGCAAATTACGTCTCCTCCAAAAATCTAAAAGTTAAAAAACAAAAATTTATATTTAATAAACAAACTAGGTAATAAAAAATATGAAAATCAGTATATTATTAGTGCTTGCAACAATATTTATTTCAAATGTAGTAAATGCAAAAAGTTTAAATATTTACTCTCATAGACAGCCTTATCTCCTTAAACCTTTTATAGATGCGTATACTAAAAAAACAGGGGTTCAATTGAACGTTGTATATTCATCAAAGGGGCTTGCACAAAGGCTTGCAGCAGAAGGAGCTAACAGTCCGGCAGATTTAATTCTTACTGTAGATATTGCTCGATTGTATAGATACGAGGATTTAGATTTATTGGCTAAAATAGACTCTAAAATATTAATTGAAAAAATTCCTCCTTATCTCAGAAGTAAAAATAATACTTGGTTTGGACTGTCTAAGAGAACGAGGGCAATAGCAGTTTCAAAGGATAGAATGAATTCTGGAGATGTTCTAAGATATGAAGATTTAGCTGATCCAAAGCTTAAAGGTAAAATTTGTAGCAGGCCTGGAAGTCATGTTTATAATAGAGCTTTAATGGCGTCTATGATTGCAGCAAAAGGAGTAAGTGAAGCAGAAAAATGGGCAAAAGGACTAGTTTCTAATCTAGCAAAAAGACCTCAGGGAAATGACAGGTCCCAATTAAAATCAATATATTCTGGTGAATGTGACGTAGCTATTATTAATCATTATTATTATGGTAAATTGACATACTCTAAAAATTCTGATCATCGTAAATGGGCAGAAGCATCAACAATAATTTTTCCAAATCAAGGAGCTAGTGATAGGGGAGCTCATGTAAATATTTCTGGTGGAGGAGTTGTAAAATTTTCAAAAAACAAGGAATTGGCAACTGATTTTTTAGAATTTTTAGTTACAGAACAAGCCCAAATTTTGTATGGGGATGTTAATTTTGAATATCCAATTAACAATAAATCAAATTTACCAAAAAGACTAAAGGCTCTTGGCACTTTTAAAGAAGATAGTCTGTTAATTGAAGACATTGCAAAGCTTGCTCCGAAAGCTCAAGAAATCATTGACACAGTCTATTGGTAATTAATTTATAAAAAAATCTTTAAACCAAAATAACCAATTATTAACCAAAAGATACCTTTGATTAAAAAGAATAAAAAAACAACAAGACCAGTTTTTTTTAGGTCAATTTTATTAAACAAACGTCTATACAGTTTGACCGCCGTTTATCTGGATTTCCGTTCCGTTTACATATGAAAATGTTTCTGAACACATTGAGTGAATAACGCCTGCTACTTCTTCAGGAGTCCCAAAACGTTTCATGGGTATTTTTTCTGTAAGCATTTTTTTACTATCTGGTGTAACCATTGAAGTCTCAATTTCACCTGGGGCAATTGCATTAACTCTTATACCCTCATGTGCCAAATCTGACGCCATTTCACGAGTTAAAGATTTTAAAGCTGCTTTAGAGGTAGCATATGCTGGTCCAGCAAATTGATGAACATTATCACTAGCAATTGACGTGACATTAATAATTACACCTTTAGCTAACTTTAGGTTATTAATGATTGACTGAGAAATTATTATTGGGGCAAAAAAATTAACATTAAACACTTGTCTCCAGAGGCTCAACTCAGTATCTGCAAATCCCAATCTCTTATTATCAGAATTTTTAGGAGAAATTGCTGCGTTATTTATTAGAGCTTTTACAGGTCTGCCATCAAGAAATTTATTTAAATCTAATAATGTTTTGTCTAAAGAGATTTGATTTTCTAAATCTACTTGGAAATGCAATTGTTTATTATTGGACCAAGGGCATTGTGGCGCAACTTCTGAGCGTGAAAAGGTAATAACTGTCCAACCATCATCCCAGAACTTTTTTGATGTAGCATGGCCTATACCACGACTTCCACCTGTAAGAATTATAATTTTATCATTATTTTTCATTAATTAATTTCTGATATTGATAATCATTCTTAACTTTAACACTAATAGTTAACATTGCAACAATTTTTTCTTATTAGAAAGTTTATTTTTTAATCTTCTTTCCAAATAGTTCTAAACGGTGATCCACCAACTCGTAACCCATATTTAGAGCGACTTGTCTTTTCATTTCTTCAAGTTCTTCGTTTTGGAACTCAATAATTTCTCCACTTTCAACATCAATTAAATGTTCATGATGCTCTCCTGCTTCTTCATATCTTGATCTACCATCTCCAATATCTAGTTTTTCAATTATACCAGCCTCTTCAAAAAGTTTTATAGTTCTATAGACTGTAGCAATTGAAATGGACCTATCTTTTTCTACAGCTCGTCTGTACATCTCATCAACGTCAGGATGATCTTCTGCTGCCTCAATAACTTCTAAAATAATTTTCCTAGGCAAAGTCATTCTTAAGCCAACTCTTAAACATTTTTCATAAAGCTCTGCCATTGGACCCTCTACATACATTATAATGGTTACAAACTAGGTATAGTTAATTACTAAAAACACAAAAGTGCAAGTTTAAAGTTATTATTGTTTTTTATAAGACAAATTAATAACTTTATTTAATACAATTACTGGAACTATACCAATTATAATTATTAAAAGAGCTGCTAATGAAGATTGTTCAAGCATTTCTTCTTTAGCATATTGATAAACATAAGTTGCTAAAGTTTCAAAATTAAAGGGTCTAAGTAAAAGCGTTACAGGCAATTCTTTAATTATATCTACAAAAATAATCAAAAAACCAGTTAAAATAGAAGGACGTATTAGAGGAAAGATAATTTTGAAAAGACTTTTTTCAAAAGATACACCTTGTAGTCTCCCAGCTTCAAGTAAGTTTGGAGAAATTCTTTGAATGCCTGAATTTATATATCCAATTCCGATAGCGTTAAATCTACAAATGTAAGTGTACAATAAAGCAGTAAATGTTCCTATTATAGTTAAGTTCCAATTTATATCAAATGTAATGAAGAATATATTAATGTTATCTTGAACTAGAGATAAGAAAAATGTTGTACCTAAAGCAAGAATAACACCTGGAAAAGCATAACCACTTCCAGCTAATGTAGATAAAAAAGCAAATTTTTTACCACCGTGATATTTAACTGCAACTACAATGATAAATGAGAATAAAATAATCAGGAATGCTGCAATAAATGAAATAGAAATAGAATTGATTGATATTTCTAAAAAAGTGGAAAAATTATCCTGGTTTAAACTCTGTAATGATAAATTTATTAGGATAAGTACCGGGATTATAAATCCAAATATGATTGGTATCAGACAAATGGATAATAAAATTATATTTTGCCTTAAATTAATTTCATCAAATTTATTTTCAAAAGAAGAGACCCTTGGATCATTAAATTTTTGATTTTTTCTGGCACTTAATTCAATCCCTAACAAAACAACAATAAAGGTAAATGCTAGAATTGATAATTGCGAAGCAGCACTAAAATTATTCATACCCAACCAGAGGTTAAATATTCCAAGTGTAATTGTTTCTACAGCTAAAAACTCAACAGTTCCAAAATCAGAAATGGTTTCCATTAAAACTAGGGATAAACCTGCAATTATAGCTGGTCTAGCCATGGGCAAAGCTACATATATAAAACCAGATTTACCGTGAATTTTGGCTACATCAAATAAGCTTTTGGGAGTTGATCGAAAAGCAGCTTTAGTGATGAAATATATATATGGATACAAAGCAAATGATAAAATAAAAATAGCGCCAATCATTGATCGTATATCAGGAAAATAGTATTCTTTCGAAGAATGCCAATTAAACATGTCCCTTAACATTGTTTGAACAATTCCCCCATACTCAAGAAAATCTGTATAACTGTATGCAACAATATAAGCAGGTATTGCAGCTGGTAAAAGGAGCGCCCATTCTATATAATTAGATAAGAAAAATTTGTATTTCGTAACAATCCAAGCACATGAAATACCTATAACTAATGAAAAGCTTCCAACACCAAGCATCAAAAAAAAAGTATTAAAAAAATAGAGGGATAATTTTGTATTAAAAAGGTGTAACCACGTTTCAAAATTATTTTGAAATGAGTAGAGGATTAACATTGCAATAGGGGTTAATAGTAAAATTATCAGTATATAAGAAGTATTTTTCCAAAAATTTAGTAAATTTTTAAAATATGAAAGAGATAAATCTAACTTCATAGTCTATACTTTTAAAATTAATAAATTATTGATTTAGCATAGTTTACATTTAAACTCTTCATAAATTTTCTCTTAAGGATCAAATATGTACAAAATTGCAGTGATTCCAGGTGATGGAATAGGGACTGAGGTAATCAATAGTGGGGTTGAAGTTTTACAAGCTCTTTCAAAGATTGTTCCTAATCTGCCAATAGAATTTAATCATTTTGATTGGGGTGCTGAATATTATAAAGAACATGGAATAATGATGCCTGATGAAGGGGTTGACGAACTTAAAGATTTTAATGCAATTTATTTTGGATCAGCTGGAGTTCCAGACATTCCTGATCACCTAACTTTATGGGGATTAAGATTAAAAATATGTCAAGGGCTTGATCAATACGCAAATCTAAGACCTGTTAAGTTGCTCCCAGGTATTTCATCTCCTTTAAAAAATGTTGAAGAAAAAGATATTGATTGGAGTTTTATCAGAGAAAACTCTGAAGGTGAATATTCAGGAATTGGAGGTAGAAGTCATAAAGGCTATTCAAATGATACTGCAATGGATGTAACTCTTTTCACAAAGCAGGGAGTTGAGAGAATACAGAAATTTGCATTTGAGATAGCACGTTCAAGACCCAGAAAATTATTAACTTTAGTAACAAAGTCAAATGCACAAAGGCACGGCATGGTTATGTGGGACGAAATCTTTAAAGAAATCTCAGAAGATTATAGAGACGTTAATACTGATAAAATGCTTGTCGACGCTATGACTACTCGAATGGTTTTAGATCCTAAAAGTATAGATACCGTTGTCGCTTCAAACTTACATGCAGATATTTTAACTGATTTAGCTGCGTCTTTATCAGGTTCCATGGGAATTGCACCTACAGCAAATTTAGACCCTGATAAACGTCATCCATCAATGTTTGAGCCAATTCATGGCTCAGCTTTTGATATTATGGGTAAAGGTATTGCAAATCCCATTGGTTCATATTGGTCAGCTGTCTTGATGTTAGAAAATTTAGGAGAACTTCAGGCTGCTCAAAAGTTAATGTTTGCGATAGAAAAACTTACTGAAGATAAAAAAGTTTTACCCAAGGATCTAGGTGGAAAAAGCACCACTAAACAAATAACAAAAGCAATGATAGACATTATTTCTGGTAAAAATAATTAGTCAAATTTTGAGGAAAGAAAATGGATAAAAGTTATGTAAGTCACTTGGAGTGTTCAATTTCTGGCAAGCAATACGAAGCCAATAAAGTCCATGGTTTATCTGAGGCAGGAAGACCTTTACTAGTTAAATATGATTTACAAAAATTGAAAAAAGAAGTTTCACGAGACGATATTGCTAATTCCAAAATAGATGGCCTTTGGAGATATTTTCCTCTTTTGCCAGTAGCAGATCCAAAAAATAGAATAACTCTTGGTGAGACTATTACTCCCTTAATTAAATTAGATAGATCCGTTAATTATAATAATAAGGATAAGGGATGTGTTCTTGTAAAAGATGAAGGCAGATTACCAACAGGTTCATTCAAAGCAAGAGGACTATGTATGGCTGTTTCTATGGCAAAACAGTTTAAATTAGATCATTTAGCCATTCCAACCAATGGAAATGCAGGTGCGGCAATGGCTGCATATGCAACTCATGCGGGCATAAAGTCTACGGTGTTTTGTCCTGACGACACTCCTGATATCAACGTAAGAGAAATTCAATCACTTGGAGCTGAAACGTACTTAGTCAATGGTTTAATTAATGATTGCGGAAAAATAGTTGGAGAAGGTAAGGATAAAGTAGGGTGGTTTGATGTGTCAACTTTAAAAGAGCCTTACAGAATAGAGGGTAAGAAAACAATGGGACTTGAATTGGTTGAACAGCTTGATTGGGAATTACCAGATGTTATTTTTTATCCAACTGGTGGTGGAACTGGTTTAATTGGTATGTGGAAAGGTTTCTTGGAATTAAAAGAACTTGGTTGGATAAAAGGAAAATTACCAAGAATGGTAGCCGTTCAAGCAGATGGATGTGCACCTATAGTTAAGGCCTGGGAAAGTGGTGATGAACATGCACCATTATGGGAGAATGCATACACAAAAGCTGCAGGAATTAGAGTGCCAGTAGCAGTAGGGGACTTCCTTATCATAAGAGCTGTACGTGAAAGTAATGGATTTGCAATGTCTGTTTCAGATGAAGATATAATGGAGGCAAGAGACAGAGTAGCGGCTGTTGATGGATGCTTTTTATGTCCTGAAGGTGCTGCGACAATGACTGCCTACGAAAAGGCTATTACTTCTGAATTAATAACACGTGATGATAAAGTTATACTTTTTAACTGTGCTACAGGTTTAAAATACCCTTTGCCAGAGGTAATAAATACAATAGATAAAAATGAAACTATTAATTATAGTACTTTTCTTTAATTATCCTCTAGTTGTAATAGCAAGCACCTTAAAATGAGCACCAAAAATTACTGGATCTAATTCTTTTTCAGCAAAATAAGCATTAAATTCATTTTTAATGTCTTCAAGCAATTTCTTTTTTCCTTTACTTCCTTCCAATTTAGAAAGATTTTGCTTACTTATCTCCTGATATACAATTTTTCTAAGATCAGGATCATAATCGGTTAAGTAGTTTGTTAACATTTCACCTTGATAGGATGAAAGAGCTAAATCAAAACTTATGAATGAGTTTGAACCAGGTATATTTGTCCAAAAACTTTTATTGGCATTATCTCCCATTCCACCAATATCAACATAAGTTAAAGTTGGAACAATAACTTTCCCATCAGGTCCAATTTCTTGAACTATGGGTTTCTCATCTGGTTCCATTCTACCAAGTTTAATCGCTTCTTCTTTTGCGACTTCATAAATGTCAATCTTTTCTTCAACAATTTTTTCTTCTTTAATAACTTCACTGCTAAAATAAAAAAACACAAAGGTTAAAACTGAAGAAAAGAATGCAATTAAGTAAACATATAAGTTCTTAATATTCAAAATTTTATTTTTTAAAGATATTTTTGTATCTCCTTTTTATTTTACTATTTTTATTTACCAAGAGATTTATATACACTTAATTCTAACCAGTGTTTTTCAGCTAAAGCATTGGCATCTCCAATTCTTAATGATAATCCTCTAATAATTGCTGCTAAAACTGGGTCAGCTTTATTCATTTTCTCTTTAACTGTTTTTTCGTCAATTACTCTTATTATCGAATTAGTAACAGCTACAGCTGTAACAGTTCTAGGAGATTCTATAATATGTCCAACTTCTCCAAATATCTCTCCAGTATCAAGTATTCCCAATTCTAAGCCATGCTTGGATTCTATTCTTACTTTACCGCTATGAATTAAAAAGATATATTCGGCTGGATCATTATGAGAATAAATAGTTTCTCCAGCTTTAAAAGTTTTAGTTTCTTGATTGCTTTTTGTCATAAATCTTACCTTAATAGAAATATAAATTTATTTTTAATCTAAACAATTTGTAAAATAAATCTTTTATGGTTAATAATACTATAAGAAATTATTTTAACAAATGAAAAGGAGGTGATCTGATGTCTAGTATTTTTTATGAAAATTGTTCTCGTAAGGTTTTAAATTTATCAGAGCAGCCTTTGATAAAATTGTCCCTTTAAAAGGCATAATTTTCAATCAAATACGAAACAGGGTTTTAAACCCTGTTTTTTTTTATATCATCATTAATAATTTGTTTGAAAACATTCGTTAAAATATAATTGTCCCTTTTACTTTTTCTATTTATTTTATTCATAATGACTATATCTCCTCGGTCATTAACAAAGGGTTTTTCAAAATTTTCATAATCATTTAAAATTAAATTAATTTTATTTATTAATTCATGATTATCTTTTTCTATTGAATTATTCATTAAAAAATATTCAGTTCTATTATTTTTTTATTACTTATTATTACGGCAAAGTTAAACAAAATTTTAAAGATGACGTAACATTAAATATGGATAAACTTTTTTATAATATTCCAGAACGTATAAGCGAAAATAAATTTGAAGAAAATTTATTTGTTAAAAATATTATCGTTAATAAAGATAAAGGTAAAGTTCCTACTTTACCTTATGTAGCAACTGAAAAATGGCTAGAACAATTAGGTAACAGACTAGAAATTAATTGTTAGCCTTTTCAAAAGGAATAATATTTTTTGCATTTTCTTTTTGCAAATATATTTTGTCAAGTTCACCATCTAGAACATATTTTTCTATAAAGGATCCAAATTGTTTAAAATCAGATTGTGCATTATTATTCGATTTATTTTCCCAATTTTCCATTTTACCATTATAAAAATGTCTTACGCTTGCTAAGTCTCTCAAGGGTGGTCCAATTACAACATCATGATTTTTAAGTCTCTCGGCCATTAAAGAAAAATCTTTTTGACCAAATGGTATTTTATTTGGACATACCACTAAGTGTGGATGTGATTTTGCATATCTTGCTTTAACCTTATCCATACTTCTTATAAAATTTTCAGTAGGGAATAAATCTGCATTACTAAGCGTAGTTGGGATTAAAACACAATAACCTTCGGCGACAAGGTTCCAAAGCCTTTGAGAGCTTCCTGCTGGGGTGTCAACAATTACAACATGGCCAGGTCTGAATTCATTTTGCTTAATAAATTGCTGAACTAAAGAAATGTTAGTATTTTCAAAAGCTGGTGTAATAGGTAAAAATTCAACATTAATTTCAGGATTACTATTTGTTAAAAATTCTGTCGCTGTTCTTTGAAGATCAGTATCTATAACGGTAATATTTTGAGGAGGTATTTTTTCAGCTAATGCTCTAGCAAGCATAATTGACAAAGTGCTCTTTCCAACACCACCTTTAACATTGGCGACGAAAATTGATTTAGCATCCTTTACTTTATTAGAAGCCATCTACACCTCCATTTCAAAACTTTTTTAAATTTTTGATTAAATTAATGGTTTTATCAAGCATTTCTTTTTCTTTAGACAATGAGTTGATTTTATCTTCAGTGTTAATCTTTTTATTCAAAAATTCTTGCTCACAAATTTTGAGCTGATCTTTTAATTTATTTTTCTCGTTTTCTAAAACTTCTAATTTACCAATAATAAAATTAACTTCATTTAGATAATCGAGAAAATTATTTTTGGACTTTTTATCTTTTAAGTTTATAGATTTCTTTTCAAGGCCTTCATTTTCTTCCAAACTATCCATAATGCGATCATTAGGATTAACCTTTTTCCAGTTACCGTCTCTTCTTAATATATTTATTTCATAATTATCCATTTTATCATTTTAATATAAAATATAGTTTTTTACTATAAATATATGATTTTATTGTAAAAATTAAGGGTATATACTATATATAGTATGTTTATCACATTACTTTAATAAAATGTTGTAGACGTCAAATAATTTATTGATTTTCAGTTTTACACTTAAACGACTTTTGACAAATGTGTGATGGTTGAAAAACTGTAACATCTTTACCTTTACCCTGTCTTCTATAAATACATTTATAACCATCTTTTTGGCCATCTTTCATATTAATTAGTGTATGTTTAAGACGACAGTTTTCATATTTAATATATTCTTTAGATAAAGTTTTGGATTGACCATAAATTTTTCCTTTAGAAAAAGAATATGATGAATAAAGACATAAACTAATTATTAAAAATAAATAACTAATAAAATTATTCCTAAAATTTAACATCATAAAACTCCAATGAATTATTCATCATTTCCTGGGAGATATGCTTGACCCTGTACAGCTTTTGCTCCAATTTCTTTAAAGAAAGATGCATTGTTCTCTACGAAGGACTCAATTTTTTCTTTAATAATTTTTTCAGCTACATCAGTATCATTAGCGTCTATTTCGACTAGACCGTCAATTAACCAATGAACTTTGTATTTCATGAATATCTCCATTAATTGTTAATTTGTTTAAACAGCTTAAATGATAAAGATTGAGCTTCAAGCAAATCTTTTTCATTTAATTCATTCAAAATCTCGTCTCTTTTAGCTTTTGCAGACTTAATTCCCTTAGCTACAGCAATATTATACCATGTGTATGCATTAATCATGTCAGGAGGGTCTAAATAATTTTCATAGAGCTTTGCAATTTGTACAATAGCTCTTTTATCGTTATTTATGGCTCTCTTTTCTAAAAATATTTTAAGTTTAGCTTTAATTTCATTAATTTGTTTTTCTGTGAGGTAATTACTTAATTTTTCAAGAATTTTTTCTGATTTTTTTAACCCACCTAATAATGCTGAAGATGCCCAAAAATAAGAATTTTGAAAGTCTTGGGGCGTTAAATCTCCGGTAAGAAAAATTTTTGAAATTAGAAGTTGTGCTTTAATATTATTGCTTTCTGAGAGATTCTGTAATTGTTGAATACCTTCATCAAACTTTTTCTCTTGTAAAAGTTTATAAACAATTTTCATATCTTTGCTTGTATCTTCTGCTCCATAAACCAAAGATCCTAAGACACAGAAAATAACTAATATAAAACTTGCTAAAAACTTTACGGACTTTAAATAACTTTTTAAAATGTCAAACAATTCTATCTGCCTGCTAACATAACTAATTGTAACTGTACAACCCTTACCTTAAAATTTGATTTTTCTTTTTTTTCGTAAACAATGATTTTAGGCCTGTCGGAATTTGGTTTTTGAAATTCCAGTATCATATCTTCTGGTAAAAAAACACCGTTATCATTTAAAACTTCTTTGGGGTTTGATTTAAAACTATCCTTAAAAGATTTATCAATCCATATTCTAGCCAAAACTCTTCCTAATATATCAGGTAAATATTTTTTGACATCTTCTCTATTTTTTAAAATTAAATCTTTATCAACTAATTCAAGAGCTTGTTTTACTTCATTTTGATCAAATTTTATTGGGAGGTTAGATTTTTTATTATTAAATTTTACTAAATCTGTACTTTTAGAGGGTATGCTCATTTTAATATATTCTCCAGATTTATATAATAATAATCCTAAATAACATTACGAATAAATCTACCATAAGTTTATAAAATTTAATTTAATATAAAGTCAATGGCATAAATTTTGCTCATAATAACATACAGGAGAATTAATATGTTATCAATTTTAAAAAGTGCTTTAAATGCTAACACAAAAGAAATGGGAATAGTTTCTAACAATATTGCTAATGCAAATAGTACAGGATTTAAAAAAAGTAGTACAAATTTTGAACATATCTACTCAATTCACAATTCAACGGATCCTGATAAGTTTTCAGGTCAAGGTGTTAATATTAGTAATCCACGTTTACAAATGAGCCAGGGTGCTTTGCAAGCAACTGGAGGTGCTTTGGATTTAGCAGTAACTGGATTAGGTTTTTTTCCTGTGGTCCAAGGGGATCAAATTGATAAGCCATATTTTACTAGAGATGGTTCATTCAATATAAAAGCCAATGGTGAAGTTGTTACTAATGACGGATTAAGTGTTATGGGTTTTATGGGAGATAACAAAGGTGTTTTAAAAAATTTAGTTATTCCAACAACGAGAGAAAACACTGATCAAAGTATTTCTATAATTTCTAACATCAATGTAAGTCCAAATGGGAAGATCACAGCTATATATGGACTTGATCAAGAAGTTGATATTGGAAATTTTGTTTTAGCTTCTTTTGTTAATGATCCGGGATTACAACCTGTCGGAAATAATCGCTTTCAAAATAATGCTAAATCAGGTTTGCCTAAATTTGGTATTCCTATGGAAGGTGCTTTTGGAAAACTTGAAGCAGGTAACTTAGAAAGAGCAAATGTAGATATTACTTCTGAGATGGTAACAATGCTAAAGACACAACAAGCATTTTCAGGTGTTTCTAGACTTCTACAGACTGAAGTTGATATAACAAAAAGATTAATTGACAGTTAATTTCATAAATTATTAAAATATAGAATGTTCAAATTTTTATAAAAGTGGAATGAAAAATTTATATTCAACTATATCTGAAGTAAGTTCTTGTTCTAGGAATAAAATTCCATTTTTATTAATATTTAATTTATCATTAATAACTAATTCTAATCTTGCTGGACGTTCATTTCTAACAGATAATTGAGTTTGTAATGAATTGAAAAAATCGTTTGTCACTTTTATAGAACCTGACATAATTGCTCTTTCAAATTTTATAGTTATTTTATTTTTAAAATTGCTAGCTTCCTTAACAATCATCATATTGCAAGTTCCTCTAGCTATGTTTAAAAGGCTACACGATAAATAATAGCATTGAATATGGTGTAGGCTGTCATAGTGGGCGTCTACAGTTTTAATAAGCATCTCTAATTTTTGCATTATAGATCTAATTTTCTTTTTGTAAATTTTCTCTTATTCTTTTTATAGCCAAAGTTTTAATTTGTGAAACTCTTCCTGTAGATACCTCCATGACTTCAGCAATTTCATAAATGTTTAATTCTTCAACAAAATACAACTGTATAACAAGCGCTTCTTTACCTTGAAGTGTTTTTAGAACTTCTTTCAAATTATTTCTTAGTTCTACGTCATTAATTTGTTCTTCTGGGTTTAAATCATTAGTAACGAACCAATTTGAATAATCATCATATGAATCGTCTAAACTTTTTATTATGCTAGCCTCAAATGCATGAGACCATTCAAAATATTTATCTGTAGATATACCAAGTTCATTCGCTACTTCATTGTGAAATGGTTCACGACCTAATTTATTTCGTAAATTGTTTATTGCTTTTTCAGAGTTTTTCTTTATTGCAATTGTTGTTCTATCTAAATTAGAACTCTTTCTTAAATAGTCTAAAATTTCTCCTTTCACTCTAATACTTGCATAAGAAGCAAAAGAAGCATCTTTTTGAGGAACATAATTTTGAGCAGCAGAAATTAATCCAAGCATACCAATTTGAATGATATCTTCTATATCAACTATTGAGTTTACACGTCCATGAAGATGCCATGAAATCTTTTTAACCAAATTAGTATGATCATTGATTAATTGATTAATACTTGGTTTTATTATTTTAGAATAACTATTCATTTAAATAACTTTCATAAAATTATTTCAATTGTCAAAAAATTTAATTGTTCCAGTTTTATTGATTGCCAAAGTATTTAAGTTTGTCGCCATGTTCAAAAAAGCTTCTACATCAGGACTTTTATTTGGATTTCCTGACATAATTGGTTTTCTGCTAATAATTGAGTTTTTAATTCTTTGTGAAGAAGAAACGCCTCCAATAAATTGTAAATTAACATCTAAAAACTTTTGAGTAATAGCTCTAAATTTATCAAAATTTAATTTAGCTTGTATTTGAGAATGTGCCATATTTACAATCACACCAAAATTTTCCATTTTATGATCTAAAAAAGCGGTTTTGATTAGTCCATATGCATCAATAAAACTAGTGGGTTCAGCCGTAATAACTACGATAACCTTATCTGCAGACGCCATAAAAGTTAATGAAGAAGATTCAGCTCCCGCACCTACGTCAATTATCATGGTTTCAGGTTTATTTTTCACATTGCCAAAATTTTGTATTATTTTATGCCTTTCTAAATCACTTAAGTTTAAAAGGTGATTAATTGCGCTTCCACCTGACACAAATCTTAGCTTATCGTTTGTAGTTTTTATTACATCATCTAACGATTTGCTTCCTAATACGAAATCCTCTAATGAAAATTTTGGATTTATTCCGAGTAGAATATGAGAATTTGCCATACCCAAGTCGGCGTCAAGAAGTAGCGTATTTTTGTTTCGTTTAGTTAGAGCCAAAGAAAGATTAACAGCTATTGTGGTTTTACCCACACCACCTTTTCCAGAGGCAATTGCAATTGTTGTAGTCATAATTAATCCTTATTATATACTCATATCTTTCATATATTGTGCCAAAACATCCCTTTTAGCAAAAGCTATTGAACCAATGATTGATCTAGATCCAGATAAAATGCCAATTTTACAATTTAATTCTCCTAAAATTGATAGTTCTTCTGCATTAATATTTGCTTCATCCAACTTTGTTAGTCCAATCACAGGAAAAGTATCTTTATAAAATCTTATTATAGATCCAATCATAGTTTTATTTGTGCTTGCAGGAAGTGCTATTAAATTAGAACATTTTTTATTTAAAGTAAGTTTTTCTAAATATTGTATGTAACCTGAAGTATTTATAATCTCTTGTGATACATCTATTATTAATTTCTTAGTATCATGGTTTGTGTTAACGAGTTTAATAATATCCTCCATAGAAGAAATAGAAGATACGTTTAAATTTAATAATCTTCCAAAATTTACAAGTTCTGAATTATTTGACGCTTTTGGTGCAAAATTAACTATTGATAATTTATCCTTTTCATTTGCTACAAATTTATTATCTAATATATGTGAAGCAATCTTTGAACATAATGTTGTTTTTCCTGAACCACTTGGGCCATTAACAAAAATAATTTCTGAGTCTGCAATTTGGTCTTTGTAGGGAAGTACAATTTTTTTTGCTAAGTAATGATAAAATAATAATTCAGCATCAATATCATCTTTATTAAGATTTTGTTCTTGAAATTCAGATATAATATTTTTTGAAAATCCTTTTTTTAATAACTCAATAGTTAGAGATTTATTATAAGATCGGTATAATTCATCTATATCCGAAACAACCATATTTTTTAATAGATTTTCTATTTTAGTGGTAAATTGAGAGAACGTTTTCATATCAACATATTCAGATTTCAAATCTTCAATATTTGTTTTAGCTACATTTTCCAAATATTCATTTTGGTTTAGTTTTTTTTCATCAAGTATATTATTAACTTTCCTACTTTGAAGCTCCTTTTCAAGATTGTGATTTGAAAATAAATGACTAAAGTTTGATTTTTGTTTGACGATTTTTTTTGCATTCGAGGAAGCTATATCTTCAATATTATTAGAGCCTAATATTTCAATTTTTCCATTAACCTTATTAGTTTCTAAAATAACTGCGTCTTTCCCGAGTACTTTTGATATTTCATCCATCGCAGATAGACTGTCTTCAGCAATTACTTTGTGTTGAGTCATTTTATTCTCCATATTCTAACTAAAATTTAATTTTTACTTTCTTCTTCAGAACCAATATTGGCTACTACTTCTATTTTTTTACTGTCAGGTAACTCTGTGAAAGACAATACATCCAATGATGGAATATGCTGTCTGAGCATATAAGATAAATCTCTTCTAATAACAGGGGCTGTAATCATGACTGCTTTTCTATTTTCACTTTGCATTTTTTCCATAATATTATTTATTGCAGATACAATTTTCTGTATTAAATTAGCTTCAAGAATTAGGCCATTTGCGCCTGTTTGTTTTGCTACATTGACTATCATTTGCTCAAGGTCTGCTGAAAATGTTATTACTGGAAGTGGACTGTTTAAGGGGGCAATTTGTTGAATTAATAATCCAGCTATTGAAGGTCTGATAGCTTCGGCTAATTCTATTGCGGTCATATTTTTAACATTTTGAGAAGCCAGAACTTCTAATATACGCTTCAGGTCACTTACTGGCATTTTTTCAGCTAATAAAGTTTTAAGAATGGTTGTAAGGATATTTAATGGTACTAATTTTGGTACAGTTGAAGAGACCAATTGGGGTGAAGTTTGTGATAAATTATCTAATAATGTTTGAACATCATCCTGACCAAGTAGTTCAGCAGCTTGTTTGGACAAAATTTGGTTTAGATGAGTAGCTATTACAGCTTCCGGTTCTACAACCATATAGCCTAAATTTTCAGCTCGTGCCTGTTGATGAACCTCAATCCACGTCGCATCCATATTAAAACTTGGATCTTTAACATCGGTACCTTCAATTTTAGTTTGGGCATTATCTCCTGGAATAGCTAATAGTAGTTGTGGAAAAATTTTATCTTCAGCAACAATTTCTTGCCCAATTCTTATTCTATAATGATTTGCTTCTAAAGATAAGTCGTCTCTTATTCTGACTTGAGGGATAATAAAACCTAATTCTTTTGAAATTTGTTTTCTTACTCCAGTAATTCGGGCAATTAAAGGACCATCATTTTCATCGTCTACAAGTTGAATTAGTCCATATCCTAATTGCATCGAAATAGCAGAATTATCAGCAATCTCAGATAAAGAAATATTGTTTTGATCTGTGTCATTATCTGATTTTTTCATATCAGCATCATTTTCAGAGATAATGTTTTCATTATCATTCAGAGCTTCATTACTTTTTCTTAACATCCACCATACAAAAAAAGTTAAACCAGAACCTATTAGGAACAAAGTATTTGGCATTCCTGGTATTAATCCAAGAAGAAATAGTACACATGCGCTGGGTAACCAAGCCTGCTTAACGCCTATCTGTGAACCTATTTGTTTTGAGAGATCTTGACTGGTTGAAACTCTAGTAACAATGATTGCTGTCGCAATAGCAAGTAAAAGAGATGGTATCTGAGCAACTAATCCGTCACCAACTGATAAAATAATATAATTCTCTGCGGCAGTCGAAACTGGTAGGTCATGTTGCGCTATACCTATTATTAGACCCCCGATGATATTAATAAGAAGTATTAAAATTCCAGCAATAGCGTCACCCTTTACAAACTTAGACGCACCATCCATTGATCCATAAAAGTCAGCCTCTTTAGCAATGTCATCTCTCCTTTGTTTTGCTTCTTCACTAGTTAGAAGTCCTGCATTCAAGTCGGCGTCTATAGCCATTTGTTTTCCTGGCATGGCATCTAGTGTAAATCTAGCGGAAACTTCAGAAACTCTTCCAGCACCTTTTGTAATGACAACTAAATTTATAATTATAAGGATGGCAAATACAAAAATACCTACTACATAGTTACCTGCAATAACAAATTCTCCAAAAGCTTCTATGACTTTACCTGCAGCGTCAGGTCCAGTATGACCTGCACTTAACACAATTCTTGTTGAAGCAACATTTAAACCAAGCCTTAAAATAGTTGCAAATAATAAAACTGTTGGAAAACTTGAAAAATCTAGAGGTCTAAAAGTATGTATAGACACCATTAATATTAGTAATGACAACAATATGTTTGTTGTAAAAAATACATCTAGCAATATAGATGGCAAGGGTATCACCATCATCACCATCAACATTAGTATAGCAATTGGCAAACCAAATGGTTTAAGTTTTTCTGGTGCAAAAATTTGGGTGCTTAATGTATTTGTCAAATTCATGACATCTCCTAATAATTCATAATCTATAAAAAAATCAATAAAAACAGTGATTTGATTAATCTGATAATTTTTAAAATATTTGATTATTTAAGAAGCAAGAACAATGCCAATCATTTTAGGTGGTCATATAAATTAAATAAATTTACTAGCTTATTTTCTATTCATTAAAATTTGAAAATTGGCATGTTATCTGCATTGGACATTCAAATAATTATTTTTAGGAGTTTTCCATGTCATTAACAAAACAAAAAAACATACTTGTAGGTTTTACAATCTGCTTATTATTTTTAAGCACTGGATGCCTTCAAAATTTAGCAAATTCTCACTTTTCAACAACTAACAGTTTAAGTGCAAAAAAAATTAATACTGAAAGTGATGGTATTGTAGCATTAAAAGAAGTTTTTGACAGTTCAGTTGAAAAAATTCCTACTTTATCAGCTGTAGGGTATGCCGTTGTATCTAGTCAACCGGGAAGAACTGATGCCCAAAAACGATTGATGGCTATTAGGTCAGCAAGAATGGCTGCTATGAGAGAGTTAGCTGAACAAATTCACGGTATACAAGTTGACTCTAATACTACTGTAATAGATTTGATGGTTCAAAATGACACTTTTAGGGCTGTAGTTAAAGGTATTATAAGAGGAGCAAAAACAGTACGAATAAATCCAACAGGTGTTGATACTTACGAGACTGTTTTAGAAATCGATAAAGATATGATGCTTATGATGTTAAGAAACGCAAGAAGAACGTAATTCAAAAAATGATAAATAGAACCCTCAACATTATTAAATTAATAAAATATAATTTATCGATAGGTATTTTGGTTTTATTAAGTACTTCCATATCAGCTGATGATAATACAAATTTCAGACAAGTTGAGACTACTGGAAGAGCAGTTTTAATTTCTGGAGATATTGAAACCTCAAGAAAAAGAGCTTTGGAGGACGCATTATATATAGCTGCTTTGAAAGGCGGAGCGGATATAAATGGATTTTCTGCTATTACTTCCAATACAGTAATCAATGATCAATCAATTGTGAAAGCTACTAATAAAGTTTTAGATTTTAAAATATTGTCAGAAAAGCAAAGTAAAGAGTTTATCAGTATTAAAATAAGTGCTGTTGTTGGTGGAAAATTATCAAAGAATAATTGTAAAAATAGACCAATAAATATTACTTTATTTAGAGGATCTTATAACATTGAGTCAAATGTACCATCAAAGTTAGCTAGATATACACCAATATGGTATGGTGGGATCTATGATGTAATTTCGAGACTACCAAATGTAAAGGCAATTAATCATAAAAGCAAATCGCTAGAGCAAATAATCAAATCTACATCAAATCCGTCTTTCGATTATAATGCACTTACAAATGGATTACCCATTATTCAAGCAGGTGATTATAGTCTTGTTCCTGAATTATTGTTAACAGAAAGTAATAAACAAAATAGTTTCTCAAATTATTTGTTAAGAGTATCCTTCAAAATTTTTAAAGGTCCTGGAATTAAATTAATAGCAACCAAAACATATGATTTACCAATTGAATACCAGTATAAAAGTAAGTTTCAGTTTATTAATAATATATCTACTTCGGACATTCAATTAGTTGATCAAAATGTACATGACCATATGCTTCTTGCCGCAACTAAATTTTTGCAAGATTTAAATTGTCGTCCATTAGAGGGTAAATTAAAGGTTAACGAAGGAAGCTTGATTGTTGATTTAGGAAGAAAACAAGGTCTTAAACAAAAACAGATTGGTTTGGTAAAAGGTATAAATATAAAAAATTCAATGCTTAATAATAGCTCGGTTATAGTGCATACTAATAAGATATATGACAACTATAGCATTTTATTACCTTTAAATGACAATGTGAAATTAAGTAATCTAGACAATATGATTGTAGAATTTGTGGAGTAATTGAATGAAAAAAAATGAAATTTTTTACTTTTATTTAGTCTTTATTTTTTTCTTTTCCAAAGTCGCCTTTTCAGAACCTTTTGTAGTATTAGAATACAGAGGCAACATAGAAAGAGGTAATTTAACCTCTAATAATGCATTTTTAAAAGATTTAGATCATAGCTCAAAACACGTTGTATTAAAAAATGAAACATTAAGTGATATAATGCTGAATTATTATGGATCAAAATCATTTAATAATAATATTTTGAGTTTAGCTATTGTTCATTTTAATAAAAAATCTTTTGTAAGAAATAACCCTAATTATTTATATTCAGGAAAAAGTTTATATCTTCCGAGTATTAACGAGATCAAAGATTTAATTATTAAAAAAAATAAAAACAAAGAAAACACTGAAAAAAATAATTCATCAATTACATCTCAGATATATTTTTTTGGGGGTTAATTAATGTTTAAAATAACTTTTAAATATTTACTAACTGTTTTGACAATTACTTTATTGAGTAAACCAACAATAGCCTTAACAGGAAAAGATATTTCAGAAATAGTTTCAGATTGGCTTGTTTCAGAAGGTGTAAATGGAAAGCCTGTTTTTTCGAATTCTAGTGTATATAAGGACTGCAATAATAATCTTGAAATAAAAAAAATTTACAATAATTATAGAACAGTCAAAGTAAATTGTTCAGATAAAAAGGGTTATCAGTTATTAATAAGGGTAAAAATTCCTAATAAAAAAACCAAAGAAAAGACTTCGAAAGACCCAATAGTTAAACCAAAAAAAATAAATAAAAATAAAATAGTAAAAATTAAAAAAAATCGAACGTATAAAGTTTTAAGATTAAAGCAGTCACTAGAAAAAAATGCTATTATAGGTTTGGATGATATAGAATTAGTAGAAGTATCTAATTCTTCTCAAAAATCATTTTTCTCTTATAAAAAGGAATTAGTTGGAAGAAAAATCAAAAAAAATTTAAAAATGGGACAATTATTGCATCCTAGACATTTATATGAAAAATATGAAGTTAACAACGGAGATGTAATTTCAATTGTTTCAAATATAGGTAATGCCTCAGTTACCGTGTCTGGAGAAGCTCAAGGTTCTGGAAATTTAGGTGATTTGATAAAAGTAAAAAATTTAAGAAGTGGGAAAACAATTAAAGGTTATATTAAAAAAAATAAAATAATTAGGGTATTTCGCTAAAATAATTAAACCATTAGTCGTTATAGATACTGTGGAGATAAATAAAATGGATAAAATAACAAATAACATCATAAATAATCTTCCTAAGAATGAGGTTAAAGATACGAAAAAGTCTTTGAATGACTTAGTAAATTCATCGTCTAAAGTTGATAAAGCGATGTCTTCAAATGTTGTTGATATAAAAGACACTAAGAAATTAGTTTCTGAAATGGCTAAGTCTGCACCTATTGATGTTGATAAAGTTGCGAAGATTAAAGAAGCAATTTCATCTGGTAAGTATCCTCTTGATTTAGATAAATTATCTGATGCTCTTATGCAAGCATACAGAGAAATGAAATCTTAAAGTTTTTTGGTTATTATGATTGATAAATTAGACACGATTGTCTCAAACTTAAATAAATTAGAAGAATTGAATAAAAACAAATTCTCTTCTCTTGATTTTAAAGAAGTTAACCAACAGTTGGAAACTGTTATGAGTGAATTAGTTTCTACAATTAATATTGACCAAGAAAAAACCCTTAATTCCGAAGAACAGGTTTTTTTACAAAAAATATTAAGAAAAATAGAAAAGCTTGAATTAAAAATTTTACCTAAAGCAAATCTCTTAAACTCTTTTTCAAAATCCATCATTTAAATATTTTAAATTACTTATAGTAATTTTGTATAAAATAATGAATAAATATACATTATGTTTGTAGATTATCTTTTATCCAATTTTGAGATTTTTATTTTCTTTTCTATTTGTTTATTGGTAATAGGATTTTTTCTAATATTTTTTTTTCAAAATTTAAAATTTCAAAATAATAAAGATGCAATAACCGCGTATGCAGATGTAATTAACAAAAATAATAAAGAAATAAAAGAATATCTTATTGTTGTTGGTAATTTATTAGAACATCAGAAAAAAGAGCTTATTAATTTGTCGGACAAAATTAGTTTTATTGAAAGAGAAATTAGTAGGTTAGGTAATATAAAAGGTTCCGAGGATATGTTAAGTATAGCCATTGACATGGCTAAAAATGGCAATAATAGAGAAGAAATAAAAAACAAAACAGGACTAAGGGAAGATGAGATTGAGGCTATATATACTTATTATAAAAAATAACTTGTTTTAAACTTCATCTTTATTTTCTGAATCTTCAAGTAAAATTGCTTTACTTCCGTCTATCATTTGCTGGGCATCCTCTTTTGTTACATCAATTTGGATACCAGAAGGGAACCTAACACCATTAACTTCAGTAGTTTCTTTTATTTGAACTCTTACCCATTCAACAGGAACGTCTGTAGGTTTTTTAGAACGTTTGATAATCTTTTCAACAATATTGCCTTTATTATTTGCTCCATTATTGGGACGATTATCATTGGCACTATTTTCATCAATAATTGCTTGTATTCTTTGGTTTAAAACTGAAACTCTAGCAGCTAGGCACGCAAGTTTAAATATTAACCCATCGTCACGATTGGATGCTTGTTTTATTTTTACCGCTATTTCTTTAAGTGTTAATTCTTCAAACTCATCTAGAATTTCTTCTTTTTTATCAATAATTTTTTCTGAAAAATCCATAACATAACCCTACACCTTTAATTAATAACGACAATAAAAAAATTATTAAAGTTTTATTAACAAATAATTAAATTTTATCTTTAATTAAATTGGCACCTTATTTGCAATTATTGTTTTAAATATAGTAATTATTCGAGTTTTAGTAATGGATACAATTAAAGATCAATTATCTTTTTATTCATCGGCCTTACAATTAAGAGGTAAGCGTAACAATATTTTAGCTTCCAATATTGCTAACGCAGCAACACCTAATTACAAGGCAAGAGATATAAGTTTTGAAGATGAAATTAAAAAACTTGACAAAAATGGGCCTATAATTACATCACATTCTAATCATATAGTACAAAATTCAGGTAAATCAGTTAACGAAGCTTCATATAGAGAGCCACTAATAACATCATTAGATGGAAATACAGTTGAACTAGCTGTTGAGCAAATGCAATTTGCAGAAAATTCAATGAGATATTCTACTACTGTAAATTTTTTAAATGGAAAAATTAACAAAATTATGTCGGCGATCAGGGGTGAATAATGGATATTAAATCAGTTTATGATATAGCTGGTCGAGCTATGGCTGCACAATTAGTAAGATTAAATACGGTAGCTTCAAACCTTGCTAATGCAGGATCTACTACTGGTGATCCAAAGACAACTTATAAGCCACTAAAACCAATCTTTGAAACTCAATATAGTGATTTAGTTAAGAAAAACGGTGTTGCAACAGTTGACGCCGTTGAAGTAAAAGAAATTGGAAGAGAGCCTATCAAATCTTATATGCCGGCCCACCCGGCGGCAGATGCAGATGGATACATATATAAAGCAGCCGTAAATGTTGACGAAGAAATGGTAGATATGATGGAGGCATCCAGGCAGTACCAAAATAACGTTGAAGTTATAACAACTTTAAGAGCTCTAACAATGCGAACACTAAATATAGGAAAGTAATAAATTATGTCTGAAATTAATTCATCAAATCAATCATTAAATAACATTTTAGATAAATTAGGCATTAATTCTGCTAAAGAAAAATTTACGCCTAAAGAGACAAAAGATCAACTAGGACAAGAAGATTTTCTAAAATTGATGACTACTCAATTACAAAACCAAGACCCTTTTGCTCCAGTTGATAACGCGGATTTTATAGCCCAGATGGCGCAGTTTTCTACAGTTACCGGTATTACTTCTATGGATGAAACCATGAAGTCTGTAAGCCAACAACTATCTGAAATGAGAATTGCTTCAACAACCCAATTAATGGGTCATTCTGTATTAGTTCCTGGTAAATATGCCAGACCAGATAAAGAAGGAATTATAAGTGGAATTGTAGACTTGCCTGACACGGCTTCGAACTTGAATATTATATTTGAAAATAGTGATGGTGAGGTTTTACATCAAGATACACTTGGTATGCAAAAGGCTGGTTTAGTTGGTTTCGAGTGGAAAGATTTACCTGAGGATATTAAAACCTCAAAGTCTCCAATAACAATTAGAGCATTTACAGGTAATACGGGTGATACCGGTGAACTTTCAACACAAGTATACGCTAGTGTTAACGGAACTTCAAAAACTGAAAACGGGGTAATGTTAGAAGTTGAAGATTATGGAACGATTGACCCCTCACAAGTTGTCAGATTTAAGAACTAATTAATAAATAAATACTAGGAGAAATTAGAGATGTCATTTTATACCGCTCTTACAGGACTAAACGGATCACAGGCTGATATATCAGCAACTTCAAATAACATCGCCAACGTTGCGACTACAGGTTATAAAAGAAGTAAAGCTGAATTTGGTGATATTTTTGCGACTTCTCCACTACAGAACAGCTCTTCTTCTATTGGTTCTGGAACAATTTTAAAAGGAATTAAACAGCAGTTTACTCAAGGTAACGTTTCTTCATCACTTAATGCTTTGGATATGGCAATTTCAGGACAAGGTTTTTTTGCTTTGAAGCCATCTTTAACAACTAATCAAACTGTTTATACCAGAAACGGTTCTTTTTCAGTAAATAATGATAGATTTGTTGTCGACTCTGCGGGTCAGTTTGTTCTTGCGTTACCAGTTTCTGATGACGGATCAGTTCAAGGTGGTGAAATTGTTGATGCTAAACCTCTTAAATTAGAGTTGGAAGCAGGAGAGGCCAAAAAGACTGATAACTTAGAATTAGCGGTTAATTTACCAGCATCTTCAACTGTTTTTGAGTCTGCAGCGGATTTTGATCCAAAAAATCCAGCTACATTTAATTCTTCTACTTCTGTTACAATTTTTGATAATTTAGGTAACCCAGTTATCGCAACAGCCTTTTTTATAAAAACACAGGCAGCTTCAGGTGATCAAGCGACACATAAATACCAAACAAAATTTATTGTTGACGGAAGAGAGGTTCAACCCTCTCTAACTGAGGCTATTTCTCCAACCGGTCAAACCTTAGTTGTTGATCGTTTTGGTCAAATAATACCAATTAATGAAAAGCCTCAGATTATTTCTGTTGCTCAAACTCAACCATTATTTTTTCTTGATGACTTGTCTAACAAAACAGTTTCAAAGGCTGCTACAGTTGAGTCAACAGTTTTAGAGGATGCTGCATTTACTGCAACAGCGCCTTCTATAACAGTTGTAACAGATCCTCTACAATATTATACAACCTATGAAGCTAACCCAACCCTTAACAAATCAACTTATTGGGGTAAAGATTTTTTAACGGTTCGTGTCGATGATACAACAGGTAGTGCGAGTTTTAAGAGCATTGATATTAGACCTGGGACTTACACTGCAACTTCTCTTGCATCAGAGGTTCAAAGAGCTATAAATGCGGGTTTATCAGATGATTCTAAATTAGCTATTGATCCTGTAACTGATGGCAGTTTTTCAATACAATTTAATCAGCTTGACAACAACGACGAAATTCAAACTTTGACAGCTATTAATGTTGATCTAATGAAAGATAGTTTTGTAACAGAGGACCTTTTTTCAACAACAAACGGAATTGAAAATGTTGCATCACCGAATTTTACAAGAGAAGAATTTTTAGCTCATGCTCAATTAAGAATAAATGACGCTCTTAATAGGGCAGCAGTTTCTTCTGACGGTAATACTAATAACTCATCCACATACGGTGTTAATTCCTCATTGTTCAATAGAGTAACTGGGAAAGCGCTTGCTGGAGCAATTAAAGAAACTGAAGTTTTAAGTTTCAATTATAAACATCCAACATCAGACTTAACAGACGAAAATAACATAACTAACGAGGAAAAATTTTTACTTCATAGTTACTACAATGCATCCCCGACTTTAAAAGTTTTTGATAAAGCCTTGGATGTTTTAGCAGTAAGCGGTAATACAATGGTACAAGATGCCAGTGGAACTTTGAAAGTTTATATAAATGATGCATCTAATACGATAAGCTCTACTAGTTTTCCAACTGAGGTGTTCTTAGCTGGTGAATTTGATACGACCACCTCTACAGTAAATGATTTAAAATATAACGGTGCAAAATTCTCTGTATCAAGTGCAGGTACAGATGCTGATGGTAATGAATTTTTAAATTTAAAATCTGATTCAACTACAGCAATAAATATAACAGACACAAAAATAAAAGTGTTACATTCAGAATCTAAAGATGTATCAGCTTATTTTGAAGGTGGTACCGATGTTTTCTCAGGTCAAACAGAACATTTTGGAAGCAATAAAATTGTATTAAAAGAGTTAAATAAACATGCTTACTTAAACAAAGATGTAAAACAGCCAAATACGCTTTTAAATGGGGTCATTACATCTGCAACTGATCCAGCATCAGGAGCAAGTATAACAGTTGATACCACAGCTGGTTTTCCATCTTCAGGCACTTTGTTAGTAGGAACTGAACAAATCACTTACACAGGCACAACTGCCACTACGTTTACTGGTATTACTAGAGGGGCAAATTCTTCAACTGCTGCTAGTGCACTAGACGATGCTACAGTCAAATTACTAAATTTCACAGATGGAATTATGAGTGGTTTCAAAGATATTCTAAGAAGCACTACTCTTACGGCTGTACCAGCTACTGCTGGAAGAACTGCAGGAACTGCTGGTACTAACGTTATATATGAGAGAACTGCGGCTGGTACAACAGGTTCAAATCTTCTCACAGTTGACGGTGGAACAAAAGGCATTAGAGTAGGAGATAGAGTTGTAGGAGCGGGTATTACTGCTGGTACCAGAGTTACTGCTATAACTAGTGAGACACAAGTACAACTAAGCGCTAATCCCAACGAAGCATTAACAGCTGCATCAACTACAGCAGCGGGCTCTAAGGTAGCTTTTTTAGCAAGTAATCATACTACTGGTTCTCTTGATGCATCAAGCGATGCAAAAAGTTTATCTGTAGTAGATGCAACTAATATTGCAGTTGGAGATGCTGTTTTTGGATCTGGAATAGCTACGGGTACAACAGTGTCTGCTATTTCAGGTACAACTGTTACTTTATCAGCTGATGCAACTACTATCGTAGGAGGCGAAGTTAGTTTTGTTGATGCTGACGGGTTAGGAGCTTCTGTTGAGAATAGTGCAGCAGTCGCCGTTGGAGCAACTATTATTGCTGTAGATGCAAATACGAATATTTCAGTTGGTGACATTGTTGAAGTTGCTGGTGTAACAGTAGGGACGACAGTTACAGCTATAAATGGTACAAATATCACAATAAGTGCTGCTGCAACAGCAATTATACCTGTTGATACACAAATTACGTTTTTACCACCTGACTCAGAAACATTAACAGTGGGATCGACTGCAGGCTTTTCTGATGCCACAGCTGATGCACCTGGAAAATTTAAATTAGGTGACGAAATAATCACTTACACTGGTAAAACAGCAACTACTTTAACTGGTTTAACTAGAGGTGTTGACAATAGTGAAAGCAAATCTCTAGCTGCATCAACGACAACTGAAAGTATAAGCTTATTTGAAAGTGTAGAAAATCTTGGATTATCTTCTAGGAGTACTGACGTAGCCGCGCAACTAACTACAACTGCTACTTCACTTACAGTTGACTCAACTGCTGATTTTGAAGATAACGGTTTTATTAGGATCGGTAATGAACTTATTTCTTATACTGGTAAAACAGCAACTAGTTTTACTGGCTTAACAAGAGGTGCTGGTGGAACAACAGCACTTCAACACGAATTAGATGCTGTCATTACTCAAGATGTGGCAAGTACAGATGATTGGGTAGATGAGAATGATCCTGCCTTAAGAATTGCATATGATTTTTCATCACAAAATTTTACTCTGCAAGGTATTCCATCTAAAATAGGTACTTCAACAGCTAGTAAAATGTTTTCATTTTCTGCTTACGGACCTGGTGAAGGTAATAGTGCAAATGCAATTGGTTTAAAAACACAAACCAATAAAGCCTCATCAAACATTGGTGGTGGTGCTTTGCTAAAAGCAGAATCTGTGTTGTTTACTGGTGACCAGATAGCTGCTGACACTCAACAGGCTTTTGGAGTTGAAGTGTCTTATAATAACCTTACAAGAAAATTCAGCATTGCTAGTGGTACAACTGGTGAAAATATCCCTGCTAATTCAGCTGTTGGCGTTGGAGATGGTGGGCAAGCCTCATCTAATATTGAGATAGGAAGATTGGCAATTGTAGATGGTGTTGCTACTGCCTCTACAGCTGGTACAGGTGGAACAAGTGCTCTCCTAGGGATTAATGCTACTAATGGAATTACAACTGTAACAGCAGACACCTCGGGTAAAGGTTTAAAGTCAGAGGCAGCAGTTTTAAATGGAAGAACATCTAACGAGGATTTATCAGAAGATTTTTTCTTATCAGATGCGGCTGAAGAGACAATTTTTGTTGTAAACGTAAACGATATAACAGCAGCTATCCAAGTTCCTGAAGGTGTTTATAATGGAACTTCTCTTGCAACTGCTCTTCAATCTAGAATTAATCAAATGGAAGATACTTCAGGTAACACAGTTAATGGAGTTACTGTAGTTTATAACACCACAAGTAATTCATTTACTTTTACTACTGGTACAACTGGATTAAATAGTAAAATATTTGTTTCAGCCAGTGCGCGTATGGGTTTAGACAACCTTGAATTGGTAACCGGAACTACCCCTTCATTTGTTAATATGGCAAATACAATCGCTAAATCAGATACAGGTCAATCTTTGTACGTTAATGATGCTGGAACAACTACAACTCTAGCTCCAGACAATGCCTGGACCCCAACAACTGATGGTACGTTTGCTAAGGTATTCTTAAGACCAGGTGAATTGACTTTTGATACTCAAGGTAACTTAGTCAGTCCTATTCAAAAAGTTGGATATCAGGGTGACTTTGCAGCAGATGCGGCTGCTGGGACTAATGCTTTATCCATTGACCTAGACTTAAACTTTAATGGTTCAACACAGTTTGCGTCTGACTTTAATGTTAAAACGGTAACGCAAGATGGACAAACTGTAGGTAAGTTGGATGGTTTGGATGTGGCTGCAAACGGACTGGTTAGTGCTAACTATACAAACGGATTAAATATTGCACTTGGTCGACTTGTGATGGTTAATTTTAATAACCAAAATGGACTTAAGCAAGTTGGTAACGCAACTTACGTTGAAACTTCGGTTTCTGGTGTTGCTGCGGTTGGAGAGGCAGGAGCTGATGGATATGGAACGATACTCTCTGGTTCATTAGAAAGATCTAATGTTGATATTACCGAAGAACTTGTAAACTTAATTACAGCTCAGAGAAACTTTCAGGCGAACGCAAAAACAATTGAAACTAATACAAGCTTAACTCAAGCAATTATTCAAATTAGGACATAATTGATTAAGAAATAAGAGGAAAAGATTATGGATCGCAGTATTTACACAGCTCTGAATAGTATGAATATTTTGAGAGACAACCAATCTGTTACAGCACAAAACTTAGCCAATATAAGCGTGACAGGGTTTCAAAAAGATATTCAAATCAACTTTTCTTCTGTGTACTTGGATCGCGACAAAGGAATAGACCCAAGAGTTATGGCTCTTCAAGAACCTGGTGGATATGACAGTACTCCTGGCCCCATGCAGCAAACAGGCGCACCTTTAGACTTAGCTGTTGATGGTAATGGATATTTTATTGTAAAACCGGCTAATGGAGATGTGGCTATGTCTCGGAGGGGAGATTTTACAGTTTCTGCAGATGGGACTTTAAGAGATGGTACTGGAACTCAACCACTAAGTGTTGATCTTGAACCGATCGTAGTTCCACCACATAGAAAAATTTCTGTATCAGGTGATGGAATAATAGAAATCGAGCCTTTAAATGCACCCCTTGGTCAAAAAATAAAAGTTGCACAACTTGCTACAACTTTTGGATCTGAAGTACCCTTGGCAAAAACAATTGATGGATTTGTAAGGCCGATAGATGGATCTATTCCTGCAGCTGACAATAGAACAATACTCTTAAGTGGATTTTTAGAAGGCTCAAATGTTAAATCTGTAGACGAGCTTGTAGCTGGTATAGATCAATCAAGAGCTTACGAAATAAATGTAAAATTTGTTACTACAGCAAAAGAAATTGACGAAGCCACAGCATCTCTAATGAGAATGCCGAGTTAATAATCCACCATAAATTGGCATATGTATTGCATTATACTTCTATATTAATAATAAGGAGTTTAATATGTCTAATGCGATGCACGTTGCTAAAACTGGTTTAAATGCTCAAAATAGTAGGATGCAGGTTATTGCTAATAACTTAGCTAACGTAAATACTACAGGTTTTAAGAGAGATAGAGCAAATTTTGAAACACTTTTATATCAGGTTATAAAAGCATCTGGTGCTCAAACTTCAGGTGAAACAAAAACAAATTCAGCGTTTTCAGTGGGAACAGGTGTTCGTATTATTAATGCTGATAAGCTATTTTCACAAGGAAATATAGTTTCATCAGACAATGCTTTAGATGTATCAATAGATGGATCTGGTTTTTTTCAAGTTTTAATGCCAGATGGAAGAGTTGGTTTTACTAGAAATGGTGCTTTTGGTAGGAATGCTGAAGGACTTTTAACAACTGCATCTGGATATGTAATTCAACCTGAAATTGCTATACCTGAGGGTGTTACAAGTATAAATATTTCTGCTGACGGGATCGTCTCCGTTCAAAATCCAGGTGAGGTTGAGGCAGAAGAAGTTGGACAGTTTCAGCTGGCAGATTTTCCAAATTCTAGAGGTTTACAACCAATTGGACAGTCAATGTTAGTAGAGACACCAGCAAGTGGTGTTCCAGTTGTAGCCAATCCTTTTGAAAATGGTTTTGGTAGTTTAGTTCAGGGTGCTCTTGAAAGTTCTAATGTAAATGTAGTTCAAGAATTAGTTGATATGATTGAAACGCAAAGAGCTTATGAAGTCAACTCAAAAGCAATATCTGGTGTGGATGATATGCTTAGATTTATAAGTCAAAATCTATAATTAAGAGGTTATGATGATAAAATTAATTATTATTGTGTCTATATTATTTATCAATGGTTGTTCAACTTATGTGGAAGAAGTCAATAATAAACAATTTAAACCACTGACACCGTCATTTGAGGAATTTAATAGAGAAAACCCGTCAAATGGTGCAATTTTTAGCACTAGTTCGTCAGGTCTTTTTTCATCAGACAGAAGAGCGAAGAAAGTTGGTGATATTTTATCAGTAACTTTAAGTGAAACTTTTTCTTCTAACAAAGCAGTAACAAATTCATCTGGAAAAACTGATACGATTGGAGCAGAGGTTGGACCAACAGGAATTTTAAGAAATTTTGCGGGTTTAGGTGGTAGTGCTTCCAAAACAAACTCTTTTTCTGGCTCTATGGCTACTAACCAATCAAATAGCCTGAGTGGAACACTGTCTGCTACTGTTGTTAGAGTTTTTCCAAATGGTAATTTAGAAATCAAAGGACAAAAGAAATTAAGGATAACTGAAGGTACAGAATATATTAGATTAAGTGGAATAATTAGACCTCAAGATATATCTACTACAAATTCAGTTTCATCAGCAAAAATTGCTGAAGCTCAAATTGAATATGTAGGTGCAGGAATACTCGATAGCGCTACAAAACCTGGATGGGGAAGTAAAATATTTAGAGCAATTTCACCTTTTTAGGATATTTACAAATGAAAAATTTAAAAAAAATTATACTAATAAATTTCTTATTTTTATTCATTGCTAATGAGGTAATGGCAGATAGATTAAAAGATATGGTTAGTTTTGCAGGAATTAGAACTAATCAATTAATGGGTTATGGGATTGTTGTTGGACTTGATGGTACTGGTGACTCTTCTTTAGGTGTGACCCTGCAAAGTATGCAGTCAACTATTTCTCAATTTGGAATGAATATTGATACAGGTAGTTTAAGTGGAAAAAACTCTGCTGCTGTAATGATTACTGCTGACTTAGACCCTTTTGTCAAAATCGGCCAAAAAATTGGTGTAACGGTTTCTTCTATGGGTAAAGCAAAGAGCTTAAGGGGTGGAACTCTCTTAATGACCCCTCTTAAAGGCGCTGATGGAAAAACTTATGCCATCGCACAAGGAAATTTAGCAGTGGGTGGGTTTGGTGTTGAAGGTGCAGATGGTTCTTCAATGTCTGTTAATATACCAACTGTTGGCACAATCTCTAATGGAGCTACAGTAGAGAGAATGGTTGAAGCACCATTTATAAATTCAAATAATTTTGTGATGAACCTTCATCAGGGAGATTTTACAACTGCCAATCGTATTACAGAAGAAATTAATAAAGTTTTTGGCCCAGACGTTGCTAAAGCTCTGGACCATACCTCTGTTTCAGTTAGAGCACCCAAAGATCCTTCTCAAAAAGTTAGTTTTATGAGTTTACTTGAAAACATTGAGGTTGATCCAGCTTCACCAATCGCCAAAGTGGTTGTTAATGCAAGAACCGGAACAATTGTAATAGGAGGTGACGTAAGGGTTACACCGGCGGCTGTGAGTCACGGTAGTCTAACAGTAAAAGTTAATGAAGATACTAATACAACTCCTGGCCAAACATTATATGATGATGCAGGCAATGTAACTACTACCACTGCAGCTAACACTGAAAATGATACTGATATAGAAGCTGGTGCAGAAACAGCGTCAGCTTTCGTTTTTGACGCAGGAACATCCTTGGCGGATGTGGTTGATGCAATCAACGCAATTGGTACTACAAGTGCGGATTTAGTCGCAATTTTAGAGGCTTTACGAGCTGCTGGTGCTCTTAGAGCACAAATGATTATTATTTAAAGGTAGAGTTAATGGATAATTCTATTTCAAAAACAGATCATATTAATTTTCTAGCAACAAAGGTTTCACAAGATCAAAATTCTTTGTCTTTAAAAGAAAAAAATAATCAAGATTTAAAAACTGTGGCAGAGCAGTTCGAATCTATTTTTGTACATCAAATGTTAAAACAGGCAAGACAAAGTAGGCTTGCTGAAGGAGTTTTTAGTTCTGAAGCCCAAGACACATTTAATAATATGCTTGATGTAGAATATTCACAAATTTTATCTAAGAAAAATAATTTTGGTATAGCAGAAGCACTTATTAAACAATTTCAACCACATTTTCATTCAAAGAAAGAAAAGTAAATGGCTTCTTTATTTGAAATTGGAAAAACTGGGGTACAAGCCTATAGACAAGCTTTATCTGTTACCGGACAAAACATAGCTAACATTAACACGGAAGGTTACAACAAAAGAAGTGCAGATATTGCGGAAGTCGCGGGCGTTACAGGTGGTCCAACTAATGTATCAGATAATGCTGGGCTAGGAGTAAGAGTTACAAGCGTTAAAAGATCATTTGACGCATACTTGTCTGATAAAACTAGATCATCACAATCTGATTATGAAATGTTAAATGAACTAGTTTCAAAGTTAAGCGATCTAGAGGATATGCTGTTACCTTCAGGTAGTGATTTAGGTGTTTTTATTGGAAGATTTTTTGACTCTCTTCAAGACGTTGCAAGTAATCCTGACAGTATTGCAGCGCGTACTGTTGCTTTAGAGGCAGGTAAGGCACTGACTTCTACATTTAATAGTTATGACACTCAACTTAAAAATTTTAAATCAAGTGCCATTAAACAAACTGATATTAAACTAACTGAGGTAAACTTGAACTTAGATCAATTATCTAAAGTTAATAGTTTAATTTCTACAAGCGGTACTAAAGATGCTTCTAATGATGTTTTAGATGCTAGAGATCAATTATTAAAAGAACTTTCTAAAACACTCAATTTCACCGTAAATTTAGACGAGACTGGAGCTGCTGAAATTAGATTAGGCGACTCAGGCAACGGAGTAAATATTTTAAAAAGAAACATCGCCGCAACACTTACATCAGCTTCAGATGGAAATAATATTTCTATTACTGTTAATAAGCAGGGAATAAAATCAACAGCTGCATTCTCTTCGGGAGTTTTATCTGCAATTTCACAATTTTATGGTTTGATTGGATCTGTTCAAAGTGAGATAAGTAATCTTGCTGAAAAATTTGCAAATGAAATAAATACTATTCAAACTTCTGGTATTGATCTTCATGGAAATGTTGGAAAAGCGATGTTTTCAGTTAACTCAATGACACCAAAAGCAAATTTTGATAATAAGAGTTCTCTTAGTTTCAATGTGGTTGAAGGTGATCCAAGTAACATCAAACAAGAAAAAATACATGTCAATTATAATAAAACTAACAATGAGTGGAAAATAAGAGATTCAGTAGGTGTGTCCTTTATAAGAGGAAAATTACTTAATTTTAATGGTTATCAGATTGAAGTTATGGGAGAGCCTAAAGATAATGATGGTTTTATAATATCTCCAAGTATGACTAAATCCGGTGCAATGCAATTTAGTCTTAACAATGCTGAAGATTTTGCTGCTTCATCTAAAAATTTAATTTCCAAAAGTTCAGCTAATGTTGGTGATGTAGAATTAAATTTAATTGGTACTACTCAACAACAAAATATAAACCACCCACCCCAAATTGAGGATCTTTTTACCTCAAGCACTAATCCATTGGTAGCCACATCTTTTTTACAAGATGGGCCGATATCAACCATTAAACCTTCTATACAGTCAATAAATTTATCTTCAATAGGTAATCAATCTTCTGGAACCGTGACTATTTCAGACGCTGATATAAAGGGTTTTTCATCATTTAAAATTACTCTTGCAAATGGAAATGAAGTAAATTTAAGCTCAGCCGCAACCGATCCTGGAGACGGAATAAAATCTGTAGAAGAATTTGCAAATTTATTAAATTCAGGTTTGATGTTAGATGGAAAAAGTCAACATGATTTTAGAAAATATGGATTATTTGCTACTGGTTCTAATGGTTATCTTACAATAGCATCTTCTGAATCTGACATTTCAAACGCTTCAATATTTTCTAGAGGTAATTCTTTTTCAGCCTCAATTTCAAATATTTCTGCTTCAGCAGCATTACCTAGTAAGATTCAAATTTTTACCAGGGACGGAAGACATGTTTCTGGTACAACTTTAGATGCCTCTGAGATAGCTTCTTTAATTAAAAAAGAGAATGGGTTTTTAGAGTCTGCTGAGTATAGAAATGATTATTTGAATAATAATTATAGAGGTATGAATTTATCAAGGAAAACTGCTAGTGGAGATTATGTAAGTAGTTTTGGTTCAAATTTAAGTTACAATGAACAAAGTACGGACATGGATGGTTTGCTTACAAGCAAAACTGTGACGAGTGGTTCATTAACGCTTGATGGTGAGAAAATATATTCAAAAGAGTTAAATTCATATATTTCAATTGCCTGTGAAAAAGACGAATCAAGTAGGACTTTTACAGTTGCTGGGTATGATTTAGATGGACTTTATCAAACTGAAACAATTACTGGTGGCAATATAACAACTGTAACAGGGAGCAAAATTTTCAGTAAAGTTAGAACAATCAGTATTGATGGTAATTCAGCTGGAAAAGTTTCAATCGGAACTGAAGCAGTTGGCTACTCTCTAAATGTTACTAACAGCGATAATGTTGTGAAAACTATAAATGTACCCGTAGGAACAAATGCGTATTATTCTGCTAATAAACTCAAAACTGACTTAGCAGGAACGGGAGTAAATGTTTCTGCTAGTACTAAGGTTATGCTAGGACCTTTAAATGATGGCACAAGTGGAGCGTTTACTTTTGATCTAAAAGGTAAGAATAGTAACGCTGTATCAATTAATGCGAGTGTTGCAGCAAGTGATATATCTGCTTTGGCTAAAAGAATTAATGAATATTCATCTCAAACAGGTTTGATAGCAAATGTCACAAGTGACTTTAAAAAAATAATAATTGATTCAAAAGATGGATATGACATAAATCTTAAAAACATTTCTGCTCCGTCTGACTTTTATCTTGAAACATTTAGTGGGAATTTCGATAAATTAAGTGAAAATAATTCACAATTAAATTCAAAGTTATTGATAGATATAAGCAATAACAATAAAACATCGGCCAATATAAAGGGTGAATTGAAATTTGTTTCAAGTGAAACTTTTTCTACACAAATTAATACAGGGGTAGTTAACTCTGCAACTTTAGACTCACTCACCAATGGATACATTAATGTTGATAGAAATAAAACAGGTGAAAAAATTACAATTAAACCTGAGGTTTTTAATGATCTAGACAATAGTTTAGGAGCACCAGATGGTAAAAAAGCAGTAGTTGGTCTTTCCAAATATGGTTTAGACATTAATCAAAAAGATTATGAATTATTTGTAAACGACGATGATAGTTTATACTCCTCTAATAGACCTGGTTCTTCGGGAACTATTACACTTGATGGAGCATTAAAAGATGCCAATAATTTGAACGCCGTTGTTACTATATATTGTTCAACTGATGAAAGCGGTAATACATTTACAGTTACTGGAACTAACGCAAGTGGTACCACTATTTCAGAACAAATTACAGGTGCGACAGCCACTAATACAGCTGTAGGTTCAACAAAATTCACTACTATAAGTTCTATTAGCACTACTGTTAGACCAGGTGGGAATATACATATAGGAACTATAGGTAGAAATGATATCAATGACGATGACAGTTTAGTTGAATTAACAACATTTTCATCAGGTGCTTTAACAATGGATGGAGTTTTATCAACTTCAAATTATCTTGGTGCACAGATACAGATAAAAAGTAGACAAGATAATACTGGCACAAGTTTTGTTATTAGTGGTACAGATTTGGACAATAAAGTCATAAGCGAGACTATATTAGGATCAAATGGAGGAGTTGTTACAACTACGAATATATTTAAGACAGTTACATCAATAAATAGTTCTGGAACAAGTGACGGTAGTATTAGAATTGGTACTAAGGCTGCTGATGGAAATTGGAATACTACTATAGATGCAAATGCTCTTAATGCAGACACTGAAAAAGAAATTTCTACAGCTATTTTATCAAGCTTGAGATCAGAAACTCCAACATCGCAGCTTAAAGGAGTAGTTCTAAACTCTCTGCCAAAAGATGGACAGTCTGTTGATTTAAATTTTGAAGGTCAAATTTTTAGACTGAAAATGACATCAGGTGAATTATTAGTTGAAGGACCTGAGGAAAATAGGATAAAGGCCCGATTTAATGGTACGTCAGAAAATATTACTAATTCAATTGCAACAGCTCAGTCTGGTACAGCTGCTACTGCTCTAACAATAAATGGGTTAAATTCAACTGCCGCTGATAGTAATGGTATTGTAGAGCTCATAAACCCAACAGGCGCAGGTGTCATTACGCGAGATGGAGCACTCAAAGATAGTACATCTCTAAATTCTAGAATAACAATTAAAAATCTCGACAATGATGATAATACTCCTTTTAAATATACTATTACTGGAACTGATCAAGACGATAACGTAATAACTGATGTAATTACTGGTGTAAATGGTAACAATACAGTTAATACTGGAACTAAAGTTTTTAAAACAGTTACTGAGGTTAAAGTTGACGGTGACTCAGGCGAAATTGAAGTTGGAACCATACCTGCCTTTGTTTCATCCTTAGGAACAAGAGTGTCCATAACATCTACAGCTAATGAAAGTGATAAAACTTTTACTATAGTTGGAACTGACACCGAGGGTTTAGATAAAACAGAAACTATTAGTGGTCCAACGCTAGGCAAAACAGTTTCAACGTTAGGTCTGTTTAAGACAATAACCTCTATTACCCCTAATATAAATACTAGTGGAAGCATACAAGTTGGAACTGCCCCAGGATACCAATTAATTGCAACAGCAGAGGGAACGGTTGAGGGTGACCAATTCAAATTAGTTTCTAATACAGCAAATACTGCAAACGCAGAGTCCTTTGGACTAAAAAAATCTAAAGCGTCTCTTATAGGTAATTTTGTAGTACAACCAACTGCATCTGATCCAGCTATTTCTATTGAGGTAACAGAAAATGATGTTGCAACTAACTTTTCTATTAAATTCAATGATAGTAATGTGCCAGTTTTCTTTAATAGTGAGGGATCAGCATTAAGCGGTTCTCCTCCATCCGGTATATCCTTATCGTGGAGTGAGTCTTCCGGCATAACAGATGATGATTCCCTATTTAATTCTAATATGTCTGCAGGTGTACCAATTATTACAGAAGGCATTCTTTCTACTACAGATGATGACGGAATAATGACAAGTAAGTCAGCATCAGCAGGTGAGTTAATTTTAGATGGGGCATTAAATAGCTCCAATTTATTGAATGGAAAGATCACAGTTTTTTGTAATGGAAATGAAACAGGTAATTCTTTTGTAGTTAATGGATATGATACTTCAGGAGTTTACAGATCAGACACTATTACAGGGGTTAGCGGAGGAACAGCGTTAGGGAGTATTTCTTTTAGTGAAGTTTTATCTATTTCAGCATCTAACAATACAGCTAGCACTATAAAAATTGGTATTCAGGCAACACATGTTGCTATAGACCCTCAAGCTGTTACTATTACACCTGCAGGTAATGATGTTGGAGAAAAATATACCATAGTTGGGTTAGACCAGTTTGGGAACACACAAACTGAGGTAATAACAGCTCAAGCAGCAGGAGCAAAAGTTGTAGGTGAAAAAGTTTTTTCTCAGATAACGTCTATCACGCCCACTAGTGCTTCTGCCTCAACCGTTAAAGTAGGAACTCAAAAAGTAGGAAGACTAACCCTTAGTCATACTATTGATGATGTCAGTTTTAAGATGGATGGAAGTCCTAACGCTAATCGACTTTATGGTATTAAAACACAAGATATTCGTGCAATTCTAGATAATGATGG
>QCHB01000013.1 GCA_003278095.1 SAR116 cluster bacterium AG-390-L20 | reverse complement strand
TATATTTAATGCAATAGGTGCAACTTTGCCTGATACTTTTTCTAAAACATAAGATAAAAGTGGTCTATCCAAAAGATGGATTAAAGCTTTTTCTTTACCACCCATTCTTCTACCTTTGCCTCCTGCTAAAATGACACACGGTATTATTTCGTTTAATGTTTCCAAATTATTTAACCTTTAGTTAATTAAAGATCTTTGTGCAGACACTACGTCTTCATTCGCAACTGCCTTGATGTCAATATCAAAATTCACCCTATCTACACCATTTGCAATTATCATCCTCTTACCTTTAGCTCTTCCAATTAATGTAAGACCAGCTTCTCTAGCAAGTTTAACTCCTGATGCGGTAAAACCTGACCTTGATATTAATATTGGGATTCCCATTTGAACTGTTTTTATAACCATTTCTGACGTAAGTCTTCCAGTGGTATAAAAAATTTTATCATTTGCATTTTCTTTATTTAAAAACATCCAACCAGCAATCTTATCTACGGCATTATGTCTTCCGACGTCTTCAACATAAATCAGAGGTGAATCTTTTTGGCACAACACGCAACCATGAAGGGCTCCTGCTTTTAAATACAAGCTGGGTCTTGTATTAACTTTTTTTGAAATCGTATAAATCCAAGAAGTTTTTATTTTTGTTTTTTTATCAAGATTAACTGATGAAAAATCATCCATTATATCTCCATAAACTGTACCCACTGCACAGCCACTTGTTCTGATTTTCTTTTCCATTTTTTTTTCATAGTTTGTTTTTCGTTCAGTTCTTACGATCACAACTTGGAGGTCTTCGTCATAATCTATTCCTGAAATGACATCATCTCTCTTCAGCATATTTTGGTTAAGCAGATAACCAACTGCTAATAAGTCAGGCATATCACCTAATGTCATGGCGGTGACAATTTCTTGTGTGTTAAGATAGATTGTTAATGGAATTTCTTTAACGACAGGTAGTTTTATATTTTCACCAGATTCATTTAGACACTCGATTGACTCAGTTAGATTATCATTTTCTAAGTTAGGTGAAATATAAAACTCTTTATTGTTTTCCATAATCTTACCTTTTATCTAACAGTTTGTTTTGATGCTGCCCAATTAATGAATTCTTGAGATTCTTTTGACAAGTGGTCACATAAATTCAAATATTTTTTTAAAAGTTCTTTTCCAAAAGAGGTAATATGTGTACCTTTATTTCCCAATTTTTTTTCTAAAATAGGTGTTGGGAATGCTTCTTCTATAGTCTTAAGAAGCAAAGTAGCTCTTCTTGTGCTCATGCCCATTTCTTTTGCTGCAGATCTAATAGAACCTTTATTAGCAACTAAGTTAAATAGCTCCATTTTCCCAGCGCCAATCATATGACCTTTAATATAAACTTTGATCCTTACACCATTTTCATTTTCATTTACCAGTCTAGGTGGTAAAGAAGAATTTTTTAAATTTGTAGATCTATTTTTCATTAACTAATTATATAGTATAATGTAAAAATACACTAAATATTTATTATGGAAATGAGCTTATGTCTGAATACTTTACAACTGATGAATTAGCAGAGTTTCTAAGAATTAAACCAAGAAAAGTTTACGATTTAGTTTCTACAGACAAAGTTCCTTATTCAAGAGTAATGGGTAAATTATTGTTTTCTAAATCTGAAATATCAAATTGGATTTCTGGTGGACAAAACAATATATCTAATCAAAAAAATCCACCAAATATACTATTAGGAAGTCATGATCCTCTTCTAGAATTAGCAGTCAAACAGTCAAAATCAGGAATTGCAATGTCATTTGATGGAAGTACAGAAGGTTTAGAAAGATTTAAACTTAATCAGGGTATAGCGTCAGGGCTTCATATTTATGATAGTGATTTGGAATCTTGGAATGTTCCAATAGTAAAAAAATGTTTAGAAAAACAGGATTTTGTTTTAATGGAATGGGCTAAAAGAGATAGAGGTTTAATCTATAAGCCAAAAGAAAAAAGTGAAAAGAAATCTATAGATGAATTCCTAGGTCAGAGACTTGTTACTAGGCAAAGTGGATCTGGATCAGACAATTATTTCAGATATATGTGTAAAAGAGAAAATATTAATTCCTCTGATTTTATTAGTACTGAAGTCACTTACTCTGAAAATGACGCTGTTTCACTTATTTTATCAGACAAAGCTGATGTAACTCTTGGTCTTGCATCTGAGGCTAAAAAGCATCAGTTGGGATTTCTTCATATTGTTACTGAAAGATTTGATATTGTTGTAAATAGGATTTCTTGGTTTGAAAAAACCTTTTCAAAGACTTTTGAATTTTTCTAGATCAGATGATTTTTTAAATACTGCTTCAAATTTTTTTGGTTATAATATTAATAATTTAGGAACAGTACATTTTAATAATAAATAGGCATAAAAATGTTTAAAGAAATTGGTAAGGGGTTGTTAGGTGTTGCGATAATACTTACTCTATTTTTTTTCTTTTTAGGGGCCAAAACATTTATTTTTACTTCTTTAGTTTAAGGTGTTAAATGAAAATTATTGGAATGGTAAAGAAGTCAACCCTTATTAATCTCATTTATTCAAATTAATTAAACTGACCATATAAAACTAGAATATTAATTGAACCTTCATACTATTTTCTTTTTCATCCATTGCAATTTTGAAGCCTTGTTCGGCGTTTTGAAAAGGAATACTGTGAGTAATAAGAGGTTTAACATCAATTAGTTTCTTTTTCATCATCTTGACAGCTAATTCAAACTCCGAATGAAATCTAAATGATCCTCTAATATTCAATTCTTTAGTTGTCACGGAAACTAATGGCATAAGAATATCCCCTCCCAATCCTAGTTGTATAAGAGTACCTTTTGGTTTTAAACACTTAATAGCATCATTTATACCTGAGGCAGAGCCAGAGCATTCAATTGCAAGATCAAAATAACCTTTCCCACCTTGAAATTTTTCAATTTGTGGATAGTTTTTTGAAGTATTTATAACTTTGTCTGCTCCCACTAAATTTGAAAATTCCAGAGCCTTATCTGAAATATCTGTAACTAATATTTCCTCTGCTCCTGCACGTCTAGCTGATAAAACACCAAGTGTCCCAATAGGACCAGATCCAATTATTAATACTTTCTTTCCAAAAATATCTCCTGCTTGTTTTATGGCATGAAGACAAACTGCAAGCGGTTCTGCCATTGCCGCTTCTTTTGGTGATAGACCGTCTGCTGCTACACATTGATAATCCTCCGCAATTAGTCTTTCCCTAAAAGCACCTTGAATATGAGGAAAGGGCATTGCAGAGCCATAAAATTTCATATTTATGCAATGGTTCTGGTTGCCTTCTAAACAGAACATACATTTATTACACGGCCTAGATGGCGATACTGAAACAAGTTGTCCAATAGATAAGTTAGTTACTTTTGGTCCTAATTTAGTAACATGGCCAGATACTTCATGTCCTAACACCATAGGTTCCTTTAGTTTAATGTGGCCAAACCCACCATGTTTATAATAGTGGAGATCAGTTCCACAAATACCGCCGGTTGCAATAGAAATTTCAACTTGATTAGAAGATATTTTTTCCAATGGATAATCGTCTATTCTTAAGTCCATAGCCCCGTGAATCTTTATTGATTTCATATCTATTTTCCCGCATTCAAAATTAAGGTTTTAAAGTTAAATTTTTGAAAGATGATTAGCAATAATTTTATTATTTATATATATTTTACTTTTATTCAATTTGGAGATAGTGAATGAGTTCTGGAACAGAATTATTTAACCTAAAAGGTAAAAGAGCTCTTATAACAGGTTCATCTCAAGGAATAGGTTTCGCTTTAGCTAAAGGACTTGATGAAGCTGGCGCAGAAATTATTTTAAATGGAAGGAATAAAGAAAAATTAGATAAAGCAGCAAAAGCTCTTACCCCACAAAATAATTTGCATCAATTATCTTTCGACGTTACTGACAAAAATGAAATTGATAATGTTGTTAATAAATTTGAAAACGAAATAGGTTCAATTGAAATATTAGTAAATAATGCTGGAATGCAACATCGAACACCGCTTGAAGATTTTCCACCTGATAAGTTTGAACAATTATTAAAAACAAATATTTCATCCGTTTTTAATGTAAGCCAAGTAGTAGCAAGGCATATGATTAAAAGGGGCTCAGGAAAAATTATTAATATTGCGAGTGTTCAAACTTTATTAGCAAGACCTGGTATTGCTCCTTACACTGCAACTAAGGGTGCTGTTGGAAATCTTACTAAAGGAATGGCAACAGATTGGGCAAAGTATGGACTTCAATGTAATGCTATTGCTCCAGGTTATTTTGATACACCTTTGAATGCCGCACTAGTGTCTGATAAAGATTTTACTTCTTGGTTAGAAAATAGAACACCTGCAGGAAGGTGGGGCAAAGTTGAAGAGTTGGTAGGTGCAAGTATTTTTTTAAGCTCTGATGCATCTAACTTTGTTAATGGGCACACGCTTTATGTTGATGGGGGCATTACGGCCTCTTTATAGATCAAATTAAAAAATTATTCCATTAAAGTAAAAATTAAATAATAATTTTCTTTTTATTTTAGTAATGAATGCTATATTGAAGAAAATTTTTTCTAAAGATTTTGTTGTGATTGATGATATTGATAAGAAAATTTTAACTATAATTCAGAAGAATGCTGGTTTACCTCTGTCAGAAATTTCTAAAAGGGTAGGAATTTCTTCTACACCTTGTTGGAACAGGATAAAAAAAATGGAAGAGGGTGGGGTAATTTCAGCTAGAACTATCGTTCTTAACAGAAAAGCAATAAATTTAGCTGTAGTAGTTTTTTTATCTATTAGAGTTAGTCACCAATCAAGGGACTGGATTTCAAGTTTTCAGAAAGTTATTGATAAGCATGAAGAAATTATCGAAACACATAGGTTAACTGGTTCAGACTCAGATTATTTATTAAAAATTGTTGCCTCTAGCATTGAGGATTATGATAATTTTCAACAGAAGTTGATAGGAGAACTTGAATTTACAAAAATGTCTTCGAGTATATCACTTCAAGAAATGAAAAATTCTCATAACTTACCGTTAAAACAGCTTGAAAACTTTTAACTTGCGTTAGGAAAAAAAAGTTGTTTTCCTTTCAATTTAAAGTTTCCAATAATTTTTTGTCCTCTTTTTGATAAGAGCCAACTAATAAATTTATTAGCGTTTTTAAATCTTACATTTGGGCAACTTGATGGGTTAACCATCGTAATCCCATATTGATTAAATAACGTTTTATTTTTTTCAGCTATAATACGTAAGTTATTTTTATTGTTAAAATTAATCCATGATGCTCTGTCACTTAATGTATAAGCACCCATACCACTTGCTAAATTAAGAGTTGTTCCCATCCCAGAACCTGTTTCTCTGTACCATTTTCCAGAAAATTTAATTGGCTTTAATTTAGCTTTGTCCCAGATACTTATTTCTTTAAAATGGGTACCAGAGTCATCGCCTCTTGATATAAAAATTGAGGATGTGCTAAAAATTTTTGTAAAAGATGTAATAGGGTCATCAGTTAAATTTATTCTAGCAGGATTTTCTTTTGGTCCAACTATGATGAAATCATTATACATTAAATTGTATCTCTTAAGGCCAAATCCATTTTTAACAAATTTTAACTCTCTTTTTTTTGCATGTACTATTAGTACGTCTCCGTCACAATTAGCTGCATTTTTCAGTGCAGCGCCAGTGCCAACTGATACAACATGAGCAACTACATTTATCTCTGATTTAATAATTGGGAGTATGTACTCATAGAAACCAGAGTTATAGGTTGAAGTTGTTGATTGAACTATTAATGAATTGTCACCTGAGCAGATCCTTGGAAATAATAAAAACAAGAGAATAAATAGATTTATTCTAAACATATTTTACCTATCTAATATAACGTAAAAATTGCAATCATTGTAATTTTCACATAATATTGCAATTTAAAACATAATAAATCAATAATAATATGAATATTTTACTAGAAGCATTTGCGAAATCATTTGAGTTAGTTTTTACTCTTAATGAGGATTTATTTGAAATATTACTACTTTCTTTAAAAGTGAGTGGTATTTCATTACTTCTTTCTTGTTTAATTGGTTTGCCATTAGGAACTTTTTTAGCCATTAAAAGTTTTTGGGGTAAGGACGCATTTTTAGTTCTATTCAATACTATGATGGGGTTACCACCAGTTGTTGTTGGATTAATTGTTTATTTACTAGTTTCAAGGTCTGGGCCATTTGGCTGGCTGGGCATTTTATATACTCCAACTGCAATGATAATCGCTCAGATGATATTAATAACACCAATTATAGTTTCGTTAACCTCTCAAATAATAGAAGAAATTAGTCAAGAATATAAGTCTCTTTTTGCTTCTCTGGTAGTGCCATCTCATAAAGCGATCATAGCGTATCTTTTTGATGCTAGATATTCGATACTTACAGTAGTTTTAGCTGGATTTGGTAGAGCTATATCAGAAGTTGGAGCTGTTATAATTGTAGGTGGAAATATTGATCACTTAACAAGGGTTATGACGACAACAATAGCATTAGAAACTTCTAAAGGTAATTTGTCTCTAGCATTAGCTTTGGGAATAATTCTTCTATCAATTGCATTAACTACAAACTTTATTTTAATTCGTCTAAAGATTAGGGCAAAAAGAAGAATGTATGTATAAATCTAACAAAAAAAACTTAATGAAATTAACCCCCATTGAAGTTATTGATCTATCAGTTTCATTAGGAAAAGATCTAATTCTAGACAAGGTTAGTTGTAGCATTAAAAATAATTCTATTACTGTAGTAATTGGACCAAACGGTGCAGGCAAAAGTATATTTTTACAGACCATAAATGGATTAACAAATATAGATAATGGGAAAATAACGTTTAACAAAATATACAACAATGATGAAATTAGAAATAAGCAAGCAATGGTTTTTCAAACTCCAACTTTGTTAAGAAGAAATGTAAAATCCAATATGGATTTTGTTTCTAATGTTAAAAATAAAAATGGTAAGTTAATTATTAAAAATATTTTAAAAAGAGTTGGATTAGAGGGATATGATAATAAACCTGCACGCTTACTTTCTGGAGGAGAAAAACAAAGACTTTCTCTAGCAAGAGCTTTATTAATTGAGCCATCAGTTCTTCTACTTGACGAGCCCACTGCAAATTTAGACCCATTTTCATTGAAATTAATAGAAGAAATTATTCTAGAGGAGAGTAAAAAAGGGGCTACAATTATACTTACTACACATGATATGGCTCAAGCTAAGAGACTAGCATCTGATATAATTTTTTTTAATAAGGGTAAAATACTAGAGCAAACAGATGCAAATGTATTTTTTAGAAACCCTTTAACTAAAGAGGCAAAAAAATATATTAATGGAGAAATTCTTTTATAATTATTATTCCACAAGAATTGTTTCAGCTAAGTTTGCCCAGTATTCAGCACCAATTGGTAATAGTGCATCATTGAAATCATAATATGCACTGTGAAGCTTTTCTGCATCCTCGCCTGCTCCTAGCCAGATATAGGCTCCTGGTTTCTTTTCAAGCATATATGAAAAATCTTCAGAACCCATAGTTGGAGTTTCTTTAATATTGATTGACGCTTCACCAAAAGTATTTTTAAAAATTTCTGATGCTAATTTTGCACTTTTTTTGTCGTTTATTGTTGATGGATATCCCGGCCTAATTTCAATGTTAACTTTGCAGTTAGAAATTGCGCATGCGTTTAATGCAACTTTCTTAATCTTATTTAGCATGTCATCTCTTATGATTGTATTAGTTGACCTCAGGGTTCCTCCAATTGTTACTGTATCGGGTATTACATTAAAAGCTGAACCACCTTCAATTTTAGTAAGTGATAAAACAGCATTTTTAAATGGATCTAATTGTCTTGAAATTAAACTTTGAAGAGCTGTAATAGTTAAACCGGCAGCTACCATTGGATCATTAGAATATTGAGGCTGGGCTGCATGTCCTCCTTTTCCTTCAATTGTAAAAATAATTATATCTCCCCCAGCCATTGCAAAACCCTCATGAATGACAGCTTGGCCTAGAGGTATTCCTGGCCAATTATGTATTCCCCAGACAGTGTCAATCTTAAATTTTTTAAAAAGACCATCATTAATCATTGCCTTTGCACCTGCGTTGCCACCTTCTTCTGCTGGCTGAAAAATACAATAAACTGTTCCATGAAAATTTCGTGTTTCTGCAAGGTATTTTGCTGCACCCAATAACATTGTTGAATGACCATCATGACCGCACGCATGCATAGATCCTTCATTTTTGGATGCATAGGGTAAATTAGTCTTTTCTGTCATAGGAAGAGCATCCATATCAGCTCTTATTCCTATTGTCTTTTTTGAATTACTATTTTTACCTTTAATAATTCCAACAATACCAGTCTTACCAATACCCTGATGCACTTCTATACCAAATTCATTTAGCTTCTTTGAGATAAAGTCAGAAGTATCTTTTTCTTGGTACGCTATTTCAGGTTTCTCGTGGATATTATGTCGCCATTCGATCATTGCGGGAGTTATTTGTTCAATTTTTTGCTTGATATTCATTTTTTATACACTCAATAATTAGGTATTATTTTAAAATTTGGAGCTTCAAATGTCTGATAAGATCCTAAACGTTGAAGGAGATGAAGGTCAATCTATTCCTTTAATAATTGATTCTCCTCATAGTGGCACTGAATATCCATTAGATTTCAATCATCAAGCAGAACCTTCAAAACTAAGACAAGCTGAAGATACTCATGTTAATGAGCTATATGAATATGTTTCATCTATTGGTGGGGTTTTTATAGAAGCTAAATTTCCAAGGTCATATATTGATCCTAATAGATCAGAAACCGATTTCATATTTGAAGATTTAAATGAAAAAAATAACAGTATTAGCGAAATAAAATTTAATCCCACTATTAAAAGTGAACTTGGCATTGGTTTAGTTTGGATAAAAATTCCTCCAAATGGAGAGCCAATGTATAAAGATAAAATTACACTAAAACAATTAATGGATAGAGTTAATATATACCATAGACCATATCATAAAATACTCAAACACACACTAAACGAAACTTATAAAAATTATGGTAAGTTTTACCACGTAAATGCTCACTCCATGCAAAATCAAGCTACAGCAATGTCAGATCAATCACAGGGCACAACAAGACCAGACTTTGTAATAGGAGATAGAGAAGGAACATCTTGTCATAGAAAGTTTACAGACCTAATTGTAGATTTTTTGAGGGGTTTAAACTACTCTGTAGATATCAATTATCCATATAAAGGTATGGAGCTTGTAAAAGCATATAGTGATCCTTTGCAAAATAAGAATTCAGTTCAAATTGAGGTAAATAGAAAATTATATATGAATGAAGAAACAAGAAAAAAAACAGACAACTTCAAAATTTTAAAAAAAGATTTAGAAAAACTAATTAATAAAATAAAAAAAGAAATTGATGAGGGTTACTTATGAATGAGTCAGGTTTACAAAGTAAAAAAAATAACTCCTTACCTGTAATAGAAGTAAAAGATCTTAGAGTTCATTTTAATTTAAAAGATCAAGTGGTTAAAGCTGTTGATGGAGTATCATTCGATATCAAAAAAGGAGAAACAATTGCTATTGTTGGCGAATCTGGTTCAGGTAAATCTGTAACTGCATTATCACTAATGAGACTTGTTGATTTTTCAGGTGGAAACATAATTTCAGGAGAAATTAATCTAGAAACTAAAAATAAAATAAATCTAGATTTAGCTCAACAGAGCCAAGATATAATGAAAGATATTAGAGGTAACGATGTTTCTATGATTTTTCAAGAACCCATGACATCGTTAAATCCAGTATTCACAATACGAATGCAAATGACAGAAACAATTTTAAAGCATCAGGGAAAAACTAGGGCGGAAGCTCTCGAAATAGCAATAGAAATGTTGAAGTTAGTTAGAATACCTGAGCCTGAAAAGAGATTAAACCAATATCCGCATGAGCTCTCAGGGGGTATGAGACAAAGAGTCATGATAGCTATGGCATTAAGTTGTAAACCTTCTTTACTAATTGCTGACGAACCCACAACTGCGCTTGATGTTACAATACAGGCTCAAATACTAGATTTAATTAAATTGTTACAACGTGATATAGGAATGTCGGTAATTTTTATTACTCATGATATGGGAGTGGTTGCAGAAATTGCTGATAGGGTTGTTGTAATGTTTGCTGGAAAAAAAGTTGAAGAAGGATCTGCTTTAGAAATTTTCAATAATCCACAACATCCTTATACAAAATCATTGCTTGCAGCCGTTCCAAAATTAGGAAGTATGAAAGGGAAGTTACTACCCGCAAAATTTATGAATGTAGATATAAATTCATCAGACAATCAGCAATTAAAAACAACAACTCAAAATAAAATAATTGAAATAAAAGATACTGTAAATCGGGTTTCCAATCCGTTACTTCAGGTTAGAGGATTAACAACAAGGTTTTCTATAAAACAGGATTTTGGAACAAAAAAAGGTAATATTCATGCTGTTGAAAATATTGATCTTAGTTTGCAACCTGGAGAAACTTTTGGGCTGGTTGGTGAAAGTGGATGTGGAAAATCTACAACTGGAAGAAGTATTATAGGTTTAACATCACCAACAAGAGGGAGTGTTGTTTTTGAGGGGGTAGAATTAACCAACTTAAATAATAAAGAGATGATTCAATACAGAAAACAAATGCAAATGATATTTCAAGATCCTTTTGCGTCTTTGAATCCTCGTATGACAGTTGGACAGATAATAGCTGAACCTATTTTAGTACATGGATTAGATGAAAAATTAGGATCAACTGAAAAAGTTATGCAATTGTTAAATCGTGTAGGACTGAACGAACAATATGCCTTGAGATTTCCACACGAACTTTCGGGGGGGCAGAGGCAGAGAATTGGGATTGCAAGAGCACTTGCTTTAGAACCAAAATTAATTATTGCTGATGAAGCTGTTTCCGCTTTAGATGTCTCCATTCAAGCACAAGTAGTTAACTTAATGATGGAACTTCAAGAAGAATTTGGCCTGTCTTACCTCTTTATAAGTCATGATATGGCAGTAGTTGAAAGAGTTAGTCATAGAATAGGTGTAATGTATCTAGGCGAGATAGTTGAAATTGGTCTAAGAAGTGAAATTTTTGAAAATCCGCAACACCCATATACAAAAAAGTTAATGGCAGCAGTGCCAATAGCAGATCCCAGTAAAAGAAAAACAAAGTTAAATTTGATGAGCGACGAAATTCCTAGTCTTTTAAAACCACATGGTTATGAGCCTGAAAAAATAGAAATGGTAAAATTGAGTGAAGAGCATTTTGTTAAACCGTATGAAGGAATGATTAATTAACAATGTAATTTAGAGACAAGAATTATGAATGACCCAAGACTAGATTATGCTAATGAGTTCCCGGTAGAATTAACTGCTCCTGACATATCAAGTTATAAAAAAACTAATACAGGAGTCGATTATATATTATCACTTGATAGCGGTATGAGTGGTCCTCATGTTTTTATATCTTCAATAGTACATGGGAATGAGCCTTGTGGAGCTATTGCTTTAGATTGGTTTTTAAAAAATAATTTTAGACCTAAATCAGGTAAATTAACTCTAGGTTTCATGAATGTTGAAGCTTATTTTGCTTTTGATCCTAAAAATCCAAATAGAACTAGATGGGTTGATGAAGATTTTAACAGATTATGGGCAGATGGTGTCTTGGAAGACACTACTAGAAAAAAGACTAGTGAATTTTTTAGAGCTAATGAAGTCAAGAGCATAGTATCACAAGCTGATTATTTATTAGATATTCACTCAATGCAAAAACCATGTGTTCCACTTATGATGGCGGGTACATTAGAAAAAGGTATTAACTTTGCTAAATCTGTTGGAATGAGCATGCCTATTATTTCTGACACAGGCCATAAAGAGGGTATGAGAATGAGAGATTACTTGGACTTCTCAAGAAAAGAGAGTAATAAAAATGCACTCCTAGTTGAATGTGGTCAACATTGGGAAAAACTGTCTGAAAGAATAGCAATTGAAACTCTGATAAGATTTCTTAGAAGCACAAGCACTATGGATAAAAAATTTGGTGAAGAGTTTCTAAATAAACTAAAGCCTAAAAAATTTCAAAAAGAGGTTTATCGGGTAGGAGAAATTATCACTATAAAGACAGATAAATTTAAATTTTCTAGTGACTGGCAAGGCTTTGAAGTTCTTAAAAAAGGGACTGTTATTGGTAAAGATGACCAGGAATTTGTTTATGCTCCATATGACGAAACAATTTTAATAATGCCTACTAAAAGGTTATTTAAAGGTAAAACGGCTGTTAGGCTAGCATACAGAATTGAAGATTAAACAATTATTTATTTTTTAATGAAGTCGAGGATTAAACATATCTCTTAAATGGTCTCCAACTAAGTTTATGGAAGCAACGGTAATGAGTAGCGCCACACCGGGAAAGATGCTAATCCAATAATCACCGCTATACATATATTCAAATCCATTGCCAATAAGAAGACCTAAAGAAGGCTCTGTAATAGGTAATCCGAGCCCAAGAAAACTTAGCGTTGCTTCCAATGAAATAGCATGAGCTGTTTGAAGAGTACCAACAACAATTAGCGGTGCCATACAATTTGGTAGAATATGTTTAAACATAATCCTAGTATTACTAAAAGCCAAACATCTCGCTGCATCAACATATTCTTTATTTAACTCTACTAAAGCACTCGAACGAGCAGTTCTTGCATAATAAGCCCATTGGACTAAAATTAATGCAATAATAGTTTTTTCAACTCCTTTTCCAAAAGCAGCTAGAATTATCAAAGCAACTAAAATTGAGGGAAAACTTAGTTGAATATCAACTATTCTCATAACTACAGATTCATATTTTCCTCCAAAAAAAGCAGCTGAAATTCCAAAAAAAGATCCAATAATAAGAGCAAAAATGCCTGAAAGCACACCAACGCCTAGACTAACACGTAAACCATAGAATATAGCAGAAACCATATCTCTTCCAGCTCCGTCGGTGCCAAGTAAAAAATAATTCCCAGAAAAGTCTTCTGAAAAAGGAGCTAGCCTACTGTTCATTATACTTACAGTATTTAGATCATATGGGTTAGTTGGTGATACTAAAGGTGCAAAAACAGCAACAAACAAAATTAACATAAAAACTATTAAAGATACTACAGCAACTTTATTGGATGAAAAATCTTTCCAAAACTCTTTGATTTTTTTTATCTTGGGGTTCATTGATTGTCACCTTTAATTCTCACTCTAGGGTCTAAAAATGTATAAAGAATATCGACAATAAGGTTTAAAAAAACAAAAAATGTTACAATGATCATCAGATAAGCGACAATAACTGGTCTATCTAGATTATAAATTGAGTCAATGATTAGTTTACCCATTCCAGGCCACGCAAATACTGTTTCAGTAACAGTTGAAAATGCGATTAGTGATCCAAATTCAAGTCCAACGACTGTTACAATGGGAATTAGAATATTCTTTAGTATATGTACTAAAACTATTCTTTTTTCAGACAAACCTTTTGATCGAGCAAAAGTAATATAATCTTGAAGAATTATTTCTCTTGTTCCAGCTCTAGTTAAGCGGATTACCGATGAAATTTTAAATAATGCTAAATTCAAAGCAGGTAGAAAAACGTGTGATAACCCATTTAAGGTAAATAAAGAGCTATTAATCCCTAAAAAAGTACCAATTTCACCTCTTCCAGTTGATGGCAACCATCCAAGATGGACTGCAAAAATCATAATAAAGATAATGCCTACCCAAAATGTTGGCATTGAAAAACCTAAAATTGAACCACCCATTATTATTTTGCTAGTTTTACTATCTGGCTTATAGCCTGCATAGATACCAAGAGGTATAGCTATGATAAGTGAAATAAAAAGAGAAAATAATGCTAATTCTAGGGTCGCCGGCATTCTTTGAATAATCAGTTTCAATGCTGGTTCACCAAAAATAAATGAATCTCCAAGATCCCCTTTAAAAGCATTTACTAAGAAATACCAATATTGTTCTGTAACAGGTCTATCTAATCCTAACTCTCTTATAACTCTTTCTACTTCGGCTTGATCAGCTTCGGGGTTAATCAGCATTTCAACTGGATCCCCAACTAGATTAACCCCCCCAAATACCAAGAGTGACATTATAAATAATACGAGCACACTCTGAGCTAATCTTGTAAATATAAAAGGGGTCATGTTTTCATCAATATATTAAAAAAAAACCAGAGCAGTTATGCTCTGGTTTAAATTGTTCAAATTACTTACAGTTTACGTAAGTTGCAATAGTTCTCTCATCTGTTCTAGGAGTGTAGCTACAGCCGGATTTAGATGCCCAAGTATTCATTTGATAATGTATTGGGATAACACCATAATTTTTACCTACTGCTACTTCTGTTGCTTCAGCAAGAAGTTTTCCTCTTGCATCAGAATCAACGGTTCCAAGAGCTTCTTGAACTAGTTTGTCGACAACAGGATCAGAATGTCTTCCTCTATTGGCTCTTCCCATTCCTATAGACTTATCATAAGTATGCAAAAGTGCTCTCAAAGGGGATGAAGCTTCTCCGGAACCAGCCCCCCAACCAAGAACCATAAAACTGAATTCTGGACTTTTATTAGGACCACCACGTGATGCTCTTTTGAAATAGACAGCTTTTGGCATTGTTTCAACTTTTGCTTTAATACCAATTCTAGAGAACATTTGAGCTAAAGCCTCTGCAATTTTAGCATCATTAATGTATCTATCATTTGGTCCGTGAATTGTCATTTCAAAACCATTGCCATAACCAGCTTCCTTCAAAAGCATTTTTGCAGTATCTGGATCATAAGGATCAGGTTTCATTTTTGTTGAAACTCCATGAAAACCTGCAGGTAATAATTGGCCTGCTTTAACAGCTATACCTTCCATTACCTTCGCAACCATTGCGTCACGGTTAATTGCTAATGATAAAGCTTTCCTAACTCTAACATCCATTAATGGGTTTTTAATCTTTCCGCCACCAATGGCAGTGATGTGAGGTGAATCTTCTCTGAATTGGTCCATATGTAAATAAATAACACGGTTAGATGGACCACTATTTAATTTAATTGTAGGATTTTTTTTCATTTTCCCAACATTCAAAGGAGGAACGTTGTCAATAAAATCAACATCCTTTGCTAATAGTGCTGCTATTCTGGCTGGACCAGATTTAATAGGCTTAAAAAGTACATTTTCAAACTGTGCCATTCCAGTACCGGCTCCATGATAATCTTTATTAGCTTTTAGGACAATCTTATCACCAGGCACCCATTCAATAAATTTGTAAGGTCCAGTTCCTATAGCAGCTTTTCCACTATTGTAATCACCTGTAGTAGCTCCTTCACCATTTTTCTTTGAAATAATTTTAACAGTCATTATGTCATTAGGCATTAGAGGATAGGGCTTTTTTGTTTTAATATGTATAGTATGACTATCTATTTTAATAAACTCTTTCCCTTTTAAATAAGTACCAAATCCTGATGGAGATTTTGGAACATTTTGTGCTCTCTCAGCAGTAAATATAACATCGTCAGCTGTAAAATCACTGCCATCATGAAATTTTACACCTTTTCTAAGTTTAAATTCCCATGTTGTATCATTTATAGGCTTCCATGATGTAGCTAAGTCAGGATAGTGTTGTTGGTTTTCGTCTGATCCAACTAAAGTTCCGTAAATATGTGTTGCGAAAGCATTATTAGGACCAAGATTATGGTAATGTGGATCAATTGAGCTAGGCTCAGATTTTAATCCAACAGTAAGATCTTTTGCCAAAGCCGCAGTAGACAAAAGACAACTTATCATCACTATAAAAAGTCTGTTGATTAATTTCATTTTTCCCTCCTGAAATTCTATATTAAAAAAAACTTTGTAGTAAAAATGGAATAGAGTCAAAATAAAAGATATAAGTATATCTTAATAATACCTTTAACTTTTTTTAAACTCATTCATAGAGTAATTTATTTTTAATTTTTGGAGTTAGCCATTTGCATTTTACAGAAATAATAAATCAATTGCCGCAATTAAAAATATTTAAGGACAACACATATAATATACAAATTTCTTACAGATACCAAAAATTTAGTGAAGAAATTCCAATATTATTTCTACATGGATTTAATGGAAATAGTAAAAGTTGGGCATATCAATTTCATTATTTTAAAGGTAGAAGGTCAGTTATAGCTATTGATGCGCCAGGTTTTGGTCAGTCTGACTCTTCAGATTTAGATATGTTGTCTATATCAAATGTTGTTTATAACTTATTAAAAAGTATAGATGTTACAAAGTGTGATCTAGTTGGCCATTCAATGGGCGGAATGCTTGCTCAAGTAGTTGCATCAAAACATAGCAAATTAATTAATAAGGTAATTTTATCTTGCACTCATAAAGGTTATGCGATGCCAGTAGGAAGTTCTCTGAGAGATCCATATAAATTAAGGCTAGAAGAGCGAAAAAAAATGTCAAATAAAGAATTTGGTCAATTAAGAATCCAAAAAATGTTACCTGAATTAAAAAATCCAGAGATCTTCAATTTTTTATCTTTAATAAGTGAAGAAATTACGGAAGGATCTATCAAATCTGGTGGAATGGCCATGCAGACCTTAGATACAACAGATTATTTATCAAATCTTAAACAAGATTGTCTTATCTTAAAGGGTTCAAAAGACATTGTTGTATCTAAAGAACGTTCTTTTCAGTTAGAAAATTTATTGAGGCACGCAAAAATTAGAGAAATACCTAATGTTGGACATGCACCTTATTGTGAAGATACAAAAACTTTCAACGCCGAAGTGGAAAATTTTTTCCAATAATGACTGCCTTATCAAACAAGCCTTTTACCTTATATTTTCTCAGTAATACAATTGCTCTATTAGGTCTTTGGATACAAAAAATTGGAGTTGGTTGGCTTACATGGGAAATTACCGAATCAACTTTTTGGACAAGTTTTGTTACTTTAGCTTTGATGGCTCCAGCAGGAGTTATAGGTCCTCTATTTGCTGTTTTTGCCGAAAATTGGAATATGAGAACAGCAAGTATTATATTGAAAGTGCTAATGTTTATGACTGGGGGTATAATCTGGTTTTTGCAGTATTTAGATATGCACTCGCTTTTTACTTTAGCTTCTTTATCAATTTTACAAGGTTTATTAAGCGCATGTTATCATCCAGTAAGACTGGTTTTTGTGTCTATAGTTGTTCCTAGAAATTTGTTATCCAGTGCAGTAGGGCTTAATTCAGCCTCTTTCAATGGATCCAGAGTTGTAGGACCAGCTTTCGCTGGTGTCACAATAGCTTTGTTTAACCTCGAAACAACTTTTTTTATTGCCATGCTTACTTATATTCCACTCATTCCAGTTTTAATTTATATGCCGCTTAGAGATCGAGTTAAATCCTCAAGTACCCAAGATAATTTTCTCAAACGTTTGTTAGAGGGTGGAAAAGTAGCATTGAAAACTCCAATTATAGCCAGGGGTTTATTTGTAGTTTTTATCAGTGCATTCTTTGTACGTGGAATGCTTGAGATACAACCTACTATTGCAGGAGAAATTTTAGATAAAGGTAGTATTGGATTGTCTTTAATCACAGCAACTGCTGGATTTGGGGCTTTACTTGCTTCTATCTGGATAGGTTTGCGAACTAATACTGAAGTAAAAATTGAAACAAAATTGGTCCCAATGTTAACTCTAGGACTAGTAGTAAGTTTCATACTTGGTTTTATCTCAGAAATGTACTTAATGGCATTTGCTTTTACAATTGTTGGCTTTACTACGACAGTCGTAGGTATTGGCACTCAAACAGTTATACAATTAAAGGTTGATGAAATTTATCGAGCTAGGGTTTTAACTTGGTGGTCCAGTGTTTCTTTTGGTTCTCTTACAATTGGGGGAATATTGTTGGGTCTTGCAGGAGAATTTATCCCTCTGAATGTTGGTATGATGATAATGCCAATTCTAGGATACCTTATATTTAAACTAGTAGTGTATTCTCATTTTAAAAACAACTTTATGTAGTTTTTTTTATTTTAGCTTCCCTTTTAAAAATATATAAACCTGAAATAGTTATTATAATTCCACCTAATATTGTTGAGAAAATTGGATATGTATTCCAAATCAAAAAATCAAAAATTATTGCCCAAATAATTCCTGTATAATTAAATGGACTGACTATTGACGCAGGAGCTTTTTGAAGAGCGTAAGTCATTAATAGTTGTGTTAAAAAGGCAGAAACGCCTAAACCAATAAACAATAACATGACTTCTATAGATGGCTGTTTCCAAAAAAATGGTTGAAAAAATGAAGTTACGATTACGGTGACTAACATAAAAAAGAATACTGTTTTAACTGGATGTTCAGTAGTACCAAGCAATCTTAAAAAAATAATGGTTGTAGACCACATAAGAGTTCCAATTAACGCATAAATAGAGGCTATGGCAATTTGTCCGGTTGGATTTATAGCTATGATGACACCTAAAAAGCCAATAAAAATTGCCGTCCATCTACGCCAACCTATAGTTTCTTTTAGAAAAAAAATTGCAAAAATACATGCAAAAATAGGGACTGCTTGAGAGATAACAGTTACATCTGCTACTGGAAGTCTTTGAAAAGCTAGGAAGAACATTATATTGCCAATAAGACCTGCAATTCCTCTAAAAAAATGTGTCTTTGGTTTTTTAGTTTTAAGAAAATTAAATCCACCTAATTTGTAGATAATAGGTGACAATAGAATTAAAACTACGATCGCTCTTGCAAAAGCAATTTGAACTGGGTGGTATTCTATACCAATTAACTTTGCTTGGACACTCATAATAGTGACACATAAAACAGCTAAAATCATAGCTGCAATAGCTTTAAAATTGTCGTTCAAATTTTTATAAATATTAACTATTCGCAATTTACTTTTGGTTTCGCATGTCTGTAAGTTTTTGCGATTCTCTTAAAAAGAAAAAACATAAAAAAGCGGATAAGAAAGGGTATAGTGCTGATAATCTAATAGTAAATAATAAGTCATATCCTAAGTCCATTGCTAAAGCAAATGGCATGGCTCCAATAGATGCACCTACGACTAGAACCATTTGACCTGTTCCTTGGATACTTCCGACATAAAGTCGACCAAAATATCTTGGCCATATATATCCAAATAATGCTAAATTAAAAGCGTTATTAATTCCAAAAATTACTGAATATATTATTGCAAAAGTGATGTTTGATGAAAAAGTAATAAAAATTAAAGATGCAGTTGTTACTAGAAGAGATGTTCCAATTACATTATGTGTTTTAAATCTGTCTAAAAGTTTGCCAGCTAATGGGATAAATATAATCATAGTAATCATGGTAGGTATAAACAACGCAGCAGCTTCCCTACTTGGGAGATTAAAATACTGATTTAATATTGTAACTTGGAAAAAATGGAGGGCAGTAACTAGAGAAGATATAGAAAAAAAAGAAAATGATAAAATATAAAAACTTTTTTCTTTAAGTGCCTCATTTAAATTTAAACCAAAAATTTTAGTGTTTTTATTGATTACCTTTTGTTTAATACCGTCAGGTTTTTCATTAACATCTTCCGGTTTATCAATAGCTAAAAATATCAATGGTGGGAGCATTAAAATCCATGTAGACAAACCTATAATTACCCATGCATTTCTCCAACCATAATTACTAATTAAAAAGTCAGAAATAAGTGGATGTAATCCCATTGAAAAAGCAAAACCTAATCCCATTAAGCCAAGCGCGATACCACGTTTTTTATCAAACCACTGGGTAATAATATTTGCTGAACCTAACATTAAAGTTCCTTGACCAAAAAATCTTAAAAAACCAAATGCGACGGCTAACATTAAAAAGTTTGATGCCGCACCAAATGCTAAACAGCCAATACCAAGAAATATTGTTGTATAAATTAGGATTATCCTAGGTCCATACCTGTCAACTAATTTTCCTATTTGTGGAAGTAAAAAAGCGGCAAATAAAGTTGCAATCATGTAAGCAGTTGTAATAGATGTACTAGAAATTTGTAAATCTTTAGATATTACTGGAATAAAAGGGCTGAATGTATGTGATTGACCGGCACCACTAGTGAAAATACCAAGGCTGCCAATCCCAACAATTGTCCAACCATAAAAAATTTTTTGATTAACTTTATTGTAGATCAGTTTGTTTATATAAAACATCTCAGGATAATATAATAAATTAATATGTTAATCATTATAATATTTACTTATTTATGATTTAAAGCCTCTACATACATGTCAAGTGCCTCTCTAAGCGAACGGTTTTGATTAACAGTTTCTCGTGTTTCGTTTGCAATTGGAGTTTTGTTTGCCAAAGACATAATATCTGCAGATCCTTGATGGAATTTTGCTGTAACTCCAGCATCAGAAAATGTATTAGCAATTTCATGCATTTCACCTTCCCATCTTGCTGCATCTAAGGGAATTCTTGGGATCATTCTTTCCATGGCAGACAAAATGTCAGGTTTACTATATTTTAATTCGTCAAAATACTCAGAAGATAAACCTAGCTTATGAGCGGTTGTTAAGACAGCAGCGTGAAGTGCAAAAGTACCTTTTGTTGCACTAGCATAAACCATTTTCATAGCTGAGGCTTTTCCAACTTTCTTTCCTAAATCCTTTATTACAAAACCCTTATTGTGAAGAATTTTTACTGGTTCAGTATTAAGTCCTGAAACATATAATCTTGTTTGACCCTTTTCTACAACCGGGTTAAAGCCAATAATGCCAGCATCAATAAAGTTGCAATATTTACTAGAAATTGTGTTGTTTATCTTTTCTGCGGTTTTTGGAGAAACAGCATTACAATCAACGTAAGTAATATGTTTTTTTTTCTCTAAAATTATTCTGTTAACAATACTTGCCTGTTTAAGCGCGACTTCGGGAGGTAAAATAGAAAGGATGACGTCAGAAAAGTTCACTACATTTTCAATTGTTTTAACATCTTCTATCCCGGCATTATTAGATAAATTTTTTGTTCTATCACTTCTACCATTGAGAGATGTAATGACCCTGAAGTTATTTTCTATAAATACTTTGCCACACCCATGGCCCATGTCGCCAGGCATTAAAATACCAATTGTCTTGTTGGACATTATTTCACCATAATAGAATTGAAAAAACTACTTCTTCATAGGGCCACCATTTTTTTCCCATTCAGGTATTCCTCCTACATTCAGAACATTCTTATAGCCCATTTCTAAAAGAGTTTTTCCAGTCAATGCTGCTTGACCACCTACTCCGCACACTAATATAATTTCGGAATCTTTCTTAAGAGTTTTATTATAAAGTGGCGTGGCTTCGTCTGCTACGAACTCAATTAATCCTCTAGGTATTTCTAATCCATTTAGGATCGTTCCAGTTTTTCTTATATCTGAACTGTCTCGGACATCTATAAAAATGGAAGACCCAGACTTATGTTTTTCAATGGCCTCATTAACATCAATTTTTGGAACCACTTCGTTTGCTTCCTTTAGATAATCTTTAGCTGTTTTCATAATTTCCTCTTTGTTAAATTTTAATTTAATAGCCCTATGAATTGGGGTTGGGTTACAGAAGTAGTCATCCAACAATTTTTGCAATTTTGATCAAGCGCAGCTTTTTCTAAAACCCAAGTTAAGTTGTAACGTTTATTATCATACGCGTCTATATCTACTGAATATTTGGCAATTTTTTTATTTTTGGAAATCAAATTAGTTTTAAATTTGAGAGAATTTAATAAAACTTTATATGAAGTGTCAGCAATCATTCTTTTAAAATTTGAAAAAGGACCAGTATATTTTTTATTTTCTGGATGAGCAAAAAGCCAGCATTGATAAATGCCTGCGTTATTTACTTTCGAGTTTGTTTGCAAAGAGTTCATTTGTAATTCAATAACCTCAACAGAAGAAAAGATGTCATTGGGCAAAACGTTACTCAAAGCTTTATCATTTTTAAGAAAAAACAAAGATATTGTAATTAGAAGTATATATTTCATGAGTTACCTAGTATAAATATTTTTGTTCCATATATATATACCATAATACTTTTTGTAAATGGAGTGAAGATTGTTAAAAAAATTAAAACCATATTTAATCATCAATAAAATTAATACTTTTGTAATTTTTTTCTTATTTAGTTTTTCAGCGCTTTCAGCAGGTGGAGGTGATGATAATAAAAAAGACACATATGTTAAATCAGCCTACTATTATAAGGCAGTTAAATTAATAAAGAAAAAGTCTTTTAATCTTGCAATTGAAAACCTCTTGCAAGCTGAACAAAATAATAAAACTGATCCAGATATATACAATTACCTCGGTTTTTCGTTTAGGAAAACTGGAGACTTAGAAAAAGCGGGAATGTATTATAATAAGGCATTAACAATATCTCCTAAGCATAAAGGTGCACTTGAATATCAAGGAGAAATGTTTTTAACATTAGGACAATTACAAAAAGCAGAGACTAATTTGAAAAAATTAGAAAAAATTTGTTTTCTTGGTTGTGAAGAAGAAAAAATGTTAAAAGCATCTATTTCAAAATACAAAAAAGGGAAAAAGAGTAATTATTAGTTAACATCACAAATTAGAATGGAATTTAAAAATGAAGTCATTTGACGAATTATCCTTGAAAGAAATTGTTGATGAAGTTCAAGATGGATTTATATTAGGAATACCAGCTGATTATTCAGGAGTTCCTATGAAATTTACAAAGGAACTAATAAAAAAAGGTGTCAAAAATTTAAAATTATACTGTCTTCCATTGACTACAATTCAAGGTGACATGTTAATTGGAAGTGGGTGTGTATCTGAAATTGAAGCTGCAGCTGTAACATTAGGCGAATTTGGAATGGCGCCTAGATTTTCCGAAGCTGTTGAAAATGGTAAAATTTTAATTAAAGACTCAACCTGTCCGGCATTGCATGCTCAACTTCAAGCAACTGAAAAATCTGTTCCATTCATGCCTTTGAGGGGAGTAATTGGATCTGATATTCAAAAACATAGAAAAGATTGGCATGTTATTGAAAACCCCATGAGATCATCAGGAGTTAGAGAAGAGCCTGTATTATTACTTCCTGCTGTTCAGTTAGATATTTTAGTTTTTCATGCCCCCTGTTCTGATAGAAACGGAAATATACAAATTGGACGAAGAAGAGAATTGGCTACTTTAGCACATGCCTCAAAAAAAGTATTTGTAACTGTAGAAAAGGTTCTAGATATAGATTTTTTTGAAGATGAATTATCTGCAGCTACTTGTCTTCCTGCTCTATATGTAAATGGTATTTCAATTGTTAAAAATGGTGCTTGGCCATGCGCGCTTCCTGGCGTTTATAGCTCAGATAATGAAGAAATAAAAAAATATTCTTTAGCAGCTAAGACTAAAGAAGGTTTTGGAGAATATATGAGATATTGTCTGAAATAATAGTTTCAAGGTAATAACGGTGAACTTAGACATTCAAAGGGAAGAACTTTTAATAAGTCAATTAGCTGATTTATTAAAAAACGACAAACACGTAGCCGTTGGTGCTGCATCTCCTATACCAGGCGCTGCGGCTTTACTTGCTAAAGAAGAAGCAAAGTTTTTGAATAAAAGGTTAAGAGTAACTATTCTTCATTCAAATAAATATAACAATTTTACAGATGGAGCAAGAGAACTTTTTGATTGTGCCGCTCAGGGACGAATAGACACTTTTTTCTTAGGAGGTGTTCAAATTGATGGTCAAGCAAACATTAATTTAGTAGGAACTGGGGAATATCCAAAAATAAAAAAAAGATTTCCTGGTTCATTTGGTTCAGCACTGATGTATTTTGTAGTTCCACAAATAATTTTATTTAGAGAAGAACATTCTCCACGGACTTTAGTAAAAAAAGTTGATTTTATATCTGCGCCTGGGGTCTCTGAAAGAGATGTCTATAGGCCAGGAGGACCCAAATATTTACTAACGAACAGAGCTTTATTTAAGTTTAATAAAAACTTAAAAAAGTTTTCTTTATGTAAAATTAATGAGAAAGAAACTGTTAAAAATTTGGTTAAAGTTACGGGCTTTGATTTTGATGTAGATAATAAAATTTCTCAAATGCCTAATCCTGACACTAATAGGATAAATATTTTGAGAGATAAGATTGCACCCATGGTTTCAGAATTTTATCCAGAGTTCGCAAACAGGATCTGGGGTATTTAACTCATAATGAAAAAGCTAATTTTTCTTATATTTATTTTAATTTTAGCTTTCTCAATTTCATATTTTTATCTTCAAGAAATTTTGAATTTAGATAGTTTAAAACAAAATATTAACTGGTTGATAATGTGGGCTAATGAAGAGTTTTTATTATCTAGATTAGTCTTTTTCATTTCTTACATTATTTTTGCAGGCTTATCCTTCCCATTATTACCTGGTGTATTTACTATTGCTGCTGGGGCTTTATTTGGTGTTTTGGAAGGTGTGATAATAGTATCCTTTGCTTCAACAATTGGAGCTTGTTTGTCTTTCTTAATATCTAGATATTTGTTGGCTGATTTCGTTAATAAAAAATTTTTAAAAAAAAAATCTCTAATAATAAAAAAATTTAATGAAGACGGTCCTTGGTATCTATTAAGTTTACGGTTAATTCCAACAATTTCATTTATATTAATTAACTTAGTAATGGGTATCTTGCCCATTAGCCTTAAAAAATTTTATTATATAAGTCAATTAGGTATGTTGCCAGCCACAATAGTTTATGTGAATGCAGGTTCAGAAATATCAAAGGTAAATGATATCAAAGATATTATGTCTTTCTCACTCTTACTGAGCTTTATTCTAATAGCTGTATTTCCGTTTTTGACAAAATGGTTGATAAGTTATTTTAATACGAGAAAAAAATAAAATATTAAATATTCCTTCTGTTTTCCACTAAGTTTTCTACAACTAATGGGTCAGCTAAAGTAGATACATCTCCAAGTTCGTCATGCTCGTTTGCAGCAATTTTTCTCAAAATACGCCTCATAATTTTACCAGATCTTGTTTTAGGAAGCCCTGGTGCAAATTGAATTAAGTCAGGAGTGGCAATAGGTCCTATCTCCTTTCTAACCCACTTTTTAAGTTCTAATAACAATTCCTCTGAGCTTTCAACATTAATGTTTACTGTGACATACGCGTAGATACCTTGACCTTTAATATCGTGCGGGTATCCAACAACTGCAGCTTCAGCAACATCAGAATGAGCAACAAGTGCAGATTCAACTTCTGCTGTTCCCATTCTATGGCCAGACACATTAATTACGTCATCAACTCTTCCAGTAATCCAAAAATATCCATCTTTGTCTCTTCTACAACCATCTCCAGAGAAGTATCTTCCAGGAAAAGTCGAAAAATATGTGTCAATAAAACGTTGATGGTCACCATATACTGTTCTCATCTGTCCTGGCCAAGACATATTTATACATAAATTGCCTTCAGTAGCTCCTTCTAACTCATTATTTTCAGCATCGACAAGAACTGGCAAAATACCAAAAAAAGGTTTAGTTGCAGAGCCAGGCTTTGTTGTAGTTGCGCCAGGTAAAGGTGTAATCAATATTCCGCCAGTTTCAGTTTGCCACCAAGTATCAACTATCGGGCATTTATTATTTCCAACAACATTATTGTACCAATTCCATGCCTCTGGATTAATCGGTTCACCAACACTACCCAATATCCTTAAGCTGTTTCGTTTTGTTTTTTTAACTGGATCATCTCCTTCAGCCATTAATGCTCTTATTGCTGTTGGAGCAGTATAAAAAATATTTACTTGGTGTTTATCAACAATTTCCCAAAATCGGCTCACAGTCGGGTAATTAGGAACACCTTCAAACATAAGAGTTGTGGCACCATTAGAAAGTGGTCCATAGACTATATAAGAGTGACCTGTTACCCAGCCAACATCAGCAGTACACCAATAAATTTCGTTTTCCTGATAATCAAAAACATAATGATGTGTCATAGAAGCATAAACCATATAACCACCAGTAGAATGAAGAACTCCTTTTGGTTTACCAGTAGATCCAGAAGTATATAAAATGAACATTGGATCTTCAGCACTCATTTCAGTTGGAGGACAATCAGGAGATGCCTTTTCCATTTCTTTGTGATACCAAATATCTTGTCCATCAATCCAATTAATTTCTGATCCTGTTCTTCTAACAACAATTGTAGTTTTACACATTTTTGCCTTAGATATAGCCTCGTCTGTATTAGACTTGAGAGGTATTACTTTGCCACCACGAATACCTTCGTCAGCGGTTATAATAATTGAAGAGTTACAATCCTCTATTCTTCCAGCAAGTGCATCTGGAGAAAATCCTCCAAAAACTACAGAATGAATTGCTCCAATTCTAGTACAAGCTAACATTGCAATTGTTGCTTCAGGAATCATAGGCATATAAATAGTTATACGATCTCCTTTTTTGGCACCAGCATCCTTTAAAACATTAGAAAATTTACAAACATCTTTGTAGAGGTCATTATAACTTATATGTTTAGATTCATTTGGATTATCACCTTCCCAAATAATTGCAGTATTTTTACCTTTTGTTTTCAGGTGTCTATCTAAGCAATTAAAACTTGCATTTAGAGTCCCGTCTTCATACCATTTGATATGAAGATTTCCTTTTTCATATGATACATCATTAACTTTTGTATAAGGCTTTATCCAATCAATCCGCTGACCATGTTCTTTCCAAAATTCTTCTGGAGAATTAATAGATTCTTTGTACATTTTTTCATAAATTTTTTCATTGGCATGGGAGTTTTTAACAATGTCTAATGCTGGTTTATATAAATCTTTATCTGTCATCTTCTACTCCGCTTTTTATATATTATCTTCTAATATTAAATCTGCATTATCAATATCTTTTATATTTATTACTTTTCGAATTACTTCTAACGTAAATCCTTTTCTTGAGAGAGCCCCAAACCATTTTTCTCTAAGAGTGTACTCATTAGTTTCATCATTTATTTTTTTATTTTTATAATAAATACCTATATTTTTTTTCTTAATAAATTTTAAAGCAGCAATCATTTCTGCGTTTTCATGCCCTTCATCTACTATTTCAATAGCAGACTGTATCACATCATTTGATAGTCCTTTTTCTTTTAATTTGGCATAAATTAATCTTTGTGAGTTTCCTTGCCGTCTCATTGAACGTACTTTAATTTCAGCAAAACGCTTATCATCAATAAATTTAGCAGAGACCATTTCTTTTTTAATTAAGTCAATAAATTTAATTGATTCTGTTTCATTTAAATCATGTTGAAAATTAGATAATTTTCTCTTCATAGTATTTTCAAATTGATGTATTGAAACTTCATAACGTGCTAAATATGACATAGCTGAATTTCTTAATCTTTTAATAATTTTCTCTTCGTTACTCATTAAATGAATCATTTATATTTATTAAAGCTGACTACTTATAACTATATATATATTATAAAAATTATAAATATTTAAGTTGTAGGAGCAAAAGTTTGACAAAGAGAAATTTTGATCTAGGAGTAAAACGTGAAATTGGAACAGTTAACTGGACTGGGTTGTTTACTCTTTATTTGAAAGAGGTAAAGAGGTTCTCAAATGTTTTTTTACAAACTATTACTGCTCCAATGGTAACCACTTTACTTTTCGTAATTGTTTTTTCTATTGCCATTGACAGAAGTGCGGGATTTAAAGAAATTTCTTTTATTACATTCTTAGTTCCTGGTTTGATAATGATGAGTGTCTTACAAAATTCATTTGCAAATGTTTCCTCAGCATTCATGACTGCAAAAGTTCAAGGCTCAATAGTAGATCTGTTAATGTCCCCATTGGGACCAATAGAAATATTAATTGCACATGCTATGGCTGGTGTGACAAGAGGTTTATGTGTTTTTATTGCGTCTTTTATTTTGCTCTGGGGACTGGGCATTTTAAATTTTCCTAATCATGTTATCTGGATGACATTATTTTTATTACAAGGAGCATTTTTTTTAGCAATAATAGGAATGGTAGCAGGTATCTGGGCACAAAAATTTGATCAGTTGGCTATTATTTCAAACTTTGTTATTCAACCATTAGCGTTTCTATCTGGGACTTTCTATTCTATTGAAAGACTTCCAGATTCTCTTAAAGTAGTAGCTTATTGTAATCCAATTTTCTATGCGATTGATGGATTAAGATATAGTTTTTTAGGATTGAGTGACGCTTCTCCTATTACAGGAAGTATCATTTTACTTTTTTGTAATTTAGGACTAAGTTGTTTTGCTTGGTATATACTAAAAACAGGCTACAGACTTCGTGCATAGAATAATAATAATTTTTAATGGAAATTTTCAAAATGAACAAAGTTCAAAAAATACCTGGTATTTTATCAAGTCAAGAACTTCTAGAATTAATTAATAAAAATATTATTATTAGTGATCACGAGATTGAAAAAGACATAATTCAACCTGCTTCCATTGATTTAAGGCTAGGAATTAAAGCATGGAGAGTTCCTGCATCCTTCCTTCCAGGTAAAGGTAACAAAGTTTCAAGCAGATTAAAAGATCTTGCCATGCACGAGTTTAGTCTTATAGATGGTGCAGTCTTAGAATGTGGATGCGTTTACATTGTAAAGCTTTTAGAAAGAGTTTCTTTAACAGATGATCTAACTGGCACTGCAAACCCAAAAAGTTCAACTGGTAGATTAGATGTTTTTACAAGATTAATAGTTGATGGCGCACTAGAATTTGAAGATGTTCCGGCTGGCTATGAAGGGCCACTATATGTAGAAATATCTCCTCGAACATTTTCTGTTTTAGTCAGAACTGGGTCTAGATTAAATCAACTGAGAATCAGAAGAGGACAATCTTTTACATCAGACAAAGAAATGGAGATCTTACAAGAGCATGTAGGATTAGTTAGAAGCCAAGACAAAGTGGATCTATCTGATAAAATTAAAGATGGCGTCCCTTTATCAGTAGATTTAATTGGAGAAAATGGGTTGATTGGATATAAGGCTAGAAAACATTCTAACCTTATAGATATTGATAAACCAAATTTTTATAAACGAGAGCTTTTTTGGGAAAGAATAACTACTGAAGATTTAGTCTATCAATCCAACAACAATGAAAATGACAATAATTCTGGTAGCTTAATTCTTAGTCCAGACGCTTTTTATATATTAGCTAGTAAAGAATATGTTTCTGTTCCATCAAATTACGCAGCTGAAATGAGGGCATACGATACAAGGGTTGGAGAATTTAGAGCTCATTATGCTGGATTTTTTGATCCTGGCTTTGGTTTAATTGATTTGGGAGCTTCTAAAACTAGAGCTGTATTAGAGGTCAGATCTCATGACGTCCCTTTTCTAATTGAACAAGGTCAAACAGTTTGCAGATTAGTATACGAACCAATGGCGAATATTCCTGCATTTTTATACGGAGAGGCAGGTAGTACTAATAATTACCAAGCTCAAGGATTAAAGTTGGCCAAACATTTTATTTAGACTTTCTTATTTATTTCTTTTTATTTATTATCGTTTGTATATTCTATTTAAAATTTTTTAAAAGAGTTTAAACATGACTATTAGTCCATCAATAATGACAACGTATGGTAGAATTGATATTGCATTTACTCATGGTCAAGGAAGCTTTTTAGTTGCCGAAGATGGAAAAAAATATTTAGACTATGCTAGTGGTATAGCTGTAAATGCCTTTGGACATTGTCATCCTAAATTAGTTGAAGCTCTTCAAGATCAAGCATCTAAGTTGTGGCATACTTCTAATCTTTATAGAATACTAGAGCAGGAAACAGTTGCAGAAAAACTTGTGGCTAATTCATGTGCAGATAGAGTTTTCTTTTGCAACTCTGGTGCAGAAGCAACTGAGGGTGCAGTAAAAGTCGCAAGAAGATATGCCTGGGCTAATGGTGAAAAAGAGAGAACAGAAATTATATGTGCAACAGGTGCTTTTCATGGTCGTACATTAGCGATGTTAGCTGCAAATGACAGACCATTATTTAGAGAAGGTTTTGGACCATCCGCTCAAGGTTTCACTCACGTAGAATGGGGTGATATAGAAAGTTTAAAAAAAGTTATAGGAAAACATGTCGCAGCTATTTTGGTAGAACCTGTTCAGGGAGAAGGTGGTGCCAGGAAAGCTCCTGAAGGATATTTAAAATCACTGAATGATATAGCTAAGGAAAACGGATCTTTGTTGATTTCAGATGAAGTACAAATAGGGATGGGCAGATCAGGTACTTTATTCGCCTATCAAAAAGAGGACATAGAACCTGACATAATTGCGTTGGCCAAGGGCCTTGGAGGTGGATTTCCTGTTGGAGCAGTAATGGCAAAAGCAGAAGTAGGTGATGCGATGGTGCCTGGAACCCATGGTAGTACTTTTGGAGGAAATCCATTAGCAATGCGTTCCGCAAATGCTGTTTTAGAACTTCTGTTAGAAAATGATTTTTTGAATAATTTAAGAAAAATGATTGTTTATTTTGACAAGAAAATGGATGAACTTATAAAAAATGACATGAAAAATAATCCTATAATTTTTGCAAAAAAAGGCTCTGGAATGTTAAGAGGATTTCAATTGAATGAAGATGTGACTGCGGGAGATTTTAGCAATATTGCTAGAGAAAAAAGTTTGTTATTAGTAGGTGCTGCAGAAAATACAATTAGATTGCTTCCTCCATTAAACACATCGAAAGCAGAGGTAGATAATGCCTTTGATATACTTAATGATATAGTTTTAGAATTAAAGAAAACATAGAAAAACATGTCTAATTTCATTGATTTAAAGGATCTTTCAAGAGACCAACTTTTAGATTTAATTTCATTGTCTCTTAAATGGAAAAAAGAAGCTCATCCAAAGTTTATGGCAGATAAACAGGTAGTTTTAATTTTCGAAAAACCCTCTTTAAGAACCCGTGTGTCATTTGAAGTAGGAATAAATCAATTAGGTGGGAAAAGTTACCTTCTAAATGAAAAAGAGATGCAATTGGGTGAAAGAGAAACAGTTGAAGACACGGCTAATGTTTTAGAAAGATACGCTGATATGGTAATTATAAGGTGCTTTGGACATAGCCAATTAATCAAATATGCTAGGGCCTCAAGTGTTCCCGTAATAAATGCATTAACTGATTTTAGTCATCCTTGCCAAGTATTAGCAGATTTAGTTACTTTTATAGAGTATGCGGATAACTTTGATAATAAGAAAATTGCTTGGTTCGGTGACTGTAATAATGTTTTGCAAAGTTGGATCGAAGCTGCGGCTTTATTAAATTTTGAATTAAATATTGCATGTCCTGAGGGTATAAAGCCTAACCCTAAGACTATGTCATGGGCAATTGAAAGAAATAAAAATATTTCTATTACTCATAATCCAATTCAAGCTGCTGATGGAGCTAATTGTATTATCACAGACACGTGGCATTCGATGGGGGATACAAATCCAAATCCAGAAGATATTTTTGTTCCATTTCAAGTTAATAACAAAATTATGAAAGTAGCAGATGAAAAAGCAATTTTTATGCATTGTTTACCCGCTTATCGTGACAAAGAAGTAAGTTCAGAAGTGCTTGAAGGAGACTGTTCTGTTGTATTTGACGAAGCAGAAAACAGGCTTCATGCACAAAAAGCAATTATGCACTTTTGTATAAATTGAAAATTTTAATGGAATTCAAATTTTTTAAATGAAATTTACCAACCATATTATTCCCTTTCAGTTAGGTAAAAATCAAGTCAGGGGTTCTATAGTTAGACTTGAAACAACTGTATCTGAAATAATCAAACGACATAATTACCCTAGTAATATTGAAAGCTTACTTGCAGACACATTAACTATCACAGCTTGCCTGGGATCAAGGATGAAACATGAAGGTATTTTTACAATTCAAGCTAAAGGTTCTAGTGAAGTCCATACTTTATTTTCTGATATAACAAATAATGGTTCTTTAAGAGGTTATGTTGGTTTAGTAGACGGTTTCTCAAAAAAAGATTTTAATTTAAATGCATTAATGGGCTCTGGTCACATTTCTTTTACATTAGATCAGGGAAAATATTCAAAACGATATCAGGGAATTGTGGCGCTTGAAGAAAAATCTATTTCTAAATCTGCAGAATTATATTTTAATAATTCAGAGCAATTAGAAACTAGATTTTTAAATTTTAATTATTACTCAATACATAAAAAAAACCGAGACAAGCTAATGTCATCCGGTCTCATTATGCTTCAAAAAATGCCCATTAAAGATGATATCGAAACTGAGGAAAATGAACAGATTTGGGAAAATTCACTTAATTTTTTATCAACTTTACAAAAAGAAGAATTTTTGTCAGTGAATCTTAGTTCTCAAGACATTTTATTTAGATTGTTTAATGAAGTAGGTGTAACCACATATGACGAAATTATAATTAAAGATAAGTGTAGATGTTCACAAGCAAAGGTGGAGTTTGCAATAAAAAATTTAAATAAAAAAGAATTAATAGATATTTCAGATGAAAATGGAAATATTAAAGTCGTATGTGAATTCTGTAAAACTGAGAGAATTTTTTCAAGTTTTAATTAAGTTCTATTTAATTTTTCCAAAACAAAGGAGAAAACATGACTAAAATAGCAAAAATTTCTAATCTACCTAAAATCATACCAGCACATAAAAATAATTTACCAAGTTCAGGTATAGACTGATAAGTTCCAGATGGTCCAATTATGTCTCCTAAGCCAGGACCGACGTTTCCAATTGCTGATGCGGCTCCTGAGATTGCTGTTATTAAATCTAATCCTAATCCCCCCAAAAGGCAGGCTATTACTGCAAAGGAGATTATATATAAAAAAAAGAAGCCCATGACAGACTCAGCAACATTTTCTGGTATTGGTTTTTGATTATAATATGAAACAACTACAGCGTGAGGTCTAATAAGTTTAGAAATTTGAGCTTTTGCGTTTGCAACTAAAACTTGTATTCTAGCCATTCTTAAACCACAAGTAGTTGACCCAGCACATCCTCCTATAAACATAAGAATAAGAAGAATTGTTGTAGGAAACCCCCCCCAATTGTTAAAGTCAGATGTACCAAAACCTGTTCCAGTAATTATTGATATAACATTAAATGAAGCCAATCTTAGAGCTTCAAGAAATGGTATATCATTTAAGTTTAAATATATTGAAACAATCAAAACAACAAAAACTATTAAGGTTAAAAACAATTTTACTTGATCGTCTTTAAATAAGTTTTTTAATCCTTTTTTTGTTATAGCTAGATAATGAACAAAAGGTAACGAGCCAACTATCATTCCAAAAATTACAATTATTTCAATGGAAGATGAATTAAATGCTGCTAAAGAATCAGATTTGGTTGAATATCCTCCTGTTGCAAGAGTGGTCATTGCATGAGCTATTGAGTCAAATAGAGGCATTCCAGCAACCCATAGCATTAATGCCCATAAAACTGTTAACGTAATATATACAATACTGATTCCAGCTGCAAAACTTGCAGCTTTAGGAACAACTTTGTCAGGAGTTTCGTAAGATTCAGTCTTGAAAAGTTGCATACCTCCTATAGATAGCATGGGTAAAACAGCTAGAGCCATTACAATAATACCAACACCTCCTAGCCATTGAAGTAGTGCTCTCCATATCAAAATTCCATGGGAAGTTGCTTCTAAATTATTGATAACGGTAGCGCCTGTGGTTGTTATTCCAGAAGTTGACTCAAAAATAGCGTCAGTAAAACCCATATCAATTTCAGATAATAAAAAAGGTAAAGAGCCAAATAAAGCTATTGATATCCATGCACTATTTGTTAATAAAAATGCTTGCCTTAATTCTAAATGTTCGGTTGAACTATCTCTGTTAGAAAGATAAAGAATAGTTCCTACAAATAGAGTTAAAAGTGATGCACCAACAAATGCAGGCCAATCATTATTTCCATACAACCAATCTACAAAAGCAGGTATCATCATAAAAAGAGAAAGAATGCATAACAACATCCCTATCAGATAGATTATTGGTGAAAATTTCATGATTATTTTTCTATAAATTTTACCTTAAAAACCAATATATTCAAATATAATTAAGTTACCATTTTCAAAAATCTATCTTGCAAATTTACATCTTCTAAAAAACAACCACTGAATTGATTAGTGGTCATTGTCACATCATTTTTTAAAACACCTCTTGTACTCATGCAGTGATGTTCAGCATCTATGAAAACCGCTGTGCCTTGAGGTAATAGAGCTTTATCTATACAATTTAAAATTTGTGCAGTCATAGTTTCTTGTGTTTGAAGTCTTTTAGCAAATACGTCTAAAACTCTGGCTAATTTAGATATTCCAACAACTCTTTTGTTTGGATAATAGCCAATTGAAGCTTTTCCAATTATTGGAACCATGTGATGCTCACAATGGCTTTCAAAATTAATATTTTTAAGCAGAACTATATCGTCATAGCCTTCAATGTCTTCAAATGTTTTTGACAATAATGTTTCAGGATCTTGACTATAACCTGCATAGAACTCATTGAATGATTTTATCACTCTTTTAGGTGTTTCTATTAACCCTTCTCTTTCAGGATTTTCACCTATGTATTGAATCAATGTTTTGACAGCTTGTTCAGCTTCTTCTTGGGAAACAATTTTATTATCTTGATTATCCAATATTAATTTTGAAGCATTTATAGACGAACTCATCATACACCTTTTAATTATTTAATAAATGTCTAACAAATTATATTATTTAAGAAAAGGATTATTAATTTTAACAAAAAAACAAAGAAACTTTAATTTTGAAAAATATTTAAGTTTAGTGGCTTATTGTCACTTACCATTTTATCATTTTTATCATGGGTCACTAATAAACAAGGGATTTTATTATTTCTAACATTATTAACTACAAATTCTCGAAAGCTATTTCTTTGATCTGGGTCTAGTGATGAAAATGGTTCGTCCAATAACAATGCTTCAGGCTCTGATAAAATTGCTCTAAGACAAGCAACTCTTGCTTTTTGCCCTCCGGACAAAGTGTGAGGATATCTATCTTCAAAACTTGCCATATTTGACTTTTTAAGATTTTTAGCAATTAATAAAGATTTTTCCTTGTAAGACAGTTTTTTATTCATCCCAAATAATATATTTTGTTCTACAGTCAAATGAGGAAATAATGTTCCGTCTTGTAGTAAAAGACCAATTTTTCGTTTTTCAGTTGGAACTTGATTTAATTTTTTTCCATTTAATATTATGTCTCCTTCAAATAGTAAGTCATTCTCATATACACCAGCAATGATATTTATTAATGAAGATTTACCTACACCACTTGCTCCAAAAACACATAAAATTTCGCCATTTTTAATTTTAAGATTGAGGTCTTTTATAAATATTTTTTCTTTTGGAGAATTCCATTTCAATGTTATATTTTTTAATTCAAGCAAGTCTGTTTATCCAGATTTAAGAATTTATGGTCCCTAGTATTTTTATAAATATTCAAAATGATAAAATATTTTTCTAAAATAAAAAAATTATTTAATTTAAAGAGAAGTTATTCACTTCCTAGAAAAAAACAACAAAAAGATTTAGGTTTTTTTAAAGATTTTTTAAATTTAGCAAGATCAGAAATGGATAAATTTGGTCTTTGTGATTGGAAATTAGAACTTGATTACGCTAAGGTTAGAGCTGGTGCTTGTCATTTTACAGAGAAAAAAATTTCTTTCTCAAGAAATTTTATTAAACATGCAAATGAATTAGATATTAATGACACCATACTTCATGAAATTGCACATGCTTTAGTAGGTCCTAGGCATGGTCACGACAAGGTTTGGAAAAACATGGCAAAAAAACTTGGATGTTCAGCCAAACGTTGTCATAATTTGGAGTTTTCAGAATATAAGTGGGTTAGGTTTTGTGCAAATAATTGCTGGGAACAAAAAATCCACAGGAGAAAGCCTAACTTAGTTTGTAAAAAATGTGGAGCACCTGTAATTTATAAAAAAAATATATAATTTTATTTAACTTCTTCTAATTCAATAAGTGTTCCTGAAAAATCTTTTGGATCTAAAAATATTACTGGATTTCCATGCGCTCCAATTTTAGGCAGTCCATCCCCTAAAATTTTGGCACCAACTGCCTCAAGTCTTTTGGAAGCTGATTTGATATTTTCAACTTCATAACAAATATGATGCATTCCACCATTAGGATTTTTTTGAAGAAATTTACTTATTGGACTATTTTCATATAAAGGCTCGAGTAGCTCAACTTTTGTGTTGGGTGCTTCAACAAAGACTACCTTTACGCCATGATCATGTAATGTTTGAGGTGTACTTACATTAGCTCCCAATGCCTTTTTCCACATATCTGATGCTATTTGGATATTAGGTACTGCAATAGCGATATGATTTAGTTTTCCTACACTAGAAATTATTTCCTTCATTAGGTTCTCCAAGAAAATATTCTTATTATTTATCTTTATAGATTATAATTAATATTTCAATTAACATATATTGATTATCTCTAGTTAAATTTACTAAGTTTTGTTAAATAATATGTGTTATAGAGTTCTCTAGGGGAGAAATATTATTAAAAAATCAAGTAGAGAAATAATCTCAGAGTTGCAATCTAGAAGAGAAAAAGCTCGTCTAGGGGGTGGTAAGAAAAGAATTGAAAAACAGCACTCACTTGGAAAACTAACTGCAAGAGAAAGAATTAATACTCTTTTAGACGAAGGTTCTTTCGAAGAAACAGATATGTTTGTAATCCATCGTATTAGAGATTTTGGAATGGATGGAAAAACCATACCGGGTGATGGTGTTATAACTGGCTCTGGTAAAGTAAATGGAAAATTAATTTACGTCTATGCCCAAGATTTCACGGTTTTTGGAGGCTCATTATCTTCAGATCATGCAAAAAAAATAGTTAAAATAATGAAGTTAGCTGTTCAAAATAAAGCACCAATTATTGGTTTGAATGACAGTGGTGGGGCTAGAATTCAAGAAGGAGTAGAATCATTGGGAGGTTATGCAGATGTATTTCTTCAAAATGCTCTTGCCTCTGGGGTGGTTCCACAAATATCAATGATTATGGGACCTTGTGCTGGAGGAGCGGTTTATTCACCAGCTATGACAGATTTTACATTTATGGTTAAAGGAACGAGTTATATGTTTGTTACTGGACCAGATGTGGTAAAAACTGTAACATCAGAGGAGGTAACTGCAGAAGAGTTGGGTGGAGCTGAAACACATACAACAATTTCATCTGTTGCAGATGGTTCATATAATAATGATATTGAGGCTCTAACGGGTTTAAGAAGGTTTCTAAGTTTTTTACCTTCAAATAATTCAGAAAAATTAAAAACGAGAAAGACTGAAGACTCAAAAAAAAGATTATCTCTTTCTTTAGATACTTTAATACCTGAAAATCCTAACTTACCATATGATATGAAAGAACTTATTACATCTGTCTCAGATCAGTTTGATTTTTTTGAACTACAAGAAAATTATGCAAAAAATATTTTGATTGGCTTTATAAGATTAGACGGGGAAACCATAGGTGTTGTAGCTAACCAGCCAATGGTACTAGCAGGTTGTTTAGACATAGATTCCAGCAGAAAAGCTTCAAGATTTGTAAGGTTTTGTGATGCTTTCAACATTCCTATATTAACATTAGTTGACGTTCCAGGTTTTATGCCGGGTACTACTCAAGAGTATGGTGGTATTATTAAGCATGGTGCAAAACTCTTATTTGCGTACGCAGAAGCTACTACTCCCAAAGTTACTCTAATCACAAGAAAAGCTTACGGTGGAGCATATGACGTTATGAGTTCAAAGCATTTAAGAGGGGATGCAAACTATGCATGGCCAACTGCAGAAATAGCAGTTATGGGCGCTAAAGGTGCGGTTGAAATTTTATTCAGAGATGAACTTGACGACCCAACAAAAATTCAAAAAAGAACTTTGGATTATGAAGAAACTTTTGCCAATCCTTTTATAGCTGCCGAGAGGGGTTTCCTTGACGATGTTATTATACCTAGTAATTCTAGATACAGGCTTATACAAGCTTTTTCAAAATTAAAAAATAAAACACAAACTAATCCAGATAAAAAATTTGGAAATATTCCCCTTTAATAATTATAGAAGTTAAAAATGTTTAAAAAAATATTAATTGCAAATCGTGGGGAAATAGCTTGTAGAATAATCAAAACAGCAAGGAAAATGAGTATCAAAACTGTTGCTGTTTATTCAGATGCGGATAGATATTCTGAACATGTTCGTCTAGCTGACGAAGCCTTTCACTTGGGGGCCTCCTCTGCGTCAGAAAGTTATTTAAGATCAGATTTAATTATTAAAGCGTGTAAGGAGACAAATTGTGACGCCTTGCATCCTGGATATGGGTTTTTATCAGAAAATGCCAATTTTGTTGGAGATTTGAATAAAGCTGGAATTATTTTCATTGGTCCTTCAAGGTCAGCTATAGCTTCAATGGGTGATAAAATTGAGTCAAAAAAAATTGCACAATCTGCTAATGTAAATACTGTTCCAGGTCACATAGGTATAATTAAAGATAAGACTGAAGCGATTAAAATTGCTGACGAAATAGGTTATCCGGTTATGATAAAAGCAAGTGCAGGAGGTGGCGGCAAAGGTATGAGAATTGCTTTTTCAAAAGATGAGGTATCAGACAGTTTTGAAAGAGCAGAAAGTGAGGCTTTAAATAGTTTTGGAGATAAACGTATTTTCATTGAAAAGTTTATAACTGAACCAAGACATATTGAAATTCAAATTTTAGCTGATAATTATGGTAATATAGTATATTTGGGTGAAAGAGAATGCTCTATTCAAAGAAGGAATCAAAAAGTTATTGAAGAAGCGCCATCACCTTTTCTAGACGAACAAACTAGAAAGAAAATGGGTGATCAAGCTGTACAATTATCTAAAAAAGTTTCTTATTCAAGTGCTGGGACTGTCGAATTTATAGTAGATAAAGAAAAAAATTTCTATTTTTTAGAAATGAATACGCGTCTGCAAGTTGAGCATCCTGTCACTGAATTAATTACTGAAATCGACCTTGTAGAACAGATGATTAACATAGCATTTGGTAAAAAATTAGATATTACACAAAAAGATGTTAAGTTAAACGGTTCAGCTATAGAAACTAGAATCTACGCTGAAAATCCATATAAAAATTTCTTACCTTCTATAGGGAGATTAACCAAATATAATCCACCTAAAGAAAAAAAATATCCTGACGGTTCAATCATAAGAAATGATACTGGAGTTAGAGAAGGCGACGAAGTATCTATGTTTTATGATCCAATGATTGCCAAATTGTGCTCATGGGGTGAAACAAGAGATATTTCTATAAAAAGGATGGAATCTGCTCTAGATAATTTTTTGCTTGAGGGTATTGATCATAATATACCTTTTTTGTCGGCAATTTTAGGGAGTAAAAGATTTAAGTCTGCCGACTTAAGTACGTCATTCATTCAAGAGGAATACGAAGAGGGCTTTCAAGGGATTATTCCAAACAATCAAGAAGAATGGACACTGGGCACTATAATTTTAGCTTACCATATAACTGAGATATTAAAAGATTTTGACAGTCTAGAAGGTTTTTCTGAGGAATGGCAAGTTCACATCAACTATAAATCATTAGTATCAGACATCTCTAAACTAAATTTTAAAATTAAAAAACAAGTTGGAGATGAAATACGATTACTAATTCAACCTATAGCGTCAAAAAAGATCTTAGGAATCGCAAATGAATATTTAATTTTTGATATACAAAAAGATTTTATTACAAAGTTAGTTTCAGCATCCATCAAACTTTTCCGTGATAATAATAATGAAATATCTTTTCCTGAAAAAATTCAGTGTAGAATAAACTATCAGAACCCAAGTTTAGATCTTCTTTATAGAGGGATTTCAATCTCAGCAACTGTTCTTCCTAGACATATTGCTGAACATTATAAATATATGAAACCAATCAAAATTGTTGATAAATCAAATTTTTTATTATGTCCAATGCCAGGAAAATTAATTAGAGTTTTAGTTAAAGAAAATGATATTGTAGACGAAGGGCAGCCATTATGTGTTGTGGAAGCAATGAAAATGGAAAATACTTTAATAGCCTCTAAAAAATGTATGGTTAATAAAATTAATCATGAAGAGGGTGCTACTTTATCTGTTGATCAAATAATAATGGAATTTATATTTAAATAAAGAATTCAGACTCTACGAGAAAAATATATGACAAAAAATAATAATTTACAAAGTTGGAAAGAAAACGCTCTTAAAGAGCTAAAAAAACAAGATATTGAGGCAATTATAGTCGAAACGCCAGAAGGCATCAATATTAAACCTCTTTATACCGAATTGGATAATAAAGAGATAAAACACCTTGGTTCTAATCCAGGTGAAGCTCCTTATGTCAGGGGCCCAAAAGCAACAATGTATACAGGAAGACCTTGGACAATAAGGCAATATGCAGGTTTTTCTACTGCTTCTGAATCAAACGAATTTTATAAAAAAAACTTAGCTTCGGGGCAAAAAGGTCTTTCTGTAGCTTTCGATCTAGCAACACATAGAGGTTATGATTCAGACCATGAAAGAGTTTATGGAGATGTTGGTAAGGCTGGAGTCGCAATCGATAGTGTCGAGGATATGAAAATTCTTTTTGATGGTATTCCTCTTGATAAAATGTCTGTATCCATGACTATGAATGGGGCAGTTCTTCCTGTATTAGCAGGGTATATAGTTGCCGCCGAAGAGCAGGGAGTTAGTCTTGAAAAATTAAGTGGAACTATTCAGAATGATATTTTGAAAGAATTTATGGTTAGGAACACTTATATCTATCCACCAGAGCCCTCTATGAGAATTGTTTCAGATATAATTCATTTTACCTCAAAGCAAATGCCAAAGTTTAACTCTATATCTATTTCTGGTTATCACATGCAAGAAGCAGGCGCTTCTCTAGTACAAGAGTTAGCTTTTACAATAGCAGACGGCTTGGAATATATTAGAGCTGCTTCTAAAAGAGGCTTGTTAGTTGATGATTTTGCACCAAGGCTATCTTTTTTCTTTGCAATTGGAATGAATTTCTTTATGGAAGCTGCTAAATTAAGAGCGGCCAGGTATTTATGGTCCGAGTGGACAAAAAAATTATTTAACTGTCAAAACCCAAAATCTCAAATGCTTAGAACTCATTGTCAAACTTCTGGTGCAAGTTTGCAGGAGCAAGATCCATACAATAATATTATAAGAACTACTATTGAGGCATTAGCTGCTACTTTAGGTGGTACACAATCATTACATACAAATTCATTTGATGAGGCTATAGGATTGCCAACGGAATTTTCAGCAAAAATAGCAAGAAATACTCAATTAATTCTTCAACATGAAAGTGGTATTACTAACACTGTTGATCCACTTGCTGGCAGCTATTTTGTTGAAAATATGACTAAGGAGTTAATAGATAAGGCAAATGCACTTATTGAAAAAATTGAGGGTATGGGGGGTATGACTGTAGCTGTAATGGAGGGTTTCCCGAAGTCTGAAATAGAAATATCTGCTACTAAACGTCAGGCAAAAATTGACTCAGGTGAACAGGTAATTGTTGGAGTAAATAAATTTAAATCTGATCAACAAGACCCTATTGAAATTTTAGATATCGATAATAATGCAGTTCGTGAAGAACAAATAAATAAAATTATTGCGATAAAAAAATCAAGAAATCCTAGTGATGTAAAAATAGCTTTGGAAAATTTAAAAAAGGCAGCAAAAGAAAATACAGGTAACCTTTTAGATTTAACTATTATTGCTATCAGAGCAAGAGCTACAGTTGGTGAAGTTTCTCAAGCACTAGAAGATGTTTATGGTCGCTATGGTGTTAAACAAGATGTAATAAAAAATGTTTATAAAAATGCATACATTAATAAAGAAGATTTCAATGAGGTTGATAATGCTTTATTAAACTTTAAAAATATAGTAGGCGAGAACCCTAAAATTTTCATGGCAAAACTAGGACAAGATGGACATGACAGAGGTGCTAAAGTAATTGCGTCTGCTTTCACTGATATTGGTTTTTCTGTTGAAATTGGTACTTTGTTTCAGACACCAAAAGAGGCAGTTGAGCTTGCAATTAAATCTGGAGTTCATGTGATAGGCATCTCTTCTCTAGCTGCAGGCCACAAAACATTAATACCGGAACTAATAGAAGAACTTAAAAGAAAACAGGCAGACGACATTCTTGTTATTTGTGGTGGGGTTATTCCTGCACAAGATTATCAATTTCTATATGATGCAGGCGTTGCCGCCATTTTTGGTCCTGGAACCTCAATACCTCACGCAGCATCAACAACAATTAACAAGGCATCTGAAAAGCTAATGAGAATGCATAATTATAGAAATGCTAGAATGAATAATTAGATATTAATTATATGAGGAGAAATTATTGGGGTATTATAGAGATATTTACAAAAGTTGGAAAAATGATCCCCTCAAATTTTGGGGTAAACAAGCTAAAGCTATTACATGGGAGAAAAAACCTAAAAAGATTTTAGATGATTCGAATAGCCCTTTTTATAAATGGTTTCCTGATGGAACCCTAAATACATGTTACAACGCGATAGACAGGCATGTTTTATCAGGTAGAGGAGAACAAGATGCTATTATTTATGATAGTCCTGTTACCAATACCAAAAGGAGAATAACCTATTCACAATTACAATATCAAGTTTCCCAATTTGCAGGGGCACTAACAAAATTAGGGGTCATTAAAGGGGACAGGTTAATTATTTACATGCCTATGATACCCGAAGCTTTGGTAGCAATGTTGGCTTGTGCTCGAATTGGAGCAGTTCATTCTGTAGTTTTTGGAGGATTTGCCTCAAATGAATTAGCTGTAAGAATTGATGATTGTAAACCTAAGGTAATAGTTTCTGCTTCTTGTGGTCATGAGCCTAGTAGGATCATAGAATATAAACCATTACTTGATAAAGCAATAGAGATTGCAAAGCATCAAGTTAAAAAATGTATAATTTTTCAAAGAGACTCACTGAAAGCGCAACTCAAACCAAGCCAAGATTTAGAATGGAGTGAGTTTATTAAAGATGCTTTCTTGGCTAAGCCGATTGAAGTGGATGCAAATGATCCTTTATATATTTTATATACTTCAGGAACTACTGGAAAGCCTAAAGGAGTAGTTAGAGATAATGGAGGACATGCAGTATCACTTAAATGGTCTATGAATAATATATATGACGTACAACCAGGAGATGTATATTGGGCGGCTTCCGACATTGGCTGGGTCGTGGGGCATTCTTACATAGTATATGCCCCTTTACTTCATGGTTGTACTACTATTTTATTTGAGGGTAAACCAATTGGAACTCCTAATGCTGGAACTTTTTGGAGAATTATCTCTGAGTATAAAGTTAAAGTTTTATTTACGGCCCCAACTGCTCTAAGGGCTGTTAAGAGGGATGATCCAAAAGGTGATTTTATAAAAAATTTTGACACAACAAGCTTGCAATCTTTATTTCTTGCTGGTGAAAGAGCTGATCCTGATACAGTTTTATGGTTAGAAGATAAACTAAAAGTTCCTATTATTGATCACTGGTGGCAGACAGAAACAGGTTGGCCGGTCGCAGCTAATCCACTTGGGATAGAGGCTCTTCCTATAAAAACAGGTTCACCAACTTTAGCAATGCCAGGATATGATGTACAGGTTTTGTCTGAAGTAGGGGTTGAGGTACCACGAGGTACGTTAGGAGCAATTTCTATAAAACTTCCCCTTCCACCTGGTTCACTACCTACATTATGGAGTGCAGATGATAGATATATAGAATCGTACTTATCTACATATAGAAATTACTACGAGACAGGTGACGCAGGTTATCAAGATGAAGATGATTATTTGTACATTATGTCTAGAACTGATGATGTAATAAATGTTGCGGGGCATAGACTTTCAACCGGTGCTATGGAAGAAGCATTGTCTAATCATATTGATGTTGCAGAATGTGCTGTTGTTGGAGTTTACGATAATCTTAAAGGACAAGTTCCACTTGGACTAATTTGCCTAAACAATGGATGTAATAAAACTCATGAAGTTGTATGTAAAGAAGTTGTTGACTTGGTTCGTAATGAAATAGGGCCAGTAGCAGCTTTTAAATCAGTTGCAGTTGTATCTTCTCTTCCTAAAACCAGATCAGGAAAAATTTTAAGAGCTACAATTAGAAAAATAGCAGATAAAGTAGATTGGCAAATGCCCGCAACTGTAGATAATCCTTTAGTTTTTGAAGAAATTAAAGAAGCTTTAAAACCCCTTGGTTATTAATTATTGTGAGACTCTCATAATAAATTTTCCAACATGATCTCCTTTTTCAAGAGCTTTATGTGCTTCAACTGCATCCATTAAGTCAAATTCCTTTTCAATAATGGGTTTCACCCTACCTGATTCAAGATATTTCCAAGCATTTTTAACAAGACTTTCAACGTACTCAGATTTTTTGTTAGATGACTGTGGTCTTAAGGTGGATCCAGTAATTGTTTGTCTCTTAATCATAATATTTGCAAAATTCACTTCGTCTTTAATGCCACCTTGAACTGCAATTATTAATAATCTACCATCAAAGTTTAAACATTTTAAATTCCTTGGTATATAATTGCCAGCAACCATGTCTAAAATAACATCAACACCTTTATTATTTGTAAGTCCATTTATTTCATTTTCAAATTCGCTATTTCTATAGTTGATACACTTATTTGCTCCTAATTTTTCTACTGCGGAACATTTTTTATCACTCCCTGCCGTTGCATAGACAGTAGTGCCAAATTCTTTTGCCAATTGGATTGCTGTGGTGCCAATTCCACTTGCCCCACCATGAATTAGGACTTTTTCATTTTTTGATAATTTTCCACGGATAAATAAATTACTCCAAACAGTTATGAATGTTTCTGGTATGCATGCAGCTTCTTGCATTGAGTAATTTCTCGGTACAGGCATACAATGACCTATATCTACTGCCACGTATTCTGCATATCCACCTCCATGACAAAGTGCACAAACCTTATCACCAATATTAAATGTTAAATTTGAACCTTTAATATCAACTACAATACCTGAAACTTCTAGACCAGGTAAATCTGACGCACTATCTGGAACCTTGTAATTACCTTGTCTTTGCAATAAGTCTGGCCTATTAACTCCTGCAAATGATACCTTGATTAAAACTTGGTTATTTAAAAGTTTTGGTACCGGTCGAGAACAAGGATTTAAATTTTCAGGGGGACCAAACGCTTTGATCTCTATTGCTTGCATTTTTTCTGGTATTTCAAATATTTTTTGCTCCATATTATATTCCTTAAATAAATCAAATTGCCCAAATTCAGTCTAAATTTGTCAAATTATAGCCACTTAATAATGAAATATATATAATTAAAAGGAGAAAATTATGATATTTTTTGTTACTATTTATTCAATATTAGCTTTTCAGGAGCCACATGTTAAAGAATTTTTAACTGAAGCATCTAAATCTGGTCCTATAAAATATAGTTTTGTTAAACCTGTAGACTGTTCATCTGGTAAATTAAAAAATACTTACGCATTAGCTCAAAATGGAAAAGTTGTTTTAAAACAGGTTTCTGAGGATGGTTCAGTTGGACCAGTTTGTATTAAATAGACAGAATTAAGAAGCGCTTTCAATAATTTTTTTAACTCTCAATCTAAGTGCATTTAATTTTATAAATCCTTCAGCATCGGAATGGTTATAATCTGTTGTACCTTCTTCAAAAGTTACTAAGCTTTCACTATATAAAGAATAGGGTGATTTTCTTCCTGTTATGATGACGTTTCCTTTATACAATTTAGCTCTTACAGTTCCTGAAACATTTTTTTGACTAACGTCTATTGAGGCTTGTAACATTTCTCTTTCAGGAGAAAACCAAAATCCATTATAAATCAACTCTGCGTATTTAGGCATTAATTCGTCCTTTAGATGTGCTGCACCTCTATCTAAGGTAATTGATTCAATAGCTCTTCTCATATGAAATAGAATAGTACCACCAGGAGTTTCATATACGCCCCTAGACTTCATTCCTACAAATCTGTTTTCAACTAAATCAATTCTTCCAATTCCATTTCTTCCACCAAAAATATTTAATTGATGAAGCATTGCAGCTGGAGACAAGCTTTTACCATTTAATTCGACTGGATCACCATTCAAGAATTCTAATATTATTTCTGTTGGTTTGTCTGGAGCTTCCAATGGGGACACAGTTCTAGAATATATAAATTCTTCTGGTTCTACCCATGGATCTTCTAAAATCTTTCCCTCTGCTGAAATGTGTAATAAATTTGCATCAACACTAAATGGTGCTTCTCCTCTTTTGTCTTTAGGAACTTGAATTTGATTTTTTTCTGCATAATTTATTAAATTTGTTCTGCTTGTAAGGTCCCATTCTCGCCATGGTGAAATAACTTTTATATCTGGTCGCAAACTGTAGTAACCAATTTCAAATCTTACTTGATCATTACCCTTTCCAGTGGCGCCGTGTGACACAGCATCAGAATCAGTTAATTCTGCAATCTCAATTTGTCTTTTGGCAATTAGAGGTCTAGCAATAGAGGTGCCAAGTAAATACACTCCTTCATATAAGGCATTTGCTCTAAACATAGGAAAAACGAAATCTTTTACAAATTCTTCTTTTAAATCATCAATGAAAATCTCTTTGACACCTAATGATTTTGCTTTATTTCTCGCAGGCTGAACCTCTTCACCTTGGCCAATATCTGCAGTAAAAGTTACAACATCACATTGATAATTATCTTGGAGCCATTTTAAAATAACTGATGTATCTAAGCCTCCAGAGTAAGCTAAAACTATTTTTTTTATTTTAGATTTTCCTTTAAGCATTTTTCTTCCTTAAGTTACAATAATTGTAATTCACAAAATTTTTAAATAATAAATCAATTTAAAGCCTAAAATTAATCACATATAATTACGTTAAATATTGTTTTTTGTAAAAATAATTATTCAATTTCATCTTCTACAATTAAAGGTTGTCAGCGTTGCCAAATGTTGTTATTTTTACTCATCGCTTCTATTATTTTTTAAGATTTATTATTTTTTCTCATTTAGATGAGTTTATAATGTGTTGGTTAAGAAATTGCATTAGAAGAAATAAATTTGAGTGAGATATTTGATGATACTTTATACAAGATTTACTTTTTTAACATGTTTTTTTTCAATTGCTTTTTTTTCTAATTTAGTTTTTGGAGAGACTAAATTGTTAGGAACTGAAAAAAAATGGAATGCATACACAACAAAACTTAATAAAAACAAAACATGCTTTATTACCTCAGAGCCTGTGAAAACAAAGGGTAAGTTCAATCAAAAAAACCGAGGTAAACCCTACGTTTTTGTTACAAACACAAAGGGTGGAAGTAACCATGAAGTTTCAATTAAAGCTGGGTTTAATTTTAAAAAAAATAAAGACGTAATTTTTGATGTCGACGGGAAAAAAACAAAATTATTTCCTGTTGATGATAGGGCATGGTCTGAAAGTTCTAAAATAGATAGGTTTTTAGTTCAATCAATGAGAAGAGGTAAGACATTAACAGTTACAGGGACATCAACCCCGGGTAATAAAATTGTTGACACTTACTCGTTATCAGGTTTTACGAAAGCTTTAAGGTTAATAGACAAGAGTTGTACTTAATTAAAACAATTGTGAAAGAATGTAGATATGTCAAAACAAAATCTGCTAAATTTTAGTTTTGATGAGTTAAAAACCTTTTGTTTAAATAATGACCTTCCAAGATTTAGAGCTACTCAAATTTGGAGATGGATGTATTGTTTTGGTCTAAAATCATTTATGGAAATGAATAATATTTCAAAATCAACTAGGATTTTTTTAAATGAATTATCTTCAATTTCCAGACCAAAAATTTCAGAAATCAAAGAAAGTAAAGATGGAACTATCAAATGGTTAATAAAGCTTAAAGATGGATCTGAAGTTGAAACTGTTTACATACCCCAAGAAGATCGAGGAACAGTTTGTCTGTCAAGTCAAGTAGGTTGTACTCTTAATTGTTCGTTTTGTCACACAGGCACACAAGCTTTAGTTAGAAATCTTACTTCAGGAGAAATTATTGGTCAATTAATGCTTGTTATGGATTATTTAAATGATTGGCCATCAGGAAAAAATCATAGAAAAGTTACAAATGTAGTTATGATGGGTATGGGAGAACCATTACTAAATTATGATGCGGTAAGTAAAGCGATAAAAATTATGATGTCAGATGACGGTATTTCACTATCTAGGCGTAGAATAACACTTTCAACCTCAGGTATAATACCTAACATTAATAAGGCCGGTGCTGAGTTGGGTGTTAACTTAGCAATTTCACTTCACGCTGTTAACGATAAACTTAGAGATACACTAGTTCCTATTAATAAAAAATATAATCTAAAAGATCTGATAAATTCTTGTCGCAAGTATCCTAACTTATCTAATTCTCGAAGAATTACGTGGGAATACGTTATGCTAAAAGATATTAATGATTCTGAAGAAGATGCAAATAACTTAATAAAACTTATTAAAGGAATTCCATCTAAAATTAATTTAATTCCTTTTAACCCATGGCCAGGCTCTTTTTTTGAAACCTCTTCTCAAAATAAAATAGATAATTTTGCAAAAATAATAATGGATGCTGGTTTTGCATCTCCAATAAGAAAACCAAGAGGACAAGATATTTACGCGGCGTGTGGTCAATTGAAATCTGATACTGAGAAAATAAGAAAATCACAAATAAACAAGCTTGTTCCTCTTCATTCTCTATAAATATTAAATTTTTGTGTAACTATTGCTTTAGAACTTAATAAGTATTATGTTATTAATATCAATAAATAATTCAAAAGGATAATGAATAAATGAATAATAATCGTTTTATGTCAAGTTCCAATGCTCAAGCTACCCAGATAGATTTGGGTCTTAGATCATATATGCTTGGTGTTTATAATCATATGACAACTGCCCTAGCATTGACAGGATTAATGGCTTTAGGATTAAACTTTCTTGCTATTTCAAATGGTGCGTTAACACCAATTGGTGAGTTGTTTTTTCTAAGTCCATTAAAATGGGTTATAATGCTTGCCCCATTAGGAATGGTTTTTTATATTTCAGCAAGAATAAATAGTATCTCATCAGGAAAAGCTAGGAATTTATTCTATATATATGCTGGTCTCATGGGACTATCTTTGTCTTCATTGTTACTTGTTTACACTGGTGCTTCAGTTGTAAGAGCCTTTTTTGTTACAGCAGCAGCTTTTGCGGCATTATCTATATATGGATATACCACAAAAAAATCCCTTTCAGGCTTAGGATCTTTTTTAATGATGGGTGTGTTTGGCCTTATTATTGCTCAAATAGTAAATATATTCATGGCCTCTACACAACTCGATTTTATGATTTCAATCATCGGTGTTCTAATATTTGCAGGTCTAACAGCCTATGATACACAAAAGATTAAGAATATGTATTTAGCTGGAGATAATAATGAAGCAGCAGGTAAAAAGTCTGTCTTAGGTGCTTTAACTCTATATTTAGATTTCATACTAATGTTTCAATTCCTGTTAATGTTCCTCGGAAACAGAGAATAAAATATAATTAATTTTCTAAATTTATAAAAGCCATCTTATGATGGCTTTTTATTTTTCATCTATTAATTTTTTAACTTCTATTTTAATTTTTTCTGACATGGGATTTGTTGTACTCGAATACCATGATACTAATTCACCTTTACGATTAATTAAATATTTATAGAAATTCCATTTTGGAAAAGCCAGAAAACCAGCTTCTTCTTTTACCCATTTAAAAAAAGGATGCCCATTTTGCCCTTTTATTTTAGTTATTTCGGTTAATAAAAAACTAATACCAAAATTTGTTGTACAAAACTCTTTAACCTTAACGTTTGAAGATAATTCTTGATTTCCAAAATCATTAGAGGGGATACCTAACACTATCAAGTCAAATTTTTTATACATTCCATAAAGTGATTCAATGTCTTTATATTGATTGGTAAAACCACAAAGTGAGGCTGTATTGACTATCAAAATTGGTTTTCCCATAAACTCTTTTAAATTTATAACCTTACCATCAATTGATGTGAAACTATACTTATATGCATTAGCACTAACTTTGTTAATCATTGAAATTCCAATTATTATTAAAAAAAATATTAATGTCTTATTCATAATTTTCATTTTTCCATATAGGATTGAGTACGTAGTCAAGAAAATCGAGATTATTTGATTTAATACATAAGTTTCTTAAATCTCCAACTAATTTTTGAGCACTAAATACTTTACCGATCATCGAAGATTTATCAGCAATAATACTTTTTTTGAGATATCTATCTTTAATAAAAGAATTTACAATGTCTTTAAAATCAAAATTTTCAGTTAATTTTTTTCTTATAAAATCTGCATCTTCTAATATTTGATTACCTGCTTGGGCTAAGTGCGGAGGTATAGTGAATGCGGCATCACCAAATAAGAAAACACCATTTTTATAAATAGAAGTTTTCTCCCCACTTTTATATGAACTTATTGTGGTAATCCAATCTAAATCATGAGGTATTAAATAATTTATAATTTTGTTATCAATCATTGGTGGACTAAAATTATTATTAGTAGGTACAAAAATAAAATTAGTAGCTTTTTTCTTATTAATTATAGTTGGGTAAATAACAAAATAACCTGTATCATGAAATAAAACTTGAAGAATTTTTTTTGTCAATTGGTAGGGATTATTTTGAAATGAAACAGCCCTATAAATTTTTTTTGAGTTTAAATTATTATTATCTGATCCTATAGCAAATCTTCTGGATATACCATTTATACCATCAGCACCTATTACATGCTTTGCTTCAAAAACTCTTCCGTTATCATCAATTACTTTATTAGTTTCATTTTCAGAAACTATATGTTGTATTTGTGTATTATAAACCTTAACAGATTTATTTTTAAGAGTTTGGTTTTTGAATATCTTAATTATACTCTCTCTTTCAATAGAACCAAAATTACTTGTTTTATTTATTAAGTCATATTGGGCCAAAAATTCCAGATTTTGATTGGAGTTTAACTTTTTAAAATAAATATTATGAAAGGGTTCAAAATATGCTTCGATTTTTTTTAGGTTTATTAAGTTAGATAGTGCAGCCCAGCCATTTGGGGATATTTGTTGAGATCCAAAGTTTTCGCTATTACCCTCAAACAAATTGATATAATAACCTTGTTTGGCAAAAACACTTGCTAGTACCCAAGAGGCAAAACCTCCACCTAAAATAGTTAAATTTTTGTCCATAATTT
>QCHB01000012.1 GCA_003278095.1 SAR116 cluster bacterium AG-390-L20 | reverse complement strand
TTAATCTGATCTATTGATGCATGATATAAATCTTCTTCAATCGATAAAAAATTGTCTTTATTGTCCCAATTTAAAAATATATTTTCGTAAGTTAGCTGTGCCCTTAACGCTGGAGAGATTAAAAACAAATCTGGTTTATCTATTCTTTTTTTAAGTTCCTCAGAAATAACTTTACAAGAATTATAACCTCTTTTGTTTAAACCCCTTTGAAGATCGTTTACGTTACCACTTCAATCGGATTTAGCATGACGTATTAATATTAATTTAGACATTTAACATTAAAATTTTATCATTATTTGAAATGATTAATTATGTAATTTGATTTTTTTATTTTAAGTATTTTTAAATATCAAAAGCACATATCAAGCATTCAAATAAATATATATACCTAATAAATAGTACCATAAATATTTTTCTATGAAATTACAATAAATATCAAGCTGGTTTCCATAAAGTCAATTGTCATTTCAATAATTGAACCCTGGTCAGTGATCAATGGACTACGGTCAATGGGCAGACCACCCCCTGACCATTGACCATTGTTGATTAGGAAAAGGGTGCAGTAACCCCTGGAGTGGATTTATGATTAATATCATGTTTTTTTGTGGGTAAAATTGTGGGTAAGATAAAATTTAAAAAATTATATTTAACAAAAACAATAACTTAAAGGTATTTAATGGCGGAGGGAGGGGGATTCGAACCCCCGAAAGGGATTGCTCCCTTTAACGATTTAGCAAACCGGCGCCTTCAGCCACTCAGCCATCCCTCCGCAGACTCGTTATATGTCTTGGATGTCCTAATTCACGCCGTATGCCACTTCGTAATACGCAAATATACCTATCATTTCAAGTTTTTTTAATCCAACCTACAAAAATAAAATTGATTATGTTATGTATAATTTTTATCTAAAGGGTCTTTAATGGATTTAATATCTGGAATGAGAGTTTTTGTCTCAATTGCTGATAATGGTTCGCTTGCTAAAGCAGGAAGAGAGCTTGATTTATCTCCCTCAGTTGTTTCAAAAAATATATCAGCATTAGAGGATAGGTTAGGTGCAAGATTATTAAATAGAACGACTAGGTCTGTATCACTTACAGAGGTTGGGTTTGCATATTTAGATAGAGCAAGAAGAATTATTGGAGATGTTGATGAAGCTGAAGCAGCTATTTCAAGCGCCACGAATGCACCCAGAGGGCACTTACGAATTACAGCTCCTGGAACTTTTTCTTACAGACATATAGCGCCACATCTTCCAAAATTTAGAGAGCGTTATCCTGAGGTAGAAATAGAAATGATTATTTCTGATGAAGTAGTAGACCTAATTGACAATAATATAGATCTAGGAATTAGAATTGCTGTTATGAAAGATTCATCATTAATTGCACGAAAGCTTGCACAAAACCCAAGAACTTTATTCGCCTCACCAGAATATATTAAAAAGCATGGAAAACCTAATCATCCTGACGAAATTCTAGATCATGAAATCATTTCTTTCCGAAATGGTAACCCTTATAATGATTGGCATTTTCTTGTAGATGGTAAAATCAAATTAATTCATGCAAAAGGGAAATTACAATTAAATCATGGGGATGCAATTCTAAGGTCAGCAATCAATGGTGGTGGACTTGCAATGTTATCAAGATTTGTTGTTGGAAGACATTTAGCGGCAGGAACTCTGGTATCAATTTTAGATGAGTATGTTCAAGAAGATGTTCCAATTTATGCTGTTTACCCAAGCGGAAAACATTTATCTCCAAAAGTAAGAGCATTTCTTGATTTTTTAATTGAAATTTATGGACCAGTTCCATATTGGGATGAAGCAGGTGACCATAATTCTGAAGCTGCTAAGAGGACCGTAATTTAAATTATACGTTTTGACCTGCTAAAAAACCACTTGACCATGCCCATTGAAAATTATGTCCACCCAAGTGACCTGTAACGTCTAAAACTTCTCCAATAAAATATAATCCAGAATGTTTTTTACATTCCATCGTAGAAGAAGATATTTCTTCGGTATCAACACCTCCCAAAGTAACCTCAGCTGTTTTATAGCCTTCTGTACCGATTGGAACGACAGTCCATTGATTTACAAATTCAGAAACTTTTTTAATATTCTCATTCGAAGTGTCAGCAATCTTAATATTTATTTTAAGGTTATCACAAATAGCCTCAGCTAATCTATTTGGAAGATAATCTGACAAAATTCTAGATATATTTTGTTTAGGCGTTTCTAATCTTCTTGCTTTTAATATTTGTTTAAGATCATACTCAGGTAGAAGGTTGATTGTTACAGGTTTTCCATATTTCCAAAAAGAAGATATTTGTAATATTGATGGGCCACTAATACCTCTATGTGTGAAAATTAAGCCTTCATCAAAGACTGTTTTATTCATTTTAACCGAAGCATTTACAGAGACCCCAGCAAGTGATTTACAAAATTTTAATATTTCATTGTCAAAAATTAAAGGTACTAAGGCTGGATAGAGTTTAGTAACTTTCAAATTAAATTGTTTTGCAACTTTATAACCGAAGTCAGTAGCTCCAATTTTTGGTATAGATAAACCACCAGTTGCAATAACGATTGAAGAACAAAATAAATCACCTGTGTTAGTTTTTATAACGTAAAAATCTTTAGTTTTATTGAGAGTATCAATTTTAGTATCAATTTTAATTTTAACTTTTTGTTTTTCACACTCAGAAATTAACATTTCTATTATATCTTTAGCCGATTTATTGCAGAATAGTTGACCTAGCTTTTTTTCATGAAATTCTATGGAATGTTTTTTGACTAAATTGATGAAGTCGAGTTGAGTATATTTTGAGAATGCAGATTTACAAAAATGTATATTTTCAGACAAAAAATTATTATCATCACTGTACAAATTTGTAAAATTACACCTACCACCCCCTGAGATTCTAATTTTTTCAGCAATTTTCGAGGTGTGTTCTAGTAGACATACGCTTTTACCTCTTTTGCCAGCTTCTATTGAGCACATTAAGCCTGCAGCCCCAGCACCTATTACTATTACATCATATTTATTATTCATCTATTTACAGTCTTTGTTGTTTATAGGACTTTTTTATTATTTCAACTAGAGAGCTCTAAAGCTTTACTTTATTGATATTGAAGACTAAAAGATCAGTCTAGTAGTTATTTATATTAAAATTGAAATATTTTTTTAATTTCAAGATAAGCCTCTTTTTTAATTTGAAAGTTGAAAATGTTAGAAGCATCAGGAATACCAGCACCTATAGCAAAGGCAATGTCAGACAAGGGATATGAAAACTTAACCCCTGTTCAAGAAGAAGTATTTAAAGATGACTACTCAGGTCTGGATTTACTTGTATCGGCACAAACTGGCTCAGGTAAAACTATTGCTTTTGGATTAGCAATCGTAGAAAATATTCTTTCGGATAATTCTTTTTTTAAAACTCCTAAATCACCAGAAGCTCTAATTATCGTACCTACAAGAGAACTTGCCCTTCAAGTTAAAAACGAACTGAGTTGGCTTTTGGCGTCATCTGACGCAAAAATTGTTTCATGTGTTGGTGGTATGGACATACGAACAGAAAAAAGAAATTTAGAGACAAAACCTAATATTGTAGTAGGAACTCCTGGTCGTTTAAAGGATCACATTGAAAGAAACCATTTTAATGTGTCAAACATTAAAACTGTTGTGCTTGATGAAGCCGATGAAATGTTGGATATGGGTTTTCGAGAAGACCTAGAGGCGATTTTAGATACAACTCCAGACGACAGACAAACTTTGATGTTTTCAGCGACTGTTCCAAAAGGTATTGCTAATCTTGCAAAACGTTATCAAAAAGATGCAGTTAGAATATCTGTTGGAAGGTCAAACTCACAACATGTTGATATTGAATATAGGGCTTTCAAAATTGTAATGAGTGATCAAGAAAATGCTATAATAAATACTCTAAGATATTACGAAGCCACTAATGCTATTATATTTTGTGCGACTAGAATTGCTGTTAATCATATGACTAGTCGTTTGACAAACAGAGGTATATCCGCTGTAGCTCTTTCGGGTGAATTAAGTCAAAATGAAAGAAATATGGCTCTTCAAGCTATGAGAACGTCTAAGGCAAGAGTATGCGTGGCAACTGACGTTGCGGCAAGAGGTCTTGACTTACCTAATCTCGACTTAGTAATACATGCCGATATTCCAAGAACTTCTGATACATTGCTTCACAGAAGTGGAAGAACTGGAAGGGCAGGCAGAAAAGGTGTTTGTGCTGTACTGGTTCCTCAAAATAGATCAAGGATTGCAGAACGTCTTTTTGGACAGGCAAATGTAAAGCCCATTTGGGCTTCTCCTCCTTCTCGAGAAGAAATTCTTAAAGAAGACAAAAAAAGAATTGTTGAAAATAAAATTTTAGAAGACCCAATAACTGATGAAGAACAAGAGTTAGTTAATGAACTAATTTCAAAAAATTCAATAGAACAATTAGCTGCTGCTTATTACCGATTAATAGGTAAAGATTTATCTGCTCCAGAGGATTTACGAAATCCATCAGACAAAAGTGAAGGACGATCCAAAGGAAATGGTTTCCAAAATAGCATTTGGTTTGAACTTTCAGTTGGTAAAGACGATACGGCTGAACCTAGATGGTTAGTTGCTATGTTGTGCAAGGCAGGGAATTTGTCAAAGAGAGATATAGGTTCTATAAAAATTCAACCAAAAGTAACCTTTATCGAGATATCAGAAGAGACCTCTTCAACTCTCAAAGAATTAGCAGCTAACAAAAAACCTATAGAACGACACATAATGGTAAGATTACTTGAAAAACTTCCTGAAAATTTTACTTCCAATAGAAGTGATCCTTATAGAAGTAGAAAAGGAGGAAGAAATCCAGATTTTAAGAGACCAAAGGAAGAAAATACTCGTCATTTTAAAGGTAAACGGAAATCTGAAAGGTGGAAAAAAACAGAAAAAAGAAAAACAAAATTTTCGCCATTTGCTGATAATTTTGTAGAAAAAGATTTTAGTATTGATAATTTAGATTCAATAAATAGTGAACCTTTAAGTAGACGAAAAAAGCAAAAGAAGAATTTCGCAAGCTTTGATACAAACTTTAAACACAAAAAGAAATCTGGTACTTTGAAAATTAAGAAAATACAAGAAACTAGCAAAAAAACTACAGTAAATAAACGAGCCAAGAAAAAGGAAAACTAAATTTTATTAGTTTTTTTATTAATAAGATAAATTCCTAGACATGTTAAAAATAATGATAAATAAATTTGTTCATTTATTATGTCATCCATGATTAACCATCCGAATAACACCCCAAAAATTGGCGTTAAGAATGCAAAAGAACTTGTACTACTTGCAGAGTATCTAGACATAACCCATAACCAACCTATGAATCCCATGCACATTATAACAATTACTTGAAATGAAAAAATTATTATCAACTGAGTATTTAAATCACGAATAAAGTCGTCTAAAAGTAACGATATAGGTAATAATATTATTCCAGATACTATAAGCTGATATAGTAATTGTGTTTCTGGCGAAGATCTTGTTAGACGACTTGTTTTAAGCATTATAGCAATAACAGCCCAACAAAAACTTGCTAAAATTGAGAATATATCTCCATAAAATTGATTGAGACTATAACTTGATATTGGTTGATAAACTGCAAGTATTAACCCGGTTAAAGCAATTATTAAACCTAAAGATTTGTTCATGTTAAGTTTATCATCTTTTATTAAAAAATGTGCTCCAAGAGTGAGCCATACTGGCATTGTATAAAAGATTAATGAAACACGAGTTACAGTGGAATAATCTAAAGCTGAAAATAAAAAAATAAATTCAATTGCAAATAAAATACCTGCAATTACACCAGGAAAAAAACTACCGTCAAAAAAATTTATTTTCTTTTTTGTAACATAACAATAAATTAAGATTGGTATAATGGCTAATGTTGATCTCATAGCCACTTGAAAAACAGGATGCATTCCTACATTAACTAATTTTACTAACACCTGATTTAATCCAAGTAAAACAGAGAATATTATTAGAAAAGATGCAGCTAAACCATTGACAGATTTACTAGTCATAAATTCATAATATTATGGGAAATAACTACCACCATTAACATGGATGGTTTGCCCTGTAATAAAGTCTGAATTTGGACCACATAAATTAGATATCATTGTTGCAACTTCTTCTGGATATCCCTTTCTACCGACAGGTGGGTTTGAATGCGAGGGATGAACTAAACTACTTCCAGCTGAAGCACCTCTAACAGTATCAATTAAACCAGGTACAACAGTATTAATTGTAATTCCTGTTTCTGCATACTCCATAGCTAATGCTCTTGTAAAACCAACTACTGCAGTTTTTGAAGTAATTACGTGCGCTCTACCAATTGCACTAATATGAGCAGATAAACCACCTAAGTTCACTATTCGTCCCCAGCTACTCTTTTGCATTTCAGGTAGGACTGCCTTACAAGTGTGAAATAATGCGTCAAGGTTTATCGACATCACAAATCTCCATTCATCGAATGTCATATCTTCAAATTTATTAAATTCTCTTTGAGATGCATTATTTACTAAAACAGAGATATCACCTAATTTTGATGCTTCAAATACCAGTTCTTTAGACGTTTCTGGTTTTGTTAAATCACCTATAATTCGACTTGTTGAAATATTATTTTTTTGAATAATTTTTATTGTTTCATCAGCGCCATCTTTATCAGAATTAGCGTGAACTAGTATATTATAACCTAATTTAGATAAACTATCACATGTTGCTCTACCAATATTTTTAGCTGCCCCAGTCACGATTGCGACTTTATTTTTATTTTCACTCATTCAGTAAACCTTATCTAGAAATTCTGTTTAATTATGGTTTATAACTAATGAGTAATTAGCATATATGAAATAAGCAAATACTAATACTAAATTAATCTTCAAACTTGAAATATCTGAATTACAATTTAACATATGTAGTGTTAAAAACGGATGGACAAAATCATGACAGGAATAAATAAAGATTGGCGCAATGATATTTATGCAGTTTTTAAAGATCTTAATATTACAATGGTATCTCATGTTCCAGACGCTGGTCATACTCCTCTTATTAATTTATGTGAAAAAGACAATGAGATTGATGTGGTTACTCTAACTACAGAACAGGACGGAGTTGGTTTATCTTGTGGAGCATATGCTGGTGGTAGAAAGAGTGCTTTGTTAATGCAATCAAGTGGTGTTGGAAACTGTATTAATGCTCTTGCTTTACCAAATATCTGCAGAATACCTTTTCTAACGATAGTTTCCATGAGAGGTGAGTGGGGAGAATTTATTCCTTGGCAAGTTCCTATGGGTTTAGGTACTCCAAAAGTTTTGGAAGCAATGGATATTAAAGTATTTAGAGCAGATTATAAAGATGAAGTTGGGTCAACTGTTGATGCAGCTGCTAGATTTGCTTTTAATACAAACCGTTCAGCAGCTGTTTTGTTATCTCAAAAAATGATTGGTGCTAAACAATTTAAAAATGGATAAATAATTATGATTGATAGAAGACCTTTTGTACAAAAAATTTTGAAAAATAGGAAAGATAATCTTAGAGTTGTAAGTGGGATTGGAACATCAACCTGGGATATAATGTCTGCAGGAGACAATAAAGGTAATTTTGGTTTTATTGGCGCTATGGGTCAGTCAATTCCGTTTGCATTAGGACTTGCAAAGTCACAACCAGATTTAAGAATATTATTATTTACTGGTGATGGCGACACATTGATGAGTTTAGGTTCTATGGCGACAGTTGCAAATCATCCCGTTAATAATCTTACAATAGTTGTGCTAGATAATGAATCATATGTTGAAACAGGTAGCCAGCCAACGGCCACTGCTGGAAAGAGTGATTTAGAATTAATTGCTAAAGGTTCAGGAATTAGTAACTCTTATACTGTTACCAATGAAAATGATTATGAAAAAATAATGAATACTATTTATGTTGAGGAAGGTCCTTCTTTAATAGTTGTTAAATGCCAAGCTAAGGCTACACCCTTGGTATTCCCTTATTCTTTTGATGGATCAGTTTCTATCAACAGGTTTATGAGTTCTATCAAATCATAATGTTAGAAAAAAAGATAATTAACATTGCTGTTCACGGTGTTGGAACAATTGGTAAAAGACATCTAATGGCAATGAATGAAAATCAAAACGTAAATCTTAGTGGAATTATAGATATAAGCGATGAGGCTAAACAATTTTGCGAAAATAAGAATATACCTATATATGAAAACTTAATCGATCTAAGAAAAAAATCAGAAATAGATGGTGTTATTATATCCACTCCGACGATCCTTCATTATGAAAATACATTAGCTGCTTTAGAACTTGGTCTGGATGTTTTAATCGAAAAACCAATTTCTGCTGATGTATTAGAGGCTCGAACAATTGCTAAAGTTGCAGAAGAAAATAATTGTAAGGTTTTAGTAGGTCATCAAAGGAGATTTTATCCATTGGTAAGAAAGGCAAAAGAAATAGTTAAAAATGGGGAAATTGGAAAAATTATTGGTCTTTCAGGAGTTTGGGCATTAAGAAAAGATAATAACTATTTTGATCCTGATTGGAGGAAAAAGATTAGCGCTGGTCCGGTAATAACTAACCTAATTCATGATATTGATTACTTAAGATTTATTTTTGGAGAAATAGAAGCAGTTTCAGCCTTTTCTTCTAATAATATAAATAATTTTGAAAAAGAAGATACACTTAGTGCTAACTTAAAATTTAAAAGTGGATTAATAGGAAATTTCCTAATTACTGATGGTGGAACATCTCCTTGGTCATGGGAGACTGGGACTGGTGAAAATATTCATTTGCCACATTTAAAAGAAAATAATTTGAGAATCATAGGCACTGAAGGGTCTTTAGAGTTTCCAAATCTTAAATTATGGAAATACAAAAATAAAGGTCAAAATTGGAAAGATGAAATAGAAGCAATTCAAATAGATTCAAATAAAATTGATGCTTATGCATTGCAAATTAGTCATTTTAAGGATGTCATTAACAGAGACGTCGAACCAATAACTGGAGCTTTAGACGCTGAACTTACTTTGAAAGTAGCATTATCTATACTAGAGTCTTCAAGAAGTGAAAAAACTATTAAGATTTAGATAAGAGTTTGACTGTTTAATATTAACAAGGAGCATAAAATGTTTAATTTGGATTTGAAAGATAAAGTAATTCTCATAACAGGTGGCAGTGACGGGTTAGGTTATGCTTCAGCTGAATTATTATCTTCTGAGGGGGCAAAAGTAATAATCTGTGGAAGAAGAGGAGATTATTTGAATGAAAAGGCAAAAACAATCTCAGAAAAGACAAATAATAATGTTTTAGCTATACAAGCTGATGTTAGTAAAGCAGAGGATTGCAAGAGACTTGTTGAAGAGACCATTTCAAAATTTAAAAAAATTGACATTTTAGTTAATAACGCTGGAGCGTCGGCTGCTGCATTATTTGAGGATGTATCAGATAAAAACTGGGAAGATGATATCAATTTAAAATTAATGTCGACTATTAGAATGTGTAGATTAGTTATTCCTTATATGAAATCAAATGATAAGGGAGTTATAATTAATGCCACAATTGGTGGAGGTAAAGCTCCTAATGCTGGTTCACTCCCTACGACAGTTACAAGAGCGGCTGGCATTAATTTAACAAAATCTCTAGCCAATGAATATGCCAAAGATAATATTAGAGTTAATACTATATGTATTGGATTAATCAAAAGTGCTCAATGGGATCGTAAGGTTGGTTCAGGAGGTATAAATGATTTATATAAAGAAATGTCTAAAAAGGTACCAATGGGTAAAGTTGGTGAAGAAATTGATTATGCAAATTTAGTTGCCTTTCTATCCTCTGATAGAAGTGGTTACATCACAGGAACAGCTATTAATTTAGATGGAGGATTGTGTCCTGTAGTATAATTTATGTTTTAATAACTAACTTTTTTTAATTCTTGGCGGATTAACTTCTGCTAGTTCACAGGCATAGTCAAGTAAAGCACTGAAATCTTTTTTTGCAAATTTTCCTGATCTAGCCTGGCCATAAACAGCTTGAACTGAAGAACCTACAGGTAAGCCCACTCTGAAACTATTTGCAGTTTCAATAGCCAAACCCATATCTTTATGAGCAAGATCAATCGTAAAGCCAGGTTCTATGTCATTTTGGAGGACCTTAGATAAAAAATTAATATGAAATTGACCATTGTTAGCCGTTGTTCCTGCATTGACTTCTTTAAAAGTTTCAAGGTCTAAACCAATTTTTTGAGCAAGTGTTAATGCCTCGGCAGTGATTTGGGCGATGCTTAAAATTTGAAAATTATTAACAACTTTAGCTCTTATCCCAGATCCTACTTTTCCACAACGTATTATAGTTGTACCCATTGCATTTAATAATGGCTCAATTTTTTTAAAAGCATCTTCATTATCACAACCAACCATAAAAAGTGAGTCACCTGAAATTGCATGGCTTACTAATCTACCAACCGGGGCATCTATGAATGCCACATTTTTTTCCTTGCACTTTCTATAGACTTCGTCAGTACCAGTTGGAGCTATTGTGCTCATGTCTAAAATAATGGTGTTAGGTTTAGCAAATGATAAGACACCTTCTGTGTCAGTTATAACTGATTTAACGTTCTCAGTTGAGGGTAACATTGTTATAACTATTTCTGCATTTTTAATAGTATCTTTAAGAGAATTACCTGGTGTTCCGCCGACTTTTACTACAGGATCCATTTTCTCAGTTACAACATCATAAACTGACACTTTTGACCCTTTCCTTATTATGTTCTGAGCCATAGGCCCACCCATAGCTCCTAATCCAATAAAGGCAATTGATTCAGTCATAAATACCCCCAATAATATTGCTAAGAATTTAATCAACATTAAACTTAAACTATAATAATTTACAATAATTTATGACAATAAGAGATATAATAAATTATTATTAAGAAATTAAAATGAGTTGTCATGGTCCCTGAAAAATCAAATATTGTTCCAAGTGAGTTTATAATAGTTGGAGGAACTGGGAATCTTTCAAAGAGCAAGATATTACCTGCTCTGTTTTGGAGATTTTTAGATAATCAAATAGATGCTCAATCAAACATAATATTGTGCGATAAATATATAAAATCTAAAAAAGACTTTTTTTTAGAGTTGCAATCAAATTGTAATAAAGCAATCAAAAGTGAAGATAACAACTTAGAAAATTGGAATAATTTTATAAAGATTATAAAATTAGTCGAATTAGACGTTGTGTCTGGAAATGGACATTTAGATTTAGTAAAAATAATAAAAGAAAAATTTGATGAAAACAGACCTATAATTTTTTATTTGGCAATAGCTTCAAGTCTTTTTGGTAACAGTTGCAAATTTATTAGAGATTCAGGTTTAAATGTTCCACAAAGTAGACTTGTAATTGAAAAGCCTATTGGAAAAAATAAAAAAACTGCAATTGAAATTAATAACGAAATTTCAAGTGTTTTTAAGGAAAGTCAAATTTACAGAATTGATCACTATTTAGGAAAAGAAACTGTCCAAAATCTAATGGCATTGAGATTTGCAAATACATTTTTTGAAAATCAGTGGAATAATAATAATATTGACCATGTGCAGATTACTGTTTCTGAAACAATAGGAGTTAAGGAAAGGATTTCCTATTATAATGAGTATGGTGCAATTAGAGATATGTTGCAAAATCATTTGCTACAGTTGATTTGTTTAATAGCAATGGAACCTCCATCCTTTTATGAAGCAGATCAATTAAGAGACGAAAAATTAAGAGTATTAAAAGCACTGAAACCAATAACTGATGATGAAGTGCAAACTGGACAATATCGAAGCTTTTCTGATGAATTAGGTAAAAATTCTAATACTGAAACTTTTGTTGCACTTAAAGTTGTTATTAATAATTGGCGATGGGCAGGGGTTCCTTTTTATGTCAGGACAGGAAAAAAATTATCTAACAGAGCAAGTGAAATTATTATTACATTTAAAAACAAACCTCATGACATATTTTCAAAGTTTACTAAAGATGCTCAAGATAACCCAAACAGATTGATAATTAGAGTTCAGCCCGAAGAAGGTCTAAAATTAAAGCTAACTTCCAAAGCTCCTGGACCAGGAGGAATGCGGTTTTTCCCATCAGAACTAAATTTATCTTTTGGTGATACGTTTACTGACAGACTTCCAGATGCTTATGAACGTCTCCTTATGGATGTAGTAAGAGGAAACCAAACTCTTTTTATGAGATCTGATGAAGTCCTCGCTGCATGGGATTATATTGACCCAATAGTTGAAATTGCAAAAACTCAAGAGCCTCAACTCTACAGGACAGGAACTATGGGGCCGGAAGACAAAATACTTTGTGGAGATGGACATAAATGGATTGATCCAAAAGATGATAAATCATGAATGTGGTAACTTTAATTTCAGATAAACTAAAAGAATCTATAAACAAATTTGGAACCGCGAGTTTAGTCGTACCTGGTGGAAGTAGTCCAATTAAGATCTTTAAAGATTTATCTCAAATTGAACTTGCTTGGTCGAAAGTACAAATAACCCTGGTTGATGATAGACTAGTTGATCCCCAAAATGAAAATAGTAATCAAAAACTTTTATCAGAGTATTTTTTTATGAACAAAGCTAAAAATGCTAATTTTTTTCCTTTATCAGAAGACTTAATCTTTAATAAAAAGTTTAAAATCCCTTTTGATGTTGCTTTAATTGGTATGGGTGAAGATGGTCATTTTGCCTCTTTATTTCCTAGTATGATTGGGGATAAAGAGGGTTTTAGTATAGATGCAAATCACAAAATATTTAAAACATCGTCGCAGGGCAATCCTTTTCTTCCAAGAATAACAATGAACTTATCTTTAATCATGAGTAGTGCATTAATAATTTTATTAGTAAAAGGTAAAGCAAAACAAAACATTTTAGAACTTGCTAAAAATGATGAAACATATCCCATTCATTATTTATTAAAAAACAAACATAAAAATTTTATTATTGAGAAAATCAATGAGTAAATTGCACCCAACAATTCTTAATGTCACAAAAAGAATAATTGAAAGAAGCAAATTAACTAGACAAAACTATTTAAATAATATTCAAGCTATGGAAAAAGATATTGATAATGATAGAAGTCAAGTTTCATGCTCTAATATGGCGCACGCTGCAGCTGCAGCTTCATTAGATGAACAATCTTCAATATTAATGAATTCAAAGCCAAATATAGGTATTGTCTCAGCTTATAATGATATGCTTTCAGCTCATAAACCACTTGAACATTTTCCTAAAATAATTAAAGCAGCTGCAAATAAATTTGGTGCTACTGCACAAATGGCAGGTGCCGTACCTGCAATGTGTGACGGGGTCACTCAAGGAAGACCAGGCATGGAGTTATCATTAATGTCAAGAGATGTTATTGCTATGTCCACTGCTGTAGCATTAAGCCATGGCGTATATGATGCTGCACTATGTTTGGGTGTATGTGATAAGATTGTACCTGGACTAGTAATCGGATCTTTGTCATTTGGTCATCTACCAATAATTTTTGTACCTGCTGGACCCATGTCTACTGGAATTCCAAATGAAGAAAAAAATCGAATAAGAAATGAATTTGCTAAAGGTAAGGCTACCAGAGAGGAATTACTAAAAGTTGAAATTGCTGCTTATCATGGAGAAGGGACTTGTACATTTTATGGGACAGCCAACTCAAATCAAATGTTAATGGAAATTATGGGTTTACACCTCCCTGGTTCTGCATTTGTTCATCCTCACAGTGACTTGAGAAACGCTTATAATGTTGCCGCAACTCAACAAGCAATTTCAATATCAAGAAAAGGAAATGATATAAGGCCTATTGGAAAAATTATTGATGAAAGAAGCTTTGTTAATGCGATTATTGGCTTACATGCAACAGGAGGATCAACTAATCATACTTTACACTTGCCGGCAATGGCTGCTGCAGCTGGAATTAAATTATTATGGGAAGATTTTGCAGATTTGTCAGAAGTGATACCTTTGTTGGCTAGGGTGTATCCAAATGGCAGCGCGGATATAAATCAATTTCATGCTGCAGGTGGTATGAGCTTTATTGTTGGAGAACTTTTAGACGCAGGTTTGTTAGATGGCACTGCTAAAACAGTGTGGGGAAAAAATATTTTTAATTATGTTTCTGAAGCTACTCTGGGAAAATCAGAATTACTTTGGAAAAAAACAAAATCAAAATCCTATGACAATAAAATTTTGAAATATGTAAAAAAACCACATCAAAAAAATGGTGGTTTAAAAATATTAAAAGGTAATATTGGTAAAGGGGTAATTAAAATTTCTGCTGTTAATTTTGAAAATCAAAAAATAAAAGCCCCGGCAATGGTTTTTAATGATCAAAGTGATGTTAAAAAAGCATATGAAAAAGGTCTGTTAAACAAGGATGTTGTTATTGTTGTTCGTTTTCAAGGACCAAAAGCTAACGGAATGCCAGAACTCCATGCTTTAACTCCAATTTTATCAAATATTCAAGACTTAGGTTTCAAAGTTGCCTTATTAACTGATGGAAGAATGTCTGGGGCATCTGGTAAAGTTCTAGCAGCTATTCATGTTATTCCTGAAGCTTTAGATAATGGTATAATTGGAAAAATTTTAGATGGAGACATCATTGATATTGATGCTACTTCTGGAAGAATTGAAGTTAATGAGACTGTTGCTAAAAGAGATATTAAAGTGCCTTCAAAATATAATCAGAATAATACATTTGGAAGAAATTTGTTTTCATTATTAAGACAAAATGCCAGTAGTGCTGAAAATGGAGCTGGTCTAGATATAATTAATAATTATTAATAGTTTTTAAGTTGCTGAAGCAATTGCCGCATGAAGCATTACATTAGTGCTTGAAGATGCCCATTCAGGTTTTATTTCTTCTGCTTCATTATGGCTTAATCCATCAACGCATGGACACATTATCATTGCTGATGGAGCAACAGTATTTATCCAGCAAGCATCATGTCCTGCACCTGAAACAATATTCTTATAAGAATATCCAAACTTTTTGGCGCTATTACGAATATTATTAAGACACTCTTTGTCAAAAGCAACAGGATCAAATCCTCCAATTTGATCCATTTCAAATTCAATATTATATTTTTCACATATATCTGTAGTCATTTGTTTTAATTCATTTTCCATTTTTACTAGTTTGTTAATATCTGGGGATCTTATATCAACTGTAAAAAGTGAATTGCCTGCAATTACATTTCGTGAATTAGGAGACACTTCGATATGACCTACGCTACCAAGAGCATTTGGTTGATTTTTATTTGCAATATGATTGACGGCTAAAATAATTTCAGACAATGCAAGTGATGTATCTTTTCTAACGTTCATTGGTGTAGTGCCAGTATGTTGCTCAACTCCAGAAAGTTTAACTTCCAACCATTTTAGACCTTGACCGTGCGTGACTATACCTATGTCAACTTCTTCCGTTTCAAGAATAGGTCCTTGTTCTATATGCAATTCATAGTAACAATGGAATTTTTGTGATCCAACAGGATCAGAACCTTTCCATCCTATTTTGTCAAGCTCATTTCCAAAGATGTTTCCTTCAGCATCTTTTGCTGAAAGGAGAGTATTAACCTCATATATTCCTGCATATCCTGCAGATGCCATCATTGCAGGAGGAAAACGGGAACCTTCTTCATTAGTCCAATTTACAACTAAGATTGGATGTTTTGTTTGAATATTTAAATCATTAAGAGTTCTAACTATTTCTAGTCCGGCTAAAACTCCTAGAACACCGTCATATTTCCCGCCTGTTGGTTGCGTGTCTAAATGGCTTCCAATGACAACTGGAAGTGCATTTTTATCTGTTCCTTCTCTTTTAAAAAACATTGATCCAAGCTCATCTACTTTCATTATCATGCCAGCATCTTCAGACCATTTTTGTAATAATTTTCTTGCTTCTCCATCTTCTACGGTAACAGTTTGTCTATTATTACCTCCAGCAATTCCAGGCCCAATTTTAGCCATCGTCATTAAGCTATCCCAAAGTCTGTCACTATTGATTGAAATATTTGTTTCTTTTACCATTAGAAAATCCTCTATATTATAACTGTTAACTAGCTTGAAAATTATGACAATGTAAAATTAGATTAAATCAATAGGAATTTGAAGTGTTTAAATTAGATAAGAGATTAGAAAGTGACACAATACTTGTAAAAGAATTAGAAAGTTTTCAGGTAAGACTTATGAATGCTAGAGAATTTTTTTGGATTGTTTTGATACCTAACAAACCAAATTTAACTGAATTAAGTGATTTAAATATCAATGAAAGGAATTACTTGATGAATTTTGCTATTGATTTAGGAAAGTTTATCAAATCTGCAGAAAAATATGACAAAGTAAATATTGGAATGTTGGGTAATGTTGTCTCACAATTACATTTACACATTGTTTTAAGAAAAAAAAATGACGCTGCTTGGCCAGGACCTGTTTGGGGTAGCGACTTTAATAATCTTGATGAAAAAACAAAAGAATATAGATCTAAATTAATAAGTGAATTTTCAATTTGATTATTTAATCAAATTTCTTCTTTTTTGACCAATCGTATAATCCTTGATCTCTTTCTCTCACCGCTTCTTTCCAGCCTTTTTCTTCTACTCTTTTTTGAAACTGAATTCCTTCTGGAGAGTGTCTGGAAATACCATCAAATATTGTTGATAATCTTTGCATTTGAGTAATTCCACTTGTTTCCATGTACTGATTTATTACCATTTTCTGCATTGCAAGTTGGTTTATGGGAACAGTTTTAATTCTATTGGCTAATGTTTCAACTCTTTCATCTAAATTCGCAGGTGACACTGATTCAAGTACTAAACCAATTTTTTCCGCTTCTTTTCCATTTATTTTATCTCCTGTAAACAGCATTTTCTTTGCTTTTTCTGGGCCTATTCTATGTACCCACATTGCTGTTGTAGGAGTGCCCCAAACTCTGGATGGCATATAACCAATTTCAGCATTATCCGCCATTATTATCATATCTGAACAAAGGGCAATGTCTGACCCACCAGCAATTGCAAAACCATGAACTTTACAAATAACTGGCTTAAGCGATTTCCATATAGACATGAAGTGTTGAGTGTCATTCCACATAGTTTGATAGTCTTTAATAGGATCCCAAGGCATTTTTTGGGTAAATTTATTCGATTCATTTCCTTGTGCGTATTCAGATAAATCGTATCCACTACAAAATGCTTTTCCATTTCCCGATAATATTATTACACTTATATCTGGGTCGTCATTCGCAAGAGTTATTGCTTCTTCTAAATCTCTAGGCATGTCATCATTTATAGCATTTAATTTTTCAGGTCTATTCAGCGTAACCCTTCCAATCAGGCCATCTTTTTCATATAAAACTGTTTTCATTTTTTATTCCCCAAATTTTTTATTATTGTATTTCATTAAAATTATTTTTATTTTTTAAATAATTATTTTTTAAAATAAATTTTTGTATTTTTCCTGATCCGGTTAGTGGAAACTTATCTACTGAAAACCACAAATTAGGTGTTTTTTGAGGTGACATTCTAGATCTAAAAAATTTAATCATCTCATCTTTATTAGCTTGAAAACTGTCTTCAAACTTTATGAAAGCTAGTATTAATTCCCCCCATTTTTTGTCTGGTATACCAACAACTGCTACATCTGAAATATTTTTATGTTCTCTTAAAGCGTTCTCAATTTCTGCTGGAAAATGATTTTCTCCACCTCTAATAATCATTTCTTTAATTCTACCTGTTATTGTTACATAACCTCTATTATCCATTCGACCAAGGTCACCTGTGTGGAGCCAATTATTTTTATCAATTGTTTCAGAAGTTGCTTCTTTATTTGCAAAATACTTAAGCATTGTACTTGGTCCTCGAACACATATCTCTCCAACAGTATTACTTGGGCAAATTTTGTTATTATTAATACTTCTTATAGACACTTCTGTATGAGAAATTGGTTGACCAATTGTATTGCATATATCCTCAATACTATCATTGTTATGATGTTGTGTTATCACTGGACAATATTCGGTTTGCCCATAAAGTGTTGAGAACTTACAATTGAATTCTTTTTGAACTCTTTTTACCATTTCAGGAGCTACATTGGATCCACCACAACTAACTAAATTCAAAGAATTAATTTTATGCTTTTGCTTTTCTTGTTGTTCTAAAATAGATAAAATCATAGTTGGGACACCTAAGATAATGTCTACATCAAAATCTTTTATATGATTTAAAATTTTTTCTGGATCAAAAAAAGATGTTAATATCATCCTACATTTCGAAGTTAAACATCCTAATGTAACCATGCCGCATCCGCTAGTATGAAATAATGGCATGATATTTATCCAAGAAGACTTCTGACTTACCTCACAACGATTTGAGTAAAAAAAGGCATTATTTATTAATCCGGAGTGAGTAAGAACTGCACCCTTTGGAAATCCAGTTGTACCAGAGGTATATTGAATTTGAGCTGGATCGCTTGGATAAACAATTGGTAAATTATTATTAGTATGATTTTTAAAGTATAATTCACCTTCGTTTTCAAGATTTACAATTTTCTTGATTTTTTCATTACCTTCAATTGCATCTAAAACAATTTTTTTCATATTATTGCCTCTAAAACTGTTTACGTAAAAAACAGCTTCAGATTGTGACTGTTCAATTATATATTTAAGCTCTTTTTTTTGCAGCGAAGGGTTGGCTGTTACAATTATTATTCCTGATAGTGCTGCTGCATACTCTAATAATATCCATTCAGGACTATTTGGTGACCAGATTACTACTCGTGAACCTTTTTTAAACTGACCTGATAAAGCAATGGCTAATCTTAAACTATTATTATAAAGTTCTTCATAGGTCCAATTTCTATTTGCTTTATTATTTTGGTCTATTTCAACTAAGGCTTGATTGTTAGGGTTGGTAGTTGCAACTTCTTTTAAAAACTCACCTATTGTTTTTTTAATGAGTTTCATATCTTTTTGAGCCGCAAAATAGGAGTCTTTTATTTTGACTTCATACATAACTTAATCCAAAAATATAGTCATTATTTTGGCAAAGAAATTTTTACTTGGTCAACTAAAATATACCAAGCAAGACTTAAAATTACGATAACTCCTCCAAAAATCATAAAGATATTTGGCGTTTCATTTGTTCCTAACCATACCCAAAATGGTCCAAGAGCAGTTTCTAACAACATTAAAAGGCCAATATTTGAAGCTTGTGTGTAACGTGTTGCAAAAGTCAAACAAGCAAATGATATTGGCAGTATAATTAATCCAGATAATGAAATTGATAATATATCTCCTTGGAAAAGCAATCCGGGTGATACTATCAGTAAGCCAATAAAACCATTACCCAAAGCACTTATGCCTGTAACTGTCATAGCAGGAATTTTAGGCTTATACCTAAGTAGAACTAAACTTAAACCTAATGTTGCTGATGCTCCTACTCCGCATATAGTACCTACTAAAACGCTACCTTGAGGGGCATTCAAAACATCATCACCGTTGGCAACAGAAATTCCTACCCCTATTAGAGCAAAAAAAGCTGTAATCCATGTTGAATTAGTTGTTTTTTCACCAAGGATAAATATTGAAAAAATAGAAGCAAAAATAGGAGAGGTTGCTAAACAAAATAGTATCAGAGAAACTGACGTTTCGGCTACACCATATGTAAAGAAAAAAGAGCTTACAATTTGACTGCAAATGATACCTAGACCTACATTCGAATAGACATACTTAAAGTTTTGTCTATAAATTTTAAAACAACTTGAAAATAAAACTAAGATGACACCCATCTCAATTCCCCTCCAAGCTAACATAGACCAAACGTCCATTTCAGACCATCTCATGAAAAGAGTATCAGGTGATAAAATTAAAGCACCTATACTCGCTATTCCGATACCCTTGAAAAGATTTCCAGATATTGAGAAAGTCAAATTTCTACCTAAAAATTACTTATTTTTGTAAAAGTTTAATAATGTTTCAGCTACGTCATTAGGGTTTTCTTGTTGCACCCAATGTCCTGCATTTTTAAGAATATGTCTACCATAATAATTAGTACATAATGTGTTTTCCATTATATCTAAAGCACCTGGTTTTTGAAAAGTCCCCCAGTCTTTTTCTCCAGCAATAAAACATGAAGGTACTTCAATTTTTTTATTTGAAAAAACTTTCAAATCACTATTTAGATAAGGTGATGTCATGCACCTATACCAGTTAAGAGCTGGTTGAAACGAATTGGAATAAAAACTATTGGAATATATCTCCAATTCTTTGTCATTTAGCCAATTTTCGTAACAACTATCTTTTGGATATTGGGACATAACTGCTTCGACCATTGTCTGATCTAACTTCATAATGTAGTATTCAGGCATTTTAGCCAAATTTATGGCTGTCCATGAACCTAATTCATATGGATTGTTTCCTTTCCAGTCAGCACTTTTCATATGATAGTAAGCTCTTAGGAACTTATGAAGTCCTTCTCTATCCAGATGCATGTCTTTATTAGCCTCAGGGGTAGAGTAATACCATTGATAGTGTTTTCTTGGAGGATTTAATTCTTCTAAGTCTTTATGTATTGGATCTTGATACGATAAATTACTATCTACATTTGGTGCGCCAGTAAATGGAGCACTCATCATCACAACTGACTTAAACATGTCAGGTCTAATCAAAGCTGACGTTCCTGCGACTGATGATCCAGCATCATGTCCTACTAATAAATCAACTTTATTGATTTTAAGTGCACTGATCAAACTAAGTATATCTGTAGTCAGGTTTAATAGTCTGTATTCGGATATGTTTGTATCATATTTTTTAGTACCCCCAGATGTGAGGCCATATCCTCTCATGTCAGGCGCTATAACCCTAAAGCCTTCATAAGCTAAAATTGGTATTATTCTTCGCCAACTAAAACTTAACTCAGGAAAGCCATGAAGTAAAAGAGCAATGGGCTGATTATTATTGTTCTTAGAAGCTTCTAGATAGTGAACATTAAGACCCGTTGAAATATCGACCTTGTTACTACTAATTATTGGATCTATTAATTCAATCATTTTATAATATCTTAATAATTACATTTATATTTGTTAACTGTGTCTACATTTATCTCAATACCTAAACCAGGTTTTGATGAAACATTGACCATGCCGTTGTCTAACTCAAGAGGTTTTTCTAGTAACTCTCTTCTGAAAGGATGACTTGATTGGTCATATTCTAATATTGGAGATCGAGCATAAATTGAATGATGCGTAGTTGGAATAGAAGCAATAACTTGAATTGACGCAGCCTGAGCAACTGCAGAGCCCCATACATGTGGGTTTACTTCTACACCAAAACTTTGAGCTAAATTAATAATGTGCCTTACTCCAGAAATACCACCACAGGATCCAATGTCTGGTTGAGCAATATCAACAGCTTTAGCCTCAAATAGTGTCCTAAATCCATACAAAGTATGTTCATTTTCACCACCTGCAATAGGTATGTTAAGTTTTGATCTTAACTCTGTATAACCCTGAATATCCTCAGGAGTAACTGGTTCCTCATACCACCGTAAATTATAATCTTTAAGGGCTTCTCCTAAAGTGAATGCTTCTGATCTTCCATAAGCATGATTGGTATCAATCATTAATGTTACATTTTTATTTTCCAATACATCATATATAGCCTCCATACACTTAATATCATCTTGAAGACCAAATCCAAGTTTAACCTTCATATGATCAAATTTATTTTCAAAATGTGATAGAGCTTCTTCTGCTAATCTTTTTGCTTCGCCTTGACCTTTAATTCGATAAAAACCAGTAGCATAAGGTTTAATTTTTTTTCTAAATGCGCCTCCCAATAATTGGTGAATAGGCTGATTAAGAAATTTTCCTAAAATATCCCACAATGCAATATCAACAGCGCTTATCCCAGAGATTACTGACCCTTTTCTTCCAAAGTCTCTAGTAGCATTATACATTTTGTGCCAAAGAACCTCTATATCCAATGGAGATTCGTTTAAAAGTAGTGGTTTTAGAGCAGTTTCGATAACAGCAGCCGAAATTTCAGGAGGTTCTAATCCTTGACAAAATGCTTCTCCCCAACCTGTAAGCCCATCATCAGTTTTAATCTCTACAAGTGTAGCAGATCTTTTTTTTACCCAACCTTGTGAAAAAGCGAAAGGGATATCCAATTCTGATTTAATTACATGAACAATTATATCTTTGATTTTAATACTCATTATATCCCCCATTTATTTAATTGGATATTGTAATATATTTTAATTTTATGGATTATTTAACTTTAATTCTTCCCCTTAAAGTAAGTGGTAGTTGAGCAAGCATAAATACTCCAATCAAAGGAGTTAATATAAAGACCTTTATAAAAACCCAGTCGTCGGTTTCTAGGTTTCTCCAGGCAACTTCATTTATTATTGTAAGAAATAAAAAAAATAATCCCCATCTTAAACTTAATTTATACCAAGTATCGTCATTTAGGAAAAATTGAGAACCAAAAAATTGTTTCATCATTGCCTTTTTATTTAAAATTCCTATTAATAATACTGAACTAAAAAAACCGTTAAATATCGTAGGTTGTATTTTTACAAATTGATCATTCTCAAATAAATAAGCAAATAGTGTAAAAAGAGCAGACATACAGATTGCAAAAATTTGAAATTTAGAAATTCTTTTCTCTACTAAATAAAAAGTAGTCATTACAAACAAACTTAATAGTAATGAAATAAAAGCTGCTATAATTAGATCATAATACTGAGATCCAATAAAAAAACCGGATATGGGTACAATTTCAAAAAAAAATGCACTTAAACGCATAAAATATTTCCTTTAATTATCTTTACCTAAAAGTGATTTTGTAAAATCAGGATCTTGGCTATTTTCTCTAAGCCATATATTAAAAAACAAATCTAAAAAATCCATATCACTAGTTTCTAAAACCTTTTCATTTTTGAAGTAGAATATACCTTTATCTAACAATTTTATAGCAATGAACTGATCATTTTTTTGAATAGTTCTAAAAGTTTTATTTAATAATTGCTTCAAGGCAATTAATTCACTTTCACTATACTTTTTTTGTTTTTGAAGTTGTTCAACTGTTTCTTTGACAACACTTTGTTTACTAAAATCTCTGTTATACCTCAAAATTAGAGCAAATTTATCTGAAGGGTAATGACCTGTTTCAGAAATTAATGTTGCATAATATATATCTAATAAAAGAAATTTATAAGTTGCTCGCCCGACTGATTTAAAGTTTGGGATAAACTTTTCAAGAATAGTTTTGGAAATTTTATTTTTAATTACCTGATTTTGAGTTTCAGACAAGGCTATGTTTGTATTAAACATAAGGAATAATAAAATTAGAAATCTCAAAGTTATTCTAACCCTACCATTTTTGTAAATCCAAAGGACCAATTTTATTGGCAGTATCTCCTCTCAGAAATACTAAAGTTACAGAACCTATATTAATTCCAAACTTGCTAACATATGCTCTATTAATAGCTAAATCCTTACTTTGTTTATAAATCCAATCATTAAAATGAACTTTTATATCACTTCCTTTAATGTTCAAGTAAATATCATATGACCAGTTGAGAGCATTACCCGAAATTAAACCTGAAGCTTTACCTTCAACATCGTCAGCTTCACCTTCATATACAATTTTTTGATTATCATCTATTTTCTTTTCAATTTTCCATATTCGTTTTGCCTGCTCGCCATCATCGTATAAAAAATCTTCATCTAGTGTAAGAATTTGATTATCAACTTTTCCATTAATATTTACGCGAAATTGTCTCTTTAGGTTACCAAATCTGTCTTCAAAAATTCCATAAGCAATTGTTTCTCCTTCAAAAAAGGAAAATAAATCTAATTTAGGAGTGTTATTTTGAAATTCTTTCATGTCAGTCTGAGAACATCCGGTAAATATTAATATAATAAAAAGAGTAAAAAATAACTTAACACTATATATAATGTTATTAATAGATAACAAAAGAAACTCCTAAATAATATGTGAAATATCGCTATTTATATTTGATTTTTAATTATTAACAAGTTTTTTGAAGAGATTTTTTTGCCTTTAATTTAAATTGATCTGCAAATAATTCATATGATCGAGTTCTTGCTTTTTCGTCATGACACCAAGTCAAAATCGCAATCTCATCTACATTATTGGTTTTTACTAAATTTGAAATCTTCTCTTTGGTATTGCTAGTTTCGCCAACAATTGAGTTTTTGAACATAAAATCATACTGTTCATTCCAATTATTTTCGTTAATTATATTTAATGCATTGTCTGGATCAGTTATTGGTCCAAGGTGACCATAGTTTCTACCAATTTTCCACGCTGCTCTGGAAGCAAAAAGATATTTCGCTTCTTCTTCTGTTTTAGCAGTTAAAGCCCAGAGGCAAACATTCACAATTGGTTTATTAAAATTTTTGCTTGGACGAAATTCTGATTTATACAGATCGATAGCATTTTTCATTCCTTGGCCATCAGTTATGAAATGGGCAAAACAATATGGTATTCCAAGGTATGCAGCAAGTTGGGCTCCATAGTTTGAAGTTCCTAACATCCAAATTTCTGGATGTGTTTTAGATTCAGGTTGAGCAACTAAATGTCTAAACGGATGTCCTTCTAATAATTTTTCATTAGATACCCAAGCCATTAAATCTCTAACGTTACCAGGAAATTGTTCGCTATCTTCTCTGCTATTTGGATTTAAAGCTAGAGCAGTCCTGCCATCGGAACCTGGAGCTCTACCAAGTCCTAAGTCTATTCTGCCAGGCGCTATTGCTTCTAAAACTCTAAATTGTTCTGCAACTTTAAATGGAGCATAATGAGGCAACATAATGCCAGCACTTCCAATTCGAATTATTTTCGTTTGAGTTGCAATAGCAGCCATTAATACTTCGGGGGCACTTCCTATTATCGTTGGATGATTGTGATGTTCTGACACCCAAAATCTTTTATAACCGAGTTGTTCTGCTTTTATGGCGAGATTGATACTATCTTGAATAGTGTGTGTCTGCGGCTTTCCTTCTACTGAAACAGATTGTTCTAGAATAGATACTTGCATTTGATTAACCCCAATATACAATAATCATAATTTTATTTTATATATTCTGGAAGCATTTTCATAAAATAATTTATTTTTTTCTTCTTCTGACATGTCTTCAGAAATTATTTTAAACGCATTCCATAAAGATCCATAACTACAAGACCCTTTATCAACAGGAAAGTTGCTTTCATACATACATCTTTCAAATCCAAACATATTAATTGTTTCATAAATCCATGGTTTCCAAACTTCTGATAAATCTTTTGAGTGTGGAGGCTTAGAATTCAAATGAAATTTGGCACCATTTACAGCCATTCCCAAACCACCTAATTTTACATTTACATTTGGTAATCTAGATAATCTCATCATAGCTGATCTCCATTCTCTATGGGTTAGGGCTTGCTTTCCTTCATACTCCCCAAGGTGTATAGGCCCTCCAATATGATTTAAAATTATTTTTAAATCTGGAAGCGCTCTCGCTATTTTTTCCATTTCATTAAGTTGGGTGTGATAAATCCAAAAGTCTAATGACAAACCAGCTGATTGAAGACATCTTGCACCTTCAATAAAATTTGGATGTAGCATAAGATTGAGATCTGATTTCACTGCACCTGACGTTATTCTTGGATCTGCATGGGAGGCTAAAAGCATTCTTATCCCTTTAAGTCTTCCTTCGCTAATATCTAATGCTTTTTCAATTACAGGTTCTAACTTATTGCCAAAAGTTAGATCTAGTGAACCAACAATTGATGAGTTGACTTTAACTTTATTATTGATAATAAGATCACTTCTTTTAGCCTCCTTAGTTGCAAATTCTATCTCAGTTAGGGGCTTGAATTCATCTGGACCTTCTTTGCCGTACATTATTGTATTTGACGAACTCATAATGTAGACAGTTGCCCTAATATTATGACCCGATGACTGTATATCTTCTAATAGTTCTTCAACATAATATCTACCAAACCCTACATTCCAAAGATGGTGATGTGGATCAATAACAGGCATATTAGGTGAGATTGGTTCTTCTATTAGTTGACTTAACCAGTCCTCTCTAACCTCAAGATGTGGAGATATTATTTTTTTCATTAAAATTACTTTGTAATAATTGAAATAAATTTATTTTAATTTATCATCTAAATTATTGCCGTTAATTTTTTTTAGTGCAAATAATTTCTTTTGAGTTTCTCTATTTTAAGGAGATCGTTTTACAATATGAATATACATTTTAATACAAAGAAAGATTTCCAAAATATTGAAGTTTTTCCTACTGCCGGAGCATTAGGTGCTCAAATAGAAAATGTAAATCTTTCAGATGACTTATCTGAAGAAGTTGTCAATGAGATATATGATGCTTTATTAACCTATCAAGTAATATTTTTCCGAGATCAAGAATTTGATCCTAAATCTCAGAAAGCTTTTGCAAAAAAAATTGGAAATCCAATTGTGTATCCATTTGTAAAAAGTTTAGAAGATTTTCCTGAAATTACTCCAATATTAAAAAAAGAAACAGATGTAAATAATTTTGGAGGGATTTGGCATAGTGATACTACGTACCAAGCAGAACCTCCAATGGGTACAATGTTGTACGGAATTGAAATACCTAAATACGGCGGAGATACTGAGTGGTCAAATCAGTACCTTGCTTATGAAAGTTTATCAGATGGCATGAAAAAATTTTTAGATACATTAGAAGCGGTAAATATATCAGGAAAGGCCAGAGTTGCTAAAACCAGATCTGATATTATGAAACATGCTTCTGTTGGCCTTAAAGGTGACGAATTAAAAGCAATTCACCCAGTTGTAAGGACACATCCAGAAACTAAGAAAAAATCACTTTATGTAAATGAAGCCCATACAACTAACTTTGTTGGTATGACTGAGGAAGAAAGTACACCTATCTTAGAATTTTTATTCAAGCACCAAATTAAATCTGAGTTTACATGTAGATTTCAATGGAAACCTGGTTCTGTAGCAATATGGGATAATAGATGCACAATGCACAATCCAATTAATGATTATCATGGCCAAAGAAGATTGATGCACAGAATTACATTTGCAGGTGATAAACCAATGTAAATTTTTTTATGGAGAAAAGAATGTCACAGAAAAATTATTTTAATAACGTTAATGATGAAAATACTGGAATCAAAAGAATTTTAGGTGAGGGTATTTCAACCAGAATATTTAGTGGGGACCAAGCAATGTTGTCAATTGTAACAATTGAACCCAATGCAAAAGGAAAAATCCACTCACATCCCCAAGAACAATGGGGATTTTTAATAGAAGGGTCTGGAATAAGAATTCAAGGGAATGAAGAAATTGAGATCAATAAGGGAGATTTTTGGCAAACACCTGGTGGAGTTGATCATGGTATCATTGGAGGACCAAAAGGGGCTAAAGTATTAGATGTGTTTAGTCCACCTAGAGATGAATATAAAGTCGAAGGTTCAGGATTTGGTAATTAATTCTAATAAGGTAAAAGATGATAGAAATTGATTATTTTATGAGTCATGGAAGTCCGTGGACTTTTCTTGGTCACAATCGGGTTTATAACATAGTAAAACAATTTAATGTCCAACTAAATATGTATCCTGTTAACTATGGAGAAATTTTCCCTATTAGCGGCGGGCTTCCTGTTTTCAAACGACCGTTACAAAGACAAAAGATACGACTGCAAGAATTAAAAAGATGGGCAGAATTTCTTAATATAAACCTTATTCCTGAGCCTAAATTTTTCCCTTCAAAATCTTTGTTACCTTCTTTATTGATAATTGCTGCTAAAATCAGAAAAACTAATAAAGATTTTCAACTAGCAGGTGATATAATGAATGCGTTATGGGTTGAAGAATTAAATGTTGATGATGAGAATGTTTTAAAAAATATTACAGATAAATTAGAATTAAATTCGGAAGACCTATTATCCTTAGCAAAAAGTCAAGAATGTGAAAATATATTTAAAGAATATACTAAAATTGCGATTGATAAGTATGTTTTTGGAGCCCCAACGTACATATTAGAAGATCAAATTTATTGGGGACAGGACAGAATAGAATTCATCGAGAGGCATATATTAAAATTAAATAACTCCCAATAAAATGATGGATTTATTTTTATACATTGGCTATACATGAAAAAAATAAGGATTTATCATGGACTCTACCCTCAATACTAATGAAAAGAATGTTGTTGATTTAAAAAATACAAAAGCTTCCCAACCTAAATTTAATTGGGAAGATCCTTTGTTATTGGACACTCTTATTTCTGAAGAAGAGAAACTTATTAAATCAACTGCACATGATTATGCACAATCAAAACTTTTACCTAGAGTAGAAGAAGCTTTTTTAGATGAGAAAACAGACAAAGAAATTTTCAGGGAAATGGGAGAGCTAGGTCTTCTAGGTATTACTATACCTGAAAAGTACGGTTGTGCAGGAGCTTCATACGTATCATACGGCCTAGTCGCAAGAGAAGTTGAACGTATAGATTCAGGATATAGATCTATGATGTCTGTTCAATCTTCATTAGTAATGCATCCAATTTATACATATGGTAATGAAGATCAAAGACAAAAATACTTACCTGGTTTAGCATCAGGAAAATTAATTGGTTGTTTTGGTTTAACAGAACCTGATGCTGGTTCAGATCCAGGATCTATGAAAACAACTGCAACCAAAGTTAATGGTGGATATTCATTGTCAGGCTCTAAAATGTGGATATCTAATTCTCCAATAGCTGATGTATTTGTTGTTTGGGCAAAGTCAAAAGAACATGGAGATGCCATAAAAGGTTTCATTCTAGAAAAGGGAATGGATGGATTAACAGCTCCTAAAATCAAAGGGAAATTATCCTTACGTGCCTCAATTACAGGTGAAATTGTTATGGATAATGTATTTGTTCCAGAAGAAAATCTGATGCCTAATGTAAGTGGTCTTAAAGGACCTTTTGGTTGTTTAAATAGGGCTAGATACGGTATAGCTTGGGGTGTTATGGGTGCTGCTGAAGATTGTTGGTTTAGAGCACGTCAATATACACTAGACAGAAAACAATTTGGCAAGCCACTAGCTGCAACTCAATTAATACAAAAGAAACTAGCAGACATGCAAACTGAAATTACTTTAGGCTTAGGTGCTGCTTTGCAAGTCGGTAGATTATTTGATCAAGGTAATTTGGCTCCAGAGTCTATTTCTCTTATTAAAAGAAATAATTGTGGAAAGGCTCTTGATATAGCTAGAATGTCCAGAGATATGCATGGCGGAAATGGTATTCACGCAGAGTATCAAGTTATGAGACATTTAATGAACCTCGAAACAGTTAATACCTATGAAGGAACCCACGATGTTCATGCATTAATTCTTGGTAGGGCCCAAACTGGTATACAAGCATTTTTTTAAATCGAAAAATCGTCGAAATTGATATCTAAACAAACTTAAATTGCTTTCCTAATTCTTCCAATTCTATTGTTTTTAAAACTTGAAGTGTCGTATCATTAAACTTAACATTTATATTAACTTTAACAAATGAAGCATTTTGATCATCAAAATAGTTTATTATCTTGGCTTTGGCTCCAGTTTTTAAGCAGATCAAGTTTTTATTTTTGTATTTTGTAATATCCATTTAATTTTTCTATTTTGTATTATAAGATAATATTAACATAAAAATTTTTCTTTATTTTGTGTTTAATTCACGAAATGAGATATCTAGTTATAATAATTAAATTGATTAAATGGAATTTGAAAGTTGTCTCAAGTAAAAAGAAAGTTAGCAACTATTTTAGCTACAGACTGTGTTAGTTTTAGCAAACATATGGAAGAACAAGAAGAAAAAACTCTTGAGAGTTTAAAAGCTTGTCGTGAAATCATAGATCCGTTAATTTCAAAATATTCTGGAAGGATATTTCATACTGCAGGTGATTCAGTGATTGCAGAATTTGACAGTCCTGTTGGGAGCGCTAATGCAGCAATTGAATTTCAGAACGCTATAAAAGATAGAAACAAAAATGAAGAAGTTAACCCAAAACTTTCATGGCGTGTTGGCATCCATCTAGATGATATTATTATAGAAGGTGACAATATTTATGGTAATGGTGTAAATATTGCTGCTAGATTAGAAAGTCAGTCTCCAGTTGGTGAAATTTTAATATCTGACGTAGTTAAACAACAAATTAATAAAAAAATTGAACAAAAGATACATTCATTAGGAAAAATTGAATTAAAAAATATTTCTAGTGACTTTGAAGTTTTTTCTATTTTAGGTGATGGTAAAAATAAAATATCAAAAAAAACAAGCCCGTCTATAAATAAAAAGCCCAAGTTTGCAATTTTGCCATTTGTAAATACCAGTAAAGACGAAGATAGTGGTTTTTTAGTTGATGGAATAGTTGAAGATCTAATTACCGAATTTTCAATGATGCGAGAATTTGATATTCTTTCCAGACAAACGAGCGTTAATTTTAAAGATGAAAATCAAGATATAAAAGAATTTTCCAAAAAATTTGATTTAGATTTTATTGTTACTGGCGGTATTAGAGCATCTGGTAAAAGAGTTAGAATAAATATTGAATTAAGTGATGCGAATGACGAAAGCATTATTTGGAGTAATAAATATGATAGAGTCCTTGAAGATATTTTTGATCTTCAAGATGAAATAGTTAGGAAAATATCGATTGCTTTACTTGGTGAGATTGAGATTAGTTCATTGCAACGTTCAAAAAGAAAGCCTACAGAAAATATAAGTTCATATGAGTATTTGCTTAGAGGTAAAGAGAATCACCACAAATTTACCAAAGAAGCAAATCAAGAAGCATTACAAAACTTTGATAAAGCCATAGAAGCAGATGCTGGAAACGCTCAAGCTTATGCATGGAAAGTTTGTACTTTAGGTCAAGCAATGTTTAGAGGATTTTCTGAACGTAAAATGGAAGAAATATTTGCTGATGCAAAACAAAATATAGACAAAGCTTTAGAGTTAAACGAAAACGATTTTGAATGTCATAGAATGTTGTCAGCTGTTTATTTAAGTAATCATGACTATTTACTAGCTGAAGACCATGGAAGAAAAGCATTCAATATGGTTCCAAATGACCCAAGAGTACTATCTGGATATGGTGAAGTTTTAGTTAGAATAGGAAAAGTTGAAAAGGGTTTGGAATTACTTAATAAAGCTTTTGAGCTTGATCCCATACCTCAAGGACAATCAACTTCAGATAATAGAATAAAAGATTTAATACTTGGATACTTTTTTGCTGAGGATTTTAATAAAGTAGTGGAACTGAGTTTTGATATCAGAGTAATGGATACAAGGTCACTAGCTTTAATTCTTTATTCTAGATCAAAATTAAATCAAGACATTAAAGTAAGTAGCGAATATGGATCTCTTAAAGGTGAGTTTAAAGATACCGATTGGGAGCAAACAATTGATAGATTTCACATTCAAGACGAAGAAATTAAAAAAAATCTTATCAATTTTATAAGTTCAATTTAGTTGTTTAAAATGTTTTTGTGCGGCTATTCTAAATAGAGCATTATTTGCTCCATAACCTTGATAATCATCTATTCTTTCAACAAATTCAAAGAAAAATGTATCATTAAAAACATGTGTATAAATTTGAAGAAAAGAACCGTGCCCATCTTCATCATATAATATATTTAACTCTTTTAATTTTTTACAAAAGTTATAATTCAATCCAAAACGAGCTTCAATATCATCATAATAATTGTTAGATATTTCTAGGAAATTTTGACCTTTTGTTTTTAATATTTCAACTAAATCAATTAAGTTTTTAGTTTTTAATGCAATATGTTGTATTCCAGAACCTTGCTTATTTTCAAGGAATTGACCGGCAACTGTTTTATGATTATCAGCGCCGTTCATCGTCATTCGAAATGTTTTTGTTTCATTTTCAATTACTTGGCTTTTTGTAATTCCATGCGGATCAATAATATCTACAATTGGAGATTTCTTAAAATTGAATAAAGTTGAGTAAGATAATAATGCTGACGGCATTTCGTCAGCACGTAAAGTTTTTGCAATATGATCTATTTTCAAATAAAAATCATTTGTTTGATCGGAAAGTTTGAATTGAAAATCTTTTTTCCATATCTCATAATTATTTTTATCAATAATGTAAATTAATCCATCAATATGTTTAATTACATCCATTGATAAACTATTTTCATTTTCTTTATTAATAAAATCTATGTCTAACAATTTGGCTTTTTCAAATAAAGCATTTATGTCCTGTATTTTAACCCCATATGCGTATGGGAAGGGGCCGGCCTTGCTTCCATCTTTTACTAAATTGTGATTTTCATAATTAATTATGAATTTTACTTGATCAAAAACAAATAGATTGATTGATCTTGTCTTATGTTTTCCTATTTCAGTAAATCCTAAACTTTTAAATAAAGTCTGTAGATCTTTTAAATTATTTTTATCTGTGGCGAATTCTATAAATTCAATTCTGTCTATCTCATTTTTTTCAGTCTTTTCTATATTTTTTTTATAAATTAATGATGTTAATGACCTTTTACCATCTTTTGCTATTAAATTTCTTGGTCCTGATCTGTAATGATCATTGAATATCTCTAAAGATAAATAACCATTATAACCAGTGCTGTTAAGCGAATTCATAAATTTTGAAATAGGTAAATCACCTTGTCCAGGCATATTTCTAAAATGTCTGCTCCAATATAATAAATCCATATCATGTAAAGGAGCATCAGCTAATTGCACAATGAATATTTTTTCTTTTGGGATAGATGAAATTGAATTCAAATCAATATTTCTTGAAAGAGTGTGAAATGAATCTAATATAATACCTATATTATCGTGATTTGTTCTTCTTACTATTTCCCATGCATCTCTATGATCATTAACATATTTTCCCCAAGCAAGAGCCTCATATCCAACTTTTATTGATCTATCTTTTGCTATCTCACCAAGTTCAAAAAAGTCGGCAGCTGCTCTATCCACGCCACCTAATGAAATATTCGAAGTATTAGAACAAATTAATATCAGTTCAGTCTCAAGCTCTCCCATTATATCAAATTTTCTTTTTGCTCTATCAAATGCTCTAATTCGGTGTTTGTCTGGCATACCTTCAAAGTCTCTAAAAGGTTGGAAAAGAGTGATCGCTAGTCCATTGTCTTTAACTATATTTTTCACTTCTTTAGGGGATAAGTTATTAGTTAAAAAGTCATTTTCAAAAATCTCAACACCATCAAAACCTGCATTTGCAATTGCATTTATTTTTTCTTTTAATGATCCGTTGATTGAAACAGTTGCTATGGATGTTTTCATGTACAACCTTTAAAATATATGATATTATATATAATATATGACGTTTTATATTGTGCAATAAAAATTTCTATGAATTATAATTTAAAAACAGTTAGTGCTAATACTTACGAAATAATTAAGAGAGATATTATTTTTGGAATTCTTCCACCTCTTAAAAAATTAAAACTCCAAGAGCTTAAAATTAATTACAGCACTAGTATTTCTATATTGAGAGAAATTCTAAGTAGATTATGTGGAGATGGTTTTGTTATTTCAGAAGAGCAAAAAGGATTTCATGTTAGCCCCGTATCAAAGTCAGATTTATTAGAAATAGCTAATTTAAGAATTTTGATAGAAAGTCATGCTTTGAAACTATCAATCGAAAATTCTAATCCAGAATGGGAAGGATCACTTTTGTCTGCGCACCATAAGTTAAGTTTATACGAAAGTGAAATGATACAAAATAAATATGATGATAGAATGAATTGGAAGAAATATGACAGTGAATTCCATCAGACCCTAGCAAGAAATTGTGGTTCACAAAATTTAATTGAACTTCATAAATTAATTTTTGATAAATATTTAAGATATCAATTATTAGTTTTAACTTTTAGAGGGAAGGGTTCTATTGATGAGCACAAGAAATTATTAGATTTTTCTATTAACAAAAATTTTGTGAAGGCCCAAATGATTTTAAAAGAGCATATTGAAAATGGTGTATATCATGCAGAAAAAAATTTTAAATTTTAAAAAAATTGATACTCCTTTTACTTTGATCCAAAACCACCACCCCCTGGGGTCTCCATTACAAATAAATCATTTACTTTTACTTCGCAGCTATCATTACCTTCAAGTTTAATAAATCCACCATCCGCTTTTTCAAGCCATTCTTTTCCACATTGCCCAGGTTCGCCGCCATTAACACCAAACGGTTTAACTCTTCGATGAGAACATAATGTTGTTACTGTCATTGGTTCAAGAAATCTTAATTTTCTTGTAACACCATTTCCTCCATTATACTTACCTTTTCCACCTGAATTTTTTCTTATTGAATACTCTTCTAAACGAACAGGAAATCTGGCCTCTAAAATTTCAGGATCTGTACTTCTGGTGTTAGTCATATGCGTTTGAACCGCAGATGTTCCATGAAAATTTGGTCCTGCTCCAGTTCCACCACAAATAGTTTCATAATTTTGAATTTTATCGTTTCCCCAAATAAAGTTATTCATTGTAGCTTGACTACCTGCTATAATACCAAGTGCACCAAATAGAGCATTGCACGTCAATTGACTCACTTCAGTGTTGCCTGCAATTACAGCAGATGGGTATTTAGCGTTTATCATTGCGTTATTCGGAACAACTATATTTAAAGGTTTAAAGCAACCCTCGTTTAAAGGAATATTGCTACCTACTAAAGTTCTAAAAACGTATAATATAACAGCATGACATACTGCCATTGGAGCATTATAATTTAAAGGGTTTTTCGGAGCAGTGCCTGTGAAGTCAATAGTGGCTTCGCGTTTAATTTTATCGATTGTAATTTTTACTCTAATAAATTCTCCATTATCCAATTCGTACTCATATTTACCCTCTCTTAAATTTACAATTGCATTTCTTATACATTCCTCAGCATTATCTTGAACATGGTTCATGTAAGAATGAACAGTTTCAATACCAAACTGCTCAATCATTGAATTAATTTCAACTATACCAGTATTATTTGCAGCCACTTGAGCTGCAAGATCAGCCATATTATGTTCTATGTTTCTACAAGGATATCTTCCAGATGATAAAATTTTTCTGATTTCACTCTCACGAAATACACCTTTATCAAACATTTTAAAATTATCTATCAGAACACCTTCTTCATCAATATGTTTGGAGTCGGGAGGACCTGAACCCGGTGTTTTACCTCCTATGTCCGCATGGTGTCCGCGTGAAGCTACAAAGAATGTAATTTGTTTTCCATCATTATCAAAAACTGGAGTAATAACTGTAACGTCAGGAAGATGCGTTCCGCCATTAAAAGGAGCATTTAGAACAAAAACATCTCCGGGAAATATATCATTTTTATTTAATTTTATCACTGTTCTAATAGCTTCAGACATGGAGCCAAGATGAACAGGCACGTGAGGAGCATTAGCTACTAGTGCACCGGAGTTGTCAAAAAGAGCACAAGAAAAATCTAACCTTTCTTTGATGTTTACAGAATATGCTGTGTTGGCTAATGTAGCCCCCATTTGCTCAGCAATATTCATAAAAAGGTTGTTGAACACCTCTAACATGACTACATCAACAGAGGTGCCTAATCCTTTCTCTGACTTTTTTTCTTCAGCTCTACTGAGTATTAAATTATAATATTTATCTAATGATCCCAACCAACCTCTTTCAATTACATTTGTACCAGTTGCTTCAGATATGATAGCAGGACCAATGACTTTTTGTTCAATCTTTAAGTCTGATCTTTTATAAATAGGAACACTGTTTTTATTGTTATCAACATACATTGTTTTGTGAGCTATTGGAGCAGCTACTTTTGATTGTGAGGAAACATTTAAAAATTTGTTATTATCCGTAGTTTTACCTATGGCTTCAACCGTAATCATTTCAACAAAAATTGTTCTGCCATCAACAAAAAATCCAAACCTTTTTTTATGTTCTTGTTCAAAAGCTTTTCTCATTTTTTCAACAGTATCAAAATTAATTTCTAGGTTTTGATGAGAACCTTGATAATGTAGAAACGCAAGTTTAACTAATTTAATCGAAGAATTATCAATACCCTGTTTTGTTAAATCTTCTTTCGCTTTTAATGATAATTTATTTATTAAAATTTTAGCATTTTCAATTTCTTCAATATTTTGTTCTAGATGACCCTCTCTTATACTTCTAATTTCGGCTAGTCCCATTCCATAGGCGGACAAAACACCTGCGTATGGATGAATTAAAACTTTTGAAATTCCAAGAGAATCCGCAACATGGCACGCATGTTGACCACCTGCACCACCAAAACAGTTCATTGTATAGTTTGTTACGTCATAACCTTTTTGAATAGATATTTTTTTTATGGCGTTAGCCATATTTTCGACAGCAATTTTTAAAAAACCTTCAGCCATGAAAATAATATCCATTTCTGGCTTTTTTGTTTGAGCGGAAATTTCTTTGGCTAATGCTATAAATTTTGTTCTCACAATTTCAACATTAAGAGGTTTATCACCAGTTTTGCCAAACACATTAGGAAAATGTTCAGGATGAAGTTTTCCAAGTAAGACATTACAATCTGTTACAGTCAATGGCCCATCTTTTCCGTAAGACGCCGGCCCTGGTATTGCTCCTGCGCTTTCAGGTCCAACCTGAAATCGACCATCCTTAAATGAAAGTATTGAACCACCTCCAGCTGCTACTGTATTAATTTGCATCATAGGTGCTCTAATTCTTACACCGGCTAACTCAGTTTCAAATGATCGTTCATATTCTCCTGCAAAATGACAAACATCTGTGGAAGTGCCACCCATATCAAATCCAATTAATTTTTGATATCCCGCTTGTTTCCCAGTTTGCACCATACTGACCACACCTCCAGCTGGGCCAGATAAAAGAGCATCTTTACCTTGAAATAGATTTGCATCGGTCAATCCACCATTTGATTGCATGAACATCAACTTTGTGGATTTGTCTTCTTCAAGTTCATCAGAAACTTGATTGACGTATCTACGAAGTATTGGAGATAGGTAAGCATCGACTACGGTAGTATCTCCTCTACCAACTAATTTTATTAAAGGAGATACTTTATGACTAACTGAAATTTGATCAAAATTTTCGTTTTCAGCAATTTTAGCAATGATATTTTCATGACCAGGATTGATATAAGAGTGCATAAATGCTATTGCAACGCTATTTATACCGTCATTTTTTGCTTCTTTTAGAGCTATCTTGACTTGATTTTCGTCAAGTTTTTTAACTATTTTACCGTTTGCATCCAACCTTTCAGATACTTCAACCACCCTATCATATAATAATTCTGGTAGTTGAATATTTAGGTCAAATAATAGAGGTCTATTTTGATAACCTATTCTTAATAAATCCCCAAAACCCTTAGTTATTAATAGAAGTGTTCTATCTCCTTTTCTTTCTAGTAAGGCGTTTGTTGCAACTGTAGTACCCATTTTCACAGAAGCTATCTTATCAGTGGGAATTTTTTCTTCATTTTTTAATTTAAGAATTCTTTTTATACCCGCAATCGCTGCATCTTTATACATTGACACATTCTCAGATAAAAGTTTGTCAATTAGAATTGTTCCGTCAGGTTTCCTAGCTACAATATCAGTAAAAGTTCCACCTCTATCAATCCAGAATTGCCACATTATTTTTTCACCATTATGTAATTGATAGGTTTAAGTTTATTTTTCTAAATCGTCTTCAATATAGATTTTAATTATTTCATCAAAATTACTTTCAGCTTTGAAACCTAAATCAATAGATCTTTTAGTTTCAAAATCTCTTGCCCACCCACTTACTATTTTTTCTATGATAGGATCTGATTGGTGTTTTATTAACTTTACTACATCGCTACCGGCAACTCTCTCTAAGGCCTCAATTTGTTCTTGAACAGTTACGGATAAGCCTGGCATATTTAGTGTAATTCTATTATTCAAATTAACCGTATCTATTTCTGCTGCATGAACTAAAAAACCTGCAGCTGATCGAGGTGTAGCGTGCCAATGTCTTACATCTTTACTCACTGGTAAAATAGCTTCTTTTCCATTTAGGGGTTCTCTAATAATACCAGAGAAGAAGCCAGATGCAGCTAAATTAGGTTTTCCTGGTCTTACACATATGGTTGGAAGTCTTATTGAAATACCGTCAATCATTCCTTTTCTGGAATAATCAGCAAGTAAAAGCTCAGAAATTGCTTTTTGAGCTCCATAAGAAGTAAGGGGAGTAGTAAAAAAATTGTCAGGTATTTGATCTGGAAATGGTGCTCCAAAAACAGCAATTGAACTTGTAAAGACAACTCTTGGACAATAACTTTCACCTCTGTGTCTTACTGCATCAAATAATCCCCAACTTCCCCTAGCATTGATATTCCAGCCTAAATCAAATTCCTGTTCAGCCTGTCCTGAAACTATGGCTGCCAGATGAAAAATAATGTCTGGTTCAGACGAAACGAGATCATTACTTACTTTAGGATCAGATATGTCTCCTGTTTTTGTTATAATAGAAGTTGAGGTGTTTTTTGGGTAAGGTGCGTCTATAATATCAAATAATGTGATTTCACTTATTTTCTGACCTCTTAATTCTCCTTTATTAAGAATAAGATTAAGTAACTTTTGCCCAATCATGCCAGCTCCACCCATTATCAAAATTTTCATAAAAGCACCTTATATTTAATTAATTGTTGAAGATTTTTGTATAACAACATATTTAATACAAACTTAAAATAAAAAAACATATTTTTAAAAAACATATGCATCATTCTATAAAATCCATTCTTTCAATGTCACCAGTTATGCCTGTATTAACTATCAATAAGGTTGAAAATATAGATTATTTATTCGAAGCATTAATAAAAGGTAATCTTAAAACAGTTGAGATTACATTAAGAACTGATTGTGCTTTGCAGGTGATAGAAGTTGCATCTAAAAAGTTTTCTAGTCTTCAAGTAGGAGCGGGTACTGTTTTAAATGAAAGTGATTTACAATCGGTAAAAGATGCAGGGGCTTCCTTTGCAGTAAGCCCGGGCACAACAAATGAGTTAGCAAAAAAAGCGATTGAAATGGATTATCCATTTCTTCCCGGAGTTTCTAATTCAAGTGATATAATGAAATTACTCGATTTAGGATATAAGTCGTTTAAATTTTTTCCAGCCCAAGCAGCTGGTGGTATAAATTATTTAAAATCGTTAAATGGTCCTTTCCCAGGTATATTATTTTGTCCTACTGGTGGAATAAACGAGGAAAATGCTTCTCAATGGATAAGTCAAAAAAATGTAATATGTGTAGGAGGAAGTTGGATAGTTCCCTCAGAAGCTCATAATTATAAAGAAATTACAAGAAGAGCATTGTCCGCTTCTCGATTAGGTAATTAAATTTCATACTTATAATTTAATAAATATTTGTAGTGATAAGTTTATTATTTACATTAGATCAAAAATCTTGATTAAAATATAATTAATATTTTATAATCTTTTTTAATAAGTTAAACTTTATTTTTATAAAACATAGTTCATTTACAAACTTATTGACTACTTTCAGAGAGCTGAGATTTAAAATGATTACTTTTGACAATATTGAAAGAAATTATGAAATTGCAAGCAAGTCTTTCTCACTTGATATTCCAGAATTTTTTAACTTTGCATATGATATCTTGGATGTACGAGCTCAACAAGCTGATAAAGTAGCTTTATTGGCTATCGACACAGTCACAGGATATAAAACGTCTGTAACATATTCAGAACTATCAAAAGCTTCATCGCAATTTGGAAAGGCTCTTTTATCACTTGGCTTGAAACGAGGTGATGCTGCTTGTGTTATTATTGGCAGAAACCCTGATTGGCATAAAGTACTTTTTGGATGTATGAAAGTTGGTGTAATCTCTATGCCTGGAACTAATTTGCTAACCGCTAAAGATATAGCCTATCGTGTTAATGAATCTGAAGCTAAGGCTGTTATTGTTTCGCCAATGCATGTTGAGAAGGTGAACCAAATAATTGATGAATGCCCAACTCTTAAACACTTGATTGTAACTGGAGATGCACCAGATAATTGGCTATCTTTTAAAGAGCTTTGTGATAAACAAGATACTAATTTGAATATAGAAGATTTAGAGCCTTTTACATCTAATGAAACTATGATGATATATTTTACTTCAGGCACAACAGCATTACCAAAAATGGTTCCAAGAGATTTTGGTTATGCATATGCACATGCTGCAACGGCACTTTTTTGGATGGATCTTAAAGAAAACGATATACATTGGACTTTGACTGATACAGGATGGGCAAAAGCTGCTTGGGGCATACTTTTTCCCCAAATGATGATTGGTTGCACAACTGTCTTGTATGATACTCCTGAAATGGATCCAGTGGAACATCTTAAAGCAATTTCTGAGTATAAAGTAACTACTTTTTGCGCGCCTCCAACTGTATACAGGTTGTTCGTTCAGCAAGACCTCAAACAATTTAATCTCAAATCATTAAGGAGATGTCTTGGTGCTGGTGAACCTCTTAATCCAGAGGTGATAAGATATTGGTCTGAAAATACAGGAACAGTTATCGCAGATGGTTATGGCCAAACTGAAACAATTAACATTGTAGGAAATTTCCCTGGCGTAGAGACACGTTTTGGATCAATGGGTAAACCCGTTCCAGGTTTTGATATAAACGTTGTTGATGATAATGGTAAAATCTTACCAGATGGTGAAGTTGGCCATATTGCTATTTGTACAGAAAAAAAATGGCCTCCTGGTTTATTTCATGGGTACTTACAAAATAAAGTTATTGTAAAAGATTCTTTTCGACATGGTTGGTATTACACAGGTGACACTGCGTCTCGGGATAAGGATGGCTACTTGTGGTTTGTAGGTAGATCTGATGATTTAATTTCATCAGCAGGTTATAGAATTAGTCCATTTGAAGTCGAAAGTGCTTTATTAGAGCATGATTTGATTGCAGAAAGTGCTGTGGTTGGAGTTCCTGATGAGACGAGGGGTCAACTAGTAAAAGCATATATTGTTCTAGTAGAAGGTTACAAAGGATCAAATGAATTAATTAGAGAAATTCAAGATTTTTGCAAAAATTTAACCGCCCCATATAAGTACCCAAGAAAAGTTGAATTTGTTGAATCTTTGCCTAAAACTATATCTGGTAAGATTAGAAGAGTTGAATTACGTGAAATTGAAAATAAATAAGGAAAAAATATGAACAATTACTCAGTTGAAAATTATGTTAGAGATATACGTAAGGTAGTAAATGAAGAAGTTGCTGAAAAGTCTATAACAGAACGAATAAAGCCATTAGCTCTTCGTCTTGCTGAAGACAAAAGCTGGATTAAACCTGAGTATTATAATGTAAATGAAGAGCAAGGTTTTGGACTACATCTTCTGCATGAAGAAGATGATCATAAATTGGCTGTGTTTGTTATTGCATGGGCACCAGGAAAAGGTCTTGCTCCACACAATCATAAAACCTGGGCAGTAGTTGCAGGAATTCAAGGTCAAGAACATGAAACTAATTATAAAAGATTAGATGATGGATCTAAAGATGGATTTGCCGATTTAATAAAAACTAATGAAGAAACAATTTTTCCGGGAAATGCTACTTGTTGCCTACCAGAGGATATACATAGTGTTTGGAATAATGGAGAAGATGTAGCACTTTCTATACACACTTATGGCATGCATTTAAACCATACTGGAAGATCTATATTTGATATCAAAACCAAAACTGAAACTCCATGTATTGTTCAAGTCCAAAATTAAGTTATTGTACGCACATTGATTTATCAAAAAATATTTAGGGAATTAATACTGTGGCTCCAGTTGTTTCTCTATTCTCTATTGCACGATGAGCTTTACCAACCTCACTCAAAGGGTATGTATGGTTGACATTTGATTTTAAGACACCTTTTTCAATTACATTGAATAGATCATTCGCACTCGATATTAAATCCTCTCTTTTGGCCATATAATGCATTATAGCTGGTCTGGTTAGAAAAAGTGAACCTTTCGTACCCAATTCCACAACATCAACTGGGTCTGGAGCACCTGAGGCATGACCATATGCAGCAAGCATTCCCATGGGTTGCAGGCAGTCCATTGATCTTCTAAAGGTATCCTTTCCTATTGATTCATATACAACTGGGCATCCTTCACCATTTGTAACTTCTAGAACCTTTTTAACAAAATCTCCTTCAGAATGAATTACAACATGTTCAGCTCCAGCTTTTTTTGCTTGTTCTGCTTTCTGTTCTGAACTCACAGTTCCAATAACCGTAGCACCTAGATACTTAGCCCATTGACATAATATAAGACCCATTCCACCGGCTGCAGCGTGAACTAAAATAACATCTCGTGATTTAACGGAATATGTTCTTTTAAGAAGAAATTGAGCTGTTAATCCTTTTAACATTAATGCAGCAAGATCCTGATCAGAAACATGAGATAATGAATCAGGCACTTTTATTAATTTGTCAACGGGATACACTCTTTCTTCGCTGTATGCGCCATGTGGAGGAAGAGCGTAGGCAACTCTGTCACCAATTGAAAACTCGTTTACATCAGCACCTAATTCTTCTACGACACTCACTCCTTCAATTCCTAAAACAATTGGCAGCTCTGGAACTGGCCAGGGATGAGGCATACCGCGTCTGTGATAGGTGTCAATATAATTCACACCTATAGCAGTATTTTTTAGTCGTACTTCTTTGTTAGTTGGATTTGGAACTTCAACTTCTTCCCATTTAAAAACGTCTGGTGTACCTTTTTCATAAATAATTGCAGCTTTAGTTCTATTGCTTAATCTGTTCATTAACTATATTTATCCTTGAATACAAACTTGGTTTTGCTCACCAAGACCTTCAATTCCAAGCTTCATTTTATCCCCAGCTTTTAAAAATACTGGTGGTTTCATTCCACCTCCTACTCCAGGAGGAGTTCCAGTAGCAATAATATCTCCGGGATTAAGGCTCATAAATTGAGATAAGTAATATACAATATATCTAGCTGAAAATATCATAGTATTTGTAGAACCATCTTGCATTCTCTGTCCATTAACATCCAAATACATTTTTAATTTTTGTACGTCAGCTATCTCATCTTTTGTAACTAAGTAAGGTCCTGTAGGTCCAAAAGTATCGCATGACTTTCCTTTAGTCCACTGACCTTCTTTTTTTAACTGAAACTCTCTTTCAGAGACGTCATTTACTAGGCAGTAGCCAGCGATATAATCATTCGCATCATTCTCATTTATATATTTGGCTTTTTTTCCAATAATTATGCCAAGTTCTACTTCCCAATCAGTCTCAACCGAATTTCTTGGTATTTCAATATTATCATTTGGACCGACAATTGCAGAAGTAGCTTTTGAAAAAAGGATAGGCTCACTAGGAACAGCCATGCCGCTTTCCGCTGCATGATCAGAATAATTTAATCCAATACATAGAAACTTGCCAACATTACCAACACATGCACCTAGTCTCGTATCATCAGATACAATTGGTAGAGAAGATAAATCTATTGAAGAAATTTTTTTTAAACTATTTTCACTTATAGTTTCTCCATTAATATCTGGTAAATGCTCAGACAAATCCCTTATAGAACCATTTTGATCAAGAATACCTGGTTTTTCTTTTCCAAAAGCTCCATGACGTAACAATTTCATTTTATTCTCCTCCTTTTTACAATTAATACTTTTTCTTAATATGACATTTTCTTAAGTACATATTCCACCATCTATAATGTGAAATTGACCAGTTGTAAAAGCTGAAGCATCGCTTGCTAAATAAACTGCAAGGCTTGCAACTTCCTCTGCATCTCCAATTCTTCCCATTGGTTGTCGGGCAACAAATTCCTTCCTTGCTTTTTCATAATCACCCATATCGGATAATCTTTGCTCTAGTGATGGACTATTTATTGTACCAGGACATATGGCATTGCACCTTATGCCTTGGGTAATATAGTCAGCAGCAACAGACTTAGTTAAACCTAAAACAGCTGCTTTTGATGCACTATAAATAAAACGGTTTGGAATACCTTTTAGAGATGAAGCGACAGAAGCTATGTTAACAATCGATCCTCCTCCTTTTTTAATCATTATCGGTATTACTTCTCTAATCATGTGATACATTGCTTTGCCATTAAGTTTAAAAGCAAAATCCCAATCATCATCAGTAGATTCTAAAATTGTTCCATTATGGACAATTCCAGCACAGTTAAAAAGTATGTCAGGTTCTTTGATTGACCCAACTAGGTTTTTAATTGCATTATTGTCTGTTACATCAAGTATATGGGTTTCATCTACAATCTTATCTAAAGAAGATAATGTTTCACGATTTATATCCGTTGCAATCACGTACGCACCAGCCTCAGAGAATGCTCTAGCAGTAGCTTTCCCAATGCCCTGACCAGAAGCTGTCAAAAGAGCAATTTTGCCTTTTAAATCAATCATTAAAACTCCTCACATTGTTGCTCCAATTTGCCAAGGTACAAACTCTAAGTCTCCAAGACCTTGATACTCAGACTTTGATTTTTCGCCTGAAGCTACCCTTACTATTAAATCAAAAATTTCCTGACCAACGTCTTCAATACTTTTATTGTCAGTTATTACTTTTCCTGCGTTAACATCCATATCTTCAACCATATTATTATACATCTCTGTATTTGTAGCTATTTTTATAGATGGAGAAGGTTTGCAACCAAAGCAAGAACCTCTTCCAGTTGTAAAGGTAACAACGTTACAACCACTTGCTATTTGCCCAGTAACTGACGCAGGATCATACCCAGGACTATCCATAAATAAAAAACCTTTTTTTTCAGCTTGTTGGGCGTACAAAAGAACATCATTTAATGGAGTTGTTCCCCCTTTAGCAGCTGCTCCCAGTGACTTTTCTAATATAGTGGTCAAACCACCAGCCTTATTACCTGGTGATGGATTATTATTTAAACTTCCTTTGTTTCTAGTAACGTAATCTTCCCACCATAAAATTCTATCAACAAGTTTTTTCCCAACTTCTGGAGAGATTGCCCTTCTAGTTAGCATGTGTTCAGCGCCGTAAATCTCAGGTGTTTCAGCCAAAATAGCTGTGCCACCATTTTTTACTAATAAGTCTGCGGCATGACCAAGTGATGGATTTGAGGTTATTCCTGACCAAGCATCAGACCCTCCACATTGAAGCGCAACGCTAAGATGTTCTACTGATTGCTCTGTTCGTTCTATAGAATTTACTTCTGGTAGCATGTCATCTATGCATTTTATTCCTGCTTTAATTGTTTTTCTAAGTCCACCCATATCCTGCAGTGTCATTGTTTTAAAAAATGGATTTTCATGTAAGTCAAAAGCATCTAAAAGAAATTTTATTTGGTTTGCCTCACATCCTAAGCCAATTAACAAAATTCCGGCTAAATTAGGATGTTGGATATAGCCTAAAAGAACTCTTTGAAGAGCATCAAAGCCATCGCCAGAATCTGCCATTCCACAACCAGTACCATGAGTAAATGAAACAACCCCATCAACATTTGGATATAGACGTAATTTGTCTTCTGTAAAAACTTCTGCAATATTTTTTGCAGCTGTCGCAGAGCAATTAACTGATGTAAGGATACCTATATAATTTCTTGTTCCAACTTTGCCGTTTTGTCGTTTGTAACCTTTAAAAGTAGGTCTTTTTTCAGGTTCAATCATATTTGGTAACTTAATAGATGTTGAAAACTCATAATCATGATCAGTTGATTTGAAATCAGTATTTTCAACGTGAACATGGTCTCCAGCTAGAATTTCTTTGCTAGCAACACCAATAAGTTGATCATATTTGATTATTTTCTCACCTTTATTAATTTTTCTAAGAGCTATTTTATGGCCTTTTGGGATTTTGTTAATGCTTTCAAGGTTCTGTGTGGTTTCACCTACGCCTATCTCCCTTAAAGCAGTAGCAACATTATCATTATTATTAAGTTTAACAGTTAATTTCTCACTATTAGACATATTTATAACCTCCCACATTATAAAAAATAAAAACTGAAATTATCTTTTCGATTTTTTTAAAATCAAGTATGATATTAACAATATTCTTAAAATTTAAAATAAATAATGTAAAATATTCACACTATTTTAAATTAAATTATATAATTTTATTATTTGTTAAACTTTAAAATTTTACTTGGGAGAAAAGTTATGTCAGATAAAAATTTCAATCCAAAATATCGAAGTCAACAATGGTTTGATAATCCGACTAATCCTGGAATGACTGCTTTATATCTTGAAAGATCAATGAACTTTGGACTTACGCCAGAAGAGTTGAGATCAGGTAACCCTATCATTGGAATTGCACAAACAGGTTCAGATATATCTCCTTGTAATAGAGTACATATAAAGTTAGCAGAAAGAGTTAGAGAGGGAATAAGAAGTGCAGGAGGAATAGCCTTTGAATTTCCTGTTCATCCTATTCAAGAAACCCTTAAGAGACCAACTGCAGCAGTTGATAGAAACTTAGCATATTTAGGATTAGTTGAAATTCTTCACGGTTATCCTTTAGATGGTGTGGTTTTAATGACAGGCTGTGATAAAACAACTCCGTCTTGTTTAATGGCGGCAGCAACTGTTGATCTTCCTGCGATTGTTCTTAATGGTGGACCAATGTTAGACGGATGGCATAATGGCAAACTTGCGGGTTCTGGTACAGCTGTTTGGGATAGTAGAGTTGAACTAGCAGCAGGCAGAATAGACTATGAACAATTTATAGATATTGTAACAAGCTCAGCGCCATCAGATGGACATTGTAATACAATGGGAACTGCTTCAACAATGAATTCTCTGGCTGAAGCATTAGGAATGAGTTTAACAGGTAATGCTAATATTCCTGCACCATATAGAGAACGAGGGCAGATGGCGTACAAAACTGGTCTTAGAATTGTTGATATGGTTAAAGACGATTTGTCGCCCTCACAAGTTATGACCAGAGAGGCTTTTGAAAATGCTATTACTGTAAACTCAGCTATTGGAGGCTCTACTAATGCTCAAATTCACATTACTGCAATTGCAAGACATATTGGAGTGGAATTAGAAACTGACGCATGGCAAAAAGTTGGTTACGACATACCGTTAATGGCAAACATACAGCCGGCAGGTGAGTATTTATGTGAAAGTTATCACAGAGCTGGAGGAACGGCGGCCATAATGTCAGAGCTTTTAAGTTATGACAAGCTTCATGGAGACGTAATGACGGTGACGGGTAAAAAATTGTCTGAAAATTTAAAGGGTATTAAAATTAAAGATGAAAAGGTTATTACTCCTTTTAAAAATCCAATGAAACAAAAAGCAGGCTTTATTGTTTTAAAAGGTAACCTTTTTAATGCAGCAATAATGAAAACATCTGTTATTTCAAAAAGCTTTAAAGATAAATTTTTAAACCGCCCTGGCAAAGAAGGGATACTAGAAGGTAAAGTTATAGTTTTTGAGGGTTCTGAGGATTATCACGACCGTTTAAATGATAAAAGTTTAGATATGAATGAAAATTCAATTTTAGTCATTAGAGGTGCTGGACCTGTAGGTTGGCCTGGGTCTGCTGAAGTGGTAAACATGCAGCCATCTGATGAACTAATAAAAAAAGGCATTACCGAATTACCTTGCATTGGAGATGGAAGACAATCTGGAACATCAGGAAGCCCTTCAATTCTAAATGCTTCTCCAGAGAGTGCAACTGGAGGTGGCTTGGCTTGGTTAAGAACTGGTGATACGGTAGTAATAGATTTAAATAAATGTACAGCAAACATGTTAGTTAGTGACGAAGAAATAGAACTAAGAAAAAAAGATGGTGTTCCACCATATCCTGAAAGTCAAACGCCATGGCAAGAAATTCAAAGAAAATTTGTTGGAGAATTATCTGACGGAGCTGTTCTTGAAAACGCTGTAAAATATCAAAAGGTTAGAAAAACTTTACCTAGAGATAATCATTAAAAAAGAGGATAAAAATGTTTAAGAAAATTTTAATTTATATTATTTCAATAAGTTTTTTAACTTCATGTTCTAATTCTTCAAAAGATATTGTTGCCCAATATGTCTCACCTCAGCAATATTCAAATTATGATTGTGATCAAATTATAGCAGAAATGCAGAGAGTGGCTGGGAAAGTAAGATCCCTTACGGGCAAACTTGATAAGAATAATGAAAATGATAAAGTTGCAACAGGTGTTTCATTAATTTTATTTTGGCCAGCTGTTTTTTTCTTGGGAGGAACAAAAGAAGAAGAAGCAGAATACGCAAGATTAAAAGGTGAATATGAAGCACTAGAAAAAGCTTCAATTCTTGCAAAATGTTCGATGTAGATTAAAGATTTTTTATGAAAAAAATATTAGTTTTTGGTTTAGGTTCTATGGGTTATGGAATAGCTCAAACTCTACATCGTTCAGGCTACAAGGTTTACGGACAAGATAAAAACCCAGTGCAACAGAAGAGATTTGTTGAAGGAGGTGGGTTTGATGCTGATATCCCTTTTCAAGACTTACAAGCAGTAATTATAGTTGTTCTAAATGAGAAACAAACAAGGGAAATTATTTTTGGCCAAAACGGTATTTCAGAAAAATTAAAGAAAAATACTCTTATTATGGTGTGCACTACTGTATCTCCAGATTTTGCAAAAGAAATGGCATCTTCTTGTAATGATAAAGGACTTTTATATTTGGACGCTCCCATTTCAGGAGGATCAAAAAAATCAGCTGAGGGTAAGTTATCCTATATGATTTCAGGTAGCCAAAAAGCTTTTGAGGTAGCCAAGCCTATTTTGGACTGCACCTCAGAAACAGTCTTCGAATTTGGGGAACATGTCGGGTCAGGTTCTGCTATGAAAGCAGTCAATCAAATGCTTGCAGGTGTTCATATTGCTGCAATGGCTGAGGCTATTACATTTGGTATAACGCAAGGAATTGATCCAAAAAGGTTTTTAGAAGTTATTTCAAAATGTGCTGGAACTTCTTGGATGCTTGAGAACAGAGCACCCCATATCATAGATAATGATTATTCTCCAAAATCTTCAATCAATATTTGGCCAAAGGATTTAGGTATAGTTTTAGATATAGCAAAAAATTCAAACTTTTTTGCTCCCTTGACTGCTGCAGCATTACAACAGTTTGTTTCTGCCGCAGGTTCAGGTTTAGGACAAGAAGATGATGCAGCTGTTGCAAAAATATATGCTAGAAATGCTGGAATAAAATTACCCCAAAATTAAAATACTTTCAGACTACTTCTGATATAAGAGATTTATTTTGAAAATAATTATCTATATTATCAAAAACTAATTGTCCCATAGCATTTCTAGTTTCGACTGTACCCGATGCGATGTGAGGTAACAAAACAGTATTTTTAAGATTTATTAATTTTTCTGGGATATTAGGCTCATTAGTGTAGACATCTAATCCTGCTGCTAAAATAAGATTGTTTTCAAGGGAGTGAATCAGTTCGTCTTGATCAATTACTGACCCCCTCGCTACATTAATAATTACGCCATTTTTGCCAAGGCTGCTAAGAACTTTTTTATTAATTAATTTTTCTGTTTCTTTTCCACCTGGTGTAATTACACATAAGGTATCTACTTCTTTAGCCAACTGATTTAAGTCACTGAAATATTTATATTTTACATCTTTTTTGTTTCTAGAGTGATAAGAAATTTCACACTCAAATGCTTCGGCTCTTTTTGCTATTGCTTTTCCAATTCTTCCCATTCCAACAATACCTAATTTAGTACCACTAAATTTTTTTGTTAATGGAAAATCTCCATTAAGCCATGAGTTATTTCTTGCAAAACTATCTGCATCTACAATTTTTTTATAGACACATAGCATTAGTGCAATAGCTGTGTCTGCCACTTCGTCATTAAGTACTTCAGGGGTGTTAGTGACTTTTATACCTAGGCTTTTAGCATAATTTATATCTATTGCGTCATAACCTACACCATAACAGGCAATTATTTTTAAATTAGGCATACTTTTCATTAACTCTGGTGTAATTTTATAACCTCCCATAACGGCAATAGCATCAACGTCTGTTTTAATTTCAGATAAGTAATCATCTTCATTTTTGTTTAACCACAATTTATAAGTATTGAAGTTTTTATCTGCCAGACTTACAAAATATTGAGGCATTTCTGTCATTATAAGTAAGTTTTTGTCCATTTTATTCATTCCTTATTTAAGTGTTTATTTTAGGCATATTTTTATTGGAAATAATAGCGCCTTTATGTTTTATCACTTCTCTAGTAACAGAGTGGGACTTTAATATATTTTCTTCTATTGAAATATTTTTATCGTTATTTATTAAAGCAAGGAAAGATCCATTGAATGCGTCACCTGCTGCCGTTGTATCAATCACCTCTCCGTGAGGAACTTTAACAGTTTTTATTTCTTGTTGTTTATTTTTAAAAATAATTGAGTCCTTAAATCTTATAAGAATTAGATTTTTTTTGTCATTTAATATCTCAAAAACTTCATATGGGTTTTTTAAATTAAATAACTCTTTAACGTCATCAAAAGATATAAAGTTAATATCTATATTTTTACTAATTTCTTGAAATAATAATTGTGAAGCTTTCTTATCATTATGTAATTGTGTCCTATAATTAAAATCAAATCCGCATGTAACTGCAGTGGATCCTATATGTATTAAATCCTTTTTTTGTTTTGCATCAAGAATACCGGCAGAAATACCGGTATAATAAAAAACATCTGCATTTTTTATTTCTCTAGCTAGTTTTTTTCCTTTTGACCCTAAAAAAATGTATTTCGATGGTGATTGATCTCTCCAATAAGAAAAACTTCTTTCACCTATTTCATTAATTTCTATTGAATATAAACCAGGAGGATTTTTTCCATCGGTTCTTACATAATCACATTTGATTTTTTCATTTTTAAATCTTAAAATCATTTTTCTAGAAAAACTGTCATTCCCAAGTACAGTTGAATAGAAAGTATTAGTTTTATTATTTGCTATTCTTGAAAAATATATTGCAGAATTATAAGTATCTCCTCCAAAATTAATTTGCATTTTTGAACTTTTATTTTCCAATGAAGAAATGTCTCCATTGAGTTCAATCATGCATTCACCTAAAAAAATAGCTTTATTATACATTTTTTTGTAAGCTTCCTAACAAGAAGTTCAAAACTATAACAAATTTAATTTTTATTAAAATGTAATAATTTACTCAATCTTTATTTTGAAATATATTACTACGATATTAAAGAAAAACTTATGTGAGGTTAATTAGTGACAATTTTAGATGTTAAAAACAGCTCTTTTTACTCAAAATTTGAGTACAACACAAATAGTGCGGTAGAAGCATTAAAAAAAGAGTTTGGGCAGCAATTCTCAGTTTCTAAATCAGTTCGTGAGCAACATACAAGTACAACAACAGTTCATAAACCAGAATTGCCCGATGGTGTTGTTTTTGCCTATAACAAAGAGGATGTAAAAAAAACAGTAAAAATATGCCATGAATATGGATGTCCCATAATACCTTTTGGAGTAGGTTCTTCCCTTGAAGGTCATCTAAATGCTAATTTTGGTGGTATCTCCATAGATATGAATAATCTGAATAATATAATTGAAGTTCACCCTGAAGATTCAACTGTTGTTGTACAACCAGGTGTAACTAGAGAACAACTAAATACACATCTCAGAGATACGGGTTTGTTTTTTCCTATTGACCCAGGTGCCAATGCCTCAATTGGAGGAATGGCATCGACTAGAGCTTCTGGAACCAACGCCGTTCGTTATGGAACTATGAAAGATAATGTAATTTCATTAGAAGTTGTAATGCCAAATGGAGAAATAATAAATACGGCTAGCAGAGCTAGAAAAAGTTCTGCTGGGTATGATTTGACAAGATTAATTGTTGGATCTGAAGGAACGTTAGGTGTAATAACTGAAATTACACTTAAACTTTATGGCATTCCTGAAGAAATTGGAGCTGGTAGATGTACTTTTCCGTCTGTTCAGGATGCAACGGATGCTGTGATTATGACTATACAGGCTGGAATCCCAGTTGCTAGAATAGAACTATTAGATATTGCGCAAGTTAAAGCTGTAAATAATTACTCAAAGTTAAACTTACCTGAATCACCATTATTATTATTAGAGTTTCACGGAAGTAAATCTTCTGTGCAAGAACAATCTGAGTTATTTAATGAAATTTCTAAAGATTTTGGTGGTGATAACTTTGAGTGGAATGCAAATATTGAAGAAAGAAATAGACTTTGGAAGGCTAGGCATGATGTTTATTATGCTGTCAAAGCTTGCAGGCCAGAGGCGGATTATATTGCTACGGATGTTTGTGTACCAATATCGAGATTGTCGGAATGTATTACTGAAACGATAGATGACATGGAAAAAAATAATTTGTTTGGACCCATTGTTGGTCATGTTGGTGATGGTAATTTTCATGTTCAGCTTATGATTGATCCTAAGATACAAAAGGAAGTTGATGTTGCAAACGGGTTTTTAGAGAGATTAGCTCATAGAGCCATTACTATGGATGGAACATGTACAGGAGAGCATGGAGTAGGGCAGGGTAAAAAACAATACTTAGTTGATGAATTAGGTCCTGCTGTTAATTTCATGAAATTAATAAAAGAAGAAATTGATCCAAAGGGTATTATGAATCCAGGAAAAATTTTATAGAAATTAAAGAAAAGGTTTTTAAAATGGATGGTAGTATTTCAGTATGGTCTGACGAGGACTATGATAAAGAGAGCATCAAATTATGTGTGAAGAAAATTCAAGAAGAATTTGGGCAACAATTCTCTAGTAGTAAAAGTATACTTGAACAACATACTCATACGATGACTATTCATGAATCAGAATTACCCAATGGCGTTGTTTTTGCCGAGAGTAAAGAAGATGTTCAAAAAGTTGTAAGAATTTGTAATGAATTTAAATGTCCTATAATTCCTTTTGGCGTTGGTTCTTCATTTGAAGGACATCTTAATGCTCCATATGGTGGAATTTCTATTGATATGAATAATATGAATAAGATTCTAACAGTGTATCAGGAAGATCTTTTGGTTGTTGTACAACCTGGGGTTACAAGAGAACAACTAAACACCCACTTAAGAGATACTGGATTGTTTTTTCCAATTGACCCAGGTGCAAATGCATCACTTGGTGGAATGACAGCTACTCGAGCTTCTGGAACAAATGCAGTGCGTTATGGAACAATGAAAGATAATGTAATTGCTCTTGAGGTTGTTACTCCTGATGGTCAAATAATAAAAACAGCAAATAAAGCAAGAAAAAGTTCAGCAGGTTATGATTTAACTCGGTTAATGGTTGGTTCAGAGGGTACATTAGGTATAACTACAGAAATTACACTAAAGCTTTACGGTATTCCGGAAGTCATTGCAGGAGGTAGAGTAAGTTTTCCATCAGTTAAGGATGCAACTGATGCAGTTATTATGACTGTACAAGCTGGAATTCCAGTAGCAAGGATTGAGTTTTTAGATGTTGCTCAAGTAAAAGCAGTTAATAGTTATTCTAAGACAAATCTTCCTGAAGCTCCTTTATTATTATTAGAGTTTCATGGCAGTGAAAAATCTGTAAAAGAGCAATCAGAATTATTTAGTGAAATAGCATCAGATTTTGGTGGTAACGATTTTGAATGGACGTCTAATAATGAAGAAAGAAACAAATTATGGAAAGCAAGGCATGATGCATATTGGTCATGCAGGTCAGTAAGGCCTGAGGCAGAAATTTATTCAACAGACGTTTGTGTGCCAATTTCCAAATTGTCTGATTGTATAACAGAAACGATTGAAGACATGGAAAAGAACGAATTGATAGGTCCAATAGTAAGTCATGCAGGTGATGGAAATTTTCATGTTGCATTACTAATTGACAAAAACAGCAAGACTGAATTAGACAAACTAGATAGTTTTTTAGTCAGAATATCTGAAAGGGCTATTAGAATGGATGGTACATGTACCGGAGAGCATGGTATTGGTCAAGGCAAAAGAAAATATATGTTGAAGGAATTAGGAAACGCTGTAGACGTTATGAAAAAAGTTAAAAATGCTTTTGATCCAAAAAAAATAATGAACCCAGGAAAGATTTTTCTGTAATAATGTGATTATAAAATCTTATTATAATTATGTTTTCAAAAATAATCCCATTGATCCAAGGTATAGATATTATCTATAGATTTAAATGATTGCTTACATAATTATTAGTTTCTTAATGATGGTTACTCCTGGTCCAGGCGTACTTTCTTTAGCTGGTGTTGGTGCTGGTTTTGGATGGAAAGTTGGAATGATGTATCTCATTGGTTTGTTTTTTGGAACTAATGGGGTAGCATTACTAGTTGTGCTGGGCTTTAAACAGTTTCTGTTTGAAATTGAAGGAGTTGAACTAACTTTTTTATTTTTATCATTATCCTACTTATCTTTTTTATCTTGGCGTATAGCTACATCTGAAAATAAAACTGGTTTTAAACAAAGTTTTAAAGCTCCAAAATTATACGAAGGAATTTTTTTACAATTTGTCAATCCAAAGGCTTATGTAGTCCAAGGACATTTGTTTGTAGTGCTGTCACTTGGAATGGCTTCTTATAAAGTTGAGATTCTAACTAAATTTATCATAGTAAATTCAATTTGGATACCTATACATTTATTTTGGTTGTGGTTAGGGATAAGTCTAAAAAGATGGTCATTAGCATCTAACAAGCAGGTTTGGGTAAATAGGGGAATGGGACTTTCTTTATTCGCAGTTGTAATACTTTCTGCAGTCATGGAACTTAATACAGCAGTTTAAAATGATTAATTATTAAACAAAAATTATAAAAGAAAGTTTTTTGCACAAATATATAACAAAATTTAAGCCTTAAGAGTTTATTTTTAATTATCACAAGACAAATTTCGAAAAAGAATCAATTGTTGAACATGTTCAATAAAACTCCCCCGTTTAATTGTACTAATTCTAACTAATAAATTCCTCCCCCGATTATTAGTTTTTGAGTTAAGGTGCAGAGGATCTCCTAAAAATCCTCACCAATCAATAAGTAGCTCTACCTCCTGAAATATCAAAGACACCAGCCGTGGTGAAACTATTCTCTTTACTCGCTAGAAAGGTAATAAGAGATGCAACTTCTTCAACAGTAACAAATCTATTTCTTGGAATTTTTGAAATCATATAATCAATAAATTCCTGTGATACTTGATCAAGAATTCTCGTTTTAGCCGTAGCTGGTGTTATACAATTAACAGCGATGTCTTTATCTGCTGTTTCTTTACCAAGAGATTTTGTTAAACCTATTACAGCTGCTTTAGATGCGGAATATGCAGGAGCATTAGGATTACCTTCTTTGCCTGCAATTGAGGCTATATTGATGATTCTACCATAATTTCTTTCACGCATTGATTTTACAACATGCTTATTACAGTAAAATACACCATTTACATTTACGTCAAATACTCTTGACCATTCTTCAACAGGATAATCCCAAGTTGAATAAGTTGGTCCAGCAATACCTGCGCTACAAACTAGAATATCAATTTTATTTATTTGTTTAAGAGTTTTTTCTGTAACTTCTTCGACTAAGTTGTTATTAGTCTGATCAACTTTTAAAAAATGACAATTTAGGTCTTTTGCTGCCTCCACACCCATTTTCTCATCTATGTCCCAAATCATAACTTCACAGCCATCGTTAATAAAACTCTTTGCAGTCGCTAAACCAATACCTTGTGCTCCCCCAGTAATTACTGCAGTTTGTCCATTAAAATTAGCCATAAATCTCTCTCCTCTAGTTTTTTATAGTTTTAAAGTTCATCAAAAAAATAAAATACAATAGATATATTTTAAAGATCACCTATATTGTTTTATATTGTTAAAGAGTTCATTGCTATAAAAATTTAAATATTAAAAGGGCTTTTAATGGAAATATTGAACATTGTAATTATTGGGATTATTTCATGTCTTGCGATGGATATTTGGCAGAGATTATTAAAAATTATGTATGACATAAATCCATCAGACTGGGCAATTGTTGGAAGATGGTATATATTATTAATATCAAAAGCAAAAATATATAATCCAATAATCGAAGAAGTGCCCCCAATAAAATATGAATTAAGAATTGGATGGGCTGTTCATTACACTGTTGCGATTATGTATTCAATATTTTTCTTTATGTTATTAAAATATAATATTTGTAATGCTTCAATTTTTAATGGATTTGTTTTTGGTTTGCTAAGTGTTGTTGTTCCTTGGTTTTTCTTTATGCCTATTTTGGGTAAAGGTTTTCTGGGATTAAAAACACCATCACCTTTTTTATCTTGTTCCTTAGCTATTGGCAGTCATGTGGTAATTGGCTTGTCTATAGGTATTTTATACCAATTATTTGGTTACTGAAATTAATATATATATAGGTTATATTTTATAAATGAACGAAAATAAATTAAGAGAACAAATCTGTACTTTAGCGTCTTCAATGTTTGATAGGGGTATTACTCATGGATCAACAGGTAATATCTCAGTTCGTTTAGATAATGATGATATACTAGTTACACCTTCAGGATCTTCATTTGGAAGGCTTGAACCAAATGAAATAGTTAAAGTGACAAAGTCTGGTCAATCTATAGGATCTTTATTACCAACTAAGGAGTTGCCTCTTCACAAAGCTTTTTATGAAACAAGAGGTATGAAATCTGGTGCTGTAGTTCATCTTCATTCTACTCATTCTGTAGCTCTATCTATGCTACCTGGAATAGATGAAGATAATGTATTACCCTCTTATACACCATACTCAATAATGCTGTTAGGGAAAGTTAAATTACTTCCCTTCTTTGTGCCTGGTGACCCTGCTATGGGTGATGCTATCAAAGGTCTTGCTGGTAAAAGGTCAGCAGTTTTGTTAGCTAATCATGGACCGGTTGTCTCAGGCAAAGACTTAGAATCTTCAGTTAATGCTATTGAAGAATTAGAGGCTACTGCAAAATTAGCTCTAATCTTAAAAGGTGCAGATGCAAAAGCACTAGATGAATCTCAAATAAACTCAGTTATAAAGAAATTTAATGTAGAATGGGATTAATATTATGTATAAATTTTCTGCAAATTTAGGTCTTTTATGGAATGAATTTTCCCAGATAGATGCTATTTATAAATCAAAAGAATATGGATTTGATGCTGTTGAATTTCAATTTCCATATAAATTTGACGCAAAAGATATAAAAAAAGCTCTAGATGAAGTTAATTTACCAGTCATGGGTTTAAATACTATAAAGGGAAATATTGAGGAAGGTGACAATGGTTTACTTGCAGTTCCAACAAGAATATCTGAAGCAAGAGATGCTATAATTCAAGCTTTTGAGTATGCTAAAGTTATTAAATCAAAAAATATTCACGCTATGGCTGGTGTGACAGATTTATCAACAAAATCTCTCGTAACTTTTATTGATAATTTAAAATTTGCTAAGGACTTACTAAAAGACAGTGATATAGGATTAGTTATTGAACCTTTAAATTTAAAAGATAATCCAGGATACTTTTTAACTAAAGTTGAGCAAGCAAGAGAAATTTGTGAACTAGTAGGATCAGATACTGTTAAAATTATGTTTGATTTTTACCATGTTCAAATAAATCAAGGCAATGTAGTAAAAAGATTTAAAGATCACTTACCTTTTATTGGTCATGTCCAAATAGCATCAGTACAGGATCGAGCAGAACCAGATAGTGGGGAATTAGACTTTAGTTATATTATTCCCGAAATTTACAAAGCTGGATATAAAAGTATCGTTGGAGCTGAGTATAAACCAAAGACTACTACTGAAGCGGGTCTTACTTGGATGAGAAATTTTAAGAATAATTAAGAGGTTTTGTTATATGAAAATGATAAGAGAGTTTGGACCTAATAATTTAAAAAACTCATCGTTATGTTTTGGTACTATGCAATTTGGTGACGGAGCAAACGAAAAAGATAGTCAAGAAATGTATGAAGCTTGTCGTGATAGAGGTATAAACTTCTTTGATACTGCTTTTGTATATACGGGAGGTAAATCTGAATTAATTCTTGGTAATTTAATTAAAGAAGAAAGGGATAAGATAATTTTAATTACTAAGGCTGGATCAGTTGGTGGGTCTAGTGGTAAAAATATAAGATCACAGTTAGAAGAAAGTCTTAAAAGATTAAAACAAGACTATGTAGATGTTTTTTTCTTACATCATTGGGATGACAATGTCCCATTAGAAGAAACATTTGAAACACTTCAAAAACTTAGAGAAGAAGGAAAATTTTTTCAATTAGGTGCCTCAAATTTTTCTGCTTGGCAAGTAATGAAAGCGCAGTTGGTTGCGGAAAAAAATGGGTTCCCGTCAATTGATATTCTTCAGCCCATGTACAACATAGTTAAAAGACAAGCAGAGGTCGAAATTCTTCCTATGTCACAAACTGAAAATATTGGCGTTATTAGCTATAGTCCATTGGGTGGTGGACTTCTTACTGGAAAATATAGTTCAGTTGATACATCTAATAAAAATAGTTTGGGTAGACTGCACGATAATTCTAAATATAAAAAAAGATATGGTCAAAATTGGATGTACGACGCAGCTAATTCACTTGTCAATTTAGCTAACGACTTAGATTATGACCCAATTGCTTTAGCTGTTGCTTGGGTATCATATAATGATGCTATAACTGCACCTATTATAAGTGCAAGAAACTTAAAACAATTAAAACCGTCACTAGACTCAGTGGAGATTTCTTTAGATCAAGAAACTTATAATTTAATATCTAATATTAGCCCAACACCCCCTCCAGCCACCGATAGACTAGAAGAAGTTTGATTGTCAAAGGAGAAATTAAAGTGGATACAGTTTTAGAAAAAAAATGGGAAGTATATGCTTTAAAATATGCAGAAAGAACGGACAGGACTAGAAAAGAGAGTTTCATATTTGATGATCATTCTCACGAAGCTCATACAATTGATTATTTTATATGGGTCCTTAAATCAGACAAAGATATTATTATTGTTGATACTGGTTATGATTACGAAGAAGCAAAAAGAAGAAACAGACCAATTGATAGATCACCATCTGAGGCTCTTAAAGCAATTAATATAAATGCCAGTCAAGTAACTGACGTTATTATAACGCATTTACATTATGATCATGCAGGGGGATTAATTGAGTTTCCTAATGCAAAGTTTCACTTGCAAGAAACAGAAATGGCGTATGCAACTGGACCTTGTATGTGTCACGAGACTATAAAAATGCCTTTCACTGGAGAACATGTATGCCATATGGTAAAAAATGTTTTTTCAGGAAGAGTTATATTTTATAATGGAATTGGAGCAATTCAACCTGGAGTAACCACTCACCTTATTGGAGGACACTCAAGAGGATTGCAGTCAGTAAGAGTTAAAACTGAAAACGGATATATGTGTTTAGCATCTGATGCTACTCATTTTTATGAAAATTTTCTTACAGGTAAACCTTTTCCGATTGTTGTAGATCTTGAAGATATGCTCAATGGTTTTAAAACCATCAGAAAGTTAGCTTCAAAGGACGAACTGGTAATACCTGGTCATGATCCACTTTTAAGAAATTTTTTTCCAAACGAAGGAAATTCAGGTTTTGTATGGCGTTTAGATAAAGGACCAGATAAGCCTATGATTTTTTAAAATCCTTTTCCATTTTTCTTCTGTATGAAATTGCAGGATCATTTGATGAAAAATCAACATCATTCCATGTAATTATTTTATTTTCTTCAATTTCATTTTTAAGTTTAATTCCATGAGCTAGTCCAATAGGAAGAGCTTCCATAGATAACGATAGTTTCGATGGTACAAGTTTGCCCCATACAGTTGCTCCACCTTCTCCATCAAGAATTTCACCTTTTTTCAAATTTTTCTTAGTTGTTGATACAACATCTCCAGTAAACTTTTTGGTTTGCCCTGTTGCCTGATTTAACAATGCAGCTGAAAAGACTGATATATTAAGCTCCATCCCTATGAGGTGAAAAGGTTTATACATCGCAGAATATTTACCAGTATCATCAGTATTCATTCCATATTGTTTGAAACAAGACGCTGCATAATCATTTGGGGCTTCTAACACGGCATACACGCCCCAACGTAAATCTTTAAATACGGGTCGACCATCTCTCTCAAGTGAAGACACAACTTCAACTTGTCCATTCTTTTCTAACAAACCACCAAATTCTAATGGTTTTAAAATATTTGCAAGATCGTCCATTCCACATGGAGGAAATAATAGACCATTAGTTGGGACTTCTAGATCACATGCATTAGCAATAGCAGCCATTTCCAATCCAGATTTAGTTCCATCTAAAAATGAGTTGAACATTTTTGGGTTCATTCCTGCTTTTCTTGCTTCTTCGTGGGTCAAGCCGTAGTAATCCCATACCGTGTCAGGTGATGATTTGTGGTATATTGGTTGATATCTGGTTCCTTTACCTGCACTAGTGACATTAAAGCCAGAAGCTCTTGCCCATTCAATTATTTCTGCAGTTAGGGCCGGTTGATCTCCATAAGCCATAGAATAAACAACTCCTACAGAATTAGCCTCTTTAGCTAAAGCTGCTCCGGCTAAAACATCTGCTTCAACATTTACCATTATTATATGTTTGCCATTTTGAAAAGCTTGTCTTGCATGTTTAATACCTGCTGCAGGAAATCCTGTTGCCTCAATAATTACTTCTACTTCATTTAATTTTATCGCATCAGCACCTGTATCAACAAATTTTGTTTTGTTGATTAAATCATCACTCCAACCAACGTTTTTACAAGCTTTTATGGCATTGTCAGGTTTTAAATCTGCAATTACTAAAACTTCAATTCCCTTAGTGCTTGGAACTTGACTTAAAAACATTGACCCAAATTTACCAGCTCCTATTAGGGCTACCTTGACAGGATTATCATCATCAATTCTTTTTTCAATTGCATTTTGTAAAAACATTTTCTGCCTATCAATTGGAATATTGTGTTTTTAATCTAGCAATATCATTTTTATCAAAATGAAGTTCTTTTATAATATAATTTTCTAAAGTTTGATATTTACTTTCAATTTCATTTATTGCAGAAACTAAGTACGTTTTTTTTACTTTTCCAAGAGTACTTAACATAGTTTTTGTTACCTGAAGATTATCACGACTAGAAGTAGTTGTTTGTTCAGCTGTGGCGGCTTTCGTAGTCAATAATTTATTTGATAATAAATAGTTTTTATAAATCAGTTCCATAGAACTGTTTAATATTCTTTGAATAATAAAACTTGCTATACCAGTCCTATCTTTTCCAGCAGAGCAGTGAAAAATTACTGGGTTGTTATCAGAATTTAGTAAAATCTTAATAAATTCTTTCCATACATGTTTGTGATTATTTATATATAATTTGTAACTCTCTTCCATAACTTTTTCATAGGTTCTTACATTATCACCGTCTATCTTTTTTTGTGTAACCATTCTACCTAGAGTGCTAGCTGATATTGGAAGACTTATATATTTACTTAGTAATGTTTTTGATAAATTATCTGGAGCTTTATTTATTTCCTTAGGATCTCTAAAGTCAATAATAGCGCATGGATTTAGCGTTTCTAAATTAATAATATCTTCTTGATTTAGAGTGCTTAACTTAGCACATCTAAATAATAAATTTGTTTTCATTTTGGAGCCAATAGCTACATCTCTAAAATTTGCAACTGAGTTTATTGTTAACAAAATTAAATATTCCTTTATAGAATGTATTAATGTTTACTCAGCGGCACTAACGTTTTCGCTTATTAATTCGCTTAAACAATTGTCACTAAGTTTACAAATAGGTGCAAAGTCTCTGTGAGCTATCCATTCGTCACGCTTAAATTTTTGTATATGGTTGTCAACATGGCATAATGAGAGGTAGACAATACTTCTTCCAAATGGAGAAATATTTGGTGGACTTGCATGTACTAAAAGTGAAGAAAACATAAGCATGCTTCCTGCAGGTCCTGTCGGTGCAACACAGCCGCCTCTTTCAGCTAACTCAAGAACTTTTTTATTATCTAAAGTCCATAATGGGTAACTGGTTGTCTCGAGGTCATGACCTGCGTCTATAACGCCAGACTTATGACTTCCAGGAATAAATAATAACGGACCATTTGCAGCTGTTACATCATCTAAAAAAACTGCTATATTCATTGCTCTTGGCTCTGGCATACCATCATCTCTTTTCCAAGTGCCATAATCTTGGTGCCATTGCCATACAGCTCCGTCAAATGCAGCTTTTGCATTTAACTTAAACTGATGCATATAAATATCTCCTTGCAATACTTGAGAAACAGGGTCAATTAATCTGGGATGTGCTCCTAATCTTCTAAAAGCTTCATTATATTTATGAGCAGCAAATGCTGTACGTGCAACTCCAGAACTTTCTTTCCAAACTTCTTTTCTATCTTGTGAGTAAACTTTTTCTGCTTCCTCTTTTAAAAGTGAAGCTTCATCTTTGCTAAACATTTCTGGAAAAAACAAATAACCATCTTCATCAAATTTTTTTAAATCAGTGTCATTCAAAAACATCTTTATCTCTCCCGTCTAATAGTTATTATCTAATCATATAAAAAAAATAAGTTTATGTAATTAAAATAATTGAAGAATTTATTATTAGCGTGTTAAATGATTATTCTATTTTTGAATAAAACACAGGAGACAAATTTGTCACTTCTTCCTCCATTAGATAAACTTAAAATACCAGTAATAGGTTCCCCACTTTTTATCATTTCAAATCCTGATCTTGTGATTGCTCAATGTAAAGCGGGTGTAATTGGCTCATTTCCTTGTTTGAATGCTAGAGAAGGAGAAGGTGAACCTAACATGTTAGAGATTTGGTTAAAGAAAATAAATGATGAATTAGACAGGCATAACCAAAAAAATCCAGATAATCCAGCAGCGCCATATGCAGTAAATCATATCGTACACAAGTCTAACATAAGATTAGAAAAAGATATTGATATTTGTGCAAAATGGAATGCTCCTGTATGGATAACATCTTTAGGTGCTAGACCAGAAGTAAATAAAGTTGCACATGAAGCTAATGGTATAGTTTTACATGACATTATTAATAATTTTTTTGCAAAAAAAGCAATTGATAAAGGGGCTGACGGTTTAGTTGCTGTAGCTGCTGGTGCAGGTGGTCATGCTGGAACTTTATCACCTTTTGCATTAATACAAGAAATTCGGGAATGGTTTGATGGTCCTCTTTTATTATCTGGTTCAATAGCAAATGGTGGAGCTGTTCTTGCAGCACAAGCCATGGGAGCTGATCTTGCGTATATAGGTTCTGCATTCATTGCTACTAATGAAGCTAATGCGGATCAAAGGTATAAAGAAATGATCACTCAATCAAACGCTGATGATATTGTTTATACAAATCTATTTACAGGAGTTCACGGTAATTACTTAAAGGGGTCTATTGAGGCACAAGGACTTGATCCTGACAACTTGGAAGAGAGTGATTCAAGTAAGATGAATTTTAGCTCAGGTACATCAAAACCAAAAAGTTGGAAAGAGATTTGGGGTTCTGGTCAAGGTATCTCTGCAGTTAAGAGTATTTTACCAGCAAGTAAGTTAGTTGAAAGAATTAATAACGAATATATGGAAGCAAAAAAAACATTAATGTAGTGAGGTTAGAATGACAGTAGTTAAACATAATATTTTAAATGATATAGCCGTTATTGAGATTTCTAATCCTCCAGTTAATGCTATTAGTGCTGCGGTAAGAATTGAACTTCTTGAGACAGTTAAAAAACTTTCAGTGGAAAAAAACATTAAAGCAATTGTGATAACTGCTCCTGAAAGAACGTTTCTTGCAGGAGCTGATATTAAAGAATTTGGTAAAGATGTTGATGCACCAATTTTAAGTGAAATTTGTGATAAAATAGAGAATTTAGATAAAATAGTTGTTGCGTCCCTTCATGGTACTCCTCTAGGAGGGGGACTGGAGGTGGCAATGTCAGCTCATTACAGGATAGCTGCTCCAAAAACTAAAGTTGGATTACCAGAAGTTTTACTTGGAATTTTACCTGGCGCAGGTGGAACTCAGAGACTGCCAAGATTGTGCGGTGTTTCAATGGCCTTAGATATGATGCTTACTGGTAAACATGTTCCTGCTGAAGAGGCGTTTGCAAATGGTATTATTGATGAAATTGCTCCTAATGATAAAACTGTAGAAAACGGAGTATCTTACGCTCGAAAATTAATTAGTGAAGGTTTTGATGTAAGGCCAACTTCAAAAATCACAAGTAAAGTTAACAATCTTGAAGAGATAAAAGAAATAATTACTAATGCAAAGGCTAACGCTTTAAAAAAATATAAAAATTTATTTTCTCCACATAATATTATTAAGTCTGTTGAAGAAGGCTTAAATTTAGATTTTCCAGCTGCCATAAAAAATGAAAGAAAACTTTTTAAAGAATGTATAGAAAGTCCACAAAGACAGGGGCTGATACATTCGTTCTTTGCTGAACGAGCAATAACAAAAATACCTGAATTAAAAAATGGTAAAACCTCTGAACTAAAAAAAATTGGTATCATTGGTGGTGGAACTATGGGTACAGGAATTTCAATGGCTGCTATGAATGCAGGATTTGATGTGATTATGATCGAGCAAAATCAAGAAGCAATTAAAAAGGCTTTTGATAAAATTAACTCAACATATGACAGAAATGTAAATCTGGGTAGAATGACGACAGATCAAAAAAGCCAAATAATTAATTTATTTAAATCAGATACTGACATGAATGTTTTAAATGATAGAGATTTAATAATAGAAGCTGTTTTTGAAAATATGGATGTGAAAAAAGAAGTTTTTATTAAACTAAATAAAATATGCAATCAAAAATGTATTCTAGCCTCAAATACAAGTTATTTGGATGTAAATGAAATTGCGAAAGTAGTTGATAATCCAGATAGGGTGATAGGCCTTCATTTTTTTTCACCTGCTAATATTATGAAATTGCTAGAAATTGTCGTGGCAGACAATACTTCAGATAATACAGTATCAACTTCGTTTATGTTAGCCAAAAAAATGAGAAAAGTTCCTGTGCGTTCTGGAGTATGTGATGGATTTATAGGTAATAGAATCCTTTCAAAATACTTGGTGGGGACTTATCACATGGTAGAGGACGGAGCAAGTCCATTCCATATTGATGAAGTGTTGAGAAAATTTGGATGTGCAATGGGTGTTTTTCAAGTAATAGATCTTGCCGGAGGCGATATAGGCTGGGCTACTAGAAAAAGAAAGGCCCCATTTCGTCACAAAGATGATAGATATGTTGAAATTGCCGATAGAGTATGTGAAAGAGGGTGGTTTGGACAAAAAACTTCAAAAGGTTATTATCTTTATGGAGAAGGTATAGAGCTTTTTACACCAAACCCTGAGATAGAGATTATATGTAATGAAGAAAGAAAAAGAGTTGGAATAACTCCTAAAAATTTTTCTGATCAAGAAATATTAGATAGATATATTGCTGCAATGGTCTATGAAGGAGCCAAAATTTTACAAGAAAAAATTGCTATCAGGCCTTCTGACATAGATGTTGTTTATACTAATGGCTATGGTTTTCCTAAGTGGAGAGGAGGACCAATGAAATATGCTGATATGATTGGTTTAGATAAAGTATTAGCAAATATTGAAAAGTTTTATCAAGAAGATAAAAGATTTTGGTCTCCACCTCAATTACTTAATGATTTGGTTAATAATGGTAAAAATTTTGATAGCCTTAATTAAGGCTATCAAGAAACAACCGATTAGATTGTTGGGTCAGGATTGACTCTAACAACTAGTTTCCCAAAATTCTTTCCATTTAATAAACCAATGAAAGCATTAGGAGCATTTTCGAGTCCATCCACAAAATCTTCTTTATATTTAATTTTACCCTCTTTAATCCAATTAGACAGAGCTATAATCGACTCTTCTCTTTGATCATAATGGTTAAACACTATGAAGCCTTTAATCATCATCCTTTTTGTTAAGACTTGTCTAAATAATAGTGGTAAACGATCTTTTTCACCACCCGGCATACTTGTAGCATTATATAAGGAAATTAAACCACAGACAGGTATCCTTGCATAATCATTTAGAAGTGGCATTACGGTATCAAAGGTAATACCACCAACATTTTCCCAATAAATATCCACACCATCGGGACAAGCCGATTTAAGTTGATCTTTAAAATCATCGTCTTTGTAGTTTATACATTCATCAAAGCCTAATTCTGATTTTGTAAACTCACATTTTTCATTAGTGCCAGCTACACCAATCACTTTGCATCCATATATCTTCCCAATCTGACCAACAGTCGATCCAACTGCCCCTGAAGCTGCAGAAACAACTAAAGTTTCACCTCTTTGAGGTTTTGCAAAGTTGTGCATACCAACATATGCAGTTGTCCCAGGCATGCCCAATACTCCAATAGAGGTTGAAAGTGGAGCCATATTTGGATCAATTATTCTTAATTTTTTTTCATCAACAGTAGGATTATCTTGCCAACCTGTTCGACCTTCTACAAAATCCCCCACTTTAAAGTTTTCGGATTTACTTTCTATGACTTGACTTAATGCGCCTGCTTCCATTTCTTCACCAATTGCAACAGGTTTAGCGTAGCTTTTTGTATCATTCATTCTACCTCGCATATATGGATCTAAGGACATATAGATAGTTTTAAGTAGAACCTCACCTTCCTTTGGAGATCTAATTTTTTCTTTCACAGTTTTGAAGTTTTCAAGAGTTGGTTCACCATACGGTCTTTCATTGAGTAAAATTTTGGTGTTCATGTAATTTTCTCCGTTTGTTAAATATTTTTGAAATTGATTTATTCTGACATCTTTTTTTATTTAAGCTTTTGATAGATAATACTTAAAACATAATGTTGAAAATAAAGACCCTAACCCTAAACATAAAAATGATAAGAACCAAGCTAAATGACTTGTTTGTCCACCAAAATTATCCAAAACAAAACCAATTATAGGTCCTCCCAAAGCTCCTCCAAAAAATCCGACTATAGAGTGAAGAGCCAGTCTTACACCTCTATCTTCTGGTTTACCGTTAATTACAGTTCCAGTAGTTAATGATCCTGAATCAAGCACTATAAGTCCATTATAGATTAAAAGCATTAAAAGGGCTAACCAGAAACTAAACCAAAAAGAAATAGCAGTCAAAATTGAACCAATAAAACATAATAATCCCATTTTACTTACTATTCTTGCTCTGTCTTTTCCTATGCAATATTTAGCACCATAGATAGATGCAAAAATACCCAAAAAGCCCATTAAACCAATACAATTAGCGATGAATGCGTCACTTACTTTGGTGTTAAAATAATTTGAAAGAAATAATATACATGGAAATGTCCAACTTCTAAAGCCAAATAATTCATATGTATGTCCCCCATAGCCAAGTATAAATGGCAATGCTTTTTTATTTTTAAATGTAGTAAAAATAGGGATAATTACTTTTATAATACCCTGATATGGTCTTTTTTGGCGTTCTTCAATTTCTTCTCCTGAAAATAACAACAAAGGAAAAGCAGAAATAAATAGAATAAATGAGGCAAATAAGAAGGCTTGCTCCCATGAAATTTCATAACTCTTTATGAAACCAAATAGAGAGAACGAAAATGCGACACCCAATCCAAAAAAAGAGGTATAAACTGCAACATATTTCTCTCTAGAAATTTTGTTAAGTCTTGAGTTAAGTATTTGTAGTCCAGGCATATAAGTGCCAGCAAGACCTGCACCAACAAGACCCCAATAGATTGAAGCATTAATTACGTTGCTGGCAAAGAAAGAAAATAATAATAAACCTAAGCAGCCAAGTAGAGAAGAAAAGCAATATAGTTTTCTTGCATCAAAAGTGTCAGTCATGCTCACTAAAAATGGAGTTGCAATAACATATCCAATATAGAATGATCCACTTATCCAACCAGCTTCACTATTTGATAAATTCCATAAGGTTTGAAGGTCTAATAAATAGATAGGCCATACAGCAAATCCAGTCATAGAAAACATCTGTATAAAGCAACTTAAAAAAACAATTCTAGGCATTATATCTTTGAACAATCTGACTAATTATATTTAATATTTCATTTAACAAGTTTATTATTTAATGTAGATTATAGACTGTTTAAAACTTGTCTATTAATTAAAGGCTAAACATGACTACTCTACAAGAAATTATGTCACCTAAATCGATTGCTATTGTTGGAGCTTCAGATAATAAAGCTAGGATTGGAGGACGTCCATTAGCCCATATGATTGAACAAAAGTTTTCAGGAGGGATTTTTCCAATTAACCCAAATAGAGACAGTGTTCAAGGTATTAAAGCTTACTCTTCTTTATTAGATGTGAAAGAAGATTTAGATTTTATTTTAGTCGCAGTTCCTTCTCAAATAGTTGTATCAGTTCTTGAACAGGCTGTAGAAAAAAAGGCAAAAACAGCATTAATTTTTTCTTCAGGGTTTTCCGAAATAGGTGGTCAAGGACAAATCTATCAAAACCAAATTAAAAAAATTAGTAAAGATAGTGGTTTAAGAATAATAGGCCCAAATTGCCTTGGACTTTTTAACTCAGCTACTAATTTTTATCCAACATTTACATCAACCATAGACAGGGCTACTCCAAAGCCAGGCGGAATATCAATTGCTAGCCAATCAGGCGCTTATGGAAGCCATATATATATGGTAGCTCATCAAAGAGGTTTAGGGATAAGATATTGGATGACAACTGGAAACGAAGTTGACTTGTCAGTAGGAGAAACAATCCAATTAATGGCCGAAGATCCAGATGTTCATTCAATTATGGCATACGCTGAAAGTGTAAAAGATGGAGAGCAATTTACTAAAGCTTTAGACACTGCAAGATCTGAAAAAAAGCCAGTAATTTTTATGAAAGTAGGTAGATCAGAAGTTGGCGCTGCAGCAGCTAACTCTCACACAGCTTCTTTGGCAGGTGAAGACGTTATTTACGATGAGGTGTTAAAAGCCCATGGTGCCTATAGAGTAAGAAGCACAGAAGAAATGTTAGATGTAGCTTATGCAACTAAACCAAGGATATTTCCTGCGGGAAAAAATTTAGGTATAGTTACTATATCAGGAGGAGGCGGTGTATTGATGGCAGATGCTGCATCCGATGAAGGTCTAATAGTTGGTCCCATGCCAGAGGATGCTCAAGATGAATTAAAACAACTTGTACCTTTTGCATCACCGATGAACCCTGTAGATGTGACAGCTCAATTTTTTAATGATTTATCGTTGATACCCAAGTTTACTGACTTAATGCTCTCAAAAGGTGGTTATGATGCATTAATAGGTTTTTGGACATCTGTTGCAGGCTCTCCTGTTTTATCAAAACCCCTTTTATCATCTCTTAAACAGGCTATGAAAGGGTACGAAGATAAATTGTTTATAAATTGTATGGTTGCGCCTGAAGAATACGTTAAAATGTACGAAAAAGAAGGGTTTCCATGTATTGAAGATCCTACAAGAGCTATTATAGCAATGTCTGCATTGATGTTTTTTGGAGAAAAATTTAATCTAATTGAGGCTAAACAAGATTTTAAAAAAAATGATTATGTTATAAAAATACCTAAAAAGAAATTAAACGAAATCGACTGTAGTGAAATTTTAAGGGCTGCTAATTTACCAGTTGTAAAATCTTTGCAGATTAAAAACTTAGATGATTTATCCTCCCTTTTTAAAAATGATGATACCAAATATGTAATGAAGATTTTGTCATCAGATATTCAACATAAAACAGAAGTTGGTGGTGTAATTTTAGAAATTAAAAATATTGATCAGGCTAGAGAAGCTTTCAAAAAAATTCATAAAAATGTTAATGAAAAAGCTCCTAAGGCTATAATTGACGGGGTCATGATTTCACCAATGATAAAAGGAGGAATTGAATGCATTTTAGGTGCTAAAATTGACCCAGTATTTGGACCAATAGTTATGTTTGGTCTTGGTGGAATATATACGGAGGTAATGAAAGATATTTCTTTTGCTGAAGCTCCTGTATCTTTTGAGAAAGCTGAAAAAATGATTTTGTCTTTAAAAAGTAAAGATGTTTTTTTTGGTACTAGGGGTCAACCTTCTGTTGATATAAAGTCTTTAATAACTGCGATTGTTAACTTATCTAATTTAATTGCAGCTAATTTTGATCGGATTGATCAAGTTGAAATGAACCCAATTTTAGTCAGTGAGAATAGTGTTATTGCGCTTGATGCATTGATTGTAACTAAATAGAACTTAAAAAAGGAAGAAAAATGCCAGAAAACTTAAAAGGATTAGTTGGCCCAGAACAACAATTTAAAAATTATTTGTCTGAAGGAAAGTTTATGATCCAAAGGTGTAAAAGTTTAGATAAATTTTTCTTTCATCCCCGAGTTGCTTTTCCAGGAACTGGTGAAAGGGATTTAGAGTGGGTAGAAGCATCTGGAATAGGAACTGTTCATAGCACCACTTGCAATAGGAGGTTACCAGAAAAGGGTGGTGATTTTAATTTGTCTTTAATTACTTTAGATGAAGGCCCAAGAATGATGGCAAGGGTTGAAGGCACAGAGCCAGATAAAGTTCAAATAGGTCAAAAAGTAAAAGCAAGAATTTCAATTCTTAATGGGGAACCAGCAGTAATTTTTGATATTTTACAAGGATAATTATAATGAACCAAAATGATATTAATAATTTAAAAGGTAAAACCGCTGTCGTTGGCCTAGCAGAGAGTGGTTGTGGAATGGCATCAGGTTGGAGCGCTATGGAGATAATGGCAAACTCTGTTCATGACGCTTTAGATGATGCAGGAATAAAATTAAATGAAGTTGATGGAGTTTTTGCTGCAACAGCCTTTCATTCCATGGCGGCCATGTCTTTATCTGAATATCTTGGTTTAAAACCGAAATTTGCTGATGGTTCTCAGATTGGTGGATCAAGCTTTTTATCTCATATTTTGACAGCTGCTTTGGCTTTAGATGCGGGATTGATAAATGTAGCTGTGGTTGCATATGGCTCTAATCAAAAAAGTATTGGAGGATTTAAAACTATTTCAGAAGCAATGCCATATGAAGCACAATATGAACCTAGAATGCCAGTCACTGCATATGCTTTAGCTGCAAAAAGATATATGCACGAATTTGGAGCGTCTCGCGAAGATTTAGCAAATGTAGCAGTATCTGCAAGAGACTGGGCCTTACTTAATCCAAGAGCTTACACTTATGATAAGGGACCCTTGACTGTTGAAGATGTTCTTTCAGCAAGACCAATTGTAGATCCCTTGGGTAAACTAGATTGTTGCTTAGTCACTGACGGAGGAGCTGCGGTCATAATGACAAGGTCTGATAGAGCCAAAGATACTAAAAATACTCCTATTTATTTGCTTGGAGCAGCAATGGAACACCATCACCGAATGGTTTCTGAAATGCCAGATTTAGTTAGAACATCGGCAATAGATAGTAGCCAAAGGGCATTTAAGATGTCTAGTTATAAAGCCACTGACATGGATACAATACAATTATATGACGCCTTCACCATAAATACATTGTTATTTCTTGAAGATTTAGGTTTCTGTAAAAAAGGTGAAGCTATTGAATTGGTTAAAAACAACAATATTGGGCCATCTGGATCCTTAAAAGTTAATACTAATGGAGGAGGGTTGTCCTGTGTACATCCAGGAATGTATGGTCTCTTTGTAACTTTAGAAGCTATTCGTCAATTAAGGAATTCCGCAGGAGACAATGTAGGTGAAAGATCGGGTGGAGGATGGATTGACAATGCAAAATTGTCAGTAGCTCATGGTAATGGCGGAGTTTTGTCAAGTCAGGTTACAAATGTTTGGGGTGTTTCTGAAACTCTTTAAATTATGATTTGAGAATTTTTAGATAATAGAAAGTACCAGTTTCTTTATTATATTTTACCTCAAGCCTACCTTTTATTGTTATAGGATCAAAGGAAAAGTCAATAGCCTTTTCTGAACTAATTTCGATAACTTGCGATGGTCCAACGTGGTAGTGAAATGGACAACTTAAAGGATATGGTCCAATTAAAAATTTTTTTTGTTTTTCTGATTGCTCAAGAGGAAACATAAAGCCCATTATTGTAACTGTTTTACCATTATATTTTTTAACATTATCATCATAAACTGGTTTTATAAGACAATAGTCAAAACCATCTTTATCAATTATACAGTCTTCAATCTCTTTGGTTTTTTTAAATAATTGCCAGGGTATGGCATCACCCGTTACTTCGAGTGGCTCATATAAATCTTCAACTATAATATTCTCAGATGGATCAATATCATTAAGGTTAAATTTTTCATAACCAAATACCTTAAATGTAAATAAAGAACATATGATTATAATTACAAATTTTTTATTCATATTTTAATCTTTCATATCTGACTTTACGTCTATAAAAATAAATAATTAACTATTTAACAAGGTGTTTCTAATATTTTGTCTATATACTTTGATGCCGGGTATAAGACAAGTAAGAAAAGAAATAATCAGAATAACAAACCATATCGTTAATATTTCATAAATAAAATCAAGCTGTCCTGTAACTATATTTCTTCCAAGTAATGAAAAAAATTCAATGCACTTGTAGACTATACCTCCTAAGATCAACCCAATAAAACTTCCTAAAATTGAAATAGTCATTCCCTCGATTAAAATTATAGAAAAAATTCGTTCCCTAGTAAAACCAAGTGTTCTTAATATTGCCAAGTCATATTTTCTTTCGTTTATGTTATTTAATAATGTGAATAAAATCCCTGCAAATGATAAAGATACAATTATAATACTTAAATAATTAATAATTTTATGGGCTTCGCTAGTTAACTTAAATAATTTAGAAATTTCAAGATTAGGACTAGCTGCCTGCATACTTGTGTTTTTGTTAATTACTCTTGGAAAAGAAAAGACGGAAGTTTTATTTTTATATTTTAATAATAATGCTGTTACTTCTAAGCTATCAGTGTTTTTCAAAATGTCATTTTGATTTGAATGTAAATTCCATACACTATCCAAGCTGGTGATAATTAAATTATCTAATATAGTACCTGTCTTTTTTAAGATACCAACTACTTTATAAGGTTGTTCAGAATGAATGTCGCCTGTATCTATTAAACCATGAGATCCCACAAAAAATTTGTTAATTTTTAATTTAGTGAAATTAGCTACATTGGAACCAATTACGGATTGCATAGGCTTTTCCCAAATAGAACCTATTTCTAATTCTGCATCATATAGTTTTAAGAATTTCTTATCAGTACCCACTATCCTGTAATTTTGGAAATTATCACCTAACGAAATTGGAACTCCAAATTTAATAGCAGGATGTTTCATAATTTTTTTAGCATTTTTGTAACTTATATTTCCCGTTGGAATATCAATGTGATGAATAGATGACAAAACTAATTGAAGAGGGCTTCCCTTGGCACCTACTACTACATCCAAATCAGGATTATTTTTGGTAAAAGTATTCTTAGTAATTTGATTAACTAAAACTGACAATGTAATTATTGTGACACCTAATATCATTAAAAGTATACTCATCATGAAATTTAATGGCTTAGATTTTAAATACAAAAATGAAATTAAGAATATATTTATAATACTTCTCCTAATCTCAAAATTTCGTTGAAATTAAGAATTGATTGAACACGTTTGTCGTGAGTTATTAAAATTAATGAGGCTTTGTGTCTTAAGCTTTCTTCTTTGATTAGGTTTGTAATAATATCTGTATTCTTATCATCTAATGATGATGTAGGCTCATCACAAAATATCCATTTCGGTTGCCCTATAAATGCACGCGCTACCGCAACTCTTTGTTTTTCACCAATACTTAAATTTGAAACCTTGATATGAGATTTATCAGCTAATCCCACTCTTTCAAGGAGGTCGTAAATATGATCAGTATCTTCGGAACCTTCCGCAGTATTTGCTATTTGGAGATTTTGCTTAATTGTAAACGCATTAATTAAATTAAAACTTTGAAAAACTATTCCGAGTTGTTTTCCTCTAAATTCGTCAATTTTGTTTTCAGATAAACTATAAAGGGAAATATCATTATAACGAATGCTTCCTTCAGTAGGTATTTGAAGACCACATAAAATACTTAATAATGTTGTCTTTCCTATACCAGAAGGACCTGTAATTAACAGGTCCTTTTCTTTTTTTATTTTAAAATCTATGTTTGAGAGTAATTTGTGACCATCAATTGAAAATGAAAGATTTTCACAGATTAACATAACTCATTTATCCTAAACATTCCTTTAAACTTTTAGCCATATTTTTTAGTAATTGTATATAAAAATTTTCTTTTCCGGAAATGTTCACGCCTAATGGATCTAGAGTTCCAATTTGCGCATTCGTTCCTTCAACAACTATTTTTACTAATTTACTGTCAAATTGTGGCTCTTGAAATACACATGAGGCATTTAATTTTTTTATTTTATCTTTGATAAAAGATATCTGTTTTGGTGATGATGCGATATCACCTTCTAGTGCAACAGAACCAACGGCATTTAGCCCAAATGCTTTTTCGAAATATTGATACGCATCATGGAAAACCACATAAGGTTTGTCTTTAATTGGAGCTAGATCTTTTGTTAACTCACTTTTTAAATCACTTATTTTATTAATAATATTATTTGAATTCACTTTATATTGACTAGCATTATCTGGGAAAAGCAAACTTAATTCTTCATTAACTTTTTTAACGATTTTGATTGCATTATC
>QCHB01000011.1 GCA_003278095.1 SAR116 cluster bacterium AG-390-L20 | reverse complement strand
TTATTACATAATATATTCACTAACTATTAGATTTTTAAATTTTTTTACTAATAAGATTTAACTGATTGCACCGAATCGTTAATTTTATTATTTTTTTAATATTAAATTTGCAAAAAAAAGAGACCATGGAGTTTTTAAGGTCATAATTTATGATCTAAAAATTAAGCTATATTTTTGATTCTTGCTGATAATCTAGATAACTTTCTCGAAATAGTATTTTTTTTAAAAACACCTTTAGTCACAGATCTTTGCATCTCAGGCTGTGCGATAATAAAAGCTTTTTCGGCTAATTTTTTATCATCTTTTTCTATGGCTAACTCAACTTTTTTTATAAATGACCTAACTCTGTTTTTTCTTACTTTATTAACAATTTCCATTTTAGAATTACGTCTTATTCTTTTTTTAGCTGAAATATGATTAGCCATTATTTTATCCTAGTAAAATTATAAGTAGTGGATTAGTTTTTTTTAATTTAAATGTCAAGTTAAATAACCAATTTTGTTTGTTTTTGGTGATCCTAAATTTGACAATTATTGCAATAAAATGTTGAACGATTACTTATTATACTAACTGCAATTAAGCACTTGCATGTATTACAAGTTTTATTTTTTTTACCATAAACTTCAAGATTTTGAAAAAAATAACCTAGTTTTCCATTGGGTTGCAAGTGATTTTGGATGGTTGTACCACCCACATTAATTGATTTTTTTAAAATTTCTATTGTAGCTCCAATAATTGATTTTATTTCTTCATTATTTAGAGTATTTACACTCCTGAAGGGATTCACTTTTGCTTTAAACAAAATTTCGCTGGCATAAATATTTCCTATACCTGCAATTACACTTTGATCCATAAGAGTATCTTTTATACATTTTATTTTTTTATCAAACATTTTCTGTAAATAGCCAACATTAAAATTTTTTTCAAAAGGTTCAACGCCTAATTTTTTTAATAAGAAATGCCCATTAATCTCTTTTTTATGAAACAAGTCAATATATCCAAATCTTCTTGGATCATTGTAGGTAATAAAATACTTTTTATCATTTTCAGATTTAATTGTCATTCTTACATGATCATGTTTTAAAACACTTTCAAAATTGTCTCTAATTTTTATTTGTCCACTCATACCTAGGTGAATAAGAAAAATATTATTTTTAATCGTAGGTATTAATATATATTTTCCCCTTCTAAAAGGTTGTTTGAAATAATCATTTTCTAAATCATGTTTCAAAGATTTTTTTATTTTCCATCTTAAATCACTTCTAAGCACCTCTATTTCTTCAATTTTTGAGTTATAAACAATTTTAGATAAAGCCAAACATACTGTTTCTACTTCAGGTAATTCTGGCATCTTTTATCCTTTTTTGTGTATCTTTAAATAAATTAAAAGTATATTTGATTTATCATATAGTAATTGGAATTATAATGTTAAATAAAGATGATCAAAAAATTGACTTTGGATACAAAACTGTAAAAAGATCTGACAAACAGAAATTAGTTAATAAAGTATTTGCTTCAGTTGCTAGTAAGTATGATTTAATGAATGACCTTACTAGTTTTGGAATACATAGATTATGGAAAAATGATCTTATTAATTGGTTGGCACCTCAGAATAATCAAAAATTAGCTGATATTGCCGGAGGTACTGGAGATATAGCTAAAAAATTTTTGAACGCAGGTGGAGGTAGTGCCTATGTGTATGATATAAACCAAGAAATGTTGAACGCAGGTCAGAACAAAAGTAATACATCACAAAAAATAATATGGACTATTGCTAGTGCTGAAAATATTCCTGCAACCGAAGGTTCCTTTGAAAGAGCGACTATTGGATTTGGCTTAAGAAATATTACAGATAGAATTAAATGTTTAAAAGAAATATATCGTATATTAAAGCCTGGAGGCCGATTAATTTGTCTGGAATTTAGCCATGTAGAAAATGATGCGCTTAAAAAATTATATGATGCTTGGTCATTTATTTTTATGCCCTCTATAGGCAAGAAAATTACAGGAGATAAAGATGCATATAATTATTTGGTTGAATCCATAAGACAATTTCCTACCCAACCTGAGCTTGCTCAAATGTTTTCAGATGCTGGATTTTCAAGAGTTAAGTACAGGAATCTGTCAAATGGTATAGTTGCGCTTCATTCTGGGTGGAAAATTTAAATGCAAATAAAACAAAGGTTAGAGTATCCAATATGGAAAACACCATACTTTTGTGTAGTAGGTCTTTTTGTATTTTTTAAATTAGTAAGAGCAGGAACTTTAATGCTTTTAATCGACAAACCGTTTTTTAATAAAAAACTAAATTTAACTTTAAAATTCTTTAATTTACTCATTTATTCAGAAAATAAAGATGAAATAGGAAAAAAACTTCTCCGTTGTTTAATTAATTTAGGTCCAGGATACATTAAGTTTGGGCAAGCTTTATCCACAAGGCCAGACCTGGTTGATAAAAAGACATGCGAATATTTAAAAAAATTACAAGATGATATAGAGCCCTTTTCTAGTACTATTGCAAAAAACATAATTGAAAAAGAAAATAATGACTCAATTGCTAATATTTTTTCTTCTTTTAATGAAACGCCTATTGCAAACGCATCCGTTGCTCAGGTACATACTGCTATTTTAAAAAGTGGTGAAACTGTTGCTATTAAAATACTTAAACCAAATATCAAAAAAAAATTGTTTAAAGACTTTATCTTTTTTTACTGGTTATCAAAATGTCTTGAGATAGCTATACCAAGTATTAAGAGACTAAAGCTTTCAAAAAATGTTGAGGTATTGTCAGAAGTTTCATTAAACGAACTTGACTTAACATTAGAAGCATCTGCAGCAGAAGAACTTTCAGAAAACTTCAAAGATAATCCAAATTACAAAGTACCTAAAATTTACTGGGAACTTACTAGCAAAAACATACTTGTTCTCGAGTACATACAGGGAATTCGAATTGATGATATAAATGCCTTAACGAAAGCTAATCACAATATAAAAAAAATAACTGAGATAGGCACCGAAGTTTTTTTTCTTCAAGTATTTCGTGATGGTTTTTTTCATGGTGATATGCATCCAGGTAATATTTTAATTAATCCCAAAGGTGTTCTTATTCCAATTGATTTTGGTATTATGGGAAGGCTATCAAATAAAGATCGTCAATTTTTGGCTTTGTTACTTACATATCTTCTTAATAAAAATTATAGAAAAGTTGTAGAGATACATTCAGAGGCAAATATGTTAGGAAAAGATATTTCTCATGATCATCTCGCACAAGCTATAAGAGCAATTTGTACACCAATATTAAACAAGCCTATAGGCGAAGTTTCTCTAGCAAAATTATTGGGGCAGATACTAGGCTTATCTAAAGAATTTAATATTGAAGTACAACCTCAGTTTACTTTACTTCAAAAAACTATGTTAATGGCAGAGGGTACAACAAGGCAAATTAATCCTGATATTAATATGTGGGATTTATCTGCTCCTCTTATTGATAAATGGATAAATGATACTCACGACCCTTTTAAAATTTTGGAAGAGTGGTTTCATAAAAATAAGTTGGCTTTGTTGAAAATACCTGAAATTATTGTTCAAATCGAGGAAATTTTAACAAAAAAATGAAAAAATTCATTTTAAATTCAATAATTTTAATATAATGTTTAAATCTTTTTGGTAATTGATTTAATGAATAATATCTCACAGCTCATTTCCTTACTTGGTGGAACTGGATTAGTAGCTGAAAAATTAAAAATAAAGCCCTCAGCAGTTTCAAACTGGAGAAAACTCAATAAAATCCCCAAAAATAAACTAAACGCTATACTGTCAATGTGCTTACAACACAACATTAACACTGAGGATTTTTTACCAAGCCATAAATTTGATAATTTTAATTTTAAAATACTTTTAATTATATGTGGGGGCATAGCGTCATATAAATCTCTAGAAATAATTAGATTAGTGAAAAAAGCAAACATTGATCTTGATGTTGTAATGACTAAATCAGCTCAAAGATTCATTACTCCTTTACTAGTAACAAGCTTGAATGAAAAAAAATGTTATACTGATTTATTTTCTGTTGAAGATGAATCAAAAATGAACCACATTATGCTTGCTAGAAAACCAGACTTAATTTTAGTTGCTCCTGCTACGGCAAATATAATGGCAAAATTTGCTAATGGAATAGCAGATGATCTTGCAAGCACAATTTTACTTGCATCATTTTCTCAAATAATTTTAGCGCCATCGATGAATCCTGTTATGTGGAATAATTTAGCAACACAAGAAAATTATCAAAAACTTTTAAGAAGAGGTATTGGATTTATAGAACCTGATGTTGGAGATATGGCTTGTGGTGAAAGTGGAACAGGAAGATTTCCAGAACCTAAAGTAATTTACGACAGGATAATTTCTAATATAATTAACAAAAAAAATATAGCTAACCAATTCAAAAATGTATCAATAGTAATTACAGCAGGGCCAACAATAGAAAATATTGATCCAGTACGATTTGTTAGTAACAGGTCTTCAGGCAAACAAGGTTTTGCAATAGCATCTGAATTGTCTAGAAGAGGTGCAAAGGTGACTTTAATTTCTGGTCCAGTAAATATACCATTCCCAAAATGCGCAAACGTAATACAAGTTATAACCGCGAAAGAAATGTTTGAGAAAACAATATCACAACTACCCGCTGATATATTAATTTGTTGTGCCGCTGTATCTGACTGGAAATTTATTCCAGAAACATCTGCTAATGAAAAAATTGATTGTAAAAATAAAATTAAAAAAACTAATGAGGAATTATTTTTTAAAACAATAAAAAATCCTGATATTTTAGCAACAATATCTAAAAGTAAATTAAGACCCAATCTTGTAATTGGGTTTTCTGCTGAAACTAATAATATAATTAAAAACGCAAAATCAAAATTAATCTCTAAAGAAATTGATCTTATAGTAGCCAATGATGTCGGTAAAAATAAGGTTTTTGGAGAAGATTCTAATAAAGTTTTTCTTATTGATAAAAATAATTGTGAGGAATGGTGTGAACAAAGCAAGAATTCGGTTGCCTTTAATCTAGCAGATAAAATCAACAAAATTTTTACTACTGCCAATATTTGAGATACACATGCTTAATGATGAAGATTTAAATAGATATGCAAGACAGGTGATTATTCCAAACTTTGATGAAGAAGGTCAGGAAAAGTTGTTTAGAACAGCGTGTTTAATAATTGGTGCTGGTGGGTTAGGTTGTCCAGTTGCGCTATATGCTTCCGCAGCAGGTTTTGGACATATAGAAATTTGTGACGATGATACTATTGACCTTACCAATCTTAACAGACAAATTGCTCATAAAAACAACAAGATTGGTCATAATAAAGCTGAAAATCTTGTGCAAGAATGCTCAAGTATTAACCCCAACATTACTATAATATCAAATAAAAAAAAGTTTGATAAATCCACTGATATTAAGAAATTTGATTTGATTTTTGATTGTTCTGACAATTTGGAAACAAAATATACGATTAATCTTTTATCACATTTATATAAAAAAACTTTAATATCAGGTTCTGCTGTTCAAATGGAAGGACAGTTGGCGATTTGGAAGAGTGGAATAAATAAAGAGTATCCTTGTTATGAATGTATTTTTCCAAAAACTGAAGAAGTTGCTCCTATTACAAATTGCAGGGAGGCCGGCATAATTGGACCAATAACAGGCTTAATTGGTAGTATGCAGGTTAATGAAGGAATAAAGGAAATAGCTTTAAAAAATTATAATTCAAGCGCTGGATATTTATTCTTGTATGACGGATTGGTACAAAGTTTAGATAAAATAAAACTGACCAAAAATAAAAAATGTCCCGTATGCTCTATATGAAAAATGTAAAATTTTTTATATTTATTAAAGACTGTAAATTTCTATTTTTTGTTATAATTTTTCTTGTACCTAATTTAATTCTTTTTTCGCAACCTTCGCTTTCTGAAATTGAAAATTCAAAAAAATCTATAAATGGAAGTGGCTTAAAAGTACCTAGAATGGCCTCTTTAAAAAAATCATTAACATATGTGAGGACTGGACCTGGAAAAGAGTTTCCAATAAAATCTGAAATCAATCAAAAAGGATATCCTGTTGAGATAATTGCTGAGTTTAATAATTGGAGAAAAATTAAAACTAGAAGTAATTTATCTGGTTGGATACACACACAATTATTGTCTTCTTTCAAAACTGGGTTAATTGTTTCAAATACTTTGCTTAAAAAAAGACCTATAGATTCAAGTAAAGATCTAGCTAAATTACTACCAGACTTGTTAATTAAAATTAAGAAATGTAAATTAAAGTGGTGTTACATTGAGGTTATTAAAAATGAAAACTTTTTTGGATGGGTAAAAATGAAAAACATCTGGGGCTTTACAAGTAAATAATTTATAATTATTTCATTTATTCTATTTTAGGATTAATATAAACTTCTTAAAAAAATGTAAAAGGTGTTTTACGGTGGCTTTATTTAAAAATTCATTTAATTATCAAGAATTAATTGATTGTGCTAAAGGGCGACTAGCAGGTGTTGATTTTCCTAAACTTCCCTTACCTCCTATGCTTATGTTTGATGAAATCACTAATATTAAAGAGACTGGTGGAACTTATGATAAAGGTACAGCTCATGCTAAATTTAAAATTACTCCAGATAAGTGGTTCTTTCCATGTCATTTTGAAAATGATCCTGTAATGCCAGGATGCCTGGGAATGGACGCACTATGGCAACTTTTAGGTTTTTCTTTAGGCAATATGGGTGGCAAAGGAAAAGGTAGAGCAATATCTGTAGGAGAAGTAAAATTTACTGGACAAATATTGCCAATTGCTAAAAAAGTAGAATATTTTCTTGATTTCAAAAGAATTATAATGAGAAAACTTATATTAGGCATAGCTGATGGAAAAGTGGTTTGTGACAATAAGACTGTTTTTGAAGCCTCTGATATTAGAGTTGGACTTTTTCAAGATTAATTATTTATCAAATAAATAGGATTGAACATGAGTAATGAAAAAAGAGTTGTTATTACTGGTATGGGAATAGTTAGCTCTATTGGTAATAATGTAGAAGAAGTTAAAGACTCTTTAGTAAATCAAAAATCAGGGATTGTTAAAGCTGATACTTACAAAGAAATGGGCTTTAGAAGTCAAATTCATGGTGAGGTAAAACTCAAATTAGAAGATCATGTTGACAAAAAACAACTTAGATTTATGGGTGCAGGTGCTGCATATTCGGTTCTTTCTATGGAGCAAGCAATTATAAACGCTGGATTAACCCCTGAAGAAGTGTCTAACCCCAAAACAGGTCTTATTGCTGGTTCTGGTGGACCTAGTACTGTCAACTTGCTTCGATCATTTGATATCGCTAGGGAAAAAGGCCCTAAGAGAGTAGGTCCTTTTATGGTTCCGCGATGTATGAGCTCATCAGTATCTGCCTGCATTGCTACTTTTTTTAAAATTAAGGGTGTTAACTTTTCAATTACTTCTGCCTGTTCGACATCAGCACATTGTATTGGTATTGGAGCAGATCAAATTAAATATGGTAATCAAAATATAGTTTTTGCAGGAGGCGGTGAAGAGCTTGACTGGACACTGTCTGTTCTATTTGACGCAATGGGTGCAATGTCTAGCAAATATAACGAAACACCTGAATTAGCTTCAAGACCTTACGATTTAGACAGAGATGGATTTGTAATTGCAGGAGGTGGCGGAATGCTGGTTTTAGAAGAACTTGAGCATGCAAAAGCAAGAGGTGCTAATATTTATGGGGAAATAGTTGGCCATTGCGCAAATTCTGACGGCCACGATATGGTTGCGCCAAGTGGGGAAGGCGCAATTAGATGTATGCAACAAGCTCTAGCAAAAACTAATCAAAAAGTTGACTATATAAATGCTCACGGAACAAGTACTCCTGTTGGAGATATGCAGGAGCTTAATGCCGTAAGAGAAGTTTTTAAAGATAAAGGGTATCTTCCAAGACTTACTAGCACTAAGTCCTTAACAGGCCACTCTTTAGGAGCCACAGGTGTACAAGAGGCTATCTATACACTACTAATGATGAACAATAATTTTATTTCTGGATCTGCTAATATTAGTAATGATGATCCAGAAATAGGTTCTATCGACATACCTAGAAAAACCATCAAAAATATAGATATTAGTTTAGCTCTTTCAAATTCTTTTGGATTTGGAGGAACAAATGCCTGTATAGCATTATCTAAATTTAATTAAGAAAGTGTATTATGTCTATAATGAAAAGTAAAAAAGGGCTTATAATGGGCGTTGCTAATGAACGTTCAATAGCCTGGGGTATTGCTAAAGCTTTAGCTGATCATGGTGCTGAATTAGCTTTTTCCTATCAAAATGAAGGGTTTAAAAAAAGATTAATTCCCTTAATGGATTCTATAAAAGCGACTAAATTTTATGAATGTGATGTGTCCAAAGATATTAATGACACAAAGTCTATAGAAAGTATGTTTAATAAAATTTTAGAAACTTGGCATGAAATTGATTTTGTTGTACACGCCCTCGCATATTCGGATAAAGAAGAATTAAAAGGAAAATACGTTAACTGTAGTAGGGAAAACTTTTTAAATTCACTTGATATATCAGCGTTTAGTTTTACAAGAACTGCTAAATCAGCTTTTCCTCTTATGTCTTCTAAAGGTGGAAGTTTGTTAACTTTATCTTATCTTGGAGCAGAAAGAACTACTCCTAACTACAATGTAATGGGAGTAGCAAAGTCAGCATTGGAAGCCTCAATTAAATATTTAGCAATGGATCTGGGTAAAAATAATATCAGAGTTAATGGTTTATCAGCTGGTCCAGTAAAAACACTTGCTGGTGCGGCTATTTCTGGCGCTCGCCATGTATATAGATACTCAGAGAGTGTGGCACCATTAAAATTTAATCCTGAGCTAAATGAAATCGGTAATTCTGCTTTATACCTTATCTCAGATTTATCATCTGGTGTAACAGGAAATATTCATCATGTAGATGGAGGGTTACATAGTGTAGCTATACCTAAGTCTAATGATCTAGAGTAGTTTAAAACTATTTATTATTCCAAATAGGTTTTCTTTTTTCTGAAAAAGCTTCCATACCCTCAACATGGTCTTCAAGTGCAAAAGTTGAATAGAACAAAGATCTTTCAGAACGGATACCCTCTTCAAGAGTTGTTTCATACGCAACATTAACGGCTTGTTTCGCTAATTTGGCTAACGGTTTTGATTGATTAGCAATTTTCTGAGCTATCTCTTTTAAAGAAACATCAAATTTGTCATTACTAATTACTTTGGCTACTAATCCTGATTTTTCTGCTTCATCAGCAGACATCATGTCTCCAGTCAAAATTGCTAACATAGCTTTTGACTTACCAATAGATCTAGTCAATCTTTGTGTTCCTCCTGCACCAGGTATAGCGCCAATATTTATTTCGGGTTGACCAAACCGTGCGTTTTCAGAGGCAATTATGAAATCACACATCATAGCCAACTCACAACCACCGCCTAAAGCATAACCTTTAACACCTGCTATGATTGGAGTTTGAATTTTAGGGATGTCAAGCCAACCATTTTCTATATATCTAGTTTCTGAAACTGATGCATAATTATGCTTGACCATTTCTTTTAAATCAGCACCCGCTGCAAATGCTTTTTCAGAGCCAATCAAAACAATACAACCTACAGATAAATCATTATCAAATTTTTCAGCAGCTTCCTTTATTGCTAATATAAAGCCCGCTGATAGGGGATTGAGTTTGTTTTCATGGTTTAGTTGAATCCATCCTATGCCATTTTCTAACCAAGATTTGATAAACTCATTTTTTGGAACTACACTGTTCATAAACAACTCCTAAAATATCTGATTAATCTTCTTTTTTATTTTCTATGTCTTCACCAGTATGTTGGTCAACTCGTTTCATAGATAATTTTACTTTACCTCTATCATCAAAACCTATGACTTTCACTTTAACTTCGTCACCTTCTTTGCAAATATCAGTGGTTTTCTCAGTTCGCGCATTTTGCAATTCAGATATGTGAACTAATCCATCTTTTGTTCCAAGAAAATTTACAAACGCTCCAAAGTCTACTGTTTTTACAACTTTTCCAGTATATATAACTCCTAACTCTGCTTCAGCAACAATGTCGCTGATTCTCTTTTGCGCTGCTTCGGAGGATTCTGTGTCTGAAGCAGCAATCTTAATTGTGCCATCATCTTCAATATCTACCTTTGCTCCCGTAGTTTCACATATTTCTCTAATCATTTTACCACCAGGTCCGATAATATCGCGAATTTTTTCTAATTTCACTTTCATAGTGGTAATTTTTGGAGCAGAATCAGCTAAAACTTCTCTAGATGATCCTATAGCTTTACTCATTTCATTTAATATGTGAATTCTACCTTCTTTAGCTTGCTCTAAGGCAATTTCCATTATTTCTTTAGTGATGGATGTGATTTTAATATCCATTTGAAGACTAGTAATACCATCTTCAGTTCCAGCAACTTTAAAATCCATATCACCTAAATGATCTTCGTCACCTAAAATATCTGATAAAACTGAAAATTCTTTTTTTTCTTTGATCAATCCCATAGCTATTCCTGCAACAGGTTTTTTTATAGGAACACCAGCATCCATTAAAGCAAGTGAGGTGCCACATACGGTAGCCATTGAGGATGAACCGTTTGATTCAGTCACTTCAGAAACAATTCTTACTGTATAAGGAAAATCGTCACCTGAAGGTAATAAAGGGTTAACAGCTCTCCATGCTAACTTTCCGTGCCCTACTTCTCTTCTACCAGGAGATCCTATTCTGCCTGCTTCACCAACAGAATATGGAGGAAAATTATAGTGCAACATAAACTTTGACCTATATTCACCCTCCAAAGCATCAATTATTTGTTCGTCTTGACCAGTTCCTAAGGTAGCTACAACTAAAGCTTGTGTTTCTCCTCTAGTAAATAGTGCTGAACCATGCGCTCTTGGTAAAGTACCAACCTCGGCTACTATTGATCGAACTGTTTTAGTATCTCTACCATCAATTCTTTTTTTGGTCTTTAAAATATTACCTCTAACAATATCAGCCTCTATATCTTTTGTAAGAGATGACAAAAGTGTGGAATTAGGTGAATCACCAAATTCTAAAACTATCTCATTCCTTATATTAGATAACATTTTAGACCTATTTGATTTATCAATTTCCTTATAGGCTTTCTCAAACTTTTTTCTAAATGGTTTGATAATTTTTAAATAGTCATCTTTTTCTTTTGGCTCGTCTGGTAAAGGTCTTGGTTCTTTAGCAGCGACTTCGGCTAAGTCTATTATAGCTTTTATTACATGTTCTATTTCGCTATGACCATAATCGACTGCTCCTAACATTATTTCTTCAGATAGCTCAGATGCTTCTGATTCAACCATTAAGACACCATCAGTTGTGCCAGCAACAACCAAATCTAAACTTGATTCTTTCATTTGTACTGTCGTTGGATTCAAAATATAATTATTTCCATCCCAACCAACTCGACAAGCACCAATCGGTCCCATAAATGGTAATCCTGAGATTGTTAAAGCCGCAGAAGCACCTAAGATAGCAACTATGTCGGGATCATTTTCCATATCGTGGGCAAGAACTGTAGCAATAACTTGTGTTTCATTTTTATAATTTTTATGAAATAGCGGTCTAATCGGTCTGTCTATTAATCTTGAAACTAATGTCTCTTTCTCTGAAGGTCTTCCTTCCCTTTTAAAAAAACCACCAGGTATTCTACCAGCCGCAAATGTTTTTTCTTGATAATTAACAGTAAGAGGGAAAAAATCTATTCCAGGCTTAGCAGTTGAAGCGCCAACTGCAGTACATAAAACAGTAGTGCCGCCATAAGTAACCATAACTGCACCATCCGCTTGGCGAGCAATCTTTCCGGTTTCAAATGTCAATAATTTACCACCCCATTTGACTTCTTTTCTATAAACTTCAAACATAATAATAACCTTTACCTACTTCTTAAACTCTTTAAATTATATATTCTTAAAAACGTTACTGCGTAGTTTTTAAAATTATCTTCTTAAACCTAATTTTTTAATGAGATCTAAATAACGATCTTCATTTTTATTTTTGATATATTTTAATAAATTTCTTCTTTGACCAACCATACTTAATAATCCACGGCGTGATCCAAAATCTTTCTTATGATTTTTGAGATGTTCGGTTAGATTTTTAATTCTTTCAGTCAAAATAGCTACCTGAACATCAGCTGAACCAGAGTCTGTTTTGCTATTTCCAAAGTCTTTAATTAATTCAATCGTTTTATTCTTTTCTATCGACATCTTATTTCCCTTCTTTTTATATATTAATTATGCGTTTTGGCTTAACTAAGTCAGTCTCAATTTTAATTAGGGCTATTAGACTATTGTTTCTAATAGCACAGAGTTTTTCAAATTCTTGAAAATTTGGATGTTTATTAAGAAATTTATTTTTAAATTCTAAAGAATTAAATTGAATTTTTTGTCCTAGCTTTAACTTCCTCGCCTCTATTTCGTTCAGAGCTAATGCCGGGATGTCGTCTAGCACAGCTTCAATTGGTAACATTTTTTTTAAAATTGCTGGACTATGTATTATTTCTTTAAAAAAATCTATAAAAATCGTATCTTTCTCACTCAAATTCCCTACGGAGTGTCTTCTAAGAGCTACAACATGTGCTTTTGTATTTAGTTTTTCAGCAATATCTTTAGCTAGTGACCTTATATATGTTCCTTTACCGCACAAAACTTCAAATTCAGCAAAATCTGAATTTATAATTTTTTTTAAATTTAATTGATGTATCTCTACTTCTCTAGGTTGATGTTTAACAATTATTTTGTTTCTAGCTAATTTGTAAGAACGTTTACCACCTATTTTAATTGCTGAAAAAGCAGGAGGTTCTTGAAGCACTTTACCTGTAAATGAATTTAATATATCAAGCACTTGGGTTTTAGTAGGTCTTACATTTGATTTTTCGAAAACTGTTCCTTCTAAATCATCAGTATTTGTTGTTTCACCCCATTTAACAGTAAAAGAATATTTTTTAATTTTATTTTGAATAAATGATATGCATTTTGTTGCTTCTCCTACTGCTATAGGCAATACACCTGTTGCCATAGGATCAAGGGTGCCAGCATGTCCTACTTTTTTAATATTTAATATTTTTGAAATTTTTGTAACAGCTTGACGAGATGTAACTCCGGGTTGCTTATCTAGCACTATCCAACCATTAATATTATTAATAATTACCAACCTTTATTTATTAAAATGAAAATTTTTATTTTTTGATCTTTTGCAAAATATTTTCTATGTTTTTAGCATACTCAAAAGTCTCATCTATTTTAAATTGTAGTTTTGGAATTTGCCTTAAATTAATATTACTCGAAATTAATTTTTTTATGCGTCCATTTGATTTGTTAAGGCTATCTAATACTTCAAGCTTATTTTCACCACCCAAAGGCATTACATAAACCTTAGCATTTTTCAAATCAGGACTTACATTTACTTCTGTAATAGTAATAGTGTTATTCTCAATAGTTTGATCATAAAAGGATTCACGAAGTAATGCGTTTGATATTAAATGTCTAAGTTCTTCTCCAACTCTAAGTTGTCTTTGTGATTTAGTAGAATTATTTTTAGATTTACTATTTATTTTATAGTCAAAGTTATTAACCATTAGAACAATTATCCAACTTTTTTACCGACTGACTCCAAACTTCGAGCTACCTCTTTAACTTCAAAACATTCCATTAAGTCACCTTCTTGAATATCATTATAGTTTTCGAAGCCCATTCCACATTCTGTTCCTTCGCGAACTTCTTTTACTTCATCTTTGAACCTTCTTAACGTTTTGAGCATTCCTTGATGAACCACTGTGTTATCTCTTAATAATCTAAAACTACACCCTTTCTTTACAATTCCTTCATTAACAAAACAACCAGCAATCTTGCCAATTTTAGATACAGAGAATATCTTTCTAATTTCAGCATAACCAATAAATGTTTCTTGCAAATCAGGATCTAGCATACCCGTAAGAGCCAATTTCGCGTCTTCAATCAATTCGTAAATGATAGAGTGATATCTTATCTCTATATTATCTCTTCTAGACAGCTCCCTTGCTTGCGGAATAGCTCTTACATTAAAGGCAAACACAAGTGCTGAAGAGGCAGAAGCTAAAGTTATGTCGGATTCACTAATAGCTCCCACCGCTCCAGACAAAACTCTTATTTTAACTAGTGAGTTACCTAACTTATCTAAAGCAACTTTTATAGCTTCAAGTGATCCATGAACGTCAGTTTTTATAATAACAGGTAGTTCAGTTGACTCACCCGCTTGTATATTAGCTAGCATTTGTTCAACAGAACCTCTTGCTGATAGAGTCGCCTCTTTCTGCTTAGATTTTCTAGATCTGTATTCAGCAATTTCTCTTGCTCTTGATTCTGATTCTACCACATGGGCTAAATCACCGGCATCAGGAGTACCTGATAAACCTAAAACTTCAACTGGCATAGAAGGCCCTGCGTTGGTTATTCTTTTCCCCACATCATTAAGCAAAGCTCTTACTTTACCTGATTCACTGCCAACAACTATAATATCTCCAACTTTTAGAGTACCAGATTTAATAAGCAAGGTTATTACAGAACCTTTTCCTCTCTCTACCTTAGATTCAATCACAACACCATTAGCATTTATTGTAGCATCACTCTTAAGCTCCATTAAGTCTGATTGTAATTCAATTGCTTCAAGCAGATTATCAAGTCCTGTTTTGTTTTTTGCAGAAACGTCAATACATTGAATATCTCCACCCATTTCTTCAGGTATAAGTTCATGTTGGAGTAATTCAGTTCTTACTTTTTGTGGGTTTGCCTCAGGCTTATCACATTTATTCACAGCAACTATGATAGGACAAGAAGCAGCTTTAGCATGTTTAATTGCTTCGATAGTTTGAGGTTTAATTCCGTCATCAGCTGCAACAACTAATATAACTATATCTGTAACATTAGCTCCCCTTGCTCTCATTTCAGTAAATGCTTCATGACCAGGAGTATCTATAAATGAAATTTGAGTCCTAGATTTTGTGGTAATTTGGTAAGCGCCTATATGTTGGGTTATTCCTCCAGCTTCACCGTCCGCAACCTTACTTTCTCTTAAAGCGTCCAATAAAGAAGTTTTACCGTGATCCACATGACCCATTATAGTTACAATAGGAGGTCTCAAAGAAAGATTTTTAGGATTACTTTCTTCAATTATTAGATCTAATTCTACATCAGATTCTGAAATTCTTTTTGGTTTATGTCCAAACTCTGTTGTAATAAGCTCTGCTGTCTCTGAATCTATAACTTCTGTGGCTTTTGCCATAATACCATTTTTCATTAACTCTCTTACAACATCACCTGTTTTTTCAGTCATTCTGTTGGCTAATTCTGAAACTGTAATTGTGTCAGGTATTGTAACTTCTCTAAACTGTTTTACAGCAGGTGTTTGATCTGCTTGCATCCTTGCCTTTTCACGTCTTCTTTTGATTGACGCTAAAGATCTAACTCTGACATTGTCTGAGTCTAAAGCTCGAGCTATTGTCATTTTTCCTTGTCTTTTTTCTTGAAATCCTCTGTTAAATGATGTTTTTTTTACATTTTCCCTGAATATTTCTTTTTCTTGAACTTTGTTTCCTGTCCATAATTTATTATTTGGCAATAATTCAGTATCAGCTAATTTTTGCCTATCCCTTTCAGCTAGAAGAGCAGCTTCTTCAGCTTTTTTTGCGTCAATCTGAACTTGTTTTTGCTCTTCTTCAATTTTTTTGATTTCAAGTATCTCTTCAGTTTCTGATTTTCTTCTAGCAAGCATCTTATCCTTTGGCGCTAGGGACGATGCAGCTTCTGAAGCTTCTAATGCATTAGCGGCTATACGTGCTTCTTCTAATTTCGCCTTTTCAACTTTTTCGGCTGCAATTATTTCAGCTTCAGCTGCTGTCTTTGCTAGACCCTCCTGTAACATCTTACTTCTTGATTGGATTTCTTTAGCGCTTAGTCCAGAACTGTTTTCAGTATTATTTCTTTCAATAATTTTTTCATTGATGTTAAGCCTAGTTGATGGTCTCTTTGTTCTTTTAACTTCAACCTGTACCGTACCTCTTCCAGCTCTAGAGTTTGTAGTTATGCTATTGGAAGACTTAGATGATACAACAGAATTCTTTAATTTTAATTTTCCACCTGAGGAAAGACTTAACTTTTTTCTTTCACCCTTTATATTTTCTTCCATGGCTACAATTCCTTAAATTATAACTTAGTTTTCTATATTTTCGTCGGAGAACCAATGCTGTCTTGCCTTCATAATCACTGAGCCTGCATCATCCTCATTTAGAAAAACACTCGTACCTAAAATATTAAATAATTCTTCGCTATCTAACTCAGCAAGATCGTCCAAAGTTTTTATATTATTTTCTACTAGTTTTAGAAGGCTCAACTTACTAAGATCTTCAAAATTATATAAATCATCATTTATTTTAAGTTTTCTAAGTGAACTTTCAATACGTTCATTTTCAATTGTAACAAAGTTCTTAGCTCTTTGACTCAATTCAGCAGCAATTTCGTCATCAAAACCTTCGATAGCGACTAATTCTTCTATTGACGCATCTGCTATATCAGATACTGATACAAATCCTTCACTTACCATTAAATGGGCTATGACGTCATCAATATCCAAAGCATCAATAAAAATCTTACTTCTTTCATTAAATTCTTCTTGTCTTTTTTCTGCTTCTTCTGCTTCAGTTAATATATCAACAAACCAATTAGTTAACTGAGAAGCTAATCTTACGTTTTGACCTCTTCTACCTATTGCTAAAGATAGCTGATCATCAGGGACAACTACTTCCATTCTACCTGCATCTTCATCCATGACAACTTTTGAAGGCACGGCAGGTGCTAAAGCATTAATAACAAATGATACAGGGTCGTCTGACCATGGAATAATTTCAATTTTTTCACCTTGAAGTTCGTTTACGACAGCTTGCACCCTGGATCCTCTCATTCCAACGCATGCACCAACAGGATCAATACTAGGATCATTTGAGAATGCTGAAATTTTAGCTCTGCTTCCAGGTTCCCTTGCAACACCTTTCACTTCAATGATACCATCATAAATTTCAGGTACTTCTTGAGTAAAGAGGGCTGATAAAAACTCGTTAGATGCTCTCGATAAGAAGATTTGGGGACCTTTTATTTCTTGAGTTACTTGAATTATAAAACATCTTAGTCTTTCTCCAGCTTTAAGTTGCTCTCTGGGTATCATTTGATCTTTTTTAATTATTGCCTCAGCTCTTCCAAGATCAATTGTAATTGAATGATTTTCAACTCTCTTAATTGTACCAACAACAATCTCACCAACACGATCTTTATATTCATGATATTGTCTTTGACGTTCAGCTTCTCTAACTTTTTGAGATATAACCTGTTTAGCTGTTTGGGCCGCAATTCGTCCAAAATCAATGGGTGGAAGAGATTGCTTATAAAACTCTCCTACAGTAAGATTAAGATTTTTTCTTTCAGATTCCTGAAGTGTCATTTGAGTCAATTCATTTTCAATAATTTCAACTATTTCAGTGAACTGAGAAATATCAATTGATCCATTTTTTCTGTCTATATTAGCTCGAATATCTCTTTCAAGACCATATTTTGAACGAGCTGCTTTTTGTATAGCTTCTTCCATCGCAAGAATAACTTCTTCCTTATCAATTGATTTCTCTCTTGAAACAGCCTCGGCAACTTGTATTAGTTCTAATCTAGGTATGGATTTTACTTCCATTGTATTTCCTTATATCAGTAAAATTATAGAATTTGTTTATTTTTAATAGACCATTCAGAATCAATGTTTGCCTTTTCAATTTCTAAAAAGTCAATTTTCATTTCATAGTCTTCAGTCTTTAATAAAATGTGTCCGTTATCGTCAATTCCCTGTAAAAATCCTTTGTATTTTTTCTTACCATTAAATTTTTCTTTTAAAACAATTTTAGCCTTATTCTGTGCAAACAATTTGTAATCTTCAATTTCTGTCAATGGCCTCGATAGACCGCCTGATGAAACTTCTAATATATAGGATGAACTAATTGGATCATCAACTTCTAAAAATGATGATATTTCTTTACTAAGAAAAGTACAGTCTTCAAGGTTCATTTTTCTATCCTTAGTACGCTCAGCCATTATCTGCAACGTTTTTTTTGGACCTACTTTAGTGGTTTTAACACGAATAATGTGGTAACCAAGTTTTTTTAATCTTAAATATAATAAATCTCTAATATGTTCATCAAGCAATTAATATAATTCCTCAAACTAAAAAAAATGAGTCAAAAGACTCACAGTGTGTTTATAATTTTAATTTCAAAATAAATCAATAACTTTGACTATGATTATAAAAATTCATAGATATTTTTTTTTAAAGACAAACCAACTTGGTATTCTTTTTTCATTAAGTGCTTTTTCTTCATATTTTGTCAGGAAACAATCTTTAGGTCTGTTCTGCCAATCATTTGAAACATCTACTTGCCATTCAAATTTTTTATTTGCTAGGAACTTTTCTAAAATCCAACTTTTTAAAATTTCGTGGTCTGTTCCAACAGTAACTAATCCATTTGTTTTTAAAATTTTATAAATACTATTTATGAAATTAATCTGTATTAATCTTCGGTTTTGATGTTTTAATTTAGGCCATGGATCTGGAAATAACAACTTCACTTCTGAAACACTTTTTGATGGAAAAAGATCTAAAATCTTTCTAATGTCATCTGGCCAAATTTTAATGTTATTTATATTATTTTCTAATATTTGTTTTATACATTTTACAGTTGTGTTTAAAAACGGATCTGCACCTAAGTAAAGAGTTTCAGGATTTTGTTTTGCTGAATTTATTAAATTTTTACCGTCACCAAAACCAATTTCAAGAATTATTTTTTTCTTAAAATTCAGAAAATCTTCTGAAAATTTGTCATATTCTAAAATATGTTTGGATCCTGCTTTCAGAGCTAAAATGCCTGATTTAGATAGTTTTCGACCTATTCTTCTTCCATAAAATCTTGGAAAATCTTTGGATGAGACCAAACTCAACTTTTGTTTAGTTCATCAAGAATAGTGTCAACAAGATCAGTTTTTTCCCAAGTAAATGAACCTTCAACACCTTCATTTGGATCCCTGCCAAAATGGCCATAGGCAGATGTGGGTACATATATCGGTTTATTTAGTTTTAAATGTTCTCTTACACCTCTTGGGGACATGTCAATCAAATTAGTAAGAATTTTTTCAATCCTATTATCGCTTATCTTTCCAGTGCCATCAGTGTTAACATATAATGAAAGAGGTTTAGAAACTCCTATTGCATATGCAATCTGTATTGTACATCTTGACGCCAAGCCAGCAGCTACAACATTTTTAGCTAAATATCTTGTTAAATACGCAGCTGATCTATCAACTTTTGTTGGGTCTTTACCTGAGAAAGCTCCTCCTCCATGAGGTGAAGCACCACCATAGGTATCTACAATAATTTTTCTTCCTGTTAAACCTGCGTCACCGTCTGGTCCACCAATTTCAAAAATACCCGTTGGATTAACATAAAACTCTTCTTCTGGACACATCCAACCTTCTGGTAATACTTTTTTCACTACATCCCTTATAATATTTTTAATATCTTGTTGGGAACAGTCTTTAACATGCTGTGTAGAAACAACTATGGAACTAGTCTTGACAGGCAAACCATCTTTATATTCTAAAGTTATTTGAGATTTACTATCAGGAAGTAAAATACTATTTTTATCCATATGTCTAATTATAGACATTTCTTTTAATATTTTATGAGAATAAAATATAGGAGCGGGCATAAAAGCTACTGTTTCATTACATGCATAACCAAACATCAATCCCTGATCACCAGCACCCTCATCTTTGTTACCTAATTGATCTACTCCAACAGCAATATCTGAAGATTGCGCATGAAGATGACATTCAAAATGCATTTTTTCCCAGTGGTATCCTTCTTGTTCATATCCAATATCTCTAACCGCTTTTCTAACATGATCTTCAATTTCTTGACTTTCTATATAAATGCCGTCTGGGAGTCTATATTCTCCAGCAATAATTGTCCTGTTGGTAGAAACCATTGTCTCACAAGCGACTCTTGCTTCAGGGTATTTTTTCAACATTAAATCAACAACAGTGTCAGAAATTCTGTCACAGATCTTATCTGGATGCCCTTCCGATACAGACTCTGATGTAAATAAATAATTATTTCTCATTTTTTAATTCTCTTCTAAATTTATCATCACACATTATGTTTATAAATATTAAAAATAAAATTGAAACAATAAAAATAATTTCACCGTACCTTCTGTAAATGGTATTTTTTAAAGGTAAAGTTAATTTGGCAGTTCTAACACCGCTTTCATAAAGGGGTATTTTAGTGATTTCTTCACCGTAAGGTGAAATTAAAGCTGATATCCCTGTATTAGCAACTCTAGCTAGTGGAATTCCTAATTCAACAGCCTTAATTTTAGCAAGTGCTAAATGTTGGTAAGGCCCTATTGTTTTTCCAAACCAAGCATCATTGGTAATATTAATTAATAAATTTGTGTTTTTAGATAATCTGGAAATAACCTCTTCAGTAAATAAAATTTCATAGCATATAAGAGTTAATATGTTTCCAAGTCCTTTTAAAGTAAAATTTGGTTTTATATTTCCACTAGAAAAGTCTTTCAAACTTAAAAAATTTGCAATTGTGGTAAATTTATTCCTAAATGGTATATACTCTCCAAAAGGGACTAAGTGTACTTTATCATATTGATGTATTATATTTCCTTTGGAGTTTAAAAAGACAAGTGAGTTGTACAATTTGTTTGTATCAACTCTTAATAGCCCAACTACTAAAATTGCTCTTTGATCTATTAGTATTCGTTTGCTAATAACAGATAACAATTCCATTTCGTTTGGTATTGTCCCTTCAAAACTTGTTTCAGGCCAAATAATTATTCTATTAACACCTCTATATTCATTAATATTTTGAAGGGACAATTGTGTTAGTTTATTTAAATTAGCGTTTCGTTTTTCAAGATTCCATTTATCTTTTTGTTCTATGTTGGGTTGCACAAGTGTAATTAGGTTATTGTCTAATACCCTAATATCTTTGTTGTAAAGACGAAAAAAGCTTGAAAAAAGTAAAATTGTAATAGGGATCGATAACAAACCAAAAATAATGTATTTGCTTTTAGAGTTAAAAATTAAAACAAAAGGTAAAATTGAAAAAGTAAAGACGAATAAATTAGCTGTAAAGCTTCCTACTAAAGCAAATATTTGAATTAAATAATCATTTGATGACAAGATTATTGAAGGCATTAACCACGGAAAACCTGTAAACAACTTTGCTCTTAAATATTCAAATAAAGTTAAAAAAACTATTATTAAGAATAAAGAAGATTGATTTTTTTTTGTTAGTAATTTAGCGAAAACACATGCAAGTCCCCAAAAGATTGCTAATATACTTGGTAAAATAACAATAGCTAAAGGCATTAGCACTTTGTGATAAGTATCGGCTACCATAAAGGCTGAACCAATCCAATATAGACCGAATGCAAACCAACCAAACCCCAAAAACCACCCTGCTATAAAAGTTTGCTTCAATGAAGAGTGTAAAGTAATTAGATAGATCCCAAAACCCAAGACAAAGATAAGAAAGAAAAAGGAGAAAGGAGGGATTGAAAAAGTTGCAATTGAGGCGGAACAAAAAATTAAAATATTACATAAAAATTTAGATTTATAGTATTTATTCATTGAAATATTTATAAATTTTGTTTTTCAAAGGAGAATATTTTGTTTAATCCTCTTATCTTAACTAATATAACTTTACGAGGATCTGCCTCTAAAATTTCAAATTTAAAACCTGATGGAGAATATTTTATTACTTGACCCTTTACCGGAACTCTACCTGCTATGCTAATTATAAAACCTCCAAGTGTCTCAATTTCATCATTTAGATCTTCTTTTCTTATAGATGAGAAAAGATCTTCAAGCTGATCAATTGTTATTCTGGCATCGACAATTATAGAGCCGTCTTCCAATTTATCTAGGCGATATTCTGAAGATAAATCATGTTCATCTTCTATTTCTCCAACTAATTCTTCTACTAAATCTTCAATAGTTACTAAGCCGTCAATACCTCCATATTCATCGACCACAAGTGCTAAATGACGTCTTTTAACTCTCATTTCATAAAGTAGGTCTAACAAACTTATTGAAGGAGAAACAAATATAGGTTTTTTAATAAGATTTTTTATATCTTGTTTTTCCTTTAAAAACAGATTAGCTAACACGTCTTTAATGTGAAGTATTCCAACTATATCATCTAAGCTTTCATTTCTTACAGGCACTCTACTATGATTTGTTTTTATTAATTGCTTTATTATTTCATTAAAATCATCTGACATTGCAACTGAAACAATATCAATTCTTGGAACCATAACGTCTGACGCAGTTATTCCTCTTAACCCAGCAAGATTTTTAAGCAATTCATTCTCATGACTTAAATTATTACCATTTGGGTCATCAGCATTAATTCTTTTTGCAACAAATTGTTCTAATTCTTTGTCTAGAATTTTATCTGAGTTGTTTGATTTATTCTTTTTAAAAAAGTTAGAAAATTTAAGTTTCATTAATTTATAATTTCTTTGTTTTAATAATTTTATTTTTAACTTATTCGTATGGATTATTTATATTCAAAGTCTCTAGAATTTTTATTTCTAAACTTTCCATAACATTTGCATTATTTTCGGTTTGATGATCATAGCCAATTAAATGCAAAACTCCATGGATAAAAAGATGGATTAAATGACTTTTAAAACTCTTTTTGTCTCTTTTAGCCTCTCTAAAAATAGTTTCAGCTGAAAAAATTATATCACCTAAAAAAATTTCATTGTTTTTTTGTAATAAAGATGGAAATGATAAAACATTTGTAGGCAAATTAATCTTTCTGAACTGTTTATTAAGCTCAATTATTTTTTTGTCACCAGCAAATAATACAGAAACATAATTTTTTCCATTAGCACTTATCAAATCAGAATTTTGATAAATTCCAATTAAGATTTGATTTAAGTTTTTTTGAAAATCATTAATTAATTTTTTATTCCATAATGATTCATCTATTATAGCTTCTACGCTTAAGATATCATTTTTCCATATTTTATGACTGTCTTTTTCTTTTCGCGTAATCATTGTATTAAACAGTCTCAAACTTTATTAAAATAATCATAAGCTTTAATAATTTTAGCAACTATTGGGTGCCTAATAACATCATTTGATTTTAGAGAGATTATCTTAATTTCTCTAATTTTACTAAGTATTTTTTCGGACTCTTTTAATCCTGAAAGCTGTCCTTTAGGAAGATCTATTTGACTTAAATCACCGTTAATAACCATCCTAGAACCTTCTCCTATTCTAGTAAGAACCATTTTCATTTGGACTGAGGTGGTGTTTTGAGCTTCATCTACTATGACATACGCATTATTAAAAGTTCTTCCTCTCATGAATGCTAAAGGAGCAATCTCTATTTCTCCTGATTGAATTTTTTTTTCAACTCTATCAGCGGGCATCATTTCATATAATGCGTCATAAATAGGTCGTAAATATGGATCTATTTTTTCTTTCATATCACCGGGCAAAAAACCTAATCTTTCACCGGCCTCAACAGCAGGTCTCGTCAAAATAATTTTATCAACAAGGCCTTTTTTTAACATATCAATGCCTTTAGCTACTGCTATATAGGACTTTCCCGTGCCTGCAGGGCCTAAGCCAAAAACTAATTCATAGTTATTCAATGCTTCAAAATATTCTTTTTGACCTATACTTTTAGGAACAATAGTTTTTTTCCACGTTTCAAACTTTAACTCAATAATCTTATCTATCTTAAGCCTTGGCGGAAGATCTAGCTTTTTTTTACCATTTAACATTCTCAATTCAGTCTCAAAATCCGAATATTCAAATTTTATATTTTCAATTTTCTCATTAGATAATTTATTATAAACATTTGTTAAAATTGATTTTGCTAAATTTACATTTTCAAGTTTTCCAGAAATATGAAACTGATTGCCGAATAAATTTATATTTACACCAATCAATTTCTCTAGTTTAATTATATTAATACTATGATTTCCTACTAATAAGGCTATTAAAGAATTATTTGGAAATTCAATTTTAATTTCTTTTTTATTTATCTTAAAATTCAAAATTAATGGGCTTTCAAATATTTTTATTAGGCTTAATAACACCAGTTAAACTATTTTGAAATGCTTCTGTAACATTTATATCAATTGTAGATCCAATAAGATTATTATCAGAGTAAAAATAAATAGATTGATTAAATGGAGATCTTCCTAGATATTGTCCATTTTTTTTCCCATTTTTTAAAACTAAAACTTTTTGAGTTGAATTTATAAATTGCTTATTAAATTCCATTTGCTGTAGCCTTAATAAATCTTGTACTTCTTGTAGCCTTGAATTTTTTATATTTTCATCAACATGATTAAAAAAAACAACAGCAGGTGTTCCAGGTCTGGAAGAATACTTAAAGGAGTATGCTTGTGAGTAATTAATTTCTTTTATTAAATTCAGTGTGGCTTGATGATCTTTATCTGTTTCTCCAGGAAATCCAATTATAAAATCTCCGGATATTGCTATTTTAGGGTTATAATCTCTAATCTTATCAATAACCTTTATATACTCGGCTGAAGTATGTTTTCTGTTCATCATTTTCAGCACCTTGTCAGAACCAGATTGAACTGGCAAATGCAAGTATGGCATTAATTTATCAATATCTCTATGAGCTTCAATAAGCTCTATATCCATATCAAGCGGATGGGAAGTTGTATACCTTATGAATTTAAGATCTTTGATTTTTGCTAACTCTTCAATCAATCTTCCTAAACCCCAAATATTTTTATCTTTGCCAACAGCATTCCAAGCATTAACATTTTGTCCAAGAAGAGTGATCTCTTTAACACCAGAATCAACTAATTTTTTTGCTTCATCTATTATTGAAGTTAAAGGTCTGGAATATTCTGCTCCTCTGGTATAAGGCACAACACAGAAAGTACAAAACTTATCACAACCTTCCTGAATAGTTAAAAAAGCCGAAGGGCTCCTATCAGAGATATGACAATCTAAATGATCAAATTTTGGGATTGTAGGAAATTCAATATCTATGTATTTGTTATTTTTTACAGGATCAACTTTAGATATTAACTCTGGGAGATTTTGATAAGATTGAGGCCCAACTACTATATCAACCCATGGTGAACGTTTCATGATTTCTTTGCCCTGAGCTTGAGCAACACAACCGGCAACGGCGACTATAGACTTTTTACCAGTTTTTTCTTTTCTTAATTTAATTTTATCTCTAATGCGACCTAATTCAGAGTAGGTTTTTTCAACTGCTTTTTCACGTATGTGACATGTATTTAAAACAATTAGATCCGCATTATCTTCATTATTATCTAATTGATAACCGTGTGGTTTTAGCAAATCTGACATTTTCTCAGAATCATAAAAATTCATCTGACATCCATGCGTTTTAATAAAGAGTTTTTTCATTAGCATTGCATATATATTAAATGTCTCATACTGACAATAACATTATTTTGCTAGTTTTTTTGATATTGCACTAGAATAAACTTTTTTTATTTTATTCTCTAAATAATTACTAATATCTTTTCTATTACAAAAGTTTTTCGTATTTACTACATCTAGATATATTAATTTTACTTTTATAGACCTTAAACGTGCCAGTTTTAATAAGTGAGGTTTAAGATCCATATCACCATACCACGCAATAACAGGTCTCAACCACCTATTAATAGGAATTCCATTTAAGTCTGAATAAACAATAACTATTGGTTGAATAGATAAATTTTGTCCTTCAAGGGCTGAAAAAGAACTTGATTTAAAATCTAAAACTCTATTTCCATCGGATGTTGTACCTTCAGGAAAAATAAAAACTTTTTCATCAGAGGATAATGATTTAAAAATTTTATTTTTTTGATCAAGGCTGTCAGATCTTTTCCTACTTATAAATATCGTTCTACCTAATTTGGCTAAAAATCCAAACAATGGCCAAACTTCTACTTCTGATTTCGCAACAAATCTCATAGGAAAAGTAGACCCTAATATTGGAATATCTAAATAAGAGAGATGATTACTAATGTAGAGATTAGGATTGTTTGATGTATCTATTTCACCTTCACGGTCAATTTGAATTGATAAAAGCCAGATCAATAGTTTATGAAAAATAACAGGGAACCACTTATCAAAAAAAGGAATTAATTTTCCAAAAAGGAATACTACAAATATTAGAGTAATAGAGGACACAACAAAAACAATCAACTTTAGATTAAAAATAAAATGATCTATAAATGATAAATTATTTATCGGACTAAAATATGTATTTTGTTTAAATGTCATACTTAAATTGATTAATTTAAAAATTTGTTCTTATATTTTTCGTCTATGTTGACTGTTTGAACAACTATACAAAGGTCTATTGTGTTGAAATCATAGTCAATAAAAAAGCTATCACTTACTCTTCCTCCAACTCTGATATAACCTTTTATTAATGGAGGTAGATTAGCAAAAGTTCTTAAATCACTTTCATTAATATTACCTTCATTGTAAGCTGGATAGTTATTATTGAATAAACTTTTCACTGATAATTTTTCTGGAAGAGAAAAATTACTTCTCAAATAAGATAATTCTTTTGAATATTCTTGTATATTTGTTCCAGGAAAACTTGCACATCCTAATAAGACTTTTATATCATATAATTTAATATATTCAGCAATAGCTTTCCAAAGCAATTTCATTATAGTTCCATTTCTATAGTCTTTGTGAACGCAAGATCTTCCTAGTTCTAATATTTGTTTATGCTGATATGAATTAAGTATATTAGTAAGGTCAAATTCTGATGATGTATAAAACCCTCCAAAAGACAAAGCTACGTCACCCCGTATTAATCTATAAGTTCCTACAATTTTATTTTTAATCCCTTTTCTCTTTTTATCTATTACGATTAAATGATCTGCAAACTTATCAGTTTTGTCATAATCTAATCTCATCATTTTTTTTGAAAAAGTTGGCTTAGCTTTTTTTTCTTTATAAAAAACAGAGTATCTAAGGGCTTGAGCTTTCTTTAACTCTGATTTCTTATTTGCCAATTTAATAACAAAGTCTCCAAGAGTTATGTCTGAAAATACTTTATTTTTTAATAATGTTTTTAATGGAAAAGATTTATTTTTAAAAAATAAATTTAAATCTTGTGAATTAAAATTTTTAAAATCTAGATCTTCACGCACCTTATTAAGTAACATTTTAGCACCTATAAAATATATAAAAATTATCAATTAGCATCTAAATATTTCATTTTTTTTAAGGTTTAAAGCAAAATCTTAATGCATCTATGCTGGAGTTTTTTTGGTTAGCATAATAACCTTTTCTAATACCAATTCTTTGAAATCCATTTTTAAGATAAAAATTAATAGCATTTATATTTTCAGTCGATACTTCCAGAAATATTTTTTTTATTTTCAGTTTTTTTATTTCATCAATGAGTAACGAACCATAATTTTTGTTTTGCTGCGATTTTATTATACAAATTCTGATTATTTCTATTTCATCTTTAACATGAAAAAAATAAACGAAGCCTATAATTTTCATTTTTTGAATTTTCCAGATTACATGGGATGCGTTCATTTCAAAGCTTTTTAATCCATCTACTGAAACAGCATTTTTAAACATACTTTTTTCAATCTGAATTAAAGTTTTATAATCACTTTTTTTACATGGAATAATCTGAACCATTTCTAGTTAATCTCAGGGGATCTAACATAAATAGGTTTAAATTCATCAAAAGCTATTTTTGATTTTTTATAATTAATATTATTTTTTGTAATATATAAACCTAGTTTTCCAACCCAAACAGCATCAGGGATTTGGTTTGATTCTTTAAAAAAATTTATGTTTGATGATGTATTTTTTAATAGACTTGAAATAAAACCTACATAAAGAAAGTTTTCAACTACCAATTTGTTTTCTTTTAAATAAAGTGGAAAATTTTCTATTTTAATTGGTTTTATATTATTGATTACAGAAAAAGGTAGCAACCACTCGTTACTATTATTAATCTTAAACAACTGCAGAAATTGATCATTTCTTTTTGTATCAATTGAAGCAAGAATATATTCGACATTTCTATTTTTTGCTTCATTTAATGCAGACATTGCTAAACCAGCTAGAGAGTTAATTCCTAAAATTTTCATATGCTTGTTAGATAGATGTATTCCTTTTGCTGCCGAAATTAATGCCCGTATACTTGTAAAACTACCAGGACCACAACCTACAACTAACAATGATACACTTTGGAATGTTATTGCATTATCTTTCATGAATTTTTTAATTGTTGGAATAATTATTGCAGATAATTCACTTTTTATTTTAATTGATACTTTGCTAAATACCTTACTATTACTAAACAAGGTAAGCGATAAATTTGATGTACTAGTTTCAATAGAAAAAATCATTGTCTTCTTTATATAAACATTCAAAAAAAAGTAGTATAATTCAAAATTACAATATATTAAGTTCAACAGTTAAATGTTTGAATATAAAATATTTGAGGATAAAATGTATTATATATTAGCACTTTTGTTTTTTATGTTTCCTAATATGTCATATTCACAGGAAAATGAAACAAAAGAAATTAAGAATGTAAATTACGCGTCTGTAATAATGTACCATAGATTTGGTGATAGTAGATATCCATCAACAAATATTAAAAAAGAACAATTTCTTGAGCATGTCAATGAATTGTTAAAACCTAAATATAACGTAATTAATATTGAAAAAGCTCTTCACGGTATAAATAATGTTAAACTTATAAAAGATAAATCTATAGTCATAACTATTGATGATGCTTACTCATCAGTTTATAAATATGCATGGCCTGTTCTTAAAAAACATAATTTTCCTTTTACTTTGTTTGTTTCCACTGACGTAATCGATAATAAAACGCCTGGTTATATGAGTTGGGAAGAGATCCGTATCTTGAGAGATAACGGTGTAACTATTGGAAGTCAAACCAAGTCCCATCCTCATATGTATAAAATTAACAAAGAAAAAATAATTAATGAACTCACAATTTCTAATAAACGATTTATTGATGAGATTGGTAGTAGGCCTGAAATTTTTGCATATCCTTACGGCGAATATAACCAAGAAGTTTTAGAACAAGTGAAATTACAAGGTTTTATCGCAGCTTTTGGTCAACATTCAGGAGTTGCACATAAAAGCTTAGGCATGTTTGAATTGCCTAGATTTGCTATGAATGAAAAATATGGTGGCATGGACAGGTTTTTGTTAGCAATAAACGCCTTGCCTATGCCCATTTCTGACCTTTCACCTAAAGATCCAGTACTTTCAAAAAATCCTCCATCTTATGGTTTTACTTTATCAAACCTTATAGAACCAAAAAATGCGGTAAAATGTTTTGCAAATAATGGCTTAAAAACAGAAACAAAAAGACTTGGAAAACATAGAATTGAAGTTAGGTTAAGTGGCCCATTTTTAAAGGGTAGAGGTAGAATTAATTGTACTATGGCCGGGAAAAATAATAGATGGCGATGGTTAGGAAGACAATTTATAATTAAATAGAATTTTATTCTAATAACTTTCTAATTTAGCATTACGAAATCTGTACAACTTATTGCTTTTAATCATATTCTCAATTTTTATGACATATTCAAATCCTATTTCGGCATAATTGTTAAGAAAATTAGCCGTATCATAACCTGTTATTTTTTTTCCAGTTTTATTTTTCATAGCTCTAAATTTCCTCATTTCGTAGTAGGCTGGATGACGATTTAAGTTTAAAATATACGAATTTAAAGATTCTGATAAATTTCTGAAATTTTTAACTGCAAAGTTTGCATTTAAATTTCCTTTTGGTTTAATTCCAACATTTTTTTTCCAAGTCCATTCTCCAAAAAGAGCATTTCCTTCTTGAGCAAATCTTGAAGATCCCCATCCACTTTCAATTATAGATTGTGACAATATCATAGCTAAAGGGATTTTATTAATCTTCATTAATAATTCGTTTTTAATTTTGACTATATTTGTTGTTGTAAGATTACCAAAATTTATTTTTTCAAAATCTTTTACATTGTACTTTTTTGCTAAACTTTCAATTTTATGAATATTATTTGATGAAAAAGCGTCCTTCATTAACTTTCTCTCTTCTAAAACTGATTCATTTCCCTTAAGTGCTATAGGTAAGAGAATACTTATAAATACATTTTTTTTTGTTTGAGTTTCAAATTCATTAATGTTTTTAGGGATATATGGAAAATACATCCTTGGTATAGGAAGATTGTTTTCTACATAGTACATAATTTTCTTTGACCATTCAGACACAATATCTTTATTATTAATTTGATCAGATGATAAATAGTTTTTGTTTATGTTTAATTTATCCAATTGATCAGTATCAACTGACGGTGTTTTCAAATTTCTAGTAAATAATTTAAAATCGAAGACAGGAGAATCTATTTTAAAAATAGCTAGCCCAAAGGAACCACTTAGTAACAATAATATAAGTGATAATATAAAAAAAATATTATAAGATTTTTTTTCACAAAGATTACTAATTTCTAATTTATATTTTTTTAACATAAATTTTTATGTTTAATTACAATTCTGCAGCCTTAACTTCTGTAACTTCAGGAATATAATGTCTAAGCATATTTTCAATACCCATTTTTAAGGTTGCAGTACTTGAAGGACAACCCGCACATGCGCCTTTCATTTGCAGTGTTACAATACCTTCTTGGAATGAACAAAAGGAAATATCACCTCCATCCATTGCAACAGCTGGTCTTACACGAGTTTCTAAAAGATCTTTAATCTGTTTTACAATCTCAGTATCTTCGGCACTTTCGTTAATTGTAATTTCTTTTTCAATGTTTAAAGCAGGTAGACCACTTGAATAATGTTCCATTATTCCTGTAAGTATTGAGGGTTTTAAATTATTCCACTCTAAATGAGTTTCTTTAGTTACAGAAATAAAATCTGAAGAAAGAAATACTCTGCTAACACCATCAATTTCAAAAAGCCTAGAAGCCAAGGGTGAATTACTTGAAGACTCCTTGCTAGAATAATCAACGCTGCCAGTTTTTAAAACAATATCACCCGGCATAAACTTTAAAGTATCTGGATTAGGTGTGTCTTCAGTCTGAATAAACATTTTAATCTCCTTTTATAATTATAGCAGTTTTTTTTAAAATTTCCATAAGTAATCTTAATTAATTAACAAACCCAACTAAACTTTTAACATCTTTTAAAACTGGCTCAGCTATTTCTCTAGCTTTTTGTTCTCCATTTTTTAAAATTTTATCGATTTCATTTCTATACTTTAGGAGACTTCTCATTTCACGTGAAATGGGACTTAAAGTTTCAATTGCCAAATCTATCAATCTTGGCTTAAAATAGGAAAAACCCTTACCCGAAAACTCGGTTAATGCTTTTTCTAATGTCTGATCTGATAATGAAGAATAAATATTCATTAAATTATGTGCTTCAGGTCTATCTTTTAGCTCCTCTATTGTATCTGGCAGTGGAAGAGGATCAGTTTTGGCTTTTTTAATTTTGTTTGATATTTCCTCTGCAGTATCAGTTAAGTTAATTCGAGAAGCATCTGAAGCATCAGATTTACTCATTTTTTTCGTACCATCTCTTAAACTCATTACACGAGTAGCCTCACCTATAATTTGTGGCTCAGGTAGATTAAAAAAGTCGTCTTCTTCATCAGAAGTAAACATATTGTTAAAAGAGGATGCAATATCTCTAGCTAATTCTATATGTTGTTTTTGATCATCGCCAACAGGAACGTGAGTTGATTTGTATAAAAGAATATCTGCAGCCATCAATACTGGATATCCATATAAACCAACTGTAGCATTTTCTCTGTTTTTGCCAGCTTTCTCTTTAAATTGAGTCATACGATTTAACCACCCAATTCTGCATACACAATTCAATATCCAGGCTAATTCAGCATGTTCTTTAACCGAGGATTGATTAAAAAGAATTGACTTATCAATATCTATACCTGAAGCAATAATTGCAGCAGTAACCTCATGAGTGGAAGATTTAAGTTTGGTTGGTTCCTGAGGAACTGTAATTGCATGTAAATCTACGATTGAAAAAATTGAAGAAATGTCATTTTGAAGATTAACCCAATTTTTAATTGCTCCTAAATAATTACCAAGGTGTAAATTTCCTGTTGGTTGTATACCAGAAAAAATTCTTTTCTGTAAATGGTCTGATTGTAAGTTGGTCATGGTTTTACTTTCCTGAATTTAAAAACCTTAGAAATTAGTAATTCTTGAGGAATATATCTTAAAATATAAGTTGTCAAAAAATACGATAACAAACCAAATAAGACTAAAAATAATAAAATAGTAATATTATCAAACTTATAAATATTTAAAATGTAATAAATCAATTGCATAATCAATATCATTAAGAACGATGTTAAAATTATCTTTAATGAATATATCAACAAAGAGAAGGGATTAAACTCATCATATTTAAAATTAAATTTAAATTTTGGTATATTTCCCGTTTTTATCAATAATGTAAAATATATAATAGACCCTATCCAGGATACCAGTGAAGTAGCTAAGGCAATACCTGAATGTTTTAAATAATGCATTAATATAAATGAGAGAAGAATATTGAGTAATAATAATATTAAGCCAATATTCATTGGAGTTTTAGTGTTTCCCTCTGCTAGGAATGCAGGCTGACAAGATTTTAGTATAATAAAAGCAGGAATACCAAAAGCATAAGCAATTAAAGCCTGAGCAGTTTGATTGGTTTCCAAAGAGCTAAATTCACCTCTTTCAAATAAAACACTGATAAATAGTTCTGAAAAATTAATAAAAACAAAAGATGAGGGTATAGAAAAAAATAATCCTATTTTTATTGAAATCATTAATTCTCTAGAAAATTGTTTCTTATCTTTAATTGCACTTGATTTAGATAACGACGTTAGCAAAGCTGTGCTTAATGCAATTCCTATTATACCCAGAGGTAACTGGGCAATTCTATCTGCGAAATAGAGATAGGAAATAGAACCAAAACCTAATAGGCTTGCTAGAATAGTATCTACAAGGAGGTTAATTTGTAATATCCCACCGCCAAATGCTGCAGGTATAAATTTTTCCCATGTTTTTTTAAAATATGTTTGAATTTCGTTCCGTTCTTTTATAGTTTCGCTTTTAATATTCAATTTTTTTAATTGTAAAACACCAAACTTTTTAATCATAATTAAAGTAAATGCTAATTGAAGTATTCCTCCTAAAACCGTTGCTATAGCGAGTGGTAAGGGTTTAATTGACAAATTATCACTTATAAAAAAACAACTTAATATTAAGCAAACATTTAAAATAATTGGAGAGGAAGATAAAATCCAAAACTTACCAGAAACATTTGTAGCAACTCCTAAAAGAGCTACGATAGATATTAAAGGCATGAAGACTATTGTTATTCTTGTTAGTATAGTTATTTTATCCAAAACTAAGTCATTATCTAAAAAACCTGGAGCTAAAAAATATATGCAAAAGGGCATTATGATTTGGAGAATAATCATTAATAAGAATAAAAAAGTGGCTGCACGAAAAATAAATTTTTTGAGAAATTTATCGGCAAATATCTTACCTTTTTTTTCAATTAACTTTGAATAAATTGGTAAGAAAGCTGAAGTTAAGGCCCCTTCCGCTGTAATTCTTCTAAATAAATTCGGTAACTTAAATGCAATTAAAAAAATATCTGAAAAAACACCAGCACCTAAGAATGCTGCAATGAATATATCTCTCACAAAACCAGATATACGGCTAAGGAATGTTAGTGTAGCAGATTGTGTAAAACCTCTAATAAAAAAAGATGTTTTATCTTTCATTCAAAATCTCATTATTCTATTTATTGGTTTACATAATCTATTTCTTTTAATTCCTCTAAAATGGAATTCTTAACTTTTTCAATAGTTGTATTATCATCCACCTTTGAACCAAATGCATTCTTTAAATAAAATATATCAACAACCCTGTCACCATAAGTAGAAACATTTGCTGTATTTATTTGAAGACCTAAACTTGTTATTATCTTTGTGATTTTATAAAGAACTCCAGGCGCATTTTTACATTTTATATCCAATATAGTGTATTGATCACTTGTTTTATTATCAATAATGACCCTAATTGGTGCCTTTACAGCTCTAAAACGTGCTGGAATTTCTTTCCATTTTATATTTAAAGCTTTTTCTATATTAAAATTTCCTTCTAAACCTTTTGTAATAGTTTCTATTAATTTTTTTCTTAGATTAATATCAGAGATTGGCTTTCTTTCCTTATTTTGTAAGAAAAAAGTATCTAAGGCGTATCCATCTGACCTTGTAATAATTTTAGCACTAACAATATCATATCCAGATGAAGCAACCAAACCAGATATTTGTGAAAATAAACCATGATGATCTGGAGTGATAACTAAAAGCTCAGTTGCTTTTGATTTACTATCATTAGATAAGTATACCTCTAACTTTTTTGAATAATTTTTCATTGAAGTAAATATTTCATAATGATTAACAACTGACGGTAAATTAAATGTCCCCCAATAGTTATTATAAAATTTACTACAATATGCTTTAATATCTAAATCATTCACACCTTTGTTATTTAAATATCTTATTAAGAGTTCTTTAGATGATTTAAGAGGTTCTGTTATTTTGGAAATTTCTTGAGGGGGTTTAAGTAAATCATAGGTTTTGATATAAAGTTCTTTTATCAAAGCACCTTTCCAATCATTCCAAACATCTGGGCCAACCCCTCTGATATCAGCAACTGTTAGAGCTAAAAGTGATTTTAACTTATCAATAGATCTTACTTGTTTTGCAAAATTCTTAATTACTTTTGGGTCACCTAATTCATATCTAAACGCAGTTTTACTCATTAATAGATGATGTAATACTAACCACTCAACCATTTTAGTTTCTTCTTTATTTAGCCCTAACCTGGGGCATATTTTAGAAGCAATTAATGATCCATTTTCAGAGTGATCACCCTTTTTTCCTTTAGCAATATCATGTAACAACATCGCCACAAATAATGATTTATAAGATTTAATTTCTAAAATTGCACTGCTTGTCAAGGGTGCAAAATCACTAAATTTGCCACTTCTTAAAGAATGAAGATTAGAAATTGTAAAAATTGTATGTTCATCAACGGTATACGAATGATACATATCAAATTGCATTAACCCTACAATTTTTTGAAATTCAGGTATGAACTGTCCTAAAATATTCGCCTCATTCATTAATCTAAGAGTTCTTGTTGGGTCCTTATCACTTGTTAAAATATTCAAAAACATTTTGTTAGCTTCTACATTTTGTCTCACCTTTAAATTTATTAATTTTCTCAAACTTGTTATTTGTCTTAGAGTTTTAGGGTGAATGTCTATATTATTAATATGAGAAATATAAAAAAGTTTTATTATATTGATAGGATTTTCTGTCAGTATTTCTCTTTCATAAGAAAATAAACGACCTACTTCTAAGCTAAAAGGGGTTATGTTCTCTCTTTTTTTAAAGCTTAAGAAACTCAACCTTAAAGGTTTATTAAATTCTGTCTCTATAGCAGCACAAAATATTCTTGTTAAATTACCTACTGTTTTTGTCGCAAGAAAATATCTTTTCATGAACCTTTCTACATCTTTATGAGTAATTGTATTCTTGAAGTTCATGCTCTTCGCAATTTCAAGCTGGGCGTCCATTGCAAGTCGATCATCTTCTCTATTTGCTCTATAATGTAAATGACATCTTACAGATAATAAAAATCTCTGAGCTTCTGCAAATGGAACTGCTTCTTCTTTTGTTAAAGCACCTACATTAATTAATTTTGAAATAGTATCGACTTTATAAGCAAATTTTAATATCCAGATAAGTGTATGGAGATCTCTTAATCCTCCCTTACCATCTTTAACATTAGGTTCAACAACATACCTTGATTCTCCAAATCTTTTGTGTCGCGTTTCAGATTCTTTTAATTTTGCTTCTACAAAATCTAAAGTTTTAGTATTATCAATAAATGTTTTGAATTTATTATTTAGTAAGTCATAAATATCATTATTCCCTGCTACGAAACGTTTTTCTAAAAGACTGGTGGAGATTGTTAAATCTGATCTGCTTTTTTCAATACAATCATCTATAGTTCTAGTTGAATGACCAACTGTATATCCCAAATCCCACAATATATATAAAATTAACTCAATTACATTTTCAATTTTTTTTGTATCATTTTTTCTTAATTTGTTTGGTAAGAGAAATAATATATCTAAATCTGAGTGAGGGGATAATTCTCCTCTTCCATATCCGCCTACAGCTATTAAAGTAAATTGATAATGCTTATTACCTAGACTATGAAAATATGAGTTTTTAAATATAACTTTTAGTAAGCTATCAATTAAAATCACATTTAGACCCACATTAAGTGAGCCATCGGATGTTGCTAAAAATTTATTTTTAATCAGCTTTTTATTATGATCCATTTGTTTTTTTAAAATTTTAAATAACTGATCCCTAAAAATTTTTGTGTCAACCTCATCAATATTTGTATCATTTATCTCATATAACCCTTTTGTTTGATTTTTTGCGTAGCTTATTGGTTCCATACTTTGAAACCATATTGCATTTTGATTAATTGCATCTTTAGGTGATATATCGGTATCAACTGTTTTATGAGCATTATGTTTACTAAATAATGAAAATTTACTTTTAAAATTCATTTTATTCATTTCCATTTCTCAATAATTTTAGTTTATAGAATATATCTAGTGATTGACGTGGAGTGATCTCGTCAACATTAATACTATCAAATTCCTTAAAAAAATCCTCATGTTCGTTAGTTTCAGAAACAGCTGGATAATCTGTTCTCATATCCTGTTTTTCTCTATCTTTTTGTTTAAGGTTAGATAGTAATTTAGTAGCTTTCTTTGTTACAGCTAAAGGAATACCTGCTAATTTTGCAACATGAATACCATAAGACTTATCAGCTTCACCATCCAAAATTTTATGCATGAAAATTATTGTGTCATTCCATTCTTTTATAGACATTTTATGACAAGACAAGTTGCTAAGGCTTTCCTTTAAACTTGTTAGTTCATGATAATGAGTAGCAAATAATGTTCTAGGTTTAATCTGTTCATGTAAATATTCTAACACTGACCAAGCAATTGCTAACCCATCAAAAGTAGAAGTCCCCCGTCCAATTTCATCTAGTATGACCAATGATTTATCTGTAGCAGTATTGAGGATAAGTGATGTTTCTATCATTTCAATCATAAAAGTGGATTGTCCTTTTGCTAAATCATCTGAAGCTCCTACTCTGGAAAAGATTTTGTCGAATACACCTATGTTTGCTTTTTCAGCAGGAACAAATAAACCTGCTTGTGCCATTATAACTATAAGTGCATTTTGCCTTAGATAAGTCGATTTTCCTGCCATATTAGGTCCAGTTATCAACCAAATCAGATCATTTTTATTCAAAATACAATCGTTAAAAATAAAAGATTTTTCAGATAAACCCATTTGTTGTTCTACAACAGGATGCCTCCCTCCAATAATTTCTAAACTTTTTTCCTCTACTATATTTGGGCAAGTATAATTTCTACACACTGATTGGTTAGCAACCATAATGGAAATATCTAATTCAGAAATTGAAAGTGCAATATTTAAAATTTCTTTACCTTTATCTATTATCTGAGTTGCAAAATCATTAAAAATATCAACCTCAATTTTAAGAGCTTTTTCAAATGAATTTAATAGTTGATTCTCAACATCATTTAGCTCAATTGTGGTAAACCTGGATGTCTGAGCTGTTGTTTGTCTATGGATAAATAAATCAATATTTCTTAAGCATTCATCATGCAGTGCTCTTACTTCAACATGATATCCTAGCATTCTATTATGCTTAATTTTTAATGAGTTAACATTAGTTAATTCTGAGTATTTTTTTTGAAGTTTTGTTATATGTTCTAATTCATTATTTCTAAAATTTCTAAGGAGATCTAGCTCCTTGTTGTATCCTTCTTTTATAAAGTTACCTTCTTTTGCAATAACCGGAACATTTGATTTTAAAGCTTTCGAAATTTTTAAAAATATACTGTAATCAATGTCTAAATTATTTATTATACTTTTTAATAATGAAGGAGATGGTTTAACTTGTTTATGTGAAATCAAATTTTCATAAATTCCTTTTATAATCAAAAGACCACTAGACATCAAAAGCAAATCTCTTGGACCACCTCTTGACAATGATATTCTAGAAAGTGACCTTTCAATATCAGGTATGTTTTCAAAATCTATTTGATATTGTGATATATTTATATTATTTTCTAGGACCCAATTTGCTAAATCATACCTATCTTGAATTTGTTCAATGTTATAAAAAGGCTCGATTACTCTCTGTTTTAATAATCTTGCTCCACATGCAGTTTTTGTTTCATCCAAACAAGAAATTAAACTGCCTTCACTACCCCCTGAGAGATTTTTAAAAATTTCAAGTGATTTTTGAGTAAAATAATCAATCTCTAAAAAATTATTCTGTGTTTCAGTTTGAATCATTGAAAGAATTGGAATTTTTCCACATTGTGTTAATTTCAAATATGAAAGCAATACTGCTGCTGCCTTAATTTCTCCTTCACTGAAAGCGCCAACACCTTCTAATGAAACAATTGAGTAATAAGAGAGTATTTGATCTAAGCAGGATGGATAATGAAACAGACTTGATGGTTGTTTTTTCAGAATTGAGTGCCATTCTTCTATAATTAAATCTAAATCAAAATCTTCAGAAATTAGTAATTCTGAAAAATTCATTCTTAATAGGAAATTAGCTAATAATTGTTTTCTATTGGATTTGTTATCTTCTAATATATTTCTTGATTTGAAAGATCCTGTTGAAACATCTACCCATGCTATAGAGACAGAACCATTATTATCAGATATAGCACCTAGAAAATTATTAGTTTTTCTTTCAAGAAGGTTATCCTCTGTCAAAGTACCAGGCGAGATTATCCTTACTACCTCCCTTCTAAGCGGCCCTTTTTTTGACTTTATTTTAGCTTCTTCTGCTGTTTCGGTTTGCTCACATACAGCAACATTAAAACCTTTTTTGATTAACTTGGGCAAATAATTATCTGCTGAATGAAATGGAACACCGCACATAGGAATTTCTTTACCGTTAGATTTGCCTCTTTTGGTCAAAGCTATATCTAATGCTTGAGAAGCAACAACGGCATCTTCAAAGAATAACTCATAAAAATCGCCCATTCTATAAAAAAGTAAAGCGTCTTTATGTTGATTTTTTATATTTAAATACTGCTCCATCATTGGAGTATTTACATTATTCACAATAAAAAGTTTCCTTTTGAAAGAGCTTCAATCAACTTTATTTATAATTTGATCATTAATGGATAAAATATAATTTATTAAGACCTTTTTAAAAAAGTAAGTTATAGTTAATAGCAAATTATTTTAAGTTTTTGAGGGGAAAATGTCTACTAACAAAAAAGATGACAATATAAAATCAAATTTAGAAAAAGAAGCTTTAGATTATCACAAAAAAGGTCGCCCTGGTAAATTAGAAATAACACCAACAACAACTTTAATTAGTTCTCATGATTTATCTTTAGCATACTCACCAGGTGTAGCAACACCATGTATTGAGATAGAAAAGACACCCGAAACAATTTATGACTATACTTCAAAAGGAAACATAGTTGCAGTTATTTCAAATGGAACAGCCGTTTTAGGTCTCGGTAATATTGGTGCTTCTGCATCAAAACCTGTTATGGAGGGAAAGGCTGTATTATTTAAAAAGTTTGCTGATGTTGATGGTATTGATTTAGAAATAGATACGGAAGATACAGAAAAATTTATTGACGCAGTTTCCTTACTTGAGCCGAGTTTTGGCGGTGTTAATCTAGAAGACATAAAAGCTCCTGATTGTTTTATAATTGAACAAAGATTAAGAGAAAAAATGAAGATTCCAGTTTTTCATGATGATCAACATGGGACAGCAATTGTTACTGCTGCTGGAATAATAAATGCACTTCATTTAACTAATAGAAAAATAGAAGAAACAAAGTTTGTTTGTAATGGGGCAGGTGCGGCTTCTATAGCTTGTGTTGAACTTTTAAAAGGTATGGGAGCACAAAATAAAAACATTATTTTAGTAGACCGAGATGGGGTTATATACAAAGGTAGGCAAACTAATATGAATCAGTGGAAATCTGCACATACTGCAGACACAAAAGCTAGAACTTTAGAAGATGCTTTTAAAAATTCAGATGTTTTCTTAGGATTATCTGTTCCAGGTTCTGTTACAAAAAAAATGGTGCAAAGTATGGCTGATAAACCAATTATATTTGCTATGGCAAATCCAATACCAGAGATTATGCCAGAAGAAGTAAGAAGTGTAAGGTCAGATGCTATTATAGCTACTGGAAGATCTGATTATCCTAATCAAGTAAATAACGTGCTCGGATTTCCTTATATCTTTAGAGGTGCTCTTGATGTAAGAGCAACCATGATTAATGATGAAATGAAGATTGCTGCAGCAAATGCTATTGCTGAATTAGCTAGAGAGGATGTACCTGATGAGGTTAATGCTGCTTATCATGGAGTACAATTACATTACGGTAATGATTACATAATACCTGCACCTTTTGATCCAAGACTTATTTCGTCTGTCTCATGTGCAGTTGCAAAAGCCGCAATGGATACTGGCGTTGCAAAAAAACCCATTAAAAATTTAGAAGCATATAGAAGAGAATTAGAAGGTAGAACTAACCCTATAGCCTCTATTCTTGAACCAATAAAATCAAGAATAAAAAGTAAAAAACAAAAAGTTGTTTTTGCTGAGGGTGAAGAAGAAAAAACTATACGAGCAGCGTTATCATTTTATAATTCAGGCTTTGGAATTCCAATCTTAATTGGAAGAGAAAATAGAGTTAAAGAAACTATGGAACAAGTTAACTTGGAAGGTCTAAATGAATTAATAATTCATAATGCCAGTTTAAGTAAAAACAATCAAAAATATACAGATAGTCTATATAAACGACTTCATCGATACGGACATTTAAGAAGAGATTGTCAACGATTAATTAACCAAGATAGGAATGTTTTTGCTGCATCTATGGTGTCCGCTGGTGACGCAGATGCTATGGTTACTGGAGTGACTAGACCTTTTGGACGATGCTTTGATGACATTACAAAAGTTATTTCAACAAAAAATGATGAAAGTTTTTTGTCAATGTCTATGATGGTTTCTAAAGAGCGGACTGTTTTTATTGGTGATGTAAATATACATGATATGCCAAATGCAGAACAATTAGCTAATATTGCCACAGGTATAGCTAATACAGTAAAAAGTCTAGGTTATACTCCCCGTGTGGCCTTATTGTCATTTTCTAATTTTGGAAGCTTAACTAGACCCAGTTCAAAAAACTTAAAAGAAGCAGTAAATATATTGAATACCAGAAATGTTGATTTTGAGTTTGACGGTGAAATGACGCCTGAGGTTGCTTTAGATTACGATCTCATTAAAGAAAATTATCCATTTTGTAGACTTTCTGGCCCAGCTAATGTTCTAATTATGCCGAGTCTTTTATCTGCCAATATTTCTTTTAAGTTATTACAAAAACTTGGGGGAGGTTCAATCTTAGGTCCTCTAATGATAGGTGGGGAAAAACCATTTCAAATTGTACAAATGGGTTCTTCTGTGTCAGATATCGTTAATTCTGCATCTATTGCAACTTACAATTCTTTATATTCTAATTAAGAAATGTTTTAAGAGGAATTCTAGGTCTTGCACCAATATATTTAATTATATCTGCAGCAACCTTACTTCCTAACTTTCCACAATCTTCAATTGAGTACTTATTAGTTAAAGCAAACAGAAATCCTGAAGCAAATATATCACCTGCACCAGTAGTATCAACTAGGTCATTTACTGTAATAGGCATTACTAATTTTTCAATCTGATTTTGAAAGACAATGGAACCTTTAGATCCCAAAGTAATTGCTCCAACCTCTACATTTTCTTTAATTTTTTTTAAGCTTTCTTGCAAATTCAATTGATATAAACTTTGTATCTCTGCCTCATTAGCAAAAATAATGTCAACAAATTCATTAATTAAATCAGAAAATTCTTCTCTATGTCTATCCACACAAAATGAATCAGACAAACTTAAGGCCACCTTACAATTGTAAAATTTAGCCAATTGACAACAATAATAAATAGCTTTTTTGGCATCAGATTGATCAAATAAATAACCTTCGATGTAAATTATTTTGCTATTTATAATAAAATCTTTGTTAATGCAATCTATATTAAATTCAACACTTGCTCCTAAATATGTATTCATACTTCTTTCTGCGTCTGGAGTAACTAAAACAATACTCTTTGAGGTTTTTCCCAATGTCTGAGTGAATTTTTTCTCAAAAAAAACTCCAGAATTATTAAGATCTTTTGAAAATAAAATGCCAAAATCGTCGTTACCTATTTGTCCAATAAAACAACAGTTTCCTCCAAATGAACTGAAACCTACAGCAGTATTTGCTGCACTACCACCAGAGATTATGATTGGATTTTTTAAATAATCTAAAATTAAATTAGATGACTTTTCATCTATAAGTTGCATAGATCCCTTCGGGATTTTTAGTTCTTTTAAATTTTCATCCGAAAATTTAGAGATGATATCTACAATAGCATTCCCAATAAAACAAATTTGATAATTTGACATTATCATTTTCCTAAAAAATTAATTTTTAATTAGACTTAATAGTTAACAATATCTATGAATATCATTTATGAAATCAAACCTAAACAAAATTATTTTAAACTTTGCCGTAATTTTATTTCTTAGTTCTTGCCATACCTTCGAACATCAAAATATTTTTCTTGATACTAAAAAAAGAGCTGAAATACAGTATAAAGGAATAGATAATTTGAAAGAAAAAAGTAAAAAAACTAAAATTGATGACATTGATAAAAATAGACCCTCAAATAAAATTGAAATGGCACCAATAAACATGCCCAAACAGAAACAAAAAGTTAAAACTGTTGCTCTTAGTAAAAACATAAACATTCCTAAAACTAGTATATTTAAACTTGACGTAATTAAAAATTGGTCTGAAAAAAAATTAATTCAAAAGATGGGACAAAGTGATTTTATCAAAGAAGAGGGTAAATTGAAAAGTTATCAATATTATTTTTCAAGCTGTTTTTTAGATATTTTCTTTCTTAAAAGACAGAATAGTTATTATGTCAAACATATACAAACACGATCTACAAAACTTTATGGAAAAATTAAACCTGAAAAATGTTTAAAGGAAATAAGTAACAAAATAAATAGACATCCGTAATTCCTACCCACCATTTATTAGAACATCTGACAAATTATATAAACCAGGGTCTGCTGTCGCAGCCCAATGAGACGCTCTCAAAGCTCCTGAAGCAAAAATTGACCTGTCGGTAGCCTTATGAACTAATTCTATTCTTTCTCCAGCGCTGGAAAAAATTACAGAATGTTCTCCCACTACATCTCCTCCTCTTAAAACTGCAAAACCTATTTCGGATTCTTTTCTTTTTCCAACTATACCGTTTCTTGAGACTGACTTTACACTTGATAAGTCTTGACCTCGTGCTTCTGCCGCAGATTTTCCAAGCAACAATGCTGTACCCGATGGAGCGTCTATTTTATGTTTATGGTGCATCTCTAGTATTTCAATATCCCATTCAGCACCTAACATTTGTGTTGAATTTGAAACTAAACTAGATAACAGCGTTACCCCTATAGAGAAATTTGCAGAATAGACTATAGGTATCTTTTTAGATAAGTTAAGCAATTCTTCTTCTTGAAGTTTGTTTAATCCAGTAGTTCCAATTACAATAGGCAAATTATTTTCATAACATTTTCTTGCGTGAAACATGGTTGCTTCTGGAACGGTAAAATCTATGAGAACATCTGAATTTTGAAATAAAGATGATGTATCAGTATTTAATTCTTTAAAAATCTTGGCTTTACCAACTAATATTCCAATATCAATTCCAACTTCATCTTCATTCGGCAAACAAGTGGAACTAGATAAATTAAATTTTTCATTTTCTATTATAAGTCCAAGTAAAGTTTTACCCATGCGACCATTTCCACCTGGAATAGAAACAGAGATTTTTTTCATATTTAGCTCTCTTTTACGATTACATAAATCATCTTATACAATAGTATCAATTATTGTATTAGTTTTTTAAATCTACTAGTCTTGGGGCTGATTTTGTCAATACCTAAATCTTTAATTTGCTTGAATAAATCTTCTTGTTTTCTTGAAATACCAACTGGCGTTTCCACGTTTATTTGAACATACTGATCACCCCTAGATCCACCTCGTAATCCGGGCATTCCTTTACCTTTCATACGTAAACGAGTACCACTTTGTGTGCCAGAGCTTAAATTCATTTTAGCTTTTGAACCATCGATACAAGGAACTTGTATTGAATTTCCTAATACAGCATCAATGAATGATACAGGAACCTCAATAAATGTGTCCTTGCCATCTCTTTGAAATATAGAATGATCTTTAATATCAATAAAGATATATAAATCACCGGGTGATGAACCTCTTGCACCAGCTTCTCCCTCACCAGAAAGGCGAATTCGAGTTCCATTATCTACACCTGCAGGCACATTTACAGAAAGTTTTTTATTTTTATTTACTCTTCCCTGACCTTTACAAACTCTACATGGATCTCCAATAATTTCACCTGCACCAGAACACGCAGCACATGTTCTCTCAATCGTAAAGAAACCTTGTTGTGCTCTGACTTTTCCATAACCACCACATTGACCACATTGTTTGGGTTGAGAACCTTTATTAGCTCCTGATCCATTACAAGATTCACATTTTGTTGGTACTGTTAAAGAAATTTCAACTTGATCACCCGAGTAAGCTTGTTCAAGCGAAACAGACAAATCATATCTTAGGTCTGATCCTGTTGATGCTGATCTTCTTTCAGAACCACCTCCCATACCAAACATATCTTCAAATATATCAGAAAATCCACCACTCCCAAATCCTGAAAAACCTCCAGAAGCTCCTCCACCAGTGCCTTGAGAAAAAGCAGCATGACCATACTGATCATATGCTGACTTTTTTTGAGGATCCTTAAGTATTTCGTAGGATTCAGAAATTTCTTTGAATTTTTCTTCGGCTTTTTTATCACCAGGATTTCTATCAGGATGATACTTCATGGCTAACTTACGATACGAAGACTTAATTTCACTATCTGATGCTGATTTAGATAAACCTAGTATATCGTAATAATCACGTGCCATTTTTATACCTTAAGTATATATGTATATTTAGGAAGCGTCTTTCTTCTCTTCGTTATCCTTTACTTCTTCAAAGTCAGCATCCACAACATCTTCTTTGTTCTCATTTGATGTATCAGTTTCTTCTGGGTTATCTGTATTATTTTCTTGATTTGCCTTATAAGCTGCTTCTCCCATCTTCATCATTATTGCAGATAAGGCCGATGTTTTATCTTTTATAGTTGATATATCTTCACCTTCAAGTGATGTTTTAACCTCACCAATTGCATTTTCAACTTCACTTTTAGCACTAGGGTCAGCTTTATCACCTAAATCAGTTATAGACTTTTCAGCACTATGTATCATTGATTCAGCTTGATTGCGAACATCAATAGCTTCTCTTTTTTCTTTATCTGCTTCTGCGTTATCCTCCGCTTCTTTAACCATTCTTTCAATTTCATTATCATCAAGACCACCAGAGGCTTGAATGGTTATATTGTGAGCTTTACCAGTAGCTTTATCTTGAGCACTGACATTAACTATTCCATTCGCATCTATGTCAAAAGTCACTTCTATTTGAGGAACACCTCTAGGTGCTGATGCAATACCTTCAAGATTAAATTCTCCTAGCGATTTATTGTCTGATGCCATTTCCCTTTCACCTTGAGATACACGAATCGTAACGGCAGATTGATTATCTTCAGCAGTTGAAAATATTTGGGATTTTTTTGAAGGTATAGTTGTGTTTCGATCAATTAATCTAGTAAATACTCCACCTAATGTTTCAATACCTAAAGATAAAGGTGTAACGTCAAGTAAAAGTACGTCCTTAACGTCTCCCATTAAAACACCACCCTGAATTGCTGCACCTGAAGCTACAACCTCATCAGGGTTAACACCTCTATGTGGCTCAGTTTTAAAAAAAGAAGTAACAGCTTCAATAATTTTTGGCATTCTAGTCATACCGCCAACCAAAATTACTTCGTCAATATCACTAGCACTTACTCCAGCATCTTTGAGGGCTGCTTTACAAGGATCAATACTTTTTGTGATCAAATCGTCAACAAGGCTTTCATATTGAGATCTTGTTAATTTGACATTTAAATGTTTTGGACCACTTGCATCTGCAGTAACAAAAGGCAAATTTACATCCGTTTGAGCAGCACTTGAAAGTTCTATTTTGGCTTTTTCAGCTGCCTCTTTCATTCTTTGAAGTGCTAATTTGTCTGATCTTAAATCAATACCATTATCTTTTTTAAATTGTTCAGCTATATAATCTATTATACGCTGATCAAAATCTTCGCCACCTAGGAAAGTGTCTCCATTGGTAGATTTTACCTCAAAAACTCCATCACCTACTTCAAGAATAGATACATCAAAAGTACCTCCACCAAGGTCGTATACGGCTATCGTTCCACTTTCTTTTTTATCAAGACCATACGCTAATGCTGCAGCTGTTGGCTCATTAATAATTCTTAATACTTCTAAACCTGCTATTTTCCCAGCATCTTTGGTAGCTTGTCTTTGAGCGTCATTGAAGTAAGCTGGAACAGTAATAACTGCCTTATCAACTGTTTCGCCCAGAAAGGCTTCTGCATCTTCTTTAAGTTTTCTTAAGATAAAGCTAGACACTTCTGAAGGTGCATAATCTTGACCATTAGCCTGAACCCAAGCATCTCCATTTTTTGCAGAAATAATTTTATAAGGAACTAATTCAGAAAATTTCTTTGAATATTTATCGTCATGTCTCCTTCCAATTAATCTTTTAATTGCAAAGAGTGTGTTTTCAGGATTTGTAACAGCTTGTCTTTTAGCTGGCTGGCCAACTAATCTTTCATCATCTGTAATACCAACCATAGAAGGGGTTGTTCTTGCACCCTCACTGTTTTCAATAATTTTTGGTGATTTTCCATCCATAACGGATACGCATGAATTGGTAGTACCCAAATCAATACCGATAACTTTAGCCATTTAAAAACTCCCTAAATTTGAAATATCAACATGCTTAATATGGGTTAAGTTGTTGTATTTACAAGATTATGAAAAATTTAATTATCATAATTAGATTTCATTGGTTTTTTCATCTTTAATTTCTACGTCTTCAATTTTTTTTGAAATACCTACCATTGCGGGTCTAACTAGTCTGTCATGTAATAAATATCCCTTTTGAGAAACTTCAACAACAATACCAGGTTCACTATCATTTGTAGGTACCTCGAACATAGCTTGGTGAAAGTTATAATCAAACTTTTCACCAAGTGGACAAATTTGTTTTAGATTATGCTTTTCAAAGGTAGTAACTATTTCTTTCTCAACAATATCTAAACCTATAATTAAATTCTTTACGGGTTCAGGCAATTGAGACTTATCGTCAGGAACAGATTCTAAGGCTCTTTGCAAATTATCAACTGATGAAACCAAATCTCTCACAAAAGTAATATGACTATATTTTTTAGCATGCTCAACTTCCTTGATAGTACGCTTTCTTAGATTTTCACTGTCTGCCAATGTTCTCATTAACTGATCTTTTAAATCTTTAATTTGATTTTCAAGGTTTATATTATTATTATCATCATCGTGTTCATTTAATTCATTAAAATTAACATCATTAGGGTCTTCATCTGAGATTTTTTCAGTTTCAACTACCTTTTCATCTTTATTATTAGCTTCATTATCTATTTTAGATTTATCTTTTTTTTCAGACAATTTAAACTCCAGAGATAATTATTATGATCATGCAAATAATGAGTTTTTTAAAATTTGCAAGAGGTAAAAATTTTATAATAATTGTAAATACAACTTTAGTGTGTTTTAAGTTATTTCTAAATTGTAATAAACTTTATGGATAGGGAATATTTATGTTTAATAGACCTTCAAATAGACAATATAATGAAATGAGAGAAATATCATTAACATCTCAAATCTCTCCTTATGCTGAAGGTTCATGCATGGCTAAATTTGGTAATACTCACGTTTTCTGTACGGCCTCTGTCGATGTCAAATTACCACCATGGCTAAGAAACTCAGGTAAAGGTTGGATTACGGCCGAGTATGGAATGCTACCAAGATCAACACATTCACGGATGGATAGAGAAGTTGTAAAAGGTAAACCATCTGGTCGAACACAAGAAATACAAAGACTAATAGGAAGATCACTCAGATCAATTGTAGATTTGAAAAAATTAGGAGAAAATCAAATTAAAATAGATTGTGACGTAATTCAAGCAGATGGTGGAACCAGAACAGCGTCTATTACTGGGGCTTGGGTTGCGCTTTATGACGCAATTAATTTTTTACTTAAATCCGGAAAAATTTCAGAAAATCCTATATTAGATCAAGTAAGTGCTATATCTTGCGGTATTTGGAAAAATAAGGAGATAATTGATCTTGATTATGAAGAAGACTCTTCTGCTGAAACAGATGGCAATTTTGTTATGACTGCGAATAATGGTATAGTTGAAATTCAGACTACTGCAGAAGAAAAGCCTTTCAATAAAGAACAATTCCTTAATTTATTAGAACTGGCTGAGCATGGTACAAAGAGTATTTTTAAAATTCAAAGACATGCTCTCAATTTGGATTAGTTTTAATGAATAGGCGAATTTTTAAAGATAAAAAATTAGTTATAGCTAGCCAAAATAAAGGAAAAATAATTGAGATTAAAGATTTATTAACTCCATTGAACATCGACATTCTATCTGCTTATGATTTTAATATTGAGGAACCAGAAGAAAATGGTGCAACGTTTGAAGAAAATGCCTTAATTAAATCTTCTTTTGTAACTCAAAAAACAGGATTGCCAAGCATATCAGATGATAGCGGTATATGTTTTTCTGATCTTAATAATGATCCAGGTATTTATTCCGCAAGATGGGCTGGTTTAAACAAGGACTTTTATTCAGCAATGCTTAAAATTAATACTGCTATTAGAGAAGTAAAACAGCCTAACTACGATTGTTATTTCATTTGTTCTTTGTCAATTTCTTGGCCTGATAAATTCGATGTTACAGTTTCTGGAAAAGTACATGGAAAATTTTCATGGCCTCCTAAAGGGAATAAAGGCTTCGGTTATGATCCTATTTTTAAACCATTAGGGTATGACATGACTTTTGCTGAAATGGATCCAAATTTTAAACATAAAATCAGTCATAGATCTATTGCCTTTAATAAGTTGATAGATCTATGTTTTCCTAATTTAAAGTGTTGATTAAGAATAAAAATAAATTATTGAGCCTTTATATTCACTGGCCTTATTGTGAATCAAAATGTCCTTATTGTGACTTTAATTCTCATGTAAAAGAAGCGTTTGATTCTAAACAATGGATTAAATCCTACACGAATCAACTACTTGAAATGAACGAACAACTATTAAATCACAATGTGAATTTTAATAATTTAAATGCTATATTTTTTGGAGGGGGAACACCTTCACTAATGCCTTTGGAAATAATAGATAGTATTTTGAGAACTGCTTCAAATTTGTTTGGGTTTGCAGAAAATGTAGAAATTTCACTTGAGGCTAATCCGAGCTCCTACGAAAAAGAAAGGTTTAAAAGTTTAGAGGAGTTAGGAATTAATAGGATATCTATTGGAGTTCAGTCATTAAATGATGAAAATTTAAAATTTCTAGGAAGACGTCATAATAGTTTGGATGCACAATTAGCTGTAGAACATGCTATAAAAACATTTAACAATGTTTCTGTAGATTTGATATACGCCTTTTATGGTCAAAAACTTCTGCATTGGACAAATGAGTTAGAAGTATTTCTGAAAAATAATGATTTGCAGCATTTGTCACTCTATCAACTAACTATTGAAAAGGGTACAAGATTTTATACCGACTTCAAAAAGGGTTTGTTAAATGTAATTGATAGCGATAACGCAGCTGATTTTTATGAAAAATCTAATGAAATATTGAACGCTCACAATTTTTTAAAATATGAAGTTTCAAATTATGCAAAAAAAGGTTTTGATTGCAAACATAATAAAAATTATTGGAAATCAGAAAACTGGATAGGTATAGGTCCGGGAGCATATGGAAGATTATGGTCTTCAAAGCGAAATATTAAACGTATTGAGTACCAAAATTATAAGAATCCAAAAACTTGGTTATCTAGGAACATTAATAGATCAGAATTTGAAAGTATTAATTTTTTTAGTGACACAACTTCTGATATTGACACGTTAACAATGGGGCTTAGATTATATGAAGGAATAGAGACTTTCAAGTTGTTTGATAAATCTATAATAGAAAGGAGTGCTTTTAGAGAATTACAAAATAAAAAAATGCTAAAAGTTATAAATGGTATGTTAAAAGTAGAAGAAAATTATATGATTAAATTGGATAGTATAATTGATTTTTTAATTAATCCTTAAAGTTACTACATTGTTTAACATTAGTTAATTTTCCTAAATTTTCTATTTGCATGACATTTATAGGTTTTTTTACATAGCCACCAGATTTTAGGGTTAGGCCTGTAATTGGACCTGAAATATTTTTTAAGAAACTTGAACCATCTTTTTTAATAACATAATTTATACCAATATTACCTGAGTCAAAACCCGCGTTTGAAAAATAATTAACATCATCTCCCCAAATTTTTTGCCAATAAAGTCTGAAATCTTTTTCATTTTTACTTACAATAGCAGGAAACCAAGCTTTTTCTAGTGAGGGTTCGTTTTTTATTTCTTTAGTATTAAATTTTTCAGTACCTAGAATTTTTACATACTTAGAATCTACATTAAAGAATGCCAACAATGGAGCTATTTCTAAAATGAATTCTTTACTACCACCTATAAGAATTGTGTCAAACCTAGTGTGTTGTGTTTGGTTTTCATTAAACCTTAAAAATTTTTTTAATATTGAAAATAATTTTGATTTATTATTTATTTGATTGTTATTAAGCAAAATTTTGTCATATTTATTATTTTTATAATCACTTATTAAATCTATTGATGCACTTGTTATTATTCTGCCATATAAATTATCAGGAGCGACTAACCCAAAATTTTTATATCCATAACTAAGAGCACATGAAATAACACTTTCCACTTGTTCTTCAGGCGAAAATCCTAAGGACCAAATGTTATTTTCTCTCAATGATATATCATTTGAAAATGTTAGTATTGGTATAAATTTGGATTTAGCTATTGGCTTAATATCTAATAAAATTTCTCTTCTAAATGGTCCTAAAATAAGGCTAGGGTCAATATTGTCAAATAACTTACTTATAGTTGTTTTATTAATCTTTTTACCCGTATCAAAATAAATAATTTTGATTTTATTGTTGCCAAAATTTAAAATACTAAGATCTAATGCCTTCCTTGTTTTAATACCATAGTTTGAATAAAAACCCGTTAATGGAAGAAAAGCTAATATGTTCTTGTAATGAATAGCATCTTTTTTTATATCAAAATATCTATTATCTAATGAAATTTTACCATTACTATTCAAATTCAAATTATCATTACTTGAACCTACATTTTGCTCTAACATTTTAAAAACTGCCGATAAGGCTTTTTTTGTTTTTGTTTTTTCTGTAAATTTAAGCTTTTCTCTTCCTTGAAGCAATCTTTCATTCCTAAACTCAAAAATAACATCATTATCTTTTTGTTCTATTTTGTTTTCTTTTTTATTTAAAATAATTTTATTTTTAGATACTTTTTCTTTGGAAAATTTTTTGTTGTTTGAAACTGATTTGTCTTTTTTTGGAATTGTTGTTGAAATTTTATTTTCTGATATTAATTTCTCTGTATTATTTTGGCATCCATTAACTATTAATAATATACAAAAATATATAATAGGATTATATTTCGAATTAAAAACAAACATGAATACACACTTAATATTTAGTTATCATAATTAAGGTAATCTATTGAAAAAGTTAAGTAAAGAACATCTAAAACATCCAAATGACTTTGAAATTGAAGTTGTTAAAGGGTGTTTATATATTATAGCTACCCCAATTGGAAATTTGAGTGACATTAGCCTCAGAGCTATCCAGCTTTTAAATTTTGTAGATATATTATTATGTGAAGATACTAGAAAAACTAAAAAACTATTGTCGCATCTCAACTTAAATCATAAAAATATGATTTCTTATAATGATAATAATGCTCCCAAAAAAAGACCCTACATCTTAAAACAACTACTTTTAAACAAAAGTATAGGATTAGTCAGCGATGCTGGAACACCATTAATTTCTGACCCTGGTTATAAACTTGTTCAAGAATGCTATTTAAATAAAGTCAAAGTCACACACGCACCTGGTCCTTCATCTGTAATAAACGGATTAATTTTGTCTGGACTTCCTACAAATCAATTTTATTTTGGTGGTTTTGTTTCCGCAAAGAGAAGTGCTAAAATAAAACAGTTTACACTAACTAAATCATATCCGATGACAGGTATATGGTTTGATACTTGTTTAAGGTTAATTGACACTCTTAAGATAATGCTAAAGATCTATGGAAACAGGAAAATTTCTATAACAAGGGAACTTACTAAAATTTATGAAGATATTATTACTGGTGATTTAGAAAAAATAGAAAGTTTGATACATGAAAGACAATCAAGAAATAAACCTTTAAAAGGTGAAATTGTAATTATAATTAATGGCTATACTAACAGTAAAAACATTAACATTAAAACTGTAAGGGTTAATATTAAAAAGAGACTTCAAAAATTTTCTCTTCGTGATACTGTTAATTTAACTATTGATGAGACTAATTTTTCAAGAAAATTAATCTACGATGAAGCTATAAAAATTAAAAAATCTATAACTGAAAAATAAGACCATAATATTAATTTATATTTATCTAAATTAAGACAATTAGGCAAAGGTATAAAAAATGAAAAGTTTATTGTTTATTTCAATTATTACTATTTTATTCCAATCATGCGCACCATTAGCAACTATTGGCATGGTGTCTTTAGGCGCCGCTTCAAAAGAAAAGGGAATAGGCACTACATTAAATGACAATATTATTAAAACAAAAATATCAAATTTAATATTTAAACTAGATAAAAATTTAATAAAAGACACCAAAATATTTGTTAATAATGGTTCGGTTTTGTTAACAGGTAAAGTAAAAAATCCAAGTGAAAAAATTGAACTTACTAAAATATCTTGGGCTATCAGAGGCGTTAACGAGGTAAACAATGAACTTCAGATAACAGACACTTCTTCAATAAAAAATGTAGCTAGAGACATAGCTTCAATGGGAGAAATAAGAGCCCGAATAATGACAGATAAAGCTATTAACAGTATAAATTTTTCCATAGATGTTGTGAATGACAAAGCTTATATCAGTGGCGTTGCAAGCAGTAAAGAAGAGATGCTTCTTGTGAAACAACATGTATCAAGCGCGCGATTTGTAAAGGAAGTATATAATTATATAATTTTATTCGATGATAAAAGATGAAAAGAAATCTGAAAATTGCTTTTCTAATGGATCCATTTGAAAAGCTTGATCTTAAAGGTGACACTACTTTTGCTTTAGCTCTTGAGGCTCAGACTAGAAAACATGAAATAAGTTTTTTTAAACCAGATGATCTTTTTTTAAGATCTGGGAAAGTTTTTGCTAATATTTGCAAAATAGAATTATCATCACAGAATGAAAATCATGATTATAGATATCATAATGAAAAAATATCATCTTTAAATCATTATGATGTAGTATTAATGAGGCAAGATCCACCTTTTAACATGTCTTATATTACTGCCACACATATTCTAGAAAAGCTTTCAAGTTCTGTATTAGTTGTTAACAACCCCTATGAAGTTAGGAATGCACCAGAGAAAATATTTGTTACAAATTTTTCACATTTAATGCCAAAAACTTTAATAAGCAGAAATCCAAAAATAATTAAAAGTTTTAGAGACGAATACAAGGATATAATAATTAAACCACTATATGGTAATGGTGGACAAGGCGTTTTTCATGTTTTACCTAAAGATGAGAATTTTAATTCGATTTTGGAAATGTTTTTCGCCCAAAATAATGAACCTCTAATGGTACAAGAATATTTAAGTGATGTTAGAAGTGGAGATAAACGAATTATTTTAATTAATGGTGAAGTTGTAGGAGCTATTAATAGAATTCCTAAAAAAGGAGAAAGTAGATCAAACATGCATGTTGGTGGAAAACCAGAAAAAACAACTTTAACAAAGAGAGACAAATTTATTTGTGATGAAATTTCACAATCTTTAAAAGATAAAGAATTGTATTTTGTAGGGATAGACATTATCGGCGATTATATAACTGAAATTAATGTTACTTCGCCAACAGGTATAAGAGAAATCAGATCTTATGATTCAGTCGCGATCGAAGAAATTTTTTGGGATTTTATAGAAAATAAACTAAGTTTTTAGATCATCATTCTACCCAAATTTTTTCCCCCCAACACATGTACATGAAAATGAGGTACATCTTGGTTACCGTCATCTCCAGAATTCGAGATAATCCTAAATCCTTTTTTAGAGATTTTATTCAACTTTATTACATCATTTACTAATTTCCAAAAAAATTCCATTTCTTTGATAGAAGCGTTTTCCATAAAATCATAGAAATTTAAATAAGCTTTTTTAGGAATAATTAAAATATGAATAGGTGATTGGGGATTAATATCGGAAAAAGCAAGAGCGTGATCATTTTCAAGTATTTTATGACATGGAATTTCAGACCTTAATATTTTTGCAAAAATATTTTGATTATCATAGTTTTTATTCATTCTTTAACTCCTGCTGTTTTTTTCTTCAAACCCAGATTTCAACTGTCTATTAGATAGTTCCTCCCATACTTCTTTAGGGTCTATTCCAGCTGAAACCCATATAACAAGTAAGTGATAAATAAGGTCAGCTGATTCTTTAATAATTCCGTCGTTGTTTTTCTTAATAAAATCTATTATTAATTCTGTAGCTTCCTCGCCAATTTTTTTTCCTAATAACTCCGGATTTTTTATTAAGTATGCCGTATAGGACTTATTTTTGCTTATATTTTTTCTTTTCTTTAAACTATCAAACATTTCTATAATAAACTGATCATTCATTTTAATTTCCACAATCTCTTACAAGAATTCCATTTTTTAACATTTCTTTTTTTACTGCTAATATTGAATGAATCCCAAAATGAAAAATTGATGCAGCTAAAACTGCTGAAGCACCAGATTTAATCACCACATCTACCATATCTTTGGGGTTGCCTGCTCCACCTGAGGCTATTACAGGTACAGAAACATTTTCCGATACTAGCTTTGTAAGATGAAGATTATAGCCAGTTTTCATTCCATCGGTAGTCATTGATGTTAACAAAATTTCACCTGCGCCATTTTTAACTCCCTGTATTGCCCAGTTCAAAACATCTATATTTGTTTTGTTTCTTCCTCCATGAGTAGTAACTTCATATCCACTGGGCATAGCATTACTCTCAATAGCGTCAATTGCTAATACAACACATTGGTTCCCAAATTTGTCAGAAGAATCTTTAATTATTTTTGGATTGGATACAGCTGAGGAGTTCACTGAAACTTTGTCTGCTCCACACTTTAACAATTCACGAAAATCATTCAAGTCATTAACTCCTCCTCCTACAGTTAGAGGAACAAAACATGACTCAGCTGTTTTTGAAATTACATCAAACATAGTTTTTCTATTTTCATAAGTGGCGGAAATGTCCAAAAAACAAATTTCATCCGCACCCGTTTTACTATAAAAATTAGCCTGTTCTACTGGATCACCCGCATCCTTTAAGTCTACAAAATTAACACCTTTGACTGTTCTTCCATTGTGAACATCAAGGCAAGCAATAACTCTTGTTGATAGCATTAAATTTTTGCCTTATTAATTTTATTTATAGCCTCTGCGAAAGTAAACTTTTTATCGTATAATGCTCTTCCAATAATGACACCTTCGATTCCGTTTGAAAATTCATCACTTAATCTAACAATATCTTTTAATGATGAAACACCCCCAGAAGCTATGACAGGATGAGAGATAGATTTCGCAAAGTTTAAGGTCTCCTTTAGACTAACGCCTTTCAAGCTACCGTCTTTTGATATATCAGTATATATTACAGAGCTAATAATGGAAGGATTGAATTTTTTAATTAGGTCATGGGCACTAATATTGGATTGCTTTTTCCAACCATGTGAAGCAATCATACCGTCTCTAACATCTACACCAATTACAATTTTTTTATAATATTCATTTTCTAATTCTTTAACAAAATCTGGATTTTCTAAAGCTAAAGTACCTAAGATCAATCTTTCAACTGAGTTTTGTAACCAGAAATCAATATTGTCAAGGCTTCTAATTCCACCACCCAATTGGATATTTACTCTATTTTGAAAGGTTTTAGAAAGTTTTTGTATTATAGTTTTATTAACACTCTTTCCTTCAACAGCTCCGTCAAGATCTACAATATGTAACCATTTTGCACCTTGATCTATAAACCACATGGCTTGATCTATTGGGTTATTATTATAAATTGTTTCCCTTTTCATATCTCCAAATAAAAGCCTTACACACTTACCATCTTTTATGTCTATAGCTGGATATAAAATAAATTGTTCTTTTTTCATTTCATAATTCTTTATAATAATAATAACCAGCTATATATTTACCATCTATAAAAACTGATTTCGGATTAACCCCAGACTTTGTAAAGCCTGCTTGTTCATATAATTGTATAGCCCTAGACTGCGTTTCCCTAACTTCAAGATTCATTACTTTAAAACCGTCTTGTTTTGCTCTTAATTCAGCTTTTTGAAACACAGCTTTAGCTAAACCAAAACCTCTTGCCCAAGGGGCAAAGAAAAAAGTGCTTAAAGTACAAGAATGAGACTGTGCTTCATTATTTTTAGCCGGTTTTATTAATTGAACCGAACCAGCTATAACACTATCAAGCTTTCCTATAATAAGAATTCTCTCAGGTATCAACAGAACACCCTTCCAATAATTTTGAAGAGTCTTAATTGATGGTGGAGATATCCAACCAAATCCACCCCCACCAATAATGGCTTCCTCTGTCGCGTCACAAAGTTCTTGTAAATCAACTTTGTCTAAATTTTTACAAATTTCAGCCTTGACATTATATCTGTTTGTAACTTTTTCCATTGCTTTTCTTTCACCTAGGGACTCCATTTGAGCCAATTTGAAATTAATTTCTGACCTGATAAACTACTTTTTTCAGGATGAAACTGAACTCCTAAATAATTTTCATTTCCAACAATTGCAGGAATTTTATGACAATAATTCGTACTGGCTATTAATTGATTTATTTGATTTCCTTCCAAGTAATAAGAGTGAACAAAATAATATTGATCTTTTTCATTTATCTTTTTAAGTATTGGATGATTATTATATTCTAGGTGTAAACTGTTCCATCCCATGTGTGGAACTTTAAAATTCCTTCCCAGATAATCTGAACCAACTGTTTTTATTTTGTTAAAGTTGCCACTCATCCAACCGAAACCTGAAGTTCTTTTTTTTTCTAAACTGAAATCAAACATCAACTGCATCCCAACACAAATACCAAGAAATTTTTTTTTGTTTAAAAGAACTTGTTCAGTTAAGATGTCAATTAGACCTTCTATATTTTGCAGACCTTTTTTACAATCAGGAAATGAGCCGACGCCAGGTAAAACCAATAAATCTGCGTTAGCTATAATATGTATATCGCTTGAAACTCTAATTTTACAATTTAGGTTATTGTCAGTAATTGCATTGCTAAAAGCATTTTCAACAGACCTAATATTTCCAGAACCATAATCAATTATTGTTAAGTTCATATTAACTATTTCCTATTAACGTGCCTTTAGTGGAAGGTATGTTTGTTGAATTTCTTACGTCAATTTTAATAGCAATTCTCAAACTTATTGCTAAAGCTTTGAAGCAAGATTCAATAATATGGTGAGTGTTTTTACCATACAGATTTTCAATATGAATTGTAAATCCAGCTGCTTGTGAAAGTGATTGAAAAAACTCCCTAAATATTTCTGTTTCAATATTTTTGATAGATATATTTGGTAAAAAAACATTCCAAATGAGCCATGGACGACCTGATATGTCTAGACAACATCTGGTAAGACATTCGTCCATCGGTAAATAATTAAAACTGTAACGTTTTATACCTGTTTTATCTCCTAATGCTTCTTTAATTGCATTGCCCAGCGCTAATCCACAATCCTCCATGGTGTGATGAGCATCTACTTTTAAATCACCAATACAACTTAATTCAATGTTAATTAGACTATGTTTAGATAACTGCTCAAGCATGTGGTCAAAAAAAGGTAGTCCAGTAGTAATAGAATTATTTCCTTTCCCATCTAATTCAACCTTGACGTTTATTTTTGTTTCATTGGTATTTCTAGTAACTATAGATACTCTTTTTTTATTCGATTTTTTCATAAACTGTCCAGAGAATTATATTAATTGAGATTTATTCTTATTTTTAATTCTAACCAACAAAGCGCCTTCACCACCAAATTTATTAGGAGCCGTTTTATAATTAATTAATAAATTCACTAATGTTTTATCATTTAGCCATAATGGAACCTCTTTTTTCAAAACACCTGTATTATTGTGCCCTTTGCCAGTTATTATCAAAATATTTCTAATTTTCTTTTCATAAGCATTTACAATATAATTGTGTAAAATTATTCTAGCCGTTTTCAATCTGTAACCATGAAGGTCTATAATTCCTTCTGGGATGTTCTTTTTTTCTTTTTGGAGTGGACTTAGTTTACTCGTTGAAAATGTTTTTTTTTTAACTAGGTTTTTTTTACCATTTTTTAAATTAAAGCTAAATCTGCCAAAATTAGCAATATAATTTTCCCAGGTTTGCTTGTCGCTTTTTGAAATAGAGGACATTATTTCAAAAGCTTTTTGTTTCAATTAAAGTCCAGTTAGGATTTTGATCCTTTATTTTCTTTTCAAAAATCCATTCATCTTTAACAAGAATTTCCTTTTCTGTATCACCGTCAATAATTTTTTCATTTTTATCCATTAATGCTGTTATTTGTAAAGTTTCAAAAACAACATTAATTTTTATTGAAGATTTGGTTATTACTGACGATACAATGTTGTTCTTTTCAACAGATATCAAGTCAATTATTAATGTTTCATTTTCTTTATTTCTATCATCTATAGCTCCCTTGAAACTTTTTAAAACTGATGGCTTTATAAAATCTTTAACATTATCTAGATTGCCACTAACAAAACTTTTAAGTACCATCTCAAAAAAAGTCTTTGATCCATCTAAAAAATTAATCATATCAAAATTAGAGTCAACTTTAATAATTTTATCAATTTCTTCGTTAACTGAATTGTTCTTGCTAGTTTTTAATGAAACTATATTTGAATATTGCTTAGGTTGTTTTTTTTCTTTTAATCCATTATCTTCAAAATCCGTTTTTGTACCTAATATATTTTTCAATCTGAAAATTAAGAAAATTGCTATAACCCCAAAAATTAATATATCTAAATATGGAAACCCATTCTGCATGTTTGTGACACCATTTGTTGTAATTAGTAAATATGATAATAATTATATACAAAAAAATTAAAAAATAATATTTATTATTATTCATTTTATTTATATTAATTAAAAATTAACAATTTAGGGCTTTTTATGACTAATGTAAACGGAAATAAAGGGTTTGATATAGAAGTAATTAAACATTACATAAAGGATTTATCATTTGAAAATCCGCAGTCTATACAAGATAATAATTTGGAAAATAATAAAAATTTTAATATTTCTCAGAATATGAGTTTTGTTCATACACCTTTCAAAAACGACTTTTTCAGTATAATTGTGAAATATTCTTGTGAATGTTCTTCTAAAAAGACTGATAAAAAGCTTTTAGTTTTAGAGTTAGATTATTTTGGTTTTTTTAAAATTGTAGATAAGTCATCTAATAAAGATAATCTAACAAAAGCAGGAGCAAAGTTAATTCTACCATATGTAAAGTCGATTATTGAAGATATTACTAATAGAGGAGGGAGTATAAAAATTAGTTTAAAAGATGTTGATCTTGATTTAATTAAAAACTAACATTTTAACTTTTCCCAGATGCTATTAGATATTTTTTTAATAGTTTTTTTATGTAATTCGTTATCTGAAATATTTAAAAATGTATTATTAAAAGGTCTTTTTCTCTTTTTTTTATATAAATCATTGATGTTGGCGTGTAAGGTTTCATAATTGAAATCTGAAGTCGTAGATTCTACATCAAATTCTAATTTAGTCTGTTTACCACCTATTAGTTCTAGATATACATGTGCTAATAGTTTTGCATCCTTAAGCGCACCATGGATCGCACGATCAGAAATATCAATATCAAACCTTCTACATAAAGAGTCTAAACTTACAGATTGACCAAGGAAATACTTTTTAGCTAACAATAATGAATCAATTACTGAATTTTCATCCAGTTCTTTTTTTTCACATTTCCTTAATTCTGAGTTAATAAATCCCAAATCAAAGGGTGCATTATGTATTATAATTTTACTATCTGATACAAAATCAATGAATTGATCCGCTATATCAATAAATTTAGGCTTGTCTTTTAAAAATTCTGTAGTTAACCCGTGAATTTGTAACGCTTGTGAATCTGAATCTCTTTCCGGATTTAAATAATAGTGAAAACAAGTGCCTGTTTGTACATGATTATCTAACTCCACTATACCAATTTCAACTATTCTGTCCCCATTATTAACATCTAGTCCAGTTGTTTCTGTATCTAAGACAATTTCTCTCATAACTTTAAAATTTTCTTTTTAAAAAGTATAGTTATTAAATAACTAGTTATTATGACGAAACTGACAAATTTTCCGTAAGAGGTAGTCACTAAATATGGATTTTTATCTCTTTTCTTCTGGTCATTCCATTGAGCCTTTTTAATAAGATCAAGTTTTTTTTGAGTCATCCTTGACCTTGCTAAAACTCTCTTTTTCTGAGTTTCTTCATTTGTATAGACTAAAAATATATCATCACAAACCTTATCAGTCCCTGTTTCATACAACAAAGGAACGTCAAGTGCGACTATAGGTGATTTCTCTACGCTTTTAATAAAAATGTTCCTTCTTTCTTTAACTTTTGGGTGAATAATACTCTCCAAAGTCTTTCTATATTTTATGTTACCAAATATTTTTTGGCTTAATAAATTTTTATCTATTTCTTTTTCGTTTGTTTTAGTTAAAATTACATCAGGCCACAAATCATATATCTGTTTTTTTACTGCATTATTATTTTGTAATATGTCTCTAACCTCTTTATCTGAGTCAAAAACAGGTATTTTAAATTGCTTTAACATGTTAGCAATAGTCGATTTACCCATCCCTATAGAACCTGTAATACCTATGATTATCATTAATGATCTATTTTACCTGTAAATAAGCTGTTGATAAAAAAGCCTAACCTGATAGTAAATTATTTTATAAAAATAAACTATGCATTTATTCTTACTTTAACAACATCTGAATAAACAAAATTATAAATTGTTAATAAAGCTAAATATCATTATATATAAACTAGTTATATATTAAAAAGTTGTTGACAATTACTTGAACAAAAAATTATCAACAAGACTTTCAACACTACTACTACTACTATTAAATTTAAATTATTTTTAAAAAAAAAAGAAAATGATTATGAATGATGCATTGAGTAAGTTTTTTAGAAATGAAGATTCTAGCATACCAATCTGGTTTTTAAGACAAGCAGGTAGACATATTCCAGAATATTTTGAAATAAGAAAAAAATCAGATAACTTTATAGACTTTTGTTTGAATACGAAATTAATTATTGAAAGCACAAAATTGCCCCTAAAATATTATGATTTAAACGCCGCCATTATTTTTTCAGACATACTAATGATTCCTTGGGCAATGAATAGAAAGTTGAACTTTATTAGAGGGGTTGGACCAACTTTAAAACCAATGGTTCCTAGTGATACAAAAATCTTAAAAAATATCAATATTTCACAAAAACTTGAACCCTTAAAGACGTCAATATCAATTTTGAGAAAAGAACTACCACAATCTACTAGTTTAATTGGTTTTGCTGGTGCTCCGTGGACACTAGCTTGTTATATGATTGAAGGTCAAAGTAGTAAAGATTTTATTAATACAAGAAAAGCTCTCTGGAATTCCAATAAATGGTTCATGGAATTAATAGATATATTATCTATTTATGTTGCTGAGAAACTTGAAATGCAAGCAAATGCAGGAGCCGACGTATTAATGTTATTTGATTCTTGGTCTCATATGATACCCAGTAATTTTTTTAGAAAATGTGCGATTGACCCAACAGCCAATATTATTAGTATGTTAAAAGCAAAAAATGTTACAAAACCAATAATTGGCCTTCCTTTTAAAGCAGGCTCTTCTCTAATAGATTACTCATATGAAAGCAATGTTAATTGTATAGCTCTGGACTGGACTGTTAATTTAAATTGGGCAATTAAAAATCTAAATTCTTCAATCGCTATTCAAGGAAATCTTGATCCAGCTTCACTTATACCATTTAATAGTAGTCAGTTAGAGAATATTGTTCTATCTATTTTGAATACTATGAAAGATAATAGATTTATTTTTAGTGTTGGTCATGGATTAACTCCAGATTGTAAAATTAAAAATGTTAGAAAAGTTATTGACATTGTTAGAAACTATAAATGAAAAATTAATTGTATTATGATATTATAAAATCTTTACACCTTGTAGCTGTTATATCTTGGATGGTTGGCCTATTATATTTACCTAGGCTTTATGTATATCACAATGATAAAGAATATTTGAGTGATATAGACACTACTTTTCTTCTTATGGAACACCGTCTCTTAAAATATATTATGAAACCATCTTTAATAGCCACTTACGCCTTCGGTTTTATCTTAATCTATGAAAATGATTATCTTTTATTTGAAAATTACTTTATATTAAAGTTAATATTAGTTTTAACTCTTTCTTTATTTCATATATATTTATCTATTGTTTACAAAGATTTCAAAAAAGGGTATAGAAATAAGAGTACTAAGTTTTTTAGAATAATTAACGAAATACCAACTATATTAATGATTGTAATAATCCTACTTGTTATAGTAAGGCCTGATCTTCAAAGCACTTAGCAACCCCCCTTATGAGAATTAAATGCACTTAAAAGATTTAAAAGCTAAAAACCCTTCTGACTTGTTAATTTATGCAGAAAGTCTAGATATTGAAAACGCCAGTACTTTAAGAAAACAAGATATGATGTTTGCTTGTTTGAAAAAGTTAGCCTCGAATGATATTGGAATTTATGGTGATGGTGTATTAGAGGTTTTATCAGACGGATTTGGTTTTTTAAGATCACCAGAATCTAATTATTTAGCTGGACCTGATGATATTTACATTTCTCCAAGCCAAGTTAGAAAGTTTGGATTAAGAACTGGAGATACTGTTGAAGGTCAAATTAGGGCTCCTAAGGATGGAGAAAGATATTTTGCTTTGTTGAAAGTTGAAACTATAAATTTTGAATTACCAGAATCAGTAAGGCATCGAATTAATTTTGACAACTTAACGCCCCTTTATCCTCAACAAAAAATAAATTTTGAAACTGAGTTTGATCCAAATAATAAGGATATAACAACTAGGGTCGTTGAGATGGTTGCCCCTATGGGAAAAGGTCAACGAGGTCTCATTGTTGCACCACCTAGAACGGGAAAAACAATGATGCTTCAGTCAGTAGCGCAAGCAATATCAAAGAATCATCCAGAAATTTATCTAATTGTATTATTAATTGATGAAAGACCAGAAGAAGTGACTGATATGCAAAGGTCAGTCAATGGTGAAGTTATCAGTTCAACATTTGATGAACCAGCGTCAAGACATGTTCAAGTAACAGATATGGTTATTGAAAAAGCGAAAAGATTAGTTGAACATAAACGTGATGTAGTGATTCTGCTAGACTCAATCACAAGACTAGCTAGGGCCTATAACACAGTTATTCCTTCAAGTGGTAAAGTCTTAACAGGAGGAGTCGATGCGAACGCACTCCAAAGGCCTAAACGATTTTTTGGTGCCGCTAGGAACATTGAAGACGGAGGATCACTTACAATTATTGCGACAGCATTAGTTGAAACAGGCTCTAGAATGGATGAAGTTATCTTTGAAGAATTCAAAGGAACAGGAAATAGTGAAGTTATCCTAGATAGAAAACTTTCAGACAAACGGACTTTCCCTGCAATTGATGTAACTAAGTCTGGCACTAGGAAAGAGGAGTTGCTTGTTCAAAAAGACACCTTGTCTAGAATGTGGGTGTTAAGAAGAATCTTGATGCAAATGGGACCAGTGGAAGCAATGGATTTTTTGTCTGACAAATTAAAGCAGAGTAAATCCAATGAAGATTTTTTTCGAGCAATGAATAAATAGAATGTTTCACGTGAAACAGACTGAAATAAAGTTTATATAAATTGGATACTATCTTTTCCTCTGCTACTAATGCCCAAAAAAGTGCAGTTAAAATAATAAGAGTTTCTGGAGAGGCTTCTTCGGAAATACCAGAAATATTTTCATTTAAATCTCCAAAGCCAAGAGTGGCCTCATTACGAAGGTTATATGACTTAAATAATAATATTATTGATGACGCGGTAGTAATTTTTTTTCCAGGACCATCATCGGTAACAGGAGAAGATATTTTTGAAATACATACGCATGGGAGTCTTGTTGTTGAAAAAAAAATATATGACTGTTTATCAAGCATAAGTAGTTTTAGGATTGCAGATAGAGGTGAGTTTACAAAGAGAGCTTTTTTAAACGGTAAGATTGATTTAACACAAGCAGAAGGAATAAATGATCTAATAAATGCCGAAACAGAAAGTCAGTTTAAATTATCTATTTCACATTACGAGGGTGCCTTATTTGAGAAATTAAAACAGTGGAGAAACGAAGTCATATTCTTAATTGCGAAACTTGAAGCGCTGATTGATTTTTCAGATGAAGAACTTCCTCAAGAAATTGAAGCTATATTCAAAAAGAAGCTGTCATGTTTACTTAAAGAAATGAAAAACTCTATCAAGTCCAGCAATTATGGTGAAAGAATTAGAAATGGTTTTACAATTACTATTGTAGGTAAGCCCAACGTTGGTAAAAGCTCCTTAATCAATTATCTATCAAATAAAAAAATAGCTATAGTAACAGAAGAGGCGGGAACTACAAGAGATGTTTTAGAAGTGTTGCTAGATTTTGAGGGTTTTCCGGTTATATTAAATGATACTGCAGGGTTAAGAAAAACAAGCTCAAATATTGAGAAAATTGGTATTAATAGAGCATTAAAGAAAGCTGAAGCATCTGATATAATACTAATTTTATCTGATTGTGGAGATTTTTCTATTCCAGAAGTGAAGTCTGGAGCAAAAAAAATATTAGTTCATACAAAATCAGATTTAAACAAACATCACAAAGATGATTGGCCTTCAATTTCTGTTAAAAAACAGACAGGAATAAAAGAATTAATAAAAATTATTGTAGATTATTTAAAAATATTAGCCCCCAAAGAAAACGTATTATTAACTAGAAAAAGGCATGTTCAGGGTGTAAAAAGAGCTGTTACTGCCCTTAAACAAATTTCAATTATAAACTTGACTCAAAATCCAGAGCTGGTTGCAGAAGATTTGAGAATTGCTGCTACAGAAATTGGAAAAATAACTAATATGATTGACGTTGAAGAGATTTTAGACGATATATTCAATAATTTCTGTATAGGAAAATAAATTTAGGAAAGTTATGAAGTTTTTCGATGTAATAGTTATTGGTGGAGGTCATGCAGGCATAGAAGCTGCATCTTCTTCATCTCGAATGGGTGCAAATACAGCGCTTATTACTATGGACATAAAAAAAATTGGAGAAATGTCGTGTAATCCAGCAATAGGTGGGTTAGGAAAAGGCCATTTAGTCCGTGAAATAGACGCTCTAGACGGGCTTATGGCAAAAGCGATAGATTTGTCCGGAATACAGTTTAGAATGTTAAATCGTTCGAGAGGCCCTGCGGTTCATGGTCCAAGATCTCAGGCTGATAGAAAGCTTTATAAAGCCTCTGTAAAACAACTTTTAGACTCTCAAGTGAATTTATCTATTATAGAAGGTATTATAAAAGACATAAAAGTTGAAGATGGTAAAATTAATGGAGTTATTTTAGAGGATGATACAGTTTATAAGGCCAAGTCTGTTGTTTTAACTACAGGAACTTTTTTAGGCGGAATAATTCATATAGGCAATGAAAGAATTGCTGCCGGCAGAATTGGTGACAGATCATCTGATATTTTATCAAAAAAAATTAGACAGTTAAAACTACCTATTGGAAGATTGAAAACTGGTACTCCCCCTAGAATAAAAAAAGATTCTATTAATTGGGAAAAAGTAGAAATGCAATCTGCAGACCCTGTTCCAATACCTTTTTCATACATGAATAATAAAATAAATGTTCAACAAATTGAATGTGGCATAACAAGAACTAATGTCGCCACGCACGATATAATTTCTAAAAACATTAACTTGTCCCCAGTTTTTTCAGGCTCAATTCAGGGTTCAGGCCCAAGATATTGTCCAAGTATTGAAGATAAAGTTCACAGATTCAATGAAAAAAACTCGCATCAAATTTTTCTTGAGCCAGAAGGTTTAGACAGTCCTTTAGTTTATCCAAATGGTATTTCGACAAGTCTGCCCAAAAATGTTCAAAAAAAATTTTTAAAAACGATAAAAGGCTTAGAGAATGCAATTATTGAACAATATGGTTATGCAATTGAGTACGATTACATGGACCCTAGAGCTCTAAAAAGCACATTGGAAGTAAAATCAATCAAAGGCTTATTTTTTGCTGGCCAGATAAATGGAACCACTGGTTATGAAGAGGCGGCGGCTCAAGGTTTAATAGCAGGAATAAATGCATCAATTAACTTGAGCAATAATCCTAAATGGTTTTTCTTAGATAGATCTGAAGCATATATTGGTGTAATGATTGATGATTTAATTACAAGAGGGGCGCCAGAGCCCTATAGAATGTTCACTTCCAGAGCTGAATATAGGTTACTTCTACGCTCTGATAATGCTGACCAACGTTTAACAGATAAAGGGATTAAATTTGGGGTTGTTAACTTTGAAAGAGAAAAATCTTGGCTTAAAAAAAAGGAAGATCTTGATAAAGCAAATAAAATGATGGACGGTTTAATTTCTAAACCCAGTGAATTAAAAAAATATAACTTACCATTTACTAGAACCGGTAAACCTAGATCACCTAAAGAAATTTTGTCGTCAGGGAGTTTTTTGATTAAAGATTTATTTTATATTTGGCCAAAGCTTAAAAAAATTCCAATGCACTTGCATGCACAGTTAGAAACAGATTCCAGATATAATGTTTATTTGAAAAGACAATTAGAAGATATTAAAGCATATAAAAAGGAAACTAAGATAAAAATCCCAACAAATTTTGATTTTAATCAAATCAAAGGGTTGTCCAACGAAACAAAAGATATTTTAAACAATGTAAAACCAACTTCCATTTCCCAAGTATCAAATTTACCGGGATTTACTCCTACTGCAACCCTATTACTTCTTAGGCATATAAAAAAAATAAGCACATTAAAAACTGTTAATGAAGATTGATTCCTATAAAGAATTTTGTTCGTTTCAAAATGTTTCACGTGAAACATACGAAAAATTTTCTATTTTTCACAAAACACTAATCAAATGGCAAAATTCTATTAATCTAATTAGTAAAAATACTATTGAGAATATCTGGGAAAGACATTTTTTAGATTCGGCACAATTGTATAGCATTACAAGAGAGTTTAAAGGAAATATAATTGATTTTGGATCCGGAGCAGGCTTTCCTGGCTTGATATTAGCGATGATGGGTCACAAAAAAATTCATCTAGTTGAATCAGACTCAAAAAAATGTACTTTTTTACGTGAGGTTAGCATGCTCACTGAAACACATGTTAAAGTTCATAACAGTAGAATTGAAAATCTAGAATACTTTGATGCTGAACTTATTACTGCCAGAGCTTTAGCCCCATTAAATAATTTGATAGATTATGCAGAAGCCTTCGTAAACAAATCTTCAACTAAAAAAAAATTTCCTAAGATGTTGTTTTTAAAAGGTAAATCATATAGGCAAGAAATTTCAAAATTAATTCAAAAGCAAGATTTTTTTATTGAAGAATACCAATCAATTACAGATAAATTTGGTAAAATTTTATACATTAATAAAAGAAATATGTTAAACACTAAGAATGAATAATAAGCTTAATCAAATTATTGCAGTTGCCAACCAAAAGGGTGGTGTAGGCAAAACAACCACTGTTGTCAATTTAGCTACTGCCATGGCAGCTTGTGATAAGAAAACATTAATTATTGATTCTGATCCACAAGGTAATGCTAGTACAGGGCTTGGCGTTAAACATAACGAAAGAGATAAGGATTTATACTCTATAATCTGTGGAAAAATAAATATCAATAGAGCAATAAAATCTACTATGATCCCTAAGCTTGATATAATTCCTACATCGCCAAATTTATCTGTTCTTGAACAAGAATTAGTTGATGTACCAGAAAGAGAGTATAAAGTTGAGAGTTCATTAAATGAGATAAAAAGCAGCTATGATTATGTCTTTATAGACTGTCCACCATCATTAGGGTTGCTTACATTAAATGCATTATGCGCTGCGAGAAGTCTTATAATTCCGTTACAAACAGAATATTATGCATTAGAAGGACTGTCACAGCTTATCAAGACATTAGAATCTGTTAAAGGTAATTTTAACAAAGGTATTGAATTAAAAGGTATATTATTGACTATGTATGATAAAAGGAACAAGATTTGTGAAATGGTATCAAATGATGTTAAAAATCATTTTAATGACAAGGTTTTTAAAACTCTTATTCCAAGAAATGTTAGAGTTTCTGAAGCTCCAAGTTATGGTCAACCAGTTTTGATGTATGATATATCTTGCCCTGGATCACAAGCTTATGCATCTCTCGCGGGTGAAATTATAAATCAAGAGACTAATTATAATGAAAAAAAATAAAATTACTAAAAATAGTGGATTAGGAAGCGGTCTCTCAAGTTTACTTGGCAGTGAATTTGAAAAAAAATCAATTTTATCTGAAAATGTTATTGAAGAATATAAAATGGTTCCTATAGAGTTTATACAACCTGGGCCATGGCAACCAAGAAAAATATTTGACAAAAAGGAACTAGAATCTTTATCAAAATCAATTAAAAATCAGGGCGTCATTCAGCCTATAATTTTAAAAACTAGGGACGACAAAAGAAAGCATTTTCATCTTATAGCTGGAGAAAGAAGATGGAGAGCTTGTCAGTTAGCCAAAATTCATGAAATACCTTCAATTATAAGAGATGATATAGACAAAGAAAGAATTGCAGAATTTTCTCTAGTAGAAAACATTCAAAGATCGGAGTTAAATCCAATAGAGGAGGCTGAAGGTTACCAATCTTTAATAGAAAAGCATAACTATACACAAGAAGAAATTTCCAAAGCTGTAGGTAAATCGCGTCCTTACATTGCTAATATTTTAAGGCTACAGGCGTTATCAGATTTAGCCAAAGAATTTCTAATACAGGAAAAGTTAACTGTTGGTCAAATAAGACCTCTTATTGGACATAACTATACTGATAACTTGCTTGAATTAATTTATAAAAATAATTTATCATCACGACAAGTTGAGACACTGGTAAAGAAGCAAAATAAAAAATTACCTTTATCTAAAAATAACAATCTAGACATTTTAGAATTAGAAAAGGAGGTTTTAGAAATTACTGGTATTAAAGTGAAGATAAATTTTGATAACATAAAAGAAAAAGGAAATATAAAATTAGAATGTAATAGCCTATCTGAATTTAATTATGTATTAAAAAAAATTAAGTCCTAGCTTTATTTCTTGCTAACACAGAGACTGATAATATAAATTGAGATAGCAGAGTTTTTTCGGGATATAAACCTGACTTTGTTTTTAATTCAAGATCGATTAGTCGTTTTTGAATTAAGCTAATATTTTTGTATGACCACAATTTGCATTGATAAATAAAAAAGGACTTGTCTTTAAAAAAAATAGGCGGCTTTATATTGTCTATAGTATTTGAAAAGTTATTTTCATGTTGACTTAATAAAAGAATCTTCTCAATAGTTTTGAAATGTTTACCAAACATCCTAATAAGTATAATATTACTATTTGATTTCTCATAAATTTTGTCTAGATAAAATAATGAGACTTCAGTCTTTCCATTTAAACATGTTTTTACGATTTGAGTTAAATTTATATCCTCACTACTTGTAATAAATTTAGTAAGAGAGTTTTCAGATACATTATTATTATTTGATAGAAAACTATCTAACTTTTCAATCTCCATTTTATTAGATAATGAGTCTGAGCCAAATTTAGAACTTAAATATATTATAAAATCATCAGAAAAAGAAACTTTATGTTTCAAAAACAAATTTCTTATCTCACTTTTAATTTTACCACTGTTTTCTTCATAACACGCTGTTATAATACTAGTGGTTAATTTTTCAAAATGCTTTACCAGTTTATTTTGAGAACCTATATTACCTGCTTTTATAATAAGTATATAATTTAAATCTTCCTTAACGACAGTATCTAAAATAATACTTTCAATATTTTTGTTAATCGTTACGTGCAATAAATCTAATAATATAAATTTCTTTTCAGAAAACATACTTAATGTGTTAATGTTATTTATTAAAATAAACGGATTTTCTTTAAACTGATCTCCATTAATTTTAGAAACATTAAAAGGATCAGCTATATTAATATTTAATAATTTAATAGATTTGTTGTATAATAATTCGACTAAACCAAAATTTGATCCATATAAAAAAATTATTTTATTTTTTTTGTAATTATTTTTTATATAATCTTCAAAATTTTCAGATTTAATTTTCAATCTAATTTTCTTAGTATTACTTCAATTAATAAATAAAGTTTATTGGCTGAACTTTGGCTTAATCTTTCCTTAATATGTTTTATACTTTCTTCATTGCTATAGAGTGAATTTGATGAGGAACTTAATGCAGGAAAAGTTTTAATTGAGCCAGATTTTATCAAAGTATTTGAGTTATTATCTTTTAGTGAGTACTTCACGATAGCATTTGTTGAATTAAGTACCGCTAAACCACTTACTGACATTGTTTCATTAGAATTAAAAGAAATATTAGCCTTTAAAGTAAAGCTAGGTTTAAGGTTTTTTTTATTATTGTATCTTCTCTTCAAATACTCTTTGAAAATGACATTATATTTATCACTTGGCGTCTCAATAGATACAGTCCTTAAATTATTAAAGTTGGTTTTATTAATATTGTAGGAAGCACAACCAAAAGTAATTATAATAAGTAAAAAAACAAAAATTTTCTTTATGAAAAACATGATTAACTATATATTAAACCACAAAGTTTACAATACGATTGGGTACTATAATAATTTTTTTCGGAGTGTCATTCAAAAACTTTAATATATTTTTCTCTTTCAAGGCTATTTGTTTTAACTGATTATTATTCAAATCTTTTTGAACTTCAATAATTGCTCTCATTTTTCCATTAACTTGAACTGGTATTTTTATTAGATCTTTTTCTTCAAAGTGTTTATCAGCTATAGGCCAGCTTTCATTAGCAATTAAAATTTTTTCATTTAAATTTTCCCATAATTCCTCAGCAATATGAGGCACCATAGGGTTGATTAGAATTAACAACTTTTTCACATTATGTAAGATAACACTCTTGTCATCATTATTTAATATTTTAAATGATGAAATGGCATTAAATAAACTTCTTATTGACGCTACAGCGATATTAAAATGAAAATCATTAATAGATTTTGTAACTTCTTTTATAGTTGTATTTAATGTTGCTAGTAACTCTCGCTGTGATTTTGAAAAATTAGTAGGAAGATTATAGTCTATATTTTCTATTTCTAAGTTGATAACAAAATTCCATAATTTATTTAAAAAGCGCCACGAACCTTCTATGCCTGAATCTGACCATTCCATGTCTCTATTAGGTGGAGAATCAGAAAGCATAAAAAATCTTGCAGTATCTGCACCATAAGTTTGAATTATTTGTTGAGGGTCAATAACATTTTTTTTGGATTTACTCATTTTTTCAATTCTTCCGGCGATAACTTCTTCTTTTGTATTTATATGGAAGAATGTATTATTTTCTTTTATTACTTGTTTAGGAAAAAGCCATTTTTCTTTTTGAGTTTTAAAAGTTTGATGGCAAACCATACCCTGAGTCTGTAAAGAATTAAACGGTTCTTTTAAGTCAATTGTTTTTACATACTTCAAAGCTCGCATAAAAAATCTTGAATAAAGAAGATGCATTACAGCATGTTCAACACCCCCTATATATTGGTCGACGGGCATCCAATATTTAAATGCTTCATCAGTGAAAGCACTAGAAGGATTTAAATCTGTAAATCTAGCAAAATACCAACTAGATTCAAAAAATGTGTCAAATGTATCAGTTTCTCTAGTAGCATCTTGATTACATTTCGGACACTTTGTGTTTTTCCAAGTAGGATGAGATACTAAGGGGTTGCCTTTTATATCAAAATTTATGTCTTCTGGAAGACAAATAGGGAGATGTTCTTCAGGCACAGGAACTTCGCCACAATTGCTACAAAACACTATGGGTATAGGGCACCCCCAATATCTTTGTCTAGATACTCCCCAGTCTCTAATTCTATAGGTTACAGTTTTTTCTCCAATTCCTAACTTTTGCAACTTTTCTACACTTAAATCAGTAGCTTCCTGTGTATTTAATCCATCTAAAAAATGGGAGTTAATGTGTAATCCATCTCCTGTGTATGGTAGAATATTGTCATTTGCAACTACAGGTATAATGTCTAAAGAGTATTTTTTAGCAAAATCATAATCTCTTTGGTCATGTGCTGGACAGCCAAAAATAGCCCCAGTTCCGTAATCCATCAATATAAAATTAGCAATATAGATTTTTAAATTTGTGCCTTTTTTAAAAGGATGTGAAACTGTAAGACCTGTTTCATAACCTAATTTGTCAGCTTTCTCAAGGTCCTCAGCTTTGTTAGATTGTGTTTCACAAAACTTTATAAAATCGTTTGCTTTATTGTCATTTATGGCAATTTTTAACGATAATGGATGTTGTGGAGAAATAGCAAGAAATGTTGCGCCAAAAATTGTATCTGGTCTGGTAGTAAAAATTTTAACTTTATCGTCTGAATTATTTATTGAGAAATTTATAGTGGCGCCATTGCTTTTGCCAATCCAATTTCTTTGCATAATCTTAACCCTATCAGGCCATTCCTTTAGGTTATCAATTTCATTTAGTAAGTCTTCAGCAAAATCAGAAATTTTAAGAAACCAACCTTTCATTTTCTTTTTCTCTACTTCAGCACCAGAACGCCACCCACGCCCATCAACAACCTGTTCATTAGCTAGGACCGTTTGTTCAATAGGGTCCCAATTCACAACTGTTTCTTTTTTATAGGCAATTCCTGCCTTATAGAAGTCTAAGAACATTTTTTGTTCAAATTTATAATAATCTGGATTACAAGTTGCAAATTCTCTGTCCCAGTCATAAGACAAACCCATTTGTTTTAGTTGATTTTTCATAATTTCGATATTTGAGTAGGTCCATTTAGATGGAAGGGTATTATTTTCAATTGCAGCATTTTCTGCTGGTAATCCAAAAGCATCCCATCCCATAGGATGAAGAACATTAAAGCCTTGAGCCTTTTTATATCTGGCAACAAGATCACCTAAAGTGTAATTGCGAACATGTCCCATGTGTATTGCACCTGATGGGTATGGGAACATTTCTAATACGTAATACTTGGGTTTGTTATAATCAATTTTGGCTTTGAAAATATCTAAATCATTCCACTTTTTTTGCCATTTTTTTTCAATTAAAGAAGGGTTGTATTTCATATTTGTTATTTATTTAAAGAATTAATTCTATAATTTCGAGCTTCGTTTAAAATGCTATTTTCAATTTGAGATGCTAAATCATCATCAGTATATGTTTCAGTTAAAATACCATTTTTTAACTTTTGAACATGAACTTTAACACTTATACCATCAGATCTTAACTCACTAGTCTTTATAAAAGCCATGATTTTTATTCTTTTATTTTTAATATTTTTATTAACATACCAGTCTGTTATTATAGTACCACCTAACGCATCAGTAGAAATTAGAGGCGCAATTGATAAAATGTTTAAAGAAGCTCGCCAAAGAAAACCATTTACATTTACAGCGCTTTCAGATGATTGGGGATTTAAGATATCACTAAGTGAGACCCCTTTACCAGAGTCTTTTGAGAACATACCTGGAGTTTTCTTTTCACCCGTTACTGGGTTGCTAACTACAGAATTATTATTTGAGCATCCTAAAAAAATAATAAGGCATAATAATGATATAATAATTTTCAACATAAAAGTCAGCCTCTTCTTTATATAAATTTAATCTTTTACCAGTATTTAACAATACATCAAATAATTAATAAGAAAAAGACACAAAAAAAGGCGGCAAAAGCCGCCTTTTAAATACTATAATATTAAAGCAATTAGAAAGCTGCCTTAATAGTTAGTTTTGAAGATGTACCGGAATCATTGTTCGTTGCATCTCCAGCACCTTTCTTGTAATCGTAGTCATCAACGTTAATGACTGCTGTTAAACCAGACGCTATTGTATACTGAATTTCAGCACCAGATCTTGAGTACTCTTCACCAGCGTCTAAGTCATCTTCTGACTTAAATGTGTAAGCTCCAACAGTCATGCCATTAGGCATTTTATAGGATATAGATGCACCAGCATTTTGTATATCCTCATCGTTAGACTCTGTACCACCTTGTGAAACAATTACTGAGATGTCACCAGATACAATCTTCATACCCATATTCTCTTGGTCTACGTCTTGTGTTGAATTCTCGTCATTTACAACAGCATAACCTAAAGTAATGGATGCGCCGCCTGCAGTCATTGCATATTTTGCACCATACGATGTTGAGTCTGTGCCACCAGCTGCGCCGCGATCAGTATGTGAAATACCAGCTGTTAGTCCGCCCATTGCAGGAAGATGATAAGCAATTTTGTTGGCGTCATCTGAAGAAATACTTGAAGAAGTACCAATTGTAGCTGAAACAGCTGCTGGTGCTGAATCTTCAGCTATTAAGTCACTTTCATCAATATTGTAAGCATCTCCAGCATCGTCATCCATACCTAAAACGATTTTACCGAAACCACCTGCGATTGAAATAGAATGTTCGTCATTAACAAAAGAGCTGCTGTCAGCACCATCTGTGTCAAAGTCTACTCTATAAGTAATATCTAAACCAGTATCAGTTTTGTTAGTAAAATTGATAGTCATATCTGAATCTGTGCCAAAAGTTGTTCCATCATTAGCGGTGGCTTGCGAACTTCTTGAAGTGTATGACCACTCAGCAGAACCAGAAATTGAAACGTCTGCTAATGCAGTGTTTGCAGTTAATGTAGCAGCAGCTGCAAGAGCAGTTGTGCCTAAAAGTAATTTACGCATTGCGTATCCCCTTTGTTATTGAGTTTTCTAATTGAGAAAACAGTTAATTACATCTCCACCACAGAGATGTTTATTTAGTACTAATAGAAAATAGGTTAAAAAACTAGCATCAATGACAAAAATATCACTTTTATGATTTTTTTGTTGCAATTATACAACATTTTATAAATTTAAAATTAAGATTTTTCTGTTATGATATTTATTTTAGGAGTAAATAATCGTGGATAGCATTGAAGATAAAAGAAAAATTATTTTGAAAGTTATTCAACAAGCTCATAAAAACAGTAATTTTGCTTCTTTGCCTTATCCACAATTAGTAGCAGTCTCAAAAAAACAAGAAGAAAAAAAAATAGAATTAGCTATAAAGTCTGGTCAAAAAATTTTTGGAGAAAATCGAGTTCAAGAGGCTCAACAAAGATGGCAGAAAAGAATAGAAATATACAATGATTTAGAATTAAGGTTAATTGGACCACTTCAAACTAACAAAGTAAAGCAAGCGCTTAAACTTTTTAACATTATTGAAACAATTGACCGAGAAAAGTTAGCAAAGGAAATTGCTAAAAATTTCGGTTGTGAATCAAAAACAAAAAGTTTTTATATTCAAGTTAATACAGGTTCTGAAACCCAAAAAAGTGGTTTATTACCAACAGAAATTGATTCTTTTTTTGAATACTGCACAAATGACTTAAAACTACCAATTATCGGTTTAATGTGTATTCCACCAAAGAATGAGGAACCCGCAATGCATTTTGCATTTTTAAAAAAGATTGCTGATAGGAACAGCTTGTTTAAATTGTCTATGGGAATGAGTGATGACTTCGAAGAAGCTATAAAGTTTGGTGCAACCTCAGTTAGGATAGGTTCATTATTGTTTGGAGCTAGAGAGCCTTGATTATAAAATATGCCCGGATTTCTTGGATTTAGTAGTAAGATAATTTTCATTATACTTATTTGGATTAATTTTAATTGGTATACGTTTAGTTACGTTTATCCCTAATTTTTTTAAGTGCTCTACTTTTTTTGGATTGTTGGTAATTAATTTAACTTTATTAATTTTTAACTGTGAGAGCATTTGTTTAGCTGGATAATATAGCCTTTCATCGTCATTAAAGCCTAAATCCTGGTTGGCTTCGACTGTATCCATTCCAATTTCTTGCAGAGAATAAGCCCTAAGTTTATTTAATAAACCAATATCACGACCTTCTTGTGCTAGATAAATTAATACACCTTCATCTGCTTTTGCCATAATTTTAATAGATTGCCTTAGTTGTTGACCACAGTCACACTTTAGGCTGTCAAGAATATCTCCTGTGATGCATTGACTATGAACCCTTACCAAAGTCTCATTTTTGAAGTCATCATGAATTTCTCTTGTTTTCCCAAAAACCAAACAAAAATGTTCATCTCCACCGTCTTGAGGTCTAAAAATAATAACTTCACAGTTTTCAGTTTCTGCAATTGGAACTTTAGCTCTTACTGCCATTACCAAGCTTTCTGCACTTCTTTGTTCGTAGGATTTTATATCATTTACATCAACATGTATAAAATTATTTTTAAACGTCCATTGATTTATATTTTCGGGAGCTACGTTTGAAATAATAGACATTAGTCCAGCTGGAAGAAGTCTTGACTGTCTCAAGATTAACAAACAGTAGGAGATAATACTTGTATTATTTTCTAATATCACACCATTTATAGTTGGAGTTTTGTGGCCAGTCAGTGGCATGCATAGAGACAATATGTCATTCATTGTCCAATTATTTTCAATTAAAATAGAACATGGTTGATTACTAACTTCTATACCAATTGCATTACAACGATTATTAGACAAAATAATATTAGGTCTAGACAAAGCAAGATCAGATAGTTTTTTTACACTATCTTTTTCTATTAATTCCGCTGACATAAGCAGAATGGAAGTTCCAAAATTATTATCTGATATTACTACCTTACCGCCACTTCTGAGCTCTGATATTGCTCTTTTCATTTTTAATGTTAAGGTTGTATTATTCATAATCATATGTTTTTAAAATTTTGTATTAACAATTTGCCACAAGGATTGTATATATGGATAAAAGTATTTCTATATTAATATATGAAAAAGAAAATCATTTAAACTCAATTTTGTATCAACAAGTATCAGATAACGATAATTATGAAACTTATACAGCCAATGAGCAAATAAATTTGTTGAAATTGGTAAATAAAAAAAAATTTGATATTTGTATTTTTAATATTGAAGATATACAACCAATATTTAAAAATTTATCAAATGATCTTTTAAAAAAAAATCGTCATGTAGATATAGTTGGTTATTGTAAAAAATTAAATTATAATAAATCTGATAATAATTTGAAAATCTCTATAATTGAAAAACCTTTTAGGTTAAAGATCCTACTTGAAAAATTAGAATATATAAAATCAACGAAAAATAAAAGTAATAAGATTGTTCTTATAAAACATATAGAATTTTTACCTAATAAAAAGATATTATTTAACCCAAAGACTAAAATCACAATACATTTGACTGAAAAAGAAAACTATCTTTTAAATTTCTTATATAATAAAAGAAATTTAGAATTTACCAAAAATGAATTATTAATCGATGTATGGGGTGTAACTGAGAGAATTAACACACATACTCTAGAAACCCACTTGTACAGGTTGAAACAGAAGTTATTTAAATTAGATCCTAACCTAACGTTTTCATTAATAAATCAAAACGGATTATATACGTTTGAATATTCATAAAGTCTATTATCAAAATATACAATTAAATTACTAGGTATTAACCAAAGGTTTCTCATGAGAAACTTAAATTTTGGCTGGGGCGGTAGGATTCGAACCTACGGTACACGAGATCAAAACCCGATGCCTTACCACTTGGCTACACCCCAATTATGTATTGAATTACATTATTTAAAATTTATTTTCAAGCATTTTAGAACAGTGTACTCTGTTAATACTATAATCTTTCATTCGTCCATACCAGATGAAGTAATTATCTTCAAAGTAATTATAAATAGGTAAAATATTTTTCAAATCTTTAAATATACCAAAACACGTTGAACCACTTCCAGACATACCAAATGCAACTATATTGGGTAATTTTTTTAAAATTGATAAGATGGTATGTATCTGAGGAGCTAAAGAAATAGCTGACGAAAGAAGAGAATTATAAATACTTACATTTTCCAAATAATTCTTTTTATTTTCGGGTAAATCTTCTGAAAAATAATTAAAATGTGAAAATACTTGTTTAGTAGATAATTGAATATTAGGATTTACTAATAAATAATAATAATTGTTTGAGAGTTTAATTCTTTTAATTTTATTGCCATAACCACTTATTTTTAAACTTTTACTTTCTAAACACGCAGGAACATCGGACCCAAGTTTGTTAGCAATTTTGTAAAGATTAGAAATTGATAATTTTTTTGTCTTGCTATCTCTATTAAATAATTTTCTCAATAATATTAATGTCGCCGCTGCGTCTGCTGAGCCGCCACCTAGACCTGCCCCAATAGGTATATTTTTATCTAAATAAATTTGAAATTTCTTGTCCCAGCGAGTTAAAAATCTAAATTCATTCAAAGCCTCTAGAATTAGATTGTATTTATCATCAATTAGTAAGGACTTATTTGAAATATTTTGAACAAAATTATCATTGTCACTAAATTCAAAAAAAATTTTATCAGACAACTCTAAAAAACAAACATCACTTTCTATTAAATGCAAACCGTTATTTGCTTTACCTCTAACAAATAGATTTAGATTAAGTTTGGCTGGGGCAATTATTGAGTAACTATCATTCATATTTTATAAGTTTTTTTCTAATATTCCTAATTAAATACTTATCTTTCTCATACTTTATAGCCTTTTTCCACTCAAAAATTGCTTCTTTTTTCCTACCTAACATTAGATAGCAATCACCGAGATGATCTAAAATTTCAGAACTTTTTGGTAGAATTGCGGCTGACTTTTCAAGGTAAAAAACGGCTTCGTTGTAATTTTTTCTTTTAAATTCAACCCAACCAATAGTATCAAGAAAAAATCCATTGTTCGGATCCAAGTCTAAAGCCTTTTTAATTAAACTCAAAGCAAACTTTAAATCTTGATTTTTTAATGCTAATTTATAAGACACATAATTCAAAGTATATGTATCTTTAGGGTTTCTTTTAAGTAATTTTAAAAATAGGATTTTAGCCTCTTTCCATTTACCAACCTTGTCTAAGTTTAAGGCGTATAAGAAAAGGTCTCTATCATTATTTCCATATATATTAATGATTTTCTGATATATTTTTATGGATTTAGCATACTGTTTTTTTGACTTATAGTAATCAGCCAACCTGTATGAAAGGAATTTATTGTTTGGCCATTTTTCATTAAACTTAAATAATAAATTTTTATAATAATTTTCGTCATCCAAAGATTTAATTATTGATAATTTTTTTAAATTACTAGGCAAGATAAAAAATGAAAATGAAGAAATAGACTTCAACTTTTCTAAAGCTATATAATGCGTTTTCTCAAGATAGTACAATTCAGCTAGAGAATATTTTGCAATATCTAGCTTTGGGCATAGAAAAAGACTAATTTCTAGTAAGATTTTTTGATATGAATATGAATTTTCATTCTGTTTATTATTTAAAATCGAATTGTTATATATTTTAGAGGCTAAAATTGTATTTAAATTAGATTTTTTATAAAAGATATTATTATGAAAAGAAAAGTTTTTAATTATAAACTCTTTATCAAATTTATTGGACAACTTTGTTTGAATAATATCGTTAAACTTTTCAAAATCATTTAATCTAAAAAAAAATCCAGCTAATAATAATGTATCATTGCTATTTAACTCTTTTGATTCGTAAACTTTATAAGCGATTTTTTTTAAACTCTCAGGTTTATAGAAATTTTCTAATATTAGAAGTTCATAAATAGACCCTTTTTGATGACCTTTATATAACTTTGAATCAATTTTATTTTGTGATTCTAAAATCCATAATTTTATCAATGGAGTTAAACTACTAAGGCTAATATTAGAATCACTATTTTTTAAAAATTCTAAATTTTGATTAAAATTATTTTTTTTTATGTTCAATATATATTTTGGTAAATGATATAGATTGTGCTGTTTTGAATCTGATGCTAATAAAATCGAAGCCTTATTTGCTTCATCAAAATTTCCACTAATCAAATTAGAAAAAAATTTAAGTTGCAAAAGTTCTGTACTTTCGATTTTTTTATTTAGAATTTTACTTGCTGTGTAGGTGTCACCCTTAGAAAAAAAGAAGTTAGCAGTCAGAAAAGTAGCGCTATTGGAAGTACTGTTTTTTTGATA
>QCHB01000010.1 GCA_003278095.1 SAR116 cluster bacterium AG-390-L20 | reverse complement strand
TATTAGATAAGTTTTGGAGGGGATAATGGCACTAACTGAACAAAATATGCAGGGTTTAGTTTCTATCAGTGAAAAAATACGAGAAATCGTTAATAGAGCTGGACGAGCAAGTACATGGCTATTAGTTCCCTTAGTTATAATTACAATGTGGGATGTGGTTGCTAGAAAATTAGTTTGGATACAAATTTTTATGGTTGCCAATTTTGGTTCTTTCTTTGAATCTACATTAATGCAAGAAATGGAATGGCATCTACATACAGTAGTTTTTTGTATGGTTTTAGGATATGGTTACACACATAATAGACATGTAAGAGTTGATTTTCTTCGAGAAAACTTTAATTTCCAGTCGAAAGCTAAAGTTGAATTTTATGGTAATATTTTATTTATGTTACCCTTTACACTAATTTGTGTTTATTTTTCGTGGATCTATATGGTTGATTCATATCAAATTGGAGAAGTTTCTGCTTCTTTAGTTGGTTTAAGTAACCGATGGATTATTAAAACGTTTCTTCCAATAGGATACTTCTTCTTATTCCTAGGTGGAATGTCAGTCATGATACAGCTAATAGCTGTCATTTGGGGCGATAACAAAAAGCGACTTGATTTAATGGTTCTGGATTATGATGAAAAGAAATAAATTAATTTCTTTAAGAATTGTGAGTTAAGTTATGTGGTTCTCTAAGATCCCAGGTTATATTTTTGATAAGCAAAAAACACCTTACCTAACAGAAGCGAAAGAGCTTACTTTAGCTCAATCACAATATGAATTAGCTGCTTATGGAGTTTTTACTGGAAGTTTATACGGTATTATAGGTCTAGCAGCTATTTTAACATTTTTTGAAAATAATAACCCAATATATTTGGGATGGTTGATTTTGTCAGTTGTGGTGATTTACTCAATTTTCTCTGTCATGAGAAAATATGAACTAATTGCTTCTTACATTATATCTTTAGCACCTGCAGTTGTAATTGTTTTCTGTATTTTTGAGGGAATTAAAAATAGTTCGTCTTTTCTAACTTTAACAGTTTTTATTTGTCTTTTTCTTTTGTCCTTAAAATATGGATGGAGAGTATCAAGAATAGTTGCATGGCAAAGGTTTAATGGCGATTTTGAAATAGATAATAATAAGAAGAAAGCATAGGAGCGGTTATGGATTTTGTTGATATTATAATTGAGTACCTACCAATATTTATGTTTCTGACTATGGGAGTACTTTTATTTATAGGTTACCCCGTTGGATTTATACTAGGTGGTGTAGCGATTACCTATGGATTTATAGGATATTTATTTGGTGTTTTTAAAATAGCAGAATTTTTTAACTTTGTGCCTCGGATGTGGGGGTTTTCTGCTGAAAACCTCATTTTAGTTGCCATACCAAGTTTTGTTTTTATGGGAACTATGATGGAAAGAAGTGGTATTGCTAACGATCTATTAAGGACCACTCAAATTTTACTCAGGAAAGTTCCTGGTGGATTGGCTATGTCAGTTACAGTCATGGGAACAGTCCTCGCTGCAATGACAGGTATTATCGGTGCTTCTGTAACTATGATGACTGCATTGGCTTTACCTACAATGTTAAAAAATAAATATAGTCATGCACTTTCAACAGGTGTTATTGCTGCATCTGGTACTTTGGGAATCCTTATTCCTCCAAGTATTATGTTGATTATCATGGCTGATATTATGCAGGTTTCAGTTGGTAATTTATTTATGGGTGCAGTTATTCCAGGATTAACACTAGCATTGATGTATTTAATATTTATCTTTGTATGGTGTTCAATTGATAAAAAAGTTGCCCCAGCTCTTAAAGAAGGAGATCTTGTATATGAAAAAGGAAGATTGCCTTCTATGGTTCTTAAAGCTTTTCTTCCGCCAGTTGCACTAATCACTTTAATAAAGGGTTCTATTCTTCTAGGTTGGGCTACACCAAGTGAAGCTGGAGCAGTTGGTGCGTTTGGTGCGACCTTACTGGCTATAATAGGTAACAAGTTTACTTTACCAATGTTAAGAAGTGTTCTTCATTCGTCAGGTCTTACTATTTCTATGGTATTTATGATTATCTTAAGTGCGACATGTTTTGCTTATGTGTTTAGATCACTTGGAGGTGATTACATAGTTGAAGAATTAATTGAGAAAGCAGGTCTTGGATCTTGGGGTCTTTTATTTTTACTAATGGGCATGACATTCTTGCTTGGTTTTTTCTTAGATTGGGTTGAGATTACGCTCATCATTCTTCCTATTTTTGCGCCGCTAGTTGTTTTATTAGACTTTGGTGATCATGTAACCCAAATGACTGGTCTTGATGGACGCAAAGAGACAATGGTTTGGTTTTTGGTATTAATGGCGATAAATCTTCAGACGTCATTCTTAACACCACCATTTGGATTTGCTTTATTTTATTTAAAAGGTGTTGCCCCACCTGAGGTCGCTACACTAAGTATTTATAAAGGTGTAATACCATTTGTTATAATCCAATTAATTGGCCTTGGCTTAGTTATAAGCCAACCTGAAATGGGATTGTGGCTTCCGCGGCTAATTTAAATTAATTTTAAAAACCGCATCAAGCTGATGCGGTTTTTTTTTGAGGTTTAAAAGATGTATAATATTGGTATTTGTGGTGCCGGTCTAATCGGTGCAAGTTGGGCAATTGGTTTTGCAAATGTAGGATTTAAATGTCTTGTCTATGATTCAAATCAGGAAAGTATTAAAAATTTTGAAAAAACATTTGATCAATTACTTTTAGATTTAAAAATACTAGAACCCAAAATTGATGTAAACCAAATCAAATCAAATATTATTCTCAATTGTACAATTAATGAAATATGTAAAGATGCTTTATTAATCCAAGAAAGCATAATTGAGGATTTAGATGAAAAACAGCAAATATTTAGAGAATTAGACAGGTTATCTTCAAAAAATACAATTTTAGCATCATCGTCATCTTATCTTCTCATTTCTAAGATATCAGAATATGTTGAACATAAACATAGATGTATAAATGCCCACCCAGCTCTGCCACCTCACGTTGTTCCTTTTGTTGAAGTTGTTGGTAGTAATTTTACTTCTAATGAAATAGTTCGAAAAGCAATTAACTTATACAAAAAAGCTAACTACGCAGCAATAGTAGTTAATAAAGAGACTGAGGGTTTTGTTTTAAATAGGTTACAAGGAGCATTACTAAACGAAGCTGTTCGTTTACATGAGGGAGGTTATGCTTCAATGGAAGATATAGATATAGCCTTAAAACATGCACTAGGAATAAGGTGGGCATTTATGGGCCCCTTTGAAATAATGGATTTGAATGCTCCAGAAGGCATTAAAGACTCTTTTTCTAGGTATAAGAGTGGTATACAAAATTTAGCAAGAGAACAAAATAGTGTACCTGAATACTCTGAAGAATATTTGAATAAATTAGAAAATGAGCAAAGAAAGAGATTATCTTATTCTGAAAGATCAAATAGAATAGATAAAAGAAATAAGATGATTGCATTAATTAGAAAGTTAAAACTTGAACTAGGAGAGGACATTCACGATGGCTAAAAATAAAAAAGTAATTATAAGTTGCGCAGTGACTGGAGCAATACATACACCTTCAATGTCAGAGTATTTGCCAGTAACAGCTGAAGAGGTTATTGAGCATTCTTTGGCAGCACATGAAGCGGGCGCAGCTGTTCTTCATCTTCATGCAAGGGATGAGGTTGACGGACATCCAACCCAAGATCCTGAGGAGTTTCAAAAGTTTCTTCCAACTATACAAAGTTCGTGTGACGCTGTTATAAACATAACAACTGGTGGAGGTCCACAGATGACTGTGGAGGAAAGAATGAAACCGGCTATGCACTTTAAACCAGAGCTTGCTTCTTTAAATATGGGATCTATGAATTTTGGTCTTTTCCCAATGTTGAAAAAACATAATCAATTAAAATTTCCCTGGGAAAAGGAAATGTTAGAAAGAAGTAAACACTCTCTTTTCAAAAATACGTTTGAAGATATTGAAAATATTATGACACTTGGTTACGAAAATGGGACTAGGTTTGAGTTTGAATGTTATGATGTTGGACATTTGTATAATCTTCATTATTTCCATAGAGAAGGAATGCTGAAAGGGCCTTATTTTATTCAATTTGTAATGGGTATTATGGGAGGAATAGGAGCGGACGCGGATAATTTGCTTCATTTGAAAAAAACAGCAGATAAATTGTTCGGAGATGTAGGATATGAGTGGTCGGTTGTAGGTGCTGGAGCAACGCAAATGAAAATGAATGCAACAGGTGCTTCACTAGGCTCGCACGTCCGAGTTGGTCTTGAAGATTCTCTGTGGGATGGTCCTGGTAATCTTGCCAAAACCAATGCTGACCAAGTAAAGAGAGTTAGAGATATCTTAGAAGGTCTTTCCTTGGAAGTGGCTACTTCAGACGAAGCTAGAGAAATGTTAGCACTTAAAGGAAAAGATAAAACTAACATTAAATAGAAAGTAGAAAAAGATGAATTATGAGAGACTTCTTGAGGGGAAGAAAGCTCTAATAACTGCTGGTGCTGACGGGATAGGGTATGCTATTGCCAAAAGATTTGAGAAGGCTGGTGCAAAAGTTTTTGTATGCGATATCAATCAAGATGCAGTTAATAAAGTAAACGATATTGACGATAATATTAAAGCAATGCTATGTGACCTTAGGCAAACACAATTAATTGCATCTATGGTTGAGGCAGGTTTTGATTATTTAAAAGAAGTTGACATAATTATTAACAATGCAGGAATAGCTGGTGAGACTGCTGGAGTTGGGGATCAAACTTTAGGTGGATGGCAAGAGTGTCTTCAGGTTAATATTACCAGTCACTTTGAAACCATGAGATTAGTTGTTCCTCGTATGAATGATGAAGGGTCTATACTTTCAGTTTCATCAGTGGCAGGAAGAGTTGGTTTTGCATACAGACTTCCATATGCTGCAACGAAATGGGCTGTAATAGGCATGGTTAAAAGCTTAGCTATTGAATTAGGCCCTAGGGGCATTAGGGTTAACGCCCTTTTACCGGGGATTGTAGAGGGTGAAAGACAAAATCGAGTAATTGAAGCTAAAGCCAAAGTCAAAAATATTTCTTTTGATAATATGAAAGATGAAATTTTATCGGGTGCGTCGCTTAATAGATTTGTTACCCATGACGATTTAGCCGAACAAGCGCATTTTTTGTGCAGTCCCTTAGGGAAGAATATATCTGGTCAGGCTGTAAGTGTCTGTGGAAATATTGAAAAAGCTGGTTAAATTATTCTAAGATTTCATCTAAAATTGGATAAATATAAGATTTAAATAATTCTGGGTTTTCAGACATAGGGAAATGTCCTATGCCAGGAATTATGACCGCTTTAGCTCCTTTTATTCTGCTTGCTGTTGCTAAAGTTCTTTCAGGAGTACAAGAACAATCGTATTCACCAGATAATAAATATACAGGACATTTTGAGGTATCTATCAAACCTGAGCGATCATCAAAATCGCCGTCATGCCAATAAAAGTAAAGATCTCCTTTAAAAATCCCAGGACCCCCTTGCATATAATGCCATAATGTCTCATGTCTAAATTTATCAGGACTTTGAGGAGCTATTTGAGATGAAACAAATGCAGATTGAATTAATCCACCATGAATATCAGGTCTATATAACCAGTCCAAATCGTAGTAGGGTTCTAGTTTATCTGAACCTTCAAGGGCAATGACAGCTTTAAAATAATTACTTTGTTCTAAGGCAAGATGTAAAACAACTCTTCCTCCCATGGAACAGCCCATAATAACAGGTTCATTTAATTTATAATTATCACAAAAAGACATTATAATTTTTTTATATAGACTTGTAGTTAATTTATAATCCTTTAATTCGTAACCTTCTGGAGGATTGGATTTTCCGTGCCAAGGAAGATCAAAAGCAATAACTCTAAAATTTTTAGTTATTTTTTGATCATTTAAAATATGGCGAAACTGACGCCCGTCTGATCCTGCTGTGTGAAGACATAGTAAAGGAATACCTTGACCTGCTTCTTCAACATAAATTCTGTATTTTGTGCCATCTACATTTATATTTAAGTATCTGCCAATTATATCTTCAAATTCTATATTAATACTTTTCATAGTTAACCTACTTAATAGAATGTCTATTTGATGCAATAAGATCTTTAAAATACTGAAGGTTTTGCATAAATGGGGTCAAATTGCCGTCTACAATAATTATTTTTTTAGCAAGCATAGCAAAAATATCGTGATAATCTCTTGGAGGAATATTAAGCCAATGTTTTTCCCAAGCAATTTTTTCCCCATGAATTTTAAAAGTTCCACTTCTAGTTAAAATTGTTCTTTTAGTTGTGGAGATAACTTTACCTTCAATAATTTCAAATAAATAATCATTCTGTCCAATACCAAAGGTAAAAGTTAAATTTACCCAACGACCTTTTTCAATTAATCGTTTATTAGAATTAATTTTAACTATCCATGTTTCAATCAATTAAATAACACCACTTTTTTAATTTTATTAAATTATAAATTTTTATAAATATTTTACAAAAAATTTCTTTATTATAATATTAAAAGAAATGGGGAGTGAATATGTTTAATATAAATAGTTTTTTACACTCAGATGCTTTAGGACCAGCGATTGAATGGAAGAGTTATCCAAAATTTAACTTTATTGGTGGGCATATTGATAATGAAAGTATACCGATTATATCCCTAAAAGAATCTATAGATAAAATAATTTTAAAAGAGGGAAAAACATTAGCTAAATATGGATTGGAAAGTGGTCCCCAGGGATATCTGCCACTCAGGCAATTCATTTCAAAACAATTAAAAAAAAGTGCAAGTATTAATTGTTCAGAAAAAGAGGTGTTAGTAGTTTCTGGATCGTTGCAGGCATTAGACCTAGTAAATCAAACATTTTTAAGAAAGGGCGACACAGTTATAATCGAAGAAGAAAATTATGGTGGCACTATTTCAAGGCTTAGAAGGATCGGCGTAAATATGATAGGTATTCCATTAGAAAAAGATGGAATGAATATTGAGGCTTTAGAACAAACCTTAGAAAGTCTTAAGAAAAAGAAAATCAGACCAAGATTTATTTACACTATTCCAACAATTCAGAATCCAACAGGCACTATTATGTCTGTGAATAAAAGAAAAGCTCTAATAAAATTATCTAAAAAATTTGAAATACCAATTTTTGAAGATGATTGTTATGCGGATCTTATTTTTGATAAAGAAAGGCCTCCAGCAATAAAATCTTATGATAATGATGGTTATGTAATATATTGTGGCTCTTTTTCAAAATCTATTGCACCGGCGTTAAGGGTGGGATACTTAACAGCTGATTGGAGTATTTTATCAAGAATACTCCCTTATAAAACTGATGCCGGAAGTGGATCATTGGAGCAAATGGCACTTGCAGAGTTTTGTAAAATTAATTTTGATTCCCATATAAAAATACTTAGAAATGAACTTAAAAAAAAGTCAGACGCCATATGCAACGCGTTAGATAAATACTTTGGCTCTACGGCAGATTATATTAAACCTGTTGGTGGAATTTTTGTGTGGATTAATTTACCTAATAATGTGGATACATCACGCTTATACGAACTTGCATTAAAAGATGGTGTCGCGATAAATCCTGGAAATGAATGGTCGATCAACTCTAGTGGAGACCATAAAGTTCGACTTTGTTTTGGTAATCCGTCAATAAAAGAAATTGATGAGGGGGTTAAAATTTTAGCCGAAATATGTCAAAAGGAGTTTGGTATACCTCTTCAAATAGCCAATTCATAAATATTAATTAACAAATGCTAATTCTAGAACAGCTTTAGAAAAATTTTTAGGATCCTCTTGAGGTATATTATGTCCTGTGTTTGGTAGAATTTGATGTCTAACGTGAGCTGAGAATTTTTGTTTAATTTTAGAAGTATTAGACAATCCTGAAACGCCATCAGTTTCACCGTCAATAGTTATACTTGGAACTGAAATTGTTGGTTGTTTAGATAAGTCCTTTTCAATTAAATCAAATTTTGGATCTCCAGCAACTATACCAAATCTATGTTTGTAGCTATGTACAACTACATCTACAAAATCAGAATTATCAAATGAGTTTTTGCTTAAACCATATATTTCATCATTAAAATTCCAAGAAGGTGACCATGTTTGCCAGAGATATTTTACAAAATCATGACGCATGTTTATTAAGCCCAAACGACCTCTTTCACTATGAAAAAAGTACTGATACCATAATTTTTGCTCAGTATTTGGATTTGATGGTTTTGAAGAATTTTTTATATCTTGAATATTATAGCCATTACAGGAGACTAATCCTAGACATCTTTCTGGGTAAAGAGCAGCAACTACACACGCCGCCCTACCTCCCCAATCATAGCCAGCTAAGATAGCTTTATCTATTTTAATTGAATTCATTAAATTTAATAAATCGTATCCTAGTGCAGCTTGTTGACCAGATCTTAAAGTTTTCTTTGCTAAGAATGAAGTTTTTCCATAACCCCTTAGATAAGGCACAATTACTCTACATCTAGCATTTGATAAAACAGGGACTACTTCAAGGTATGCATGAATATCATAAGGAAAACCATGCAGAAGGATAACGGGAACACCATCTATTGGACCCGTTTCAAAATAGCTTACATTTAGATCTCCAGCTTTTATTTGTTTTAAATCTGCAATCAATTTTATTACTTTCTAATTAAATTATGAGTTTAAAGGTAAGTTGTTTTTAGTTTTCACTCTACCTAGAGCAAAGTTTGTTTCGATAGAAGCAATCCCTTTTACTTTGGTCAATTCTTCTCTCATAAAAATCTCATAATTTTTTAAGTCTGATGCTACTACTCTGAGTAAGTAATCTCTATTTCCTGTTACCAACCAACAATCCATAACAGCGTCCAAAGATGTGATTTCTTTTTCGAATGACTTTAGGATTTGATCAGTTTGATTTTCTAGCCTTACAGAAACAAATGCCGTTACTGGATACCCATAAGATACTTCATCTATAATTGCAGTATAGCCAGCAATTAAACCTTTTTGTTCTAAATTTTTCACTCTTCTTAAACAAGGTGATGGGGATAGTCCTACTTTTTCAGCCAAATCAAAATTTGTTAATCGACCGTCCTTTTGAAGAAAAAATATTATTTTTTGGTCTATTCTATCAATATTGCTCAAAAGACCCTCTTAAAAGTATAATATTTTATTAATATTCAATTATAAGCATATTATGCTAAAACACAAATTAAAATTGTTATATTTAGTCATTTATTTCATTAATTAAGTGCTAGACTTTCTTTAATGTTAAATAAAAACAAATTATTGAAAATTATTGAGAAGAAGGTCTTATGGCTTTCTTGTTGGATGATTCATAATGCTAACCATCTTAGGAATAATGAAGATGGTTTAAAAGTAGGAGGTCATCAGGCTAGTTCTGCCTCAATTGTTTCAATAATGACAGCATTATATTTTAACATTTTAAGACCAGAAGATAGAGTGGCTGTAAAACCACACGCTAGTCCAGTATTTCATGCAATTCAGTATTTGTCTGGGTTGCAAACTAGAGAAAATATTGAAAATTTTAGAGGCTTTGGAGGTGCTCAGTCATATCCTTCTAGAACAAAAGATATTGATGATGTTGACATTTCAACAGGTTCGGTTGGGCTTGGTGTAGCGATGACTAGCTTTGTTTCACTTATACAGGATTATGTTTTAAGAAAACAGTTTGGTGAAAAAATACCTCAAGGAAGGATGATTGCTTTAGTTGGAGATGCTGAGCTTGACGAGGGTAATGTTTATGAATGCCTTCAAGAAGGATGGAAACATGACTTAAGAAATGTTTGGTGGATAATAGACTATAATAGACAATCATTAGATGGAGTAGTCCATGAAGGATTATCTGAGCGTTTAGGTTCTGTTTTTGAAGCTTTTGGCTGGAACCTCATTATTTTAAAATATGGTAAATTGCAAAAAGAAGCATTTGATGAGCCAGGAGGTCATTTATTAAAAAAATGGATTGATGATTGTTCAAATCAGCTCTATTCAGCCTTAATTTATGAAGGTGGCTCTACTTTTAAGCAAAGAATATTGGACGATATTGGCGATCAGGATATTGTTTCCGAATTAATAAATAAAAGAACAGATAGCGAGTTTCTAGATCTAATGGCAAACTTAGGCGGTCATTGTGTTCAAACATTGATAAAAGTTTTTGAAAAAGTAAAAGATGATAAACCAACAGCGTTCATTGCATATACAATCAAAGGTTGGGGAACACCTTTAGCTGGTCATAAAGATAATCATGCAGGATTGATGACCAAAGCCCAAATGAATAGTTTTAAATTAAAGTATGGTATTTCTGATGGGAATGAATGGAATAGATTTTCTGATGAAAAAAATAATGTTGAATTAGATAGATATATTAAAAATCTACCATTTCAAAAAGCAAAGCATAGAAAATTTCAAAGTAAAAAAGTATCAGTTGATGAAAACGTTTTTATTAAGGAAACAAAAATTTCAACGCAAAATGCTTTTGGTAAAATTTTAGATCAATATGCAAAAAATAATACTGACTTTAGTCGAAGAATTTTAACAACTTCTCCAGATGTCTCTGTTTCTACTAACTTAGGTCCTTGGATAAATAGGAAAGGTTTATTTAGTAGAAAGGATAGTTCAGATACTTTTAAAGATAGAAAAATTCCTTCAGCTCAAAAATGGATATTTTCTTCTCAAGGACAGCATATAGAACTTGGTATTGCTGAGATGAACCTTTTTTTAATGTTAGGTGCAGCTGGGCTCTCTCATGAATTTTTTGGAGAGAGACTATTTCCAATTGGTACAGTATATGACCCGTTTATATCTAGGGGATTAGATGCAATGAATTATGCTTGTTATCAAGATGCTAGATTTATGATTGTTGGGACTCCATCAGGAATTTCTTTAGCTCCAGAAGGAGGAGCTCATCAGTCTATTGGCACACCTTTAATTGGTATAAGTCAGCCAGGGCTTTTAAGTTTTGAACCTGCTTTTGCAGATGAACTAGCTTTAATTATGAATTATGGTTTTAATTACCTCCAAGATGAAGCCGGTGGATCTATTTACTTAAGATTAACTACCAGATCTATTGATCAACCTATGAGAGAGATCGATAACGAGTTGAAAAATAATATTATAAGGGGAGGTTATTGGTTAAAGAAGCCAGGTTCAAATCCAGAAGTTATTATTGTTTATCAAGGAGCTGTTGCAAGTGAAGCAATAGAATCAACAGCTTTATTAGGAGAAAAATTTAAAGATTCAGGGGTGCTAAGCATTACAAGCTCTGATAATCTATTTCATAATTGGAAAAATCAAACTCTATCATTTAAAAATAAAACAACTCAAAGCCATATTGAAAAATTATTAGAGTTCATCCCAAGAGATACCAGGATTATAACCGTTGTAGATGGTCATCCCATGACTTTATCGTGGGTAGGATCAGTTTATGGTCATAAAACAATTCCATTAGGTGTTTCTTCTTTTGGGCAAACAGGAAAAGTTGAAGATCTCTTTAAAGAGTTTACCATTGACTCTCAAAGTATTTCTAACCTAGGGTTTAGTTTTAATTAAATAAAATCCTCAAACGTATGAATTTAAAAAAAAGCCAAACAGATATTTTAAGAACTCTCATGAACGAAAGAGACTTTATTCCCATTCCTTCATGTTTTGACGCTCTTTCTGCTAAATTAATAGAGCAAGCGAAATTCGATGTTACTTTCATGTCAGGATTTGCAGCTTCAGCTTCAAGAATAGGCTCCCCGGATCTTGGGCTTATGACTTTTTCAGAAGTTTTTGATCAAGCAAATAATATATGTAATGCAATCAATATACCTATGATAGTTGATGGTGACACTGGTTATGGAAATGCAATGAATGTGAGAAGAACATTAAAAGAATGTTCAAAAGCTGGATGTGCAGGGATTTTAATTGAGGATCAATTGGCACCAAAAAGATGTGGCCATACTCCAGGTAAAGATGTTGTTGAAAGAGAAGAAGCTTTTGACCGAATTAGAGCTGCAAGTGATATGAGAAGTGAAGGCTATGATATTTTAATAATGGCAAGAACAGATGCCAATCATACACACGGGTTGAAAGAATCTATTTCAAGAGCACAGAAATTTTATGAATTAGGTGCAGATATATTATTTGTAGAAGCTCCCAAAAATAAAGATGAAATGAAAACCATTTGTAAAGAAGTTCCAGGATTTAAAATAGCAAATATAGTCGAAGGTGGTATTACACCAAATTTACCTATGACAGAGCTTGCAGATATAGGTTATAAGCTTGCAGTTTATCCGTTAACAGTTATGAGTTCCGCTATGAAAGCTATGACTAACTCACTAAATCTTTTGATGAAAGATGAAGACAGGTCTGAATTTTTATTAGACTTTAGAGACTTAAGGCAAAAAGTTGGTTTTGACGACTATTATGAAATTTCTAGTAATTATGAAACTTCTAAAAGAGATTAATTTATTTTAGGGAATAATAAATGAAAAGTTATCAAGTTATAGATTTTGGGAAACCTTTAGAACTTAGAGAATATGAAAACCCTAAACCGCAAGGAAAAGAAATACTTGTAAAAATTTCCGCTTGCGGAGTATGTCATAGTGATATTCATTTATCTGACGGTTATTTTGACCTTGGTGATGGAAAGCGAATTACTTTGGCTGACAGAGGAACAAAACTACCGTTCACACCAGGACATGAAATTACAGGATCAGTTGTTGATATGGGTGAAGAGGCAGAAGATGTTAATATTGGAGATAGCGGGATTGTTTTTCCTTGGATTGGGTGTGGAGTATGTGAAGCATGTAAAAAAGAAAATGAAACTTTATGTGAAGCTCCCAAATATTTAGGAGCACGCCTTAACGGAGGGTATTCAGATCATATAATTGTTCCAGATAGCAAATATCTTGTGTCTTACGGAGATATGGATCCAGCTGTCGCTGCCCCATATGCCTGTTCTGGTTTAACGGCATATAGTGCATTAAAAAAAATACCAAAAACTTCTGTTGACGATTGGATAATAATAATCGGAGCTGGTGGGGTAGGTATAAATGGAATTTTATTATCCCCAGCTGTTCATAATGCAAAAATATTAGTTATAGATAATGATAAAGAAAAAAGAGAAAAAGCAATTGAAGCTGGAGCTGATCAGGCTTTTTCCCCTGAAGATGAAGAAAAAATTAGAAAAGTTATAGGAATAGGTTCTGTAGCAGCAATTGATTTTGTAGGGATGCCTCAGACAACTGACTTTGGCTTATCTCTTATAAAAAAAGGAGGAATGGTCATTGTTGTTGGATTATATGGTGGTTCACTTAAAATGTCTTTGCCTTTAGTACCAATGAGATCAATTACTTTAAGAGGTTCTTATGTTGGAGAATTGAGAGAATTAAAAGAATTAGTAGAAATTATAAAATCAGGGAAAATTAAACTTATACCAGTAAAAAAACAAGATTTAGAAACAGCAAATCAAGCTATGTCAGATCTGAGAGCTGGCAAAGTGAATGGTAGAATAGTATTAGTCCCTTAATAAAATTAATGTAACCAAGTAAGAAATTAATAATCGTGAGCAAATAAAATGAATTCAAATAACGATCATAATCTGCATCGAGGTCAAGGTCATAAAAAAGATGACGCACATTCACACTTACCTTCAGATCCGGAATTAAGAGTAAAAGCAATTGAAACATTACTTTTAAGCAAAGGGCTAATAGACTCAAAAACCTTAGATGAATTGATAGATACTTACGAAAATAGAATAGGCCCACAAAATGGTGCCAAAGTGATAGCCAAGGCATGGGTAGACGAAAATTATAAAAAAAGACTCCTTGATGACGCCACATCAGCCATTAGAGAGTTGAGTTATCAGGGTAGGCAAGGCGAAAATATGGTTGTAGTTGAGAATACAGCAGATATTCATAACGTAGTAGTTTGTACTTTATGTAGTTGTTATCCCTGGCCAGTATTAGGCATTCCTCCAACATGGTATAAGAGTGATGAATATAGATCTAGAACAGTTAGAGAACCTAGAAAAGTTCTTTCAGAATTTGGATTAAATATTGATCCAAAAACTGAAATTAAAGTTTGGGACTCAACAGCTGAACTGAGATATTTAGTTTTACCTGTAAGACCAGATGGAACGGAAAATATGAATGAAGAACAGTTAGCGGAGTTAGTAACGCGCAACTCTATGATTGGAACAGGTTTGCCGGAGAACTCAAAATGAGTAGACTTCATGACATGGGTGGTCGCTATGGAGATGGACCTATACCAGTACCTAGAAATAAAAATAATCAGGTTGAAAATAGTGAGCCTACTTTCAAACATGAATGGCATGCAAAAGCTTGGGCTATAACACTCGCTGCTGGAGCACTTGGTGAATGGAACCTAGATGTAAGCAGACACTACAGAGAGTGCCTGCCACCAAAGGATTATATGAATTACTCATATTATGAAAAGTGGTTGGCGGGCCTTACTAATCTTCTGGTTGATAAAAAATTGGTTACCATAGAAGAGTTAAAGAAGTTTATAAGTTTAGTTCAAGAAGATACCTCAAATAAAGATTTGAACGAAAATGTTAAATTAGATAAAAGGACTTGGCTAGCAAAGGACGTTCAAAAAACTTTGGGGTGGGGTGGACCTTCTCTTAGAAAAACAGATATAACCCCTTTACATAAAATTGGTGATAATGTCATAACCTTAAAATATAATCCTAATGAAAATGTTATAGGTGGTCATACTCGTTTACCTTCGTATGCAATGGGTTGTGAAGGGAAAATATTTTCCTATAATGGTACTCACGTTTTTCCTGATAAAAATGCGCATGGAATTGGAGAAAATCCTTTACCTCTATATACTGTAGAGTTTAAAGCATCTGAATTGTGGGGGCTTGCAGCAGAAAATGGTAAAGATAAAATTTATTTAGACCTATGGGAACCATATCTTAAAATTAAAGCTTAAAGATTTATTTGAGATTAAAATGAACAATACACTAGATTATAATTTACCATTTACAAATAAAATAGATGATGGTGTGGTTTTTCAAAATCCCTGGCACAGTCAGTTGTTTGCTATTACAGTCCAATTATCAGAAACAGGGAATTTCTCTTGGAAGGAGTTTGTCGAATTTTTTGGAAAATCTCTGAATGAATCAAGGTTAGAAGTAAATTGTTTAGACGGTAATGATGATTACTTTAACTGTTGGCTGAATGCCCTTGAGGATATTATTATCTCAAAAAAATTAGGAAACTCAAATATTTTGTCATTATTGAAAAAAGACTGGACTAACGCTTATTTGTCAACGCCTCATGGTAAGCCAGTAAAGATTAATTAAAGGAGCATTTAAATGTCAATTACATGCAAAGCTGCAGTTATTAGGGATAATAAATTAACAGAGCCATATAAAGAATCAAAACCATTGTCTATAGAGGAAATTAAAATTGCTCCTCCCTTAGAGAATGAAATACTTGTAAAAGTTATGGGAGCAGGATTGTGCCATTCAGATCTGTCAGTAATTAACGGCTCAAGAGTTATGCCTTTACCTTTAGTGATTGGCCATGAAGGCTCGGGAGAAGTTGTTGAATTAGGAAGTGCAATCAAAGATGTAAAGGTTGGAGATCACGTGGCCTTTCAATTTTCACCATCATGTGGAAGGTGCAGAAGATGCCTTGAGGGTAGACCTCAAGTTTGTGAGCTTGCAGCAGCTACTAAAGGAAAAGGTGAATTAATGTCAGGAGGAAGCAGGCTTTCAGACTTGGATGGAAATAAACTTAATCACCATACAGGTATTTCATGTATGTCACAATATAACGTTGTCGATAGAGGATCTGTGGTTGTAATAGACAAGTCTGTTGATATTCAAGATGCAGCTCTTTTTGGCTGTGCTGTTATGACTGGGGTGGGCGCAGTAATAAACACGGCTAGAATTAGACCAGGAGATTCTGTAGCTATAATTGGTTTAGGAGGTGTTGGACTTAATGGTATAATAGGTGCAAAACTTGGGGGAGCTGAAACTATTATTGCAGTAGATATTGACCCGTCAAAATTCAGTAGAGCAGAAGAGGTTGGTGCAACACACTGCTTTGATAGCAGAAATAATGACACTATTGAAGAAATTAGAACCTTAACTAATGGAGGTGTTGACTATGCGATTGATTTAGCTGGAGTTATCCAGGCTATGAACACAGCATATCAAATTATTAGATATGGAGGATCAGTCATTACAGCTGGATTATCACCAATTAATACCCAATTTAGTTTTAATCACAGCGACCTTGTTGCCCAAGAAAAGTCGATATTAGGGAGTTATATGGGTTCGTGTGTTCCAGTTAGAGATGTTCCTAGATTTTTGAATTTATTTCAACAAGGACGTCTGCCAGTAGATAAATTAATTGATGGGAAAATAACATTTGATGACTTAAATGAAGGTTTTGATAAGTTATCAAAGGGAGAGGTGGTTAGACAAATTTTAATGCCTAATGCCTAATTCAAAATTTCTTTAAATCATTTTCCAGTTTTTATAAAAAATACTTCTTGTTTTTTTTAATAAAAAACCTACCCCAGTTAAAATTGATTTCATAATATTATCAAAGTGTGAGGGTCTTATAATATCAATGAATGCGCAATATCTCAAATTTTCTTCTTCGTTAAAACTTTGATGAATAAGAGTATCATCAAAAATAAATAATGGTTCATATTTCCATTTGTTTATTCTACCGTCAGCTTCTATGTAAGAGCCTTCTTTTTTTACTTTATTAAAATTATATAAAATACGATAAGTCATTCTCAAAGGGCCAAAATGTCTTGAGGTAGAGGTCTTTTGCCTAAATAAAGACACTCCAATTGTTTTTATATATTTATAATCATTATTAAACTCGTCTATGGACTCATCTAGTCTATAGCCATACCATTTGTAGAATAACATTGTTCTATTATCATCAATATTTTCCTTAAATCTGTCAGTTATTTCTTTAGAATTCTTATCAAATAAAGAAACAACAGCATTAATTTCGTCTTGGTGTCCTATTGGAAGATCCTCTATCTTAAAGGTATGAAGATTTCTGAATGATAACAAATCAGCAAAAAGGTTTAAGGGAGATAGGATAAACGTTAAAAAGCCTTTACCTAAAAAATACTCCTTAATTAATTTCAAATTCATTGTTTTATGTCTTGAAACGTCAATTAAGCCGCACAAAAGCCAAATCGGAAAAATTGACAAAATCCCTATATTTATAAATAAAAAATATGAACTTATTATAACAGGTACAAGAAGTAACAATTTAAATACAATATCCATTCAATTTTCAAATCTTAAGTTCAAATGTATATATAATTTATAATTTAACTTAATATCTATCAACTGTTATTTAGACTGTTTGAGAAATATGAATTTAATATTATACTGTAATAAAACTTTATAAGAGGAAATAGATTATGCCTAGTTTTGATATAGTAAGTAAAATAGATATGCCTTCAGTTCAAAATGCGCTTGAAGGTGTTAAAAAAGAGATAAATACTAGATATGATTTTAAAGGGAGCGTCTGTGAAGTTGAACAACAAGACGATAAGATTATAATTAAAGCAGATGACGATTTAAAAAGAAAACAGGTTGAAGAACTAGTCATTACTCACTTAACCAGAAAAAAAGTTGATGCAGGAGCATTAGAGTTTGAAAAACCAGAAGCTGCATCTGGAAATTCAATCAGGCAAGTTGTATTAATCAAACAAGGTGTTGACAGAGAAATTGCTCAAAAAATTGTTAAAGTTATTAAATCTTCAAAAAGTAAAACTCAAACATCTATACAAGGTGATGAGGTAAGAGTTTCAGGTAAAAAGAGAGACGATCTTCAAGCGGCAATAAAACTAATCAAAGAGTTAAACATTAAACATCCATTGCAATACGAGAATTTTAGAGATTAAAATTTTATTATTTCTGCTCTTTTGTCCCTTTTGCCCCACGTAGATGCTTTAATTGAAGAATAAAACTTTAATAATTGGCTATTAAATAAAGCTGGTTCTTCTAAATTGATTGTATGGCCTGTTTTGGGGACAATCAACAAACCAGAACTTTTGATCGTTCTCTTTAGAAACAAACCTACTTCAAGACACATATCATCTTCATCGCCGTTTATTATAAACGTTGGAGCTTCAATATCACTTATTTCTTTCTCTAATGCGTACAAATTGGGTCTTTTGTTTTGCACACCTAAAAGAGTGTTAGCAGAACCGATTGCATCATGTTTTATTAACTGATCATTAAATAACTGCCAACCTTTTGGATCTTTATTTTGAAATTGAACTCTGGATGGACCTAAAGCATATTCTGATCCTACTTTTGCCATACCCTTATTTAATATATTTTGGGCAGTATCAAAAGAAACATTAGAAAAATCAGCCTCTTTATTAAATGAAGTTTTTTCAATTGGAATTGCTCCATATCCGCAACCTGCTATTACTAAACTTGACACTCTATCAGGGGCGTTGATACCTAAATGAAGAGTTGCAAAACCACCCATAGATAGACCTACAATATTCGCTTTTTTTATATTTAAGTTATCCATAACACTTATTATATCGCGCCAAGCTCTTTCTTGGCTGTATTGTGTTTCATTTTGGGGAATTTCTGAAGGATGATATCCTCTTGCACAATAAGTAATACATTTATTATATCTGGAAAAATAATTAACCTGTGGTTCCCAACTTCTGTAATCACCTGCAAATTCGTGAACAAATATAATAGGCTCACCTTTGCCAACTGTTTCATAATATAATTTAACTTTATCATCAGTTTTAATAAATGACATTTGATGCTCCTATCTATAACTTAAATAACATATTATTTAAAATTTTTACCAAATACAATTGGTTATAAAAATGGATACTTTAAATTTTTCAAGCTCAGATTTTAATGCAGTTTTAATTACGTTAAAACTAGCTCTTACAACCTGTTTTTTCTTAGCGATAATTGGAACACCTTTGGCTTATTTTTTAGCGTTTAAATCAAAAAGAACGAAACCATTTTTAGAGTCAATTGTTACTTTACCATTGGTTTTACCGCCTACCGTAATTGGGTTTTATCTTATAGTTTTTTTTAGTCCAGACACACCCTTAGGTAAATTTTTTATCTTACTTACAGGCGAACAGCTTATTTTTTCATTTTATGGACTTGTTTTAGCATCAATTATTTATTCTCTTCCTTTTTGGGTTCAACCCCTTCAATCATCATTAGAAAAAATAGGTAATGATACTCTTAAAACCTCAGAAAGCTTGGGGGCAAGTAAATTTGATACGTTTATTAATGTTATAGTACCATTGTCTAAAAAAGGTTTCTTAACTTCCTTTATTATTTCATTTGCCCATACAATGGGGGAGTTTGGAATTGTTTTAATGGTGGGCGGGGGAATCCACGGAAAAACAAAAGTTATAGCCATCTCCATTTATGATCATGTTGAACAACTATCTTTTGGAAAAGCTCATTTTCTTGCAGGAGGCATGTTAATCTTATCATTTATAATTCTATTAACTTTATTTTATTCAAATAAAAGATCGATTGTGAAAGTTAAATGATGACTAGTTTATTTGTTAAAATAACAGGATACGTTGGAGATTTTTTCTTAGACTTTGAACATGAATTCAATACTAGTGGAATTACAGTTTTATATGGATCTAATGGATCAGGTAAAAGTACTATTATATCTGTCTTATCAGGATTTATAAATCATTTAGAAACCAAAATTGTATTAAATGATAAAAGTATAGAAAATACAAAAATATTTCCGCCACATAAAAGACCTTTTGGGACGATGTTCCAAAACCCTATATTATTTGAACATATGAGTGTGAATCAAAATCTTGATTATCCAATTAAAAGAAATCAGTTCTTACATCAAACTTTATTATCCAAAGAAGAATTAATTCATTATCTTGAATTAGGATCTATATTGAACAGGTATCCTCAAAATTTATCTGGCGGGGAAAAGCTTAGAGTAGCTTTGGCGAGGACTATATTAAAACAATCAGATTATTTGCTTTTAGATGAGCCTATGTCTGATTTAGATATTAAAACTAAAGCTAGATTATTAAATTTTCTGAAAATGATTAATAAAAAACTTAAAATCCCAATTTTATATGTTTCACATTCTATTGAAGAAATATCTCAAATTGGAGATGAAATCATTTTAATAAAAAATGGGAAAAAAATAATTTCTGGTAGTGTATCAAAAATTTTGAATAGTAATTCTTTTCAAAGATTAATTGGAAAATTTGAATCAAGTTCTGTTTTAGAAGGAACTTTAATAAAAACTAATCAATTAATGAACATGACAACACTAGATGTAAATGGACAATCATTAATTGTACCAGGAAGACCAGGACTAGAGAATAATATAGTAAGGGTTAGAATAAGGTCGAGAGATATAATTATTTCTCCTGTAAAAATTAATACACATATTACAGAAAATGAATTGGTGGGAATAATAACTAAGATACATACTGAAAAAAATACTGCCTTTTCTGAGTTAGTAATTAAATTGAAGAAAAATAAAATTAAAAAAACATCACAAGTACTTAGAGCTAGAATTACTACTTATAATTTAAATAAAATGAAAATAACTGAAAACAAAAAAGTTTTTATTTATATAAGTTCAGTCTCTATAGATAGACAAGCATATCAATATTAATTTAAAGCTTTTTAAACTCTTTCAATTATAATGGCACTACCCTGACCAACTCCAACACACATAGTACATAAAGCATATTTTTTGCTTTTTTCTATTAACTCTTGTGTAGCTGTAAGAATTAATCTTGTTCCTGACATTCCTAAAGGATGACCAAGTGCTATCGCTCCTCCATTAGGATTAACCCTTTCATCATTGTCTTGAATACCGAGAGATCGTAAACTCGCCAAACCCTGAGCAGCAAATGCTTCATTTATTTCAATTACATCCATATCCTCTATATTTAGACCAGCGATTTTGAGTGCTTTTATAGAGGCTGGAACCGGCCCAATACCCATATATGCTGGCTCAACTCCAGCACTTGCTGCTGAAATTATTCTGGCTTTAGGTGTTAAATGGTTTCGATTTACACCAGCTTCACTGGCAATTACAATTGCAGCTGCACCGTCATTTACTCCACTTGCATTTCCTGCAGTAACGCTTCCATTTTGGCGAAACGGTGACGGTAGTGATGATAGTTTTTCAAGTGACGTACCTCTTGGGTGCTCATCATTATCAAAAATTATAGGTTCACCTTTTCTTTGAGGAATCTTAACTGAAGTTATTTCTTTAGCCAATCGGCCACTGGAAATTGAATTAGCGGCTTTTTGTTGACTAGATAAAGCCATTCTGTCTTGGTCCTCTCTACTAATTTGATATTTTTCTGCAACATTTTCAGCAGTTTCAGGCATCGAATCTATTCCAAATTTTTCCTTCATCTTTGGATTTACAAATCTCCATCCAATTGTAGTATCATAAATTTCTGCATTTCGTGAAAACGCTGAATTAGCCTTAGGCATAACAAAAGGGGCTCTACTCATGCTTTCCGCTCCTCCTGCAATTGTCATATCAGCCTCATTTGATTTTATCATTCTAGATGCGCTGGAAATCGCTTCCATTCCAGAAGCACATAATCTGTTCAAGGTAATACCTGGAACAGAATGAGGTAAACCTGCAAGAAGAAGTGCCATCCTTGCAATATTTCGGTTATCTTCTCCAGCTTGATTTGCATTTCCATAAAAGACTTCTTCTAAATTTTCCCAATCAGTTTTGCTTAATTTTTCTTTCAAGGAGATTAATGGTAACGAAGCTAGGTCGTCCGTTCTTATAGAAGACAAACTTCCACCAAATTTTCCAATAGGGGTTCTTGTTCCTTCACATATAAACGCTTCTGACATAAAACTTCTCCAAAGTTTATTTTTATAAAAATTTTGTATAAATAGGAGTGTTAGTAGTTTCCCATTTTTCATATTTTTTCATTATAGATAAAAAAACATTACTATCAATTAATTCAAATAACCATTTCTTTAAAAAATTAAAATTTAATGAGTCAAACCATTCACTATCAACATTTCTAAATTGCCTTATAAATGGAAATATAGCGTAATCTACTAAACTTAAGTGAGAACAATTTAAAGCCTTATTTTTTTTTAACAAATCGTCTAAATACCACAGAAAGCTTAAATTTTTGTCTCTATGAAAATCTTTATTTACACTTTCAAATCTATTTGGGTATTTATATTTATCTAGGCTTGGTTTAAATTCATTTTCAAGATTGTCTAAAAGTTGATTTATTTGATTTTGTGAAAGCTGACCATTAGCCAACCATTTTTTTGGATCATTTTTATTTAATGCCCAATAAATTATATCTAGGCTTTCTTCTAAAATTTTACCTGAAGTAGTAACTAAAACAGGGACAGTTCCTTTTGGAGACAAATTTAAAAACTCTAATGGTTTATCCTTTAACTTTATTTCTCTTATTTCGACAAAAATTTCCGAAATTTTAATAGCTAGTCTTGCCCTCATTGCATATGGACAACGTCTAAAAGAGTATAAAATAGGGTATTTATTTTTTTTCATGATTTAATCTTAATTAAATTTTATTTAAGATTAAATTATTTTCTAATAATTAATTATATTAATTTATTTTTTGGGAGTTATATCAATATCTTCATGAATGTCATCAGTTATATGGCCTTGTTTTGTGAGTTGGTAAACAGTATTCCATAATGAAGGAGGGTAATTTTGTCTAATATTCTTTATCATATGAAGAATATGTTTTTCTTCAAAAATATTTTCTTTTTTAGACTTCCTTACTTTATCGAGTGGAAAGGGAACAATTTGTGCCATTAATATTTCTCCTGTTATAAAAGAGATTGCAAATAGCTTGCCGAGTTTAATTATTTAAAAAAATAATTTTAATATTTTATTAATATTTGATGTATAACATTGGGATTATTAAAAAAGGTAAATTATGAGAGATAAAAATTATTTAAGATCAACCAAAATAGTAGCTACTGTTGGAACTGCTACTGACGATATTCAAAAAATAAAATTATTAATTAAAGCTGGGGTAAATGTTTTTCGTCTGAACTTTAGTCATGGTAATCATGGGGATCACCTTAAAAGAATTACTTATATACGTTCAGCTGAAAATGAACTTGGTTGTAATGTTGCAATCTTGGCAGACCTTCAAGGTCCAAAATTCAGAATAGGTAAAGTTAAAGAAGATATTAAAGTAATAAAAGGAAGTACTTATAACTTTGATAAGAAAACTGAGATTGGAGATTTTAGTAGAGTAAATTTATCTCATAATGAAATATATGAGAGTTTATCAATTGGTTCAAATATCCTAATGGATGATGGGAAACTTCAATTTAGAGTTAAAGATATTTCTAAAAATATAATAAAAACAGAAGTTATTGTTGGAGGATATATTAAAAGTAATAAAGGAGTAAACTTACCTGATGTAGTGTTAAATACAAGCCCACTAACTTCTAAAGATATTGAAGATCTTAAGTTCATTTTAAATCAAGAAATTGATTGGATAGCTCTTTCATTTGTTCAGAAATTAAGAGATGTAGAGGAGGTAAAAAAATATATTGAAGATAAAGCGTGTATTATTGCTAAGATAGAAAAGCCATCAGCGCTGAAAGAATTAAATAAAATAATTGGAGCTTGTGATGGTATAATGGTTGCTAGAGGTGATCTAGGTGTTGAACTACCTCCAGAGGAGGTTCCTGGAATACAAAAAGATATAATTCTTAAGTGTAGACAGGCTGGTAAACCTGTCATCGTAGCTACGCAAATGTTAGAGTCTATGATTGAATCACCCTCTCCAACTAGAGCAGAAGCATCAGATGTTGCTACTGCAGTATTTGATGGTGCAGATGCAGTTATGCTTAGTGCGGAAACGGCTGTGGGCTCATTTCCGATAGAGGCAGTTACCATAATGGACAGAATAATATTTTCAGCTGAAAACCATATAAAAATGCATCCAGGTGATGGTCCACAAAATTTAAAAGTAGAAAATTATGTTTATAACGCAGTTTCTCGTTCTGCAGTTAGTTTAGCAGAGGCAGTAAACGCTAAGGCTGTAGTAGCTTTTACAGCATCTGGAAACACTGCCTTCAGAATGGCTAGAGAGAGACCAAACTTACTACTAGTAGTTATGACCCCGGAAGTAAGAGTTAAGAGAAAGTTATCTCTTCTCTGGGGAGCTTATTCATTTTTTAGTAAAGTTCAGGGATATGAGGCGGCAATAAAAGAAGCAAGGGAGATAATTAAAATTGAAAAACTAGCCAAACAAGGTGATGCTATAGTTGTTGTTGCAGGTATGCCTTTTGGTGTTTCTGGTTCTACTAATTCTATTAGAGTGGTTGATATTTAATTAATTATTTTTTGCCAAGTCTTACTGATATCATTTTGTCAGGATTACTTGGTGGCTCTCCTATTGAAAGTTTTTCAACAGCTTCCATTCCAGAAATAACTTGCCCCCAAACAGTATATTGGCCAGTTAAATGACTACAACCGTCAAAACAAATAAAAAATTGACTGTCCCCACTGTCTGGACTCATAGATCTAGCCATTCCAACAGTTCCGTATTTATACTCGTAATCAGAAAATTCAGCCTTCAAATTTTGACCTGATCCGCCTGTGCCTACACCATCAGGATCACCAGTTTGAGCCATAAAACCTTTTATAACTCTATGAAAAATAATACCATCATAAAATCCATCTTTAACTAATTGTTTTATTCTCTTGACGTGATTTGGAGCAATTTTCGGTAGGGTCTCAATGACAACTTTACCTTGAGATGTTTCAATAGTTATAAATTTACTTGAATTTGCAGAAGCTTTTTTTGTTGGCTTAACCATTGTTACACACATTACCCCTAATAAAATAATAATTAATTTTTTAAACATAATTCACTCACTTTATTGGGTAATGTATAAGGCTAGATTATTTAAAATCAACATCTTTTTATATTAGGGCGTCAATTTGTTCATCAGTTAAGTTTCCTGGAACAATAGTTATAGGAACTCTGCATTGGTTACTACCCTTATTAATAATATAATTTATTAATGGGCCAGGATTACCATGTTCAGTAGAAACTCCTAAAACTAAAACCCTAATGGCTTCTTCTTTGTCAATTAAATTAAATAATTCTTCGTGCGCAATTCCTTTCCTAACAAATGTTCGTGGTTTAGGTGCTCCTAATTTTTCACAATATTCACTGAGTTCATTAAGCAATTTTTTACTTGATTGTTCAGCTTCAGATTCCATAATTTCAGTAACGCCGCCCCACAATTGCCCTTCAATAGGTTCTATGCATCTGAAAAGTGCAATTTCGCCCCCAGCGGTAGCTGCTCTTCTTGCTGCATAGTATAAAGCTTGGTGCAATTCCTTACTATCGTCAGCAACGACTAAAAATAAACGATTACTTGGTTTTAGGGTTTTAGATTTAGTTTTAACATTTATTTTTTGGGCCATCACTTCCTCATTAAACTTTCCTAAAAATTAAATTGGCTCCCCAACCAACTAGAACAGCTAGTATAACAGCAAAAATGCCATACAAGGTTGAGTAATTTTGGGCTATATTATATATTTCTGCGCTGACACCTGACTTTGAAACGTTAATTGTACTTAATTCTTTTGATATAAGTTTACTGTTTCGATAATGCAATATTTTTACTTCAAATTGACCTGTAATGACATTAGATGGAAGGTTTAAATAAGACCTAAATAGGGCATTTTTATTTAAACTGACAGAATTTTCGTTCAAGCTCCACAATTTTGATTTTAACATATTTCTTGTAAGAGCTTCTCTCCATTCTTTTTCTTTTTGAACTTTTTTACCAGGTTGAAGTCTAATTTTTAGATTATTTAAACCAATTTCTGAAATTTTTTGAGTTTTTTGGTTGAGTATTTTATTAATATCCCTATTAGATGATATATTTAAATACTTTGGAGTGTTTATATAATTCACTGATTTAGTATTCACCCAAATACCAAAAACTTTTTCCTTTTTTTGAACTGTAACTAGTCCTTTTGGACCAGTCACAACTACTATAATATCATCACCCTTTTGACCATCATATGCTCCAAATAAAAGTATTTTAGCACCTAAAAAATCTGTAGTAATTTTAACATTTTCTTGAGAAAGATCTGCCACAATTTGATTTTTGGCTTTTACATCGTATGAGATAATAAAAGCTAAAACTAATATGTGAAGAGATGTTAAAAATTTCACTTTTGATTTACCTGCTTATAATTACTGAAAAAATGTCTGAAGGAATTGTAATTAAATCTGTTAAAAGCTTTAGGCTCACTAAAATTATGAGGGTAGACAAAATCAATCTCAAATACTCTCCTTTTAGAATATTGGTGAACCTAGAACCAACTTGGACTCCTACTACTGACCCTAATAACAAGATTGACGCTAAAACAATATCAACTGTTTGATTTTGAGAAGCTTGTAGAATTGTTGTATTTGCAGCAACAAATATAATTTGAAAGAGAGACGTACCGACCACTAAAGAAGTGGGCATTCCTAAAAGGTATATCATTGCAGGTACAATAATAAACCCTCCACCAATACCCATTAATGCTGCAAGAATACCCACTATAATGCCAATAAAAATAGGTAATAAGACTGAAATATATAATTTTGATTTTCTAAATCTTGTTTTAAAAGGAAGTCCATGAAGCCAATTATGTTGATGAAGTTTTCCTCTAGAAACTTTCCCTTTTCTTTTTCGTAAAATTAAATTCAACGATTCTGACAACATTAAGCTTCCTATTAAAGTTAGGAAAACTACATAAGAGGATTTAATAACGAGATCTAGCTGTCCAATTTTGCCTAAAAAATTAAAAATCACAACTCCTATAGAAGAGCCAATAACACCACCTAAAAGTAAGACTGTACCCATTTTGAAATCAACATTACCTCTTTTCCAATGTGACAACACTCCAGAAACTGAAGGTGCAACTAATTGATTTGCGACAGATGCTACCGCAACAGGAGGAGGAATTCCTAAAAACATCATAATGGGTGTTAATAAGAAACCACCACCCACACCAACTAAACCCATTATGAGTCCAAGAAAAGTTCCCACACCTAAGATTGCTAAAGAGTGAATTGGTTGTTCAGCTATAGGTAAATATATATACATAAAATTTTCATTATTATTTGTTCATGTATGATAATACATTATTAATATTTTAAAAATAATTATTTAGAGTAAAATTGATGATAAAGACAATTTCAAAAAATGATCTTGCTGGTTGTATAACCAGTGTGAAAAATGCAGGAGATAAAGATCGTTCAATTGTCAATTATTCTGAAGCAAGTATACTAATATTATTTGTAAATAATTATGTGGAAAATAATAGTATAATTTTAATGACTAAAAGAAAAAATAACCTTAGAAAACACGCTGGACAAATAGCATTTCCTGGAGGAAGGAAAGAAAGAGAAGATAAAGACTTAAAAGACACTGTCCAAAGAGAAACTAAAGAAGAAGTAAATATCTCTAAAGATAATTATGATATTATTGGAAAATTACCAAAATTCTATACTGGAACAGGATATGTAGTTACACCATTTCTTGCTATTATGAAACAAAATTCAGAATGGGAAAGTTTAATCAGTCCAAATTTAAATGAAGTTGAAAAAATTTTTTATCCTAAATCTTATTATTTATTATCACCTAAATTCCATATGAGAGAAAAACCTCCTATAAGTTCAAGCATGACTATGACTTGGAAAATAAATTATAATGATGAAAATATTTGGGGATTGACAGCAAGAGTTCTAGTTACCATTTCTGCAGGATTAGGTTTGAGGGAGTTTCCGCCATGCGACGATATTTAATTATTTTTTTAGCTATACTTTTTTCAATAGCTCTTTTTTTCTTAACTAATTATATTTTAAAAAAACTCACAAAAAATAACACAATATTTTTTTCAACGTTAGTAAGTATTATAGGATTTTGTCTGTTTATTTTATTTTCCTTTTTATATTTGGAAGGAAATGCTTTTAATCCTAGTTATTCGTATAATCCCCCATCTATTATAGATGGAAAAGTTAAAGATGGTAACTTTTCTAAATAGAAAATCAAAGGCTGTTAGATTATTTTTCAAGATTTAAAAAATCTTCTGAATGAAGATAAAAATATTAAAATTATATTTAATATAGTAAAAACTGCTAATGCTAAAGCCTGGATTGTTGGAGGAGCGATAAGGGATTTTCTTATCAATCATAAAATTTATGATATAGACTTTGTGATAAATATCGATGTATGTCTATTTTTAGAAAAAATTAATAAGAAAAACATCAAAATTAATTCTACAAATATAAATTACAAGACAATCTCAATCATCTTAAAGAATAAAGAATATCAAATTACAAGTTTTAGAAAAGATTTGATAAGTTTTGGAAGAAGTGCGTTTGTTGACTTTACTCATACTTTGCATGAAGACGCAAAAAGAAGAGATTTTACAATTAATGCATTATACTTAGATGAAAAAGGAAACTTAATTGACCCATTTGGTGGATATAAAGACATAATTGATAAAAAATTAAGATTTATTGGGGATCCTATTAGCAGAATAGAAGAAGACCATTTAAGAATTTTAAGATTTTGCCGTTTTTATGGAACATTTCCTGTTATTGATTTTGATCAAAATTTAAAAGAAAAAATTATAAAAAAGGGTAATAAGATTTCAATATTAAGCAACATGAGAATTAGAAATGAGTTATGTAAAATTCTTATGGTTACAAATTTTGAACGATGTTTGTCAATGTTAGCTAAATTAGAATTGGACAAATACATTCTTAAAAATGTTAACAAAAGCAACAAAATAAATAAGCATGCAGGTTTTAAAACAAAAGATTTCAGGATAGTAAATTACATCAAAAAATATGGATTGAATATTATAAATAGTGAAAAGCTTGATTTAATATCTATAGTTATGCCGCACTTATATAATTTAGAAAATTTTGACAAAATTATTAAAAGGTTTGAATTAAACAAAAGAAAAATTAAATTTCTTAATTTTATCAAACAATTGAAAAACAACGAACTTATTGTAAATCAAAATAATATGAAAAAACTTAAATCTAAAGAAATAGAATTATATATATTAAAACTTATTTGGAAATATAGATGTAAAATTAATAAGGCCAATAAAGGTTTTTTTATGAAAGATAGGATACCATTTAATTGGTATAAATTTGGACTACTACATGTCTTTCCTATTGAAATTATAAAACAAATTGATTTATTTAATTTGAAATGGCCAATATTGACCTTAACAAGGAAAAAGATACAAAATTTAAAAAATAAAACTTACTTCAAAAACATTGATACTTTAATATTTAAAGCTGAAGATTTTTGGGTTAATAACAATTTCAATAGTTCTCCTGAAAATATTTTAATTTTTTTAGAGAGTTACTTAGATAAAGAAACTAGATATGACAACTAAACTAGATATGTTAGCTAAATTACAAGAACAAAAATGTCTTGATAATTCAGACTTACTTGATAATAAAAAAGAGAAGGCAAGCATTTGGTTTGCCAGTCTTCGTGATGAAATTTGTAAATCTTTTGAAGAAATTGAAAATAGTGAATTAAATAAAAATACAAAAATTAACTTTGTTCAAAAAAAGTGGCAAAGAGAAGGTGGAGGTGGTGGAATAATTTCGATTATGAAAGGTAAAATTTTTGAAAAAGTTGGTGTAAATATTTCAACAGTTTATGGGAATTTTTCTAAGGAGTTTAGAGGGCAAATTCCAGGTGCAGAAGAAAATGGGACTTTTTGGGCTTCTGGCATCTCAGTCGTTTCACATATGACTAACCCGCATATTCCTGCAGCACACATGAATACCAGACTACTAGTTACTGGTGAAGGTGATAATAAAAAGATTTGGTTTGGGGGAGGTGGAGATTTAACTCCAACCTTTGAGGATTTTGAAGTTACGAAATTATTCCATCAAGATTTAAAAATTAGTTGTGACAGATATGATAACTCATATTATCCAAAATTTAAAAACTGGTGTGATGAGTACTTCTTTTTACCGCATAGAGAGGAGGCTAGGGGTGTTGGGGGTATTTTTTTTGATTATCTCAATAATGATAACTGGGAAAAAGATTTTTTATTTATTAAAGATGTCGGCAAAACATTTCTATCTTCGTATTCAAAAATAATAAAAAATAAACTTGAAAAAAAATTTAGTAAAAAAGATAGGCAAGCTCAGCTAATAAAAAGAGGAAGGTATGTTGAATTTAATCTTTTATATGACAGGGGTACAATTTTTGGATTGAGAACTGGAGGGAATACAGAAGCAGTTTTAATGAGTTTGCCTCCAAAAGTTTCTTGGATTTAGATATATACAAATAATTTATGATCAAATTTTTCATTAAAGAAAATTTAGTTAAAAAAAATATTTTTCATAAAGAAAAAGACTAGAAATTTTTTAAAAGAATGTTTATATAAATAACGATGATCGACAGGGAGATATATGTCTACTAAAACAAAAAATAAAAACAATAAAGATGAAGGTAAAAGGGATTTTTTAGTTGTGTCAACTTATGCAATGGCTGGTATTGGGGCCGCTTCATTTGCATGGCCATTAATTGATCAAATGAATCCCGCTGCTGACACTTTGGCTCTTGCGTCTACTGAAATTGATTTATCTTCCTTAGAAGAAGGTCAGGCTATTACAGTTAAGTGGAGAGGCAAACCTGTTTTTGTTCGTCATAGAACTGCAGAAGAAATTAAGAATGCACAAGAAGCTTCAATAGATGACATGAGAGATCCAGAAAAAGACTCAGACCGTGTTACAAATGAGAAATATATAGTATTAGTTGGTGTATGCACACATTTAGGCTGTGTACCACTTGGTCAAAAATCAGGCGATGTTAAAGGACAATATGGGGGTTGGTTTTGTCCTTGTCATGGCTCTCATTATGACCATTCTGGTAGAATTAGAAAAGGTCCTGCCCCCACAAATTTGGCAGTACCTTCATATGAATTCTTATCAGACACTTTAATTAAAATTGGTTAATTTTTTTGTTATTAGGAGTAATTAATGTCGAAGGCTAAATTTAAAAACCCTGTTGTTAAATGGATTGACCATAGGTTGCCAATATTTTCTTTTATGGATCATGAGTTAAACCACTATCCAACCCCAAAAAATCTAAACTATTTTTGGAATTTTGGCTCTCTAGCAGGTATTGCTCTAGTGACAATGATCATTACTGGAATTGTTTTATCAATGAATTATACGGCTCATGTAGATTATGCATTTGATTCTGTCGAACGAATAATGAGAGATGTTAATCATGGGTGGCTTATTAGATATATACACATGAATGGTGCAAGCTTCTTTTTTATAGTTGTTTACATACATATTTTTCGTGGGCTTTATTATGGCTCTTATAAAGCGCCTAGAGAGCTTTTATGGATTTTGGGTGTGCTAATTCTTTTGCTAATGATGGCTACAGCCTTTATGGGTTACGTTTTACCATGGGGACAAATGAGCTTTTGGGGCGCTACAGTTATAACTAATTTATTTTCAGCTATCCCATTAGTTGGAGAAAGTATAGTAACATGGTTATGGGGAGGATTTTCAGTTGACAATTCAACCCTGAACCGTTTCTTTTCGCTTCACTTCGTTTTACCTTTTGTAATTGTTGGCGTTGTAATACTTCACCTTGTTGCTTTGCATAGATTTGGGTCGAATAATCCTATAGGAATTGATGTAAAAGGTACTCAAGATACACTGCCATTTAATCCTTATTACACTATTAAAGATTTATTTGGACTAGGTGTGTTTTTAACGATATTTGCGGCGGCTGTTTTCTTTTTTCCAAATTTTATGGGGCACCCTGATAATTACATTGAAGCCAACCCCATGGTGACCCCTGCCCACATTGTACCTGAATGGTATTTCCTACCTTTTTATGCAATCCTTAGAGCAATTCCTGATAAATTAGGAGGAGTTCTATTTATGTTTGGTTCTATCGCTGTCTTATTTGTAATCCCCTGGCTAGACAGATCTTCTGTAAGGTCATCCCAGTTTAGACCAATTTTCAAGATCTTTTTTTGGATTCTTTTAGCAGACTGTGTTTTATTAGGATATTTAGGGGCAATGCCTGCGGAAGGTATTTATGTTATATTATCTAGAATAGCTACCGCTTATTATTTCTTTCACTTTTTAATTTTATTCCCATTATTACCTTATATTGAAAAAACAAAACCTCTACCGATATCAATATCCGAGCCAGTTTTGAGTGGTTCGTCTCCAGCTTCAGCTTTTGCCTTTAGGGAGAAGAAATAGATGAACGCAAAACCTTATTGGTTCAAAATTAAAAGGTTTATAATTCAATCTTGTACTATTTTATCCTTATTTTTTTCTTCTCAAATATGTTTTGCTGCTGGAGAGAAAATAACCTTCCCCAAGCTCGATTGGTCTTTTTCAGGTATCACAGGAACTTTTGATCGTGCGTCTCAGCAAAGAGGACTTCAAGTATATAAAGAAGTATGTGCTGGTTGTCATGGTATGAGACTTTTAGCTTACAGAAATTTAAAAGCAATTGGCTATAATGATGATGAAATTAAGGCTTTTGCTTCTGAAAATAGTGTTAATACTCTCAATGATGATGGAGAGGTGGTTGAAAGAGAAGCTAGACCAAGTGATAAATTTGTTTCCCCATATCCCAATGAGCAAGCTGCACGTGTAGCTAACGGAGGAGCTTATCCACCAGACTTATCATTAATAGTTAAGGCAAGGTCCGACGGTGCTAATTATTTGCACGCTTTATTAACTGGTTATGTAGACGCTCCTGATGAACAAAAAATTCCAGATGGAATGTATTATAATAAATACTATCCTGGAAAACTTATAGGTATGCCACAACCCTTATACGAAGACGGCGTTGAATATGCAGATGGAACTAAGGCCACAGCAGATCAAATGGCCAAAGATGTAACAGCATTTTTAGCATGGGCAGCAGAACCTGAAATGGAAGACAGGAAAAGACTAGGAATTTCAGTTATTTTATTTTTACTAGTGCTTACCCTCTTATCGTACTTAGCTATGAAGCAAATTTGGGCTCCTATAAAAAACAGATAAATTATTATAAATTAACCCTTAAAAATTTTAATGTTCTGTCTAAAGCTACTTTAGTACTAGTTTTACAATATTGCTGCCTATGATCACAATTAAATCCATGGTCTGCTGGATACGTATATGTAATAACCTCTGGTTTGACTGATTTAAAAACTTCAACACTTTCTATCGGTATGCCTTGATCTAATTCACCAAAATGTGTCAAAACTCCACATTTAGGTTCAAGGTTTTGAAGTTTAGGAATGTCACCTCCATAATAGCATACAGATGCCGACAAATTATTTGATTGGCAAGCCATTCTCCATGAAAGAGATCCACCCCAACAATAACCTATTATACCAACGTTACCCGCAGAAGACACAACCGAAATAGCAGCATCAATATCCTTGAGAGCATTTTTGTCACATAACTCTTTTAATTTTCTTCCCTTATTTACACCATTTTCATTATATTCAAGTTCAACACTATTTTCTATTCTATCAAATAATGCAGGGGCTATTGAAAGATAACCTTTACTTGCGTATAAATCTGTTACTTCTTTAATGTGGTTATTAACCCCAAATATTTCTTGCAATATCACAAGTCCTGCTATTGGCTTTTCTGAAGGTTGAGAAATATATGCTGAAAAAATATTATTATCTTCTGCTTTAAGTTCTAAAAACTCGCCCATTGTTTAACTCCTATTAAACATTAAATCTAAAATGAAAAACATCTCCATCTTTTACAACATAATCTGCCCCTTCAACCCTCATTCGTCCTGCATCCTTTGCAGCTTGCTCACTTTTTAAATTTAAATAATCGTCACATGATATTGTTTCAGCCCTAATAAATCCTTTTTGAAAATCTGTATGTATTATACCGGCTGCCTCTGGTGCAGTGGAATTATTCTTTAAAGTCCAGGCTCTAGACTCTTTTGGTCCGATTGTAAAAAAGGTTATTAGATCTAGTAATCTAAAACCAGTTTTAATAAGTCTGGACAGACCAGACTCTTTTAAATCTAGATCTTTAAGAAATTCATTTTTCTCATTATCATCTAACATAGCTATTTCAGCTTCTATTGATCCTGATATTATGACTGCGTCACAATTTTCAATGCCAGCTTTGTCAAAAATAGTTTTTGTGAAGTTATTTCCTTTGGCGGCATCATTTTCATTTACATTGCAAGCATATAATACTGGTTTTGATGTTAATAAATTAAAATTTTTAATTCTTTTTATTTTATCGAGAGTTAAATCAGCTAATCTTATAGGTTTACCATCCGATAAAAAAACTGACAATTCTTTCATTAGAAGCAGGTCATTTTTTGCATCAACATCGTTAGATTTAGCTTTCTTAGATAAATTTTGAATTTGGCGATCAAGACTTTCCAAGTCAGCTAACATTAATTCTGTTTCAATAATCTCAGAATCTCTAAGAGGATCTATACTGTTTGCAACATGTGTAATATCCGCATCTTCAAAGCATCTTAAAACATGAACTAGAGCATCAACTTCTCTTATGTGAGATAAAAATTTATTTCCTAAACCTTCACCCTTACTAGCTCCACTTACAAGTCCAGCTATATCTACAAATTGCATTTGTGCGGGGATTACCTTTTGAGATTTAGCTAATTCAGATAATAATTTTAATCTACTATCAGGTACTGCTACTATACCAGTATTAGGTTCAATAGTACAAAAAGGATAATTTGCAGCTTCAGCTGATGCTGTCTCCGTAAGAGCATTAAATAAAGTTGATTTTCCGACATTTGGCAAACCAATAATTCCACATTTAAATCCCATTAAGCTATCCCCAATCTTTTTTTAAAAACAATCTTTATTATTTATTAATAAAGATATACTCTTTGAAATTTTATTAATTGTTTCGTCAACCCATTTAACTTTTTCGTCTGACGAAAAATCAGAAAGAACCCAACCTGAAACATTTTCATTAGTTTTATTTTCAAATATTTTTGATGGTCGTGAAACACCTACTCTGATTCTATTGTAATCCTTACCAACTAACTGATCTATGCTTTTAAGACCGTTATGTCCATTATTACCACCCCCAATTTTGGTTTTTATACGACCTTGATCTAGATCAATTTCGTCATGTATGACATAAATTTTATTAATATCAAAATTATAGAAGTTTTTAAATTCTTTAACAGCTATACCAGAATTATTCATGAAGGTTGTTGGTTTAATTAAGAAAATAATATTTCCATCAATTTCAGATTTTGAAAATTCAGAATTAAATTTTTTAATATATTTTGGAAAGTTATAAATGTCTTTTATTGCATCTACAACCTTGAAACCTATGTTGTGTCTATTATTAGTATAAGTTTTTCCAGGATTTCCTAGGCCGACTATGAGAAACATTTTAAAGTTTACTAATCATTATTGTGTGATAGTTATTTCTAACTATCACTCTTGTTTTCTTCAGTATCTTCAGCAGTTTCTTCTTTATCTATATCTTCATCTTCTTCTGCATCACCTAATCCACCCCTTGGCGCAGCTATTGTTGCTACTGTAAAATCTCTGTCTGTAATTGTAGGCGTACAACCTTCTGGCAGACTTATTGAACTTATGTGTATTGTGTGGCCAACGTTAAGGCCTTCTAAATCAACAGTTATTTTTTCTGGTATTGAAATAGCAGGACAATTAAGCTCAACTTGTGCTCTTACAATATTTAGAACACCACCCATTTTTAATCCTGTACATTTATCTTCGTTTAGGAATTCTACGTTAATACCAACAGCTACAGTTGCATTTTTTGTAACCCTTAAAAAATCAACATGCTCTGCCTCTTCCGAAACAGGATGTTGCTGGATATCACGTGGTAAAACAAAATGTTTTTCATTATTAACGTCAATGTTCATAAGTTGACTAAAAATACCAGGTTTATTCATTAATTGTCGCCAATTATTGGCATCTAAAGTTATAGGTATAGCAGATTGTTTGTTTCCATAAATAACTGCAGGAACTAATCCTGCACGTCTTGCAGCTCTGGCAGACCCCTTACCAACCTGACTACGAGCTTCAGCTTTAATATCAATAGTTTCCATTAGTTATCTCCTTCTAAAAGTCTTTTACCTCCAGGGGTGTAAAAGAATAAAGCATTCATAACGTTTTAATTAAAAAATATAAAGTAAATAATATAAAAATTATTCAAAAAGGCTTGATACAGATTGTTCAGTGTGGACTCGACGAATAGCTTCACCAATAATAGGAGCAATAGAAATTTGTCTTATATTACTAGATATGCGTACAGCCTCTGTTGCTTTTATAGAATCAGTGGTTACAAGCGAGGTTAAAGGGGAGTTACTAATATTACTTACAGCAGATCCAGATAACACTCCATGAGTAACATAAGCATCAACACTTAATGCGCCTACGTCAATTAAAGCCTGAGCCGCATTACATATTGTTCCTCCAGAATCAATGATGTCATCAACTATTATACAGTGGTGATTTGAAACATCACCAATGATATTCATGACTTCTGATAAACCTGCTTTTTCCCTTCTTTTATCAATTATTGCTAAATTAGCATTTATTCTTCTTGCGATAGCTCTAGCCCTAACTACACCACCTACATCTGGGGACACAATAACTACAGGTTTGTTTTTATATCTACCTTCAATATCTTTTACAAATACTGGAGCTGCAAACAAATTATCAGTAGGTATGTCAAAAAAACCCTGTATCTGACCCGCATGTAAATCCATGGTTAAAATTCTGTCTGCACCAGCTTTAGTTATTAGGTTTGCAACTAATTTTGCAGAAATGGGGGTTCTTGGCCCAGATTTCCTATCTTGTCTTGCATACCCATAATAAGGAATGACTGCTGTAATTCTTCTTGCACTTGCTCTTCGAAGAGCATCTAATGATACAAGTAATTCCATTAAATTATCATTTGCAGGATAAGAGGTTGACTGTATAATAAACATATCTTCACCTCTAACATTTTCCTGCACTTCAACAAAAACTTCCATATCAGAAAATCTTTTTACGTCTACTTTAACAAGCTGAGTATTAAGTGCCTTAGAAATACTCTCTGCTAAATTTATATTAGAGTTGCAAGACAGTATTTTCATTTAGTGTTATCCCAAGATAATTCCATTAATTTAATAGCAGTCTCAGCAAAGTTATAGCAAGATAAATTTAATAAATTATTCCTTTATTTTATATGAACATTAAAATAAATAATCCCAAAATCATTAACAAAAAAAATATTATCAAGTGTGGCATTTTAGTCCTATTTTAAAATTCCAATCACAGATATATGACGACCTGTCATGCCTACTTGTGATGAATTTTGGTGACAAGACTGTCTATGACTGAAAAATAAATTATTATCATATGTATTTATATTAATATCACCAATTTTATTAATCTGAGATATTTTTAAAGTCTCCTTTAATAATAAAGGTAAATCAAATAAGTATTTATTATTTTTCATTTGAGATAAAATAGAATTATTTCTTTTAAAGCCTATGCTTTCTTTAACTATTTTTGCTACATCATTTTTTATTTCATATGACTGTTTTTGTATAGTTGGCCCAATTACAGCTATTATATTTTTTCTACTTGCCCCAATTTTTTCCATACTTATTATTGTAGCCTCAATAATGTTATCTATTGCACCTCGCCAACCGGCGTGACAGGCGCCGATAGTTTTTGATTTATCATCATAAAACAGAATAGGTGCACAGTCAGCACCAAGAATTGATAAACCTATACCTGTTAAGTTAGTCACTAAACCGTCAGCATTTAGAGAACTTCTTTGTTTATTTTGATTGTTAATAATCAAAACGTTAGATGAATGTATTTGATTTAATTTTATTATTTTTTTTAATCTAAGTTCATGACTAACTAATCTTAGATTTTCTTTTACATTATTTTTATTGTCATTAACGTTAAAACTGCAATTAAGTGAATTAAATGGATATTCAGAAACTCCTCCATTTCTTGTGAAAAAACCATAGCTTAAACACTTACTTTCCAAATTTATGTGCTGTATTTTTTGTATCGGCATGAATTAGTTTTACTGTTGAACTGCAGTGTTAAAATAATTTAAATTAAATTAAATGTTTATTCTTTTTATAATATATAATGATAAAGCATAAGCCAATTATAATCATTGGTAATGATAAGAGTTGTCCCATTGAAAAATCAAGGTATAAGTATCCAATATGAACATCTGGCTCTCTAAAAAATTCTACAAAGAAGCGAAAAAATCCATATAAAAATATAAAGCATCCTGTCATTAATCCTTTTATTTTAAAAAAATTTGTTATATTCATCAGCAACCATAATATAATAAACAAAATCAAACCTTCAAAAAATGCTTCATAAAGTTGACTAGGATGCCTTGGTAAATTTCCTCCTTTAGGGAATATCATCCCAAATTTATGATTTGTTACTTTACCGTAAAGTTCACCATTGATAAAATTTGCTATTCTTCCAAAAAATATTCCAATTGGTGAAACTAATGAGATTAAATCAGAAAAAATCATTAAAGGTATTTTGCTTGATTTACTTGAATAAATTACAGCAATTACAACACCTATAAATCCACCATGAAATGACATCCCACCATTCCAAATTTTAAAAATTTCTAAAATGTTATTAAAATAATATTCAGGATTATAAAATATTACGTAACCTAATCTTCCTCCTAAAATAATTCCAATAATACAATTGCTAATTAAATCGCTTACACTTTTATTGCTGATTTTTATATTTTTAAATTTTATAATTTCCAAAATTAAAAACCAGCTTAAAATAATCCCGCATATGTAAGATATAGCGTACCAACTGATTTTGACTATGCCTAAGTCTATAGCTACAGGGTTAATATTTGGAAAATCAAACATATGTCACAACATTAAATTAAATTAATTAATTATTTAAAGTATATATGTTACAATAAATATAGCATTATAAAATGAGTTAGTTAATGGAAAATTTATGAAAAAAAATAATTTTTTTTTAAAAGATACCGCCTCTGTTATTACAGGAGCTCTTTCAACATTTTCAGACTTAAAAAATGAAGTGGATAATATTGTTAAAAGTAGGTTTGAAAAATTTATTAACTCTCAAGGTATTGTTAGTAGAGAAGATTTTGAAGCTCTTGTTGACAGACATGAAAAATTAAATTCTGAATTTAATCTTTTAAAAGCAAAATTGGAAAATAAAAATAAAATTTTAAAAAACAAAAAGTAAATTTTTCTTTATATAATCAATATATAGTATAACAGTCTTTATATTTATCAAAATATACTATATATAGATATTATGACTGATGAACTGAAAAACATATTTTTTACACCTAAACTATATAGTATTTTCCAAAAACATCATTGGTCTATTTCTTCAAATTATGAGAAACATTATCATTTCAATTATCAAGGTGAAATTGCTGATTATTATTTAATAGTCAGCCATAATTATAATTATATACAGTTTGATTATACCTTAGATATAGAGGTTCCTAGAAACAAAATAAATGAACTACAAAAGTTGATAAACTTTGTAAATCAAAAAACTCAAACTGGTTTTTTTATTTATGATCTGGAAGTCGATAAAATTAAGTTCTATATTAGCAAGCAATATTTTGTAAAATTAAAAAATAAAATCATAGAAGATTTTATTGAAAAAAATTTAAATATAACGAATTACTTATTTCGTAATTTTGCACTGGCGACGCACAATTTAATATACGCAGAAAAAATAGATCAGAGTTATATGGAATTAATGTTTATGGAAGTCAAAGGATACGCCTAGATCTAGTTATGCTCAAAAATAGTTGTTAAAATATATTAGGTAAAATATGAAGAATGTAGTTTTATTTGGATTTGGAAAAATGGGATCGTCCATTGTAAAAGGGTGGATGCTCAAAAGTTTAAATTTTAATTTTTTTGTCGTTGAAAAAGAATCTTCTCTAAGAGGTACTGCTGTTAATGATGGTATAGAATCATATGAAAATTTTGAGCAATTATTAAAATTTGTTTATGTAGAAAATATTGATATAATTTTCCTTGCTGTCAAGCCACAACAAATGAATGAAGTGATTAAGGTGTTTTCTAGAATTAATTTTTCGAAGACTCTATTTATTTCGATCGCTGCGGGTCTTTCTTTTGATTGGTTTCAGTCAAATCTTAAAAAAGATATAAAACTTGTTAGAGCAATGCCAAATTTACCAGCTTCAGTAGGTTTTGGAGTAACTGGTTATTGTAATACTAATAATATAGATAAAATAGAATTACTTGATGTACAAGATTTATTAAGCGCTTTTGGGAAGGCAGTTTACCTAGAATCCGAATCTTTTATTGATGTTGTAACTGCTATATCTGGATCTGGACCTGCTTATGTTTTCTATTTTGCAGAGGTATTATCTGAAATAGGTCTAAATCAAGGTTTATCCAAAAAGAATGCAAATGCATTGGCTATAGAAACTATAATAGGTTCAGCAAAATTGTTAGAAATATCAAACATTAATCCCAAGATACTTAAAGAAAATGTTACCAGTCCTGGTGGAACAACAGAAGCAGGTTTAGAAATACTTGCATCTGAAGATTATGGATTATATAATTTGCTGGGTAAAACAGTTAGTGCTGCAAAAAAAAGAGCTAAAGATTTAAACTCTAATGGCTAAATAGTTACATGAAAAGTAAAGATCAAGATTTAAAATGGAAATTATGCAATACATATTTTTCAATTTTAAATGCTGGAAACAAAAACTCAATAACTATAGAGGAGCTCTGTTCGAAAAGTAAAGTCTCCTTCGAGGAAGCCAAAAAAATAATACCAAAAGATTTTGTTCATAACCCCCTTTTTTTTTTAAAAATACTTGTTACTAAAGTAGATAATGAAACTTTAGAAGAATTTAAAACTGATATATTTGATGATTCAATATCAACTACTTATGAGAAAATTTTAGAAGGCATAACTTTAAGATTTGAAAAGCTTTTAGAGTACAGACCAGCTTTAAAAATTTTTAGTGAAGGGTTAGATCGTAAAGCTGAGATCTTCTTTAAACTTTTACAACAAAATTATTCTTTTATGTTTAACCTTTTAGACTTAGTTGAAAGCAAACAAAATTGTGGCCTTAAAACTATTAAGTCTGTAGCTTTAAATATTGTATTTATAAGAGGAATGGAAGTTTTTTTGAAAGATGAAAACAACAACCTTGATTCAACTTTGAGATATTTAGATAAATATCTAAAAGACATTGAAGATATTGGTTTTTTTACTGGTATTATTAAAAAATGACTACAAAGGTAGTAATAATCTGACTCTTAACCCACCTAAAGGACTATCCTCTAAAATTAGTTCTCCACCATGATTAAGTGCTGAATTTTTGGCAATTGATAAACCTAGTCCAGTACCACCGGTTTTATTATTTCTAGAATTATCCAATCTTGTAAACGGTAATACTACCTCGTCTCTTTTATCTCTAGGTATTCCTGGACCATTATCATCAATTATAACTTCACTATGATCATCAAAAATTTGAATTTGAACATTTGCTTTACCTGCATATCTAATTGCATTGGTAAATAAATTTATCAGAGCTCGTCTTATTGATTGAACTTGAATTGGAAAAATTGGAATATTATCCGGTGGTACAGCTATATTTATTTTTTCTCCATTAGGATCAGAGGTTTTAGCGGCTTGTTGAAGTAACTTAAATAAACTAGCATCAACCATTTCCTCTTCTCGTTCATTTCTTGCAAAATCTAAATAACCATCTATCATTTTTTCTAGTTCTATTAGCTCTTTTTCAAAATCTTCTCTAATTTCTTTATTATTATCCATAACTGCTAATTGAAGTCTCATTCTGGTTAATGGAGTTTTTAGGTCATGACTTACTCCCGCTAAAAGTGAAGTTTTCTCTGAAATTTGTTTATTTATTCTATGTCTCATAGCTTGAAATGCTCTTCCAGCTATTCTTACCTCTGTTGCACCTTCAATATTATAATTTTCTACTTCCCTTCCAAAACCAATTTGACGTGCTGCTTTTGCTAGTTTTAATATTGGGCTTACTTGTTTTCTTAGAAAAATGATCGCCACAGAAAAAAGTATCACTGATGCACCTACTGACCACATTATAAAAGTAATACCCGTAGGAACAAATAACCTTTTATTATCTATATGCATTCTTACTATTCCATTTGCTAGTTGTATATCTACATAAAATTGTCTTGAATTCTCAATTGTTGATAAATAGAAAGGTTCCTTTATTCTAGATTCCAAAGAAGATCGAAAATTTTTAAATTTCGCATTAAATGATTGATTAGGTTTTAATATACCTCCTTCTAACCAGTAGAAAATAATATCAAAGTATTGTCTTGCTCTTACAGCTGATAAAGCCCTCTGATTCTTAGAGGGCTCGCTACCAAGCTCATCAATTAATAAACCTAAATCTTTTGCTAAATTTTTAGACATATGTCTAGATACCCAATCCCAATGTCTTTCATAGAAAATTGACACGGAAATAATTTGAACAAGAATTATTGGGACAAGTATAATAGCTAACATTCTTCCAAATAAACTTTTTGGTGTTATGTTGCGTAATCTCATTATTTATACTTTTTTTTAATCATTATTAATTCTGTCATCGTGAGTATGTAGCATCCAGCCTATTCCTCTTACTGTTTGCAGATAAATGGGGTATCTTTGATCATCTTCAATTTTACGTCTTATTCTTGCAATAGCCACGTCAATTGATCGAGTTTCCATATTACCACCAAGAGAGACATTAATATCATCTCTAGAAAAAGCTTTATTTGGAGATTTACAAAAACAATTTAACAATTTCTGCTCAGATGTAGTTAGATGAACAGGTAAATCATTTTTATATAAATTTAAAGATTTTTGATTAAAAGAAAATGGACCGAATCTTGTATTATTTTCAATTTTAGTCTTCTTTAGATTTTCAGGGCGTCTTTTAAGTATATTTTGTATTCTTAGTAATAATTCTCTTGGTTCAAATGGCTTGGTCATGTAATCATCTGCCCCATACTCGAGGCCATCAAGTCTATCCTCAGGATTTGACATGGCAGTTAACATAAGAGTTGGTATTGAATTTGTTTGTCTTATTTCTTTTAAAAATTCCAAACCATTTTGTCCTGGCATCATTATATCGATAACCAATAAGTCAAAAATTAATGTTTCCATAATTTTTTTAGCTTGCTGGGTATTTTCAGCGTCGGAAACTCTAAAGCTATTATTTTCTAAAAATTTTTTTAGTAATTCTCTTATTTTTTGATCATCATCAATTATTAAAATATGAAAATATAATTTTTTTAGATCTTGATTATACATTTTACAAAAACAGGTCAGTTCATATTGAATTTATTATATTTACTCAGTAATAAATCTTAAAAAAGATAAAAATACTAAAATACTTAATTAATTACAAAACTTATTTCTTAATATTTGATTATTTAACTATAATGTGGATTATAAATTATGTGTAAATTAGGAGGAATTTTTTTTGGATAACTTTTCATTTGATAATCGTAATGGCTATATATGGCATAATGGAAATTTAGTTGAATGGAAAACAGCTAACATTCATGTATTAAATCATGGTTTACATTATGCTAGTTGTGTTTTTGAAGGTGAAAGAGCATATAAAGGTAAAATTTTTGAAACAAAGAAACATACTGAACGGTTGTTTAACTCCGCCCACTCACTTGATATGGAAATACCTTATTCAAAAAATGAAATAGAAAAAGCAAAAGATCTTTTGCTTGAAAAAAATTCATTGTCAGATGCTTATGTAAGACCAGTAGTTTGGAGAGGTAGTGAAATGATGGCTGTTTCTGCACAGTCAACTACAATAAATGTAGCTATTGCTGTTTGGGAATGGCCAAGTTATTTCGATCCAGATCAAAAAATGCAAGGGATCAAACTTGATATTGCTAAGTGGAGACGTCCAAGTCCTGAATGTGGACCTGTTCATGCTAAAGCTGCTGGTTTATACATGATCTGTACACTCTCCAAACATGAAGCAGAAGCAAAAGGTTATAGTGATGCACTAATGTTAGATTATAGGGGCCAAGTTGCTGAGGCAACAGGGGCTAATGTATTTTTTAGAATGCCAGATGGAAAACTTCATACGCCGTTAGCTGATTGTTTTCTTGATGGAATTACAAGAAGAACAGTGATGAAACTTGCTGAAGACAATGGTATTGAAATTATTGAACGAAAAATTATGCCAGAAGAAATGGCTGAGGCTGAAGAATGTTTTTTAACAGGTACAGCGGCAGAAGTTACTCCAGTTCAATCAATTGGAGATTACAAGTTTAAACCAGCTGAATTTTGTTTAAAATTGACAAAAGCTTATTCAGATTTGGTTAATGGTAGTTAGAAAAATTTTAAAAAACCCATTTTTTTGTTGCTTCGTCGTCAGATAAATTATAATCAACCCATTTTTTTTGATTGTTATTTTCTTCAACTTTCCAAAAAGGAGCTTTTGTTTTAAGCCAATCCATTATAAAATTACAACTGTCAAAAGCGTTTTGTCTATGTTTTGCAGACACACCAACAAAAACAATTTGATCTGAGGGTAATAATTTACCAACTCTATGTATTACAGTTACTCCAGTAATATTCCATCTTTCACAGCTTTGTTTAACAATTTTTTCAATTTCTAATTCAGTCATTCCAGGATAATGCTCGAGTGTCATTGAATCTACTAAACTATTGTTTCTTTCATCAAAACCTCTCACAACACCAACAAAGTTTACAATTGCACCTGTTTGATTTTCTCGTAAAATTTTAGTCTCTTCTGAAACATCAAAATCTTTATTCTGTATTTTGATTTTAACTGGGATCGTTGTTTTTTTATCCATTTATCCTCCTGTAACAGGGGGGAAAAAAGCTATTTCGTCATTATTACTTATTTTTGTTTCAACAGAGCAATATGTTTTGTTTACAGCAATTTTAATTAAATCTTTTTTTAAAAAAACTTTTTTGTAATCATCGTTTAAATTATTTAAGTAATTAATAAGTTCACTTATGTTTTTTACATTATCAGGTAATTCAATAAGTTCTTCTGACTTACCAATATGTTCTTTAATCCAAGAAAAGTATTTTATAACCATTACTCACTCTCATTTTTATTATTAAAAAATAAAACTAATTTCATAATATATTGAATTCCAGTTATCAAAGTAATTATGGCTGCAACCCATAGAAAAGTATATGAAATGATTTCTAACGCTTCGATATTATAGGAAAAAGTATTTGTTCGCCAAACTAAAAAACTGCCACAGGCAATCAGTTGTATTGTGGTTTTACATTTTGAAAGAAAGGTTACTTCTAAGGTAATATTATAATCAGCAATACTTTCTCTTATACCGCTAATTAAAATTTCTCTCAAAACGATTACAAGTGCAGGTATAAAAGCGTAATTATATTCGAACATATGCTCTGAAGCTAAAGCAAAAATTAATCCAATTACCAAAAGTTTATCAGCAATTGGATCTAGAATTTTTCCAAAATTGGATATGACTTTATATTTTCTAGCATAAAAACCATCAAAATAGTCAGTCATACCAGCTAAAATTAACAAAGGAGTAGCAACTATTGCACCAATTTCACCGCCATAGATAACAATTAAAGGAAGTAATAATGCTGTTAAACATCTGAACAAAGTTAAACCATTAGGTATTGTGCTTTTAATTAAACTTTCTTTTAGCATTTACAACCTTACTTAACATCTATTTTGTTATTACAATAAAGGTAAAATCTATTATAGTTAAGCAATTATTATTAATTAAAAAAGTTAAATACTTTTTGTGCTGTTGACTTGTTAATTCCTTCAACTTTTAATAAATCCTTTAAACTGGCTGTTCCAACAGCTTTTGCTGAACCGAATTCATCAAGCAATGATTTTTTTCTTTGAGCACCTATACCGTCTATTTCATCTAATGGGTTTTGAAATAATCTTTTTTTACTTTTAAGTCTATGGCCAGTAATGGCGTATCTGTGAACTTCATCTCTTAATTTTTGAAGAAAAAATAAAATTGTATCATCTTTTTCAAATATAATTTTATCGTTATACTTAGTATAAAAGCTTTCTCTTCCTGCATCTCTTTTTATACCTTTAGAAACTGCTAATACTTCAATATTGTCAATTTTTAATTTTTTAAGGACGGATAAAACAATATTCAAATGACCTTTCCCTCCGTCAATTATTAATAAATCAGGATAATTTGAAGAAGCTTTTCCAATAAATCTTCTTTCAATGACTTCTCTCATCATTAAATAATCATTATTATTAAGAGTTTCAGAGTTTTTTGATAAACTCTTATTTTTGTACTCAGAATTTATATTATACTTTCTATATAATGATTTCAAAAAACCATCCTCATTAAAAGCTATCATTGCACCTATAGGTGATTTGCCTTGATGGTGAGAGTTGTCATACACTTCTAATTTTTTTATTTTCTTTCTAAAATGGAAGATATCTTGAAGTTTTAATAAATTTTTTTGATTAGATGATTTTTCATAGATTTTTCTATTAAGATTTTCTTCAGCATTTTTTAAGGTGGAATTAATAAGTTCTAATTTTTTACCTCTTTGAGGAGATTCGATTTCAACTTTAAATGCATGTTTTGTTCTCAGAAATTCTTCAATGAGGGATTTATCTTTAGGATATTCATTAACAAGTATACTCTCTGCTGGAATATTTTTTTCGTAGAATTGGCATATAAATGCTTGCATGATTTCATTTTCATTAACATCAGTCCCATTCCTTCCAGGATTAGGGAAATAAGATTTTGATCCGTAGTTACAACCGTTCCTAATGATGGTCATTTGAATTACGACTTTATTATCAATTTTTTTTATTACTAAAAAATCAATATTTTTAACGTTTGGTATATTAATGTTCTGACTTGCATTTACTTCTGTTAGAGCTTTAACTCTATTCCTAAAAATTGCTGCAGCTTCAAAATTTTGTTTATTAGACGCATCATACATTTTGTCTATTAAGTTTTGTTTTATTTTTTTTGAATTCCCATTTAGAAAGTTTTTGGCCTCAACCACAGTTTTTTTATAATTTTCTTCAGATATAAAATTGACACAGGGTGCGCTACATCTTTTAATTTGATATTGTAGACAGGGTCTAGTTCTTGATTTGAATATATTATCATTGCAAGTTCTCAGTAAAAATGCCTTTTGCAATGTTTCAATTGTTTTGTAAATCGTTCTTTTAGATACAAATGGTCCAAAGTATTCTCCTCTAATAGTTCTTGATCCTCGATGAGAAGATATTTGTGGAAATGGGTGTGACAAATTAAATAATATAGAACTAAAACTTTTGTCGTCCTTAAGTAATATATTGTAGATTGGTTCGAATTTTTTAATTAAATTCGACTCTAATAAAAGAGCTTCAACCTCAGACGACGTAATAATGATCTCCATTTTAACTGTACTTGAGACCATGTATGTTAGTCTTGAGTTGAGTCTTTTTGGCTGAGTGTAAAAACCAACTCTATTTTTTAGATTTTTTGCTTTACCAATATATAAATACTCTTCGTTTTCTCCCAACATCTGATAAATTCCAGATTTGTCAGGAATTGTTCTTAATTCATTTTTTATAACCTCAATCCCATTACTAAGAGAAGGTTTAGTCTTTTTTTTCATATAGTAAATTTTGCACCTTAAATTAATTTTAATAAATAGTTTGTTTACTTCTTTTTACTAAATTTACTTCTGTAATTTTCTTTAGGAGCAACCATCAATCCTAGTTCTTTTTGTTGCAAGATTTTTATTTTATCTCTAATTTTCGCAGCCTCTTCAAATTCAAGGTTGCTTGCTGCTTTTTCCATATCTGACTGAAGTTCTTGAATTGATTGTTTTATACTTTTTCCAACATGTTTAGAACTTTTATTCTCTTCACCTTCTTCACTAAGATTTTCTAATATATTAGAAATTTTACTAATAACTGTTTTTGGAGTTATTTTATTCTTTATATTATAATCAATTTGTTTTTTTCTTCTTCTGTTTGTTTCATCAATCGCGTACTGCATTGATCCAGTTATTGTATCAGCATATAATATGACATTACCTTCAACATGTCTTGCTGCACGTCCTATAGTTTGAATAAGTGATGTTTTTGATCTCAGATATCCTTCTTTATCAGCGTCTAATATTGCAACTAGTGCACACTCTGGAATATCCAAACCTTCTCTTAAAAGATTAATTCCTATTAGCGCATCAAAAATTCCTAATCTCAAATCTCTTATTATTTCAATACGTTCTAGGGTATCAACGTCTGAGTGAATGTACCTTACTTTTAAACCAGCCTCAAACATATACTCACTTAAAGCTTCAGCCATTTTTTTTGTTAGTGTGGTAATTAAAACTCTATTTCCTTTTTTAGATTGTAACTTTGTTTCATGAATTAAATCATCAACTTGAGTTTTAGTAGGTTTTATAGTTATTTTAGGATCTATAAGACCAGTTGGTCTGACTGATTGTTCAATAAATATCCCATTTGTTTTATTTAGTTCCCACTCTCCAGGAGTGGCTGAAACGTGAATGGTATGAGGTCTAAAAGCTTCCCATTCTTCAAATTTTAAGGGTCGATTATCCAAGCAAGAGGGTAATCTAAAACCATATTCTGATAAAGTCGACTTTCTTCTAAAATCACCTTTATACATTGCACCTATTTGACTTACTGTTATATGGCTTTCATCTGTAAACACAAGTGCGTCGTCAGGTAAATATTCAAAAAGAGTAGGTGGAGGTTCACCAGGATTTCTACCTGAGAGGTATCTACTATAGTTTTCTATTCCTGGGCATGTCCCAGCAGCAAGCATCATTTCAAGATCAAAATTAGTTCGTTGTTCAAGTCTTTGTGCTTCAACTAATTTATTACTTTTGTATAAGAAATCTAAATGATGTTTTAACTCCTCTTTTATAGACTTTATAGCTTCATTTAAAGTTGGTCTTGGTGTAACATAATGAGAATTAGCATAAATTTTTATCGAACTTAATTTCGACAGTTTCTGCCCTGTCAAAGCATCTACCTCAAATAAATTTTCAATTTCGTCACCGAATAAAGTTATTCTCCAAGCAACAGTTTCTAAGTGCGCTGGAAATATCTCTATTACATCTCCTCTTACTCTAAATGTACCTCTTACAAAGGACATGTCGTTTCTAGTGTATTGAAGTTCAGTAAATTGTCTTAATAATTTTTGTCGTGGAAATTCTTGTCTTTCTTTTAAAGTCATCGTCATTTTTGAATATGTTTCTACTGATCCAATACCATAAATACAGGATACTGATGCAACAATGATAACATCTTTTCTTTCAAGTAGAGCTCTTGTAGCAGAATGGCGCATTCTATCAATTTGATCATTAATACTTGATTCTTTTTCTATATATGTGTCTGAACGAGGGACATATGCCTCTGGTTGATAATAGTCATAGTATGACACAAAATACTCAACAGCATTTTCAGGGAAAAAATCTTTCATTTCTCCATAAAGTTGTGCTGCAAGTGTCTTATTAGGAGCCATTACTAATGCTGGTCTATTTAGAGAATTAATGACATGGGCCATAGTAAAAGTTTTACCTGAACCTGTAACACCAAGTAAAACTTGATCTTTTTCATTATTATTAACACCTGAAATCAACTCGTCTATGGCTTGTGGTTGGTCTCCTGTAGGAATAAAGTCAGATTTTAAATTAAAGTTAGATTTCAAAGAGTTTGAAATATTATAATTTAATTTTTCAAGGTTGTTCATTTTTATTAAATACGTAATTAATTTGGCATAAAATGCTTTATATCAAAAAATTACCTATTAATTAATAAAAAAGATTTTTAACAACTATTTTTTGTAGTAAATCTTAATGATAACTAAATTTCTTTTTTTGGAGTTTAAATATGACTTTTATTTCTGACAGTTTGAATAGAATTAAACCTTCTGCAACAATGGTCATAACAGCCAGAGCAGCGCAATTAAAAAGAGAAGGAAAAAAAGTTATTGGATTATCGTCTGGTGAACCTGATTTTGATACACCTAACCATGTAAAGGAAGCTGCTATAGATGCAATTCACAAAGGATATACAAAGTACACAAACGTAGAAGGTATTCCAGAGCTTAGGCAAGCCATAATTGATAAGTTTAAAAAGGATAATGATTTGAGTTATTCAATAAATGATGTGATTGTAGGTACTGGTGGAAAACAAATTTTATTCAACGCACTGGTTAGTTCTATTAACAAAGATGATGAAGTGATAATTCCAGCTCCATACTGGGTATCATATCCTGACATGACTTTGTTGGCTGGAGGTAAGCCTGTTATTGTGAGTTGTTCTCAAGAAACAGATTTTAAAATTACAGCCAAAGAATTAGAACAAGTTGTAACTAAAAAAAGCAAGTGGTTGATATTAAATAGTCCGTCTAATCCAACTGGATCTTGTTATTCTAGAAAAGAGCTTGAAGATATTGCTGAAGTTGTTAGAAAGCATAAAAATTTATACGTTATGACAGATGATATATATGAATATATCATTTATGATAATTTTGAATTCTTCACATTTGCTCAAGTTGCTCCTGATTTAAAAGATAGAGTGTTAACAGTAAATGGCGTTTCAAAAAGTCATTGTATGACGGGTTGGCGAATTGGATATGCAGTTGGTCCTGAAATATTAATCAAAGCGATGATTAAAATTCAAGGGCAGTCAACTTCCAATGCCTCATCCATTTCACAGTATGCTGCTTTGGCTGGAATTAGTGGAAGTAATGACTTTTTAAAACCTTGTTTAAAAGCTTTTGATGAAAGGAGATATTTTGTTGTAAGTAAACTCAATAATATTGAAGGTATAAATTGTTTGTTACCTAAAGGGGCCTTTTATGCTTATCCAAATGTTTCTGGCTTAGTAGGAAAAAAAACAAACGAAGGAATAATATTAAAGAATGATACAGATATTGTTGAATGGCTCTTAGAAACAGCAGAAGTTGCAGCTGTACCTGGAGTAGCTTTTGGATTAGAACCTTTCTTTAGAGTGTCATACGCAACAAGTTTAGACTTGTTAAAAGAAGCGATGAATAGGATTGAAAAAGCAGTTTTAAGCTTATCTTAAAAATTGTGGAGTGGAACGTGTTTCTTAAAAAAAATAAGATTTGGAATTTAAAAGAAAGCAGTATTACAACCGAAAGTGTTTTTAACTCACGACGAAAAATTATAAAAAATTTAGCTATTGGCTCTTTAGTTTTTCCTAGTGCGTCATTAATTCCTTTTAAAGCATTTAGTTCATTTTATCCTCCAATAACTAACAATTTCTACAAAGTAGGCAGAGATCTTACAAAAGAAAGCCTAGCAACTACCTATACAAACTTTTATGAATTTGGCTCAAGTAAAAATATTTGGAGAAGAGCTTCACAGCTTAAAACAGATCCTTGGTTATTAACAATTGATGGATTGGTAAATAAACCATTAACTATAGACGTTAACGATTTACTAAAAAAAATTGGTGGAATTGAAGAAAGAGTTTATAGATTTAGATGTGTGGAAGCATGGTCAATGACTGTGCCTTGGGCTGGTTTTCCTGTTAAAAAAATTTTATCACTTGTTGAACCAATGACTGATGCTAAATATGTAAAGTTTGAAACTTTTTTTAACCCAGATATTGCGCCAGGACAAAAACAAAAGTGGTATCCATGGCCATATCAAGAGGGTATAACTATTAAAGAGGCAAAAAATGATTTAAGTTTTATCGCCACAGGTATTTATGGCAAAGAATTACCTAATCAGAATGGTGCTCCATTACGGCTAATTCTTCCATGGAAATATGGTTTTAAATCTATAAAATCAATTGTAAAAATTAGTTTTGTAAATAAAAGACCTATAGGCTTGTGGGAAAAACTTGCACCTAAAGAATATGGATTCTGGGCTAATGTAAATCCAAATATACCACATCCTAGATGGTCACAAAAGTCTGAGCAACAATTAGGAGTTGACGGAAGGATACCAACGGTTATTTATAATGGATATGGTGATCACGTTGCTTCCATGTATAATAAATTAGAAAAAAGTTTGCAGAATAATCTTTTTAGATAAACGAATATAAAACTGTTTATGAAAAATAATTCTACAGTTATGAATAATCATTTTAGTTTAGGCGATGCATTTTATGATATTGCTAAACCAGCTCTATTCCCAAATCATATTCTAAGGTTTAGAAATAACAGGGCTGCTAAACTAATAGGTTTTGATAACCTATCAGATGATGAGTGGATAGAATATTTCGGGAAATTTTCTAAATATCCTGGAGTTAATCATGATCCTTTGGCCTTAAAATATCATGGTCATCAATTTGGACATTACAATTCTGAATTGGGCGATGGAAGAGGTTTTCTGTTAGCACAGTTTTTAGATAAGAATAAAAACTTATGGGATCTAGGAACAAAAGGATCTGGACAGACAAAATATAGTAGAGGAGGGGATGGAAGACTAACATTGAAAGGGGCAATTCGTGAATTATTAGCTACAGAGTTTTTATCTGCCTTAGGTGTGGCAACTAGCCAAACTTTATCTATAATTGAAACAGAAGAGAAACTTCAAAGAAATGACGAGCCATCTCCGACTAGATCTGCTGTTTTAGTCAGAAGAAGTAATGGACATATAAGAATTGGTACTTTTCAAAGATTAGCCTATTTGAATCAACAAGATAATCTTGAAACACTGATAGATTATTTAGGAGATAACTATTTTACTCATATTGATAAAAGTGGTACTCGTGACTATTTCATAGAGACAATTTTTTTAGAGTGTGTAAAAAAAATTGCTACATCTATGGCTAAAATTATAATTTCAGGTTTTGTTCATGGTGTTTTGAATACAGACAATTTTAATGTAACTGGTGAAGTTTTTGATTTTGGTCCATGGAGATTTGTACAATATGCAAATCAAAATTTTACTGCGGCTTATTTTGATTACAACGGTAGGTATTCATTTGGTAGGCAGCCAGAAGCGGCATTGTGGGCATTAACTCAGTTAGGTAAAAGTCTCAACAAATTAATTAATGAAAAAAGAATTATTGAAATATTAAACGAATTTTCTACAACTTTTCATTTATCTCTTAAAAGACATTTTTGTTGGAGAATTGGAATAAAAGACATTGATTCTAAAAGCCTAAATGAAATTATGAATATTTTGTTAAATGAAAGTGAAAAATATCAAATAGACTACGCATCCTTTTTCTATGATTTCTTCGGTGGAAGAGAAGCAATAATAGATTGTTTGAAGACTAATTATGGAAAAAAATATAAGGTTGAAGGATTTTTGAAAATCACAGATATTCTTAAAGAAGGCCAATCATCAAAAGGAGCTTCAGAAAAAAGAAAATTAATAAATAATAATAGAGAAAATATGCTCATAGATGAAGTGGAGCAAATATGGGAGGAAATTAATAAAAATAATAATTGGAAACTATTAGAGAAAAAAATTAGTAAAGTCAGAAAATTAGGTAACTTATTAGAGTCCCAAAAGCTTGTTAACTTTTAAAATAGTTTCCTGATTGGTTTTCAGAGTATTTTTGTAATAATGAAATAATTGTCCTTCAAATCTTTTTAAAATTCCTAAGTCTTCAAGATTTTTTAAGAAATTAGAAATTTTGCCAGTTTCTTTTGTGAACTTTGATACAAACAAAGGTATAGGTAACGTTGCAGTTTCTGAAACCATATTAACACTATCGCTGGTTACAATGATATAATCAGCTATTTGCAAAATTTCTGGATAAAAGCTTTGTTCAGATGAAGTTACTATTTGAAAATTTTCATTATGTTTTAGAAAAGAATAATTTAAAATTTTAGCAGCCATTAAAGGTGTTCGTCTGGAAAGCAAAACAAGTAACTTACAGTCAAGATTTTTTGTCGCTTCAAGTACTTTCATGCTTAAATAATAATAATCACAATTCTTAGGTTTGTATCTTTTATTATTCCCGCCAATCATTAAAAGAATAAGATTTTTTTTACTTCCTTTAATCAAATTTATTTCTCTTTCTTTAAATTTATTTGATTCATTAAAATTAAAGAAAGTAAGTGCCCCTTTTGTTTGTATAACATTTTTGGCAGTTATGTTGTCGTGTTCGGGAATAAGTAATAAATCAAAATATTCAAAAGGTAATCTAGGATTTTGAATATGAATATTTTTAACTTTATCTTTCAGAATAAATTTTAAAGCAATTGAAACTCCAGCCATTCTTTTGCCGGTTGTAATTATAAAAGAAGGTGGAGATTTTTTTCTCAATAAATGGTCTTTAACAGAAGAAATAAATAACTTTCTGATTAATGGAAACTTTTTTAACAAATAAGGTGGATTATATTTAACTAATTCAAAATTTATATTCAATAATTTAGCAAGTGCTAGAGACTGATTTTCCATTCCTTTTGTTCCATCGCTTATTATCCAAGCATCGATTTTTGTTGACGTTTTCAACTTCTAACTCACTAAAATTTATTATATTCTAATATTAAATTATTTTCTGAAATAAAATTGTATATATAGGCTCATTATAGTAATATTATTACAATTTATTTACTAAATATTATAAAGAAATATTAATAAAATGAAAAACGAAAAAACTAAGTTGGATAGTATTGATCTTACAATATTAAGCGAATTACAAAAAAATGGCAAAATCAGCAACGTTGAATTAGCTCATATAGTTAATATTTCTCCTCCTTCATGTTTAAGACGAGTTAAATCTTTAGAAAACAGGAATTTCATTCGTGGTTATAACGCTATTTTAAACCCAGAACTCTTAGGTTTTAAAGTAACAGTATTTGCTCATGTAGGACTTGAAAGTCAAGCTGAAACTGATCTAAAAATTTTTGAAAATTATATCTCTCTTTTTCCTGAAGTAAGAGAATGCTATATGCTTGTTGGAGAAGTTGATTTCCTCTTAAAAATTGTTGCTAAAGATTGGGATGATTTTCAAACATTCTTAACAAAAAATCTTACTCAAGCTCCTAAAGTTAGTAATGTTAAAACTTCATTAAATATAAGAAGTATTAAAAGTTTACCAGAAATACCATTTGAAATTATGTCGGAATAACTTCAATTGACAATATTTCATAATGTTTAGTTCCACTAGGAGTGGAAACAACAACGGATGCACCTTCTTCTTTACCTATTAATGCTTTAGCTATTGGTGAAGCTATTGATATAAGTTTTAACTCCAGATTAGCTTCATATGGTCCTACTATTTGATAATCTATTTCGTGATTATTCTCTTCATCTAAGATTTTGACCTTAGTCCCAAAAGTTACAGTTTCACCTGATAATTTACTAAGATTTATTAATTCGGCTCTACTAGTCACGTCCTCGAGTTCTGTAATTCTTCCTTCAACAAATGATTGTCTATCTTTTGCAGCGTGGTATTCAGCGTTTTCTTTAAGATCACCATGTTCTCTGGCAGCGGCTATTGCTTGTATCACTTTAGGTCGTTCAGATTTTTTTAAATCATTAAGTTCAGATTTAATCTTTTCAAGCCCAGATAATGTAAATGGTATTTTATCCATGTTAAATTTTCCAAAAAATGAATCGTATTATAAATATATAATACAAAAAATATACTATTCAAAGTATGATTGAAGAGATTTGATTTTCAAATGTTTACTTTTTATTGATTTTATAGCTAATGCGGCTGCATGCGCACCTTGAAGAGTGGTATAATAAGGAATTTTGTTTATAAGTGCAGTTTGTCTAAGAGAGAAACTGTCTTTAATTGAATTTGTTCCTTCTGCCGTATTAATAACTAGCTGTATTTCTTTAGATAACATTGCATCAACTGCATTTGGTCTACCCTCAATTACTTTTTTAATATATTTAGTATCAACATTATTATCATTTAATTTCTTAGCTGTTCCACTTGTAGCGCATATTTTAAAACCTAAATTTTTAAAGTCCTTTGCAATCGCAATGATATTCTTTTTATCATCATCCTTGATAGAAATAAAAACTTGACCCTCTAGTGGTAAATTAATATTTGCACCAAGCTGACTTTTTGCAAAAGCTTCACCAAAAGTTGATCCTATTCCCATAACTTCACCAGTAGACTTCATTTCTGGTCCCAGAATTACATCTGTTCCTGGGAATCTTGCAAAAGGAAAAACGGCTTCTTTTACAGATATGTGTCTCATTTTATTTTGGGTAAGTTCAAAATCTGACAATTTTTTTCCTATCATAATTTGCGATGCTATTTTTACAAGAGGAATACCAGTTGATTTAGCAACGAAAGGGATTGTTCTACTACCTCGAGGATTAACCTCTAATATAAAAATTCTATTACTTTGAATTGCGAATTGTATATTAATAAAACCGATGACCTTTAATCCTTTAGCAAGTTTTTTAGTTTGTGAAATTATTTCGTTAATAATTTGTTTATCAAGAGTTTGAGGTGGAAGGGCACAAGCTGAGTCACCAGAATGGATGCCTGCTTCTTCTATATGTTCCATAATACCTGCAATAAATGTTTCTTCTCCATCAGATATAGCGTCAACATCAACTTCAATTGCATTTTTTAAAAAACTATCTATGAGTACAGGATTATTTCCAGAGACTTTTACAGCGTCATTTATATATACTCGCAACTGATCATTATTATAAACTATTTCCATAGCACGACCACCAAGAACATAACTGGGTCTTATTACAACTGGAAAACCAATTTTATTAGCTGTTTCAATAGCCTCGTTTTTACTACTTGCAACGTCATTTAATGGCTGATTAAGTTCTAATGTTTGCAGTAGTTCTTTAAAGCTCTTTCTATCTTCAGCTAAATCTATAGCTTTTACAGATGTTCCTAAAATTTTTATTCCTGCTTTTTCTAGACCAGATGAAATTTTAAGAGGTGTTTGTCCTCCTAATTGCACTATTGCTCCAATCACCTTTCCATTTTGATTTTCTTTTTCAATAATAGAAAGAACATCTTCATGAGTTAGAGGTTCAAAATATAACTTATCGGACGTATCATAATCAGTAGAAACTGTTTCAGGATTACAATTGATCATAATAGTTTCGTAGCCTGCTTCTGTTAAACTGTATGCAGCATGAACACAACAATAGTCAAACTCTATACCCTGACCTATTCTATTTGGACCTCCTCCAAGAATAATAACTTTATTTTTTGTGGAAGGGTAAACCTCGCATTCATTAATATTATTCTGCTCATAAGAACTATACAAGTAAGCTGTTTCAGAAAAAAATTCGGCAGCACATGTATCAACCCTCTTGTAAGATGGAAAAATTTTTAGTTTATAACGAAGCATAGATATTTTCTGGACGTTTAAATTAGTTAATTCTGATATACGTTTATCAGAAAAACCCATAGACTTTATGTTTCGTAGAAATATTTCGTCTAGAGGGACTAAGTTTTCTTTTAATTTTTCCTCAACGTTTATTATACCGGCTATCTGTTCTAAAAACCATTTATCCCATCCAGTAATTTTTGAAATATCTTCAACTGAGACTTTACATCTTAATGCTGTAGATATTCTTAAAATTCTTTCAGGAACTTGTTCAGCTAACCAGCCAGATATATTGTCTTTGTCATTTAATGCTTCATTTTGAGATGGAAAAGGTACATCATTTAAACCTGATAAATCTATTTCTAGAGATCTAAGAGCTTTTTGAAGAGATTCTTGAAATGATCTTCCAATTGCCATTGCCTCTCCTACAGATTTCATGGAAGTTGATAAAAAATTATTACTTCCAGGAAATTTTTCAAATGTAAAACGAGGTATTTTTGTAACCACATAGTCTATGGTAGGCTCAAAACTTGCAGGTGTAGATTTTGTAATATCATTTTGTAATTCGTCTAAATTATATCCAATGGCAAGTTTGGCAGCAACTTTAGCTATAGGAAAACCAGTCGCTTTAGAAGCTAACGCAGATGATCTACTAACTCTTGGATTCATTTCGATTACAATTAATCTACCATCAATTGGATTAAGGGCAAATTGTACATTTGAACCACCAGTATCAACACCGATTTCTCTAAGTACCGCAATACTGGCATTACGCATTTTTTGATATTCTTTGTCAGAGAGAGTTAGTGCCGGAGCCACAGTTATTGAATCTCCAGTATGTACGCCCATTGGATCTACATTTTCAATAGAACATATAATTATACAGTTATCAGAATGATCTCTAACAACTTCCATTTCATACTCTTTCCAACCAAGAAGAGACTCTTCAATAAGTACTTCTGTGTTTGGAGATAATTTAAGTCCATTAGAAACTATCTCAATGAATTCTTCTTTATTGTATGCTATGCCTCCTCCTTCCCCACCAAGGGTGAAGGATGGCCTAATAATAGCCGGTAATCCTACAAAATTTAATGCTGAATTAGCCTCATCAAGATTTTTAGCAATTTTTGCTCTTGCTGAAGCTAATCCAATTTTGTTCATACTCTTTTTAAATAATTCCCTATCCTCAGCTTTATTAATAGAGACTGGTTTGGCACCAATAATTTCTACGTCATTTTTTTTAAGGATACCTGAATTATATAATTCCAAGGTAGCATTTAAAGCTGTTTGTCCACCCATAGTTGGAAGAATTGCATCAGGTTTTTCTATTTGTATGATTTTTTCAATTGTATTTTTCTCTATAGGCTCAATATAAGTTGCGTCTGCCATTATTGGGTCTGTCATAATAGTGGCAGGGTTAGAATTTATTAAAATTACTCTTATACCTTCTTCCATAAGAGCTTTACATGCTTGAGCACCTGAGTAGTCAAATTCGCAAGCTTGGCCAATAACAATAGGACCCGCTCCAATAATTAAAACTGATTTTATATCACTTCGTTTTGGCATTTTTTGATACTTTTATACAATTTAAAAATTCTTCAAATAGATAAGAGGACTCAGTTGGTCCAGGAGAGGCTTCAGGATGGTATTGTACAGAAAAGATTGGAAGATTTCTATGTTTGAGGCCTTCTATTGAGCTATCAAACAAAGAGGTGTGAGTAATTTCAAAACATTTAGGAAGAGAATTTATATCTATTTGATAACCGTGATTTTGGCTTGTTATTTCAACCTTGTTATTTAATAAATTTTTAACTGGGTGATTAGCCCCTCTATGTCCTTGTGACATTTTACTAGTTGTAGCACCAAAAGATAGCCCAATTAATTGATGACCAATACATATTCCAAAAACGGGAATATTTAACTTGAATATTGACTTAAGTAGTTTTCTACATTTTATTTCTGTTGCTGCAGGATCTCCTGGTCCGTTAGATAAGAAAATTCCATCTGGTTCAAAATTTTCAATTTTTTCAAAATTAGTATCTTCTGGTAACACAACAACATCAGCATTTAAATTTACTAAGTGCCTTAGTATATTTCGTTTAACACCAAAATCGATAACAGCTATTTTTGGTTTAAAAATTCTATTTTCCATATTTTTTTTGGATAATAATTTGTGAGGACGTTCAGTAAATTTGTATTGTTTCTTTGTGGTTACAAAAGACGATAGATTTAAACCATCCATTTTAGGGTGTTTATTTAATTCAGATTTCAATTCATTTAAATTAAAATTACCGTTTTCATCATAACATATCATCGCATTACAACTTTTATATTTGCGTATGGTCTTAGTTAGTAAGCGAGTGTCAATTCCATAAATCCCAGGAATATTGTTAAAAATTAACCAATCATTAAAGCTTTTTTCTGAACGCCAATTAGATGGAGATGATGGAAGTTGTCTTACAACAATTCCTGCCACAGATCCAGTTTGTCCTTCATCATCAGAACTATTTGAACCTATATTTCCAATATGAGGAAAAGTAAACGTAATTATCTGACCCGCATAAGAAGGATCTGTAATTATTTCTTGATAGCCTGTAAGAGAAGTATTAAAACATAATTCTCCAAGACTTCTTTTTTTTGAACCAAAAGATGTCCCAAAAAAATGTGAACCGTCACTTAAAACTAATATACTATCTAATATTTTTCTATTAATTTTGTCTAAATCAAATGGAATATAACCGTTATTTGGAAATTCTTTTTTTTGATTTGATTTTTTCATTCCACCCCTTAATTGTTATTATAAGTTCAAGCATAAGAAATAAGATATTAATAAAATTTTGGGAATAAAAACTAAATAATTTTTACATATTTTTTTCATCAAAGATGTAATTAGAATGTATTATTATTTTCGTCAATAAAATTAAAAAAAATTAGTTAAATTAATACAGATTTCATATATTTTTATTGGTATTTACACTTACAATATTAATAATAAAATTTAGGAAAAAGCAATGACTATAAGAGAAGATATAAAAAATAATTTAAAAGAAGCAATGATCAAAAAAAATGTTGATTTAATTAGTACCTTAAGACTAGTTATAGCTTCAATTAAAGATGGAGATATAATAGCTAAAGGTAAAGGAAATGACTTAGGTATAAACGATGAAGAAATAATTTCTCTTCTTCAGAGAATGATAAAACAAAGAAAATCGTCTATAGAAATGTATTTGGAGGGTAAAAGGGAAGACTTAGCAAAAAAAGAACAAAATGAAATAGAAATAATTTCTAAGTTTTTACCCAAACAACTATCTAGGGAGGAAATAAACAATATTATTGATATAACTATAAAATCATGTGAAGCCTCTTCTATGAAAGAGATGGGTAAAGTAATAAAATTATTAAAAGAAAAGCACAATGGAGAAATGGACTTTGGGGATGTGAGTAAAATTGTAAAAAGTAAGCTAACTAGTTAATAAATTTAATTGATAAAAAAATAAGTATAAAATGGATTTAAAAGAAGAAATCAAAAGTTCAATTAGATTATCTGAGGTTATTAGAAAAAATATATCTCTGAAAAGACGTGATAAATCTAATTACATTGCTCTATGTCCTTTTCATAAAGAAAAAACACCCTCTTTCAATGTTTCGGATGATAAAGGTTTTTTTCATTGTTTTGGATGTGGAAAAAATGGTGACATTTTCACTTATGTTATGGAAATGGAAAATGTAACTTTTGTAGATGCTTTGAAGAAATTGGCAGATCAGGCAGGAATAAATTATAATTATGATACGTTGTCTGAAAATCCAAAATTAAAGAATCAACTTCATCTTTTAAAAAGGGTTTCTGATTCTTATATACAAAATCTAAATGCCCCTATTGGAGAAAAGGCAAGAAACTACTTATACGAAAGAGGAATAAATAAATCTATAATTCAAAATTTTAGAATAGGTTATTCTGGCAATCTTAAATCTAACGATTATTTGGTATTTCGTTTGAAAGAAGAAGGCTTTTCTATTTCTGATATGATTGAAATTGGTTTAGTTAAAGAAAATCAAAACAAAAAGCATGTTTTTTATTTTCAGCAAAGGCTTATGATTCCTATTTTAAATAACTCAGGAAAGGTAATTGCTTTTGGTGGTAGATTGATAGGAGAAGGTAATCCTAAATATTTAAACTCTCCTGAAACATTTTTATTCCACAAGAGTAAACAATTGTTTGGAGTTATAAATGCAAAAAAATATCTGAATAATAAAAGATTAGTCGTTTGTGAAGGTTATATGGATGTGATTTCATTAACTTCACATGGATATCCTGCTGTTGCTTCCTTAGGTACAGCATTAACAGAAAACCAGATTGAAAATATTTTTAATATATCTGATGAAGCTTTCCTGGTTTTTGACGGAGATAATGCAGGTCAAAACGCTACATTAAGAGTATTCGAAAAATATCTGCCAAAGCTGAAATTAAACAAAAAATTAAAATTTGTTTTTCTACCAGACCGTCTAGATCCAGAAGAATTTATTAATAAAAATGGCTTAAATGAATTTGAAAAAATTTTAGATAAAGCTGTGGGTGCTTTAGACATGATATGGATGCAAGGTTTAAAAAAAATTAGAGAAAATGACCCTGAAAGTCATGCTTTTTTTTGGAATTATTTAAGAAGTAAAGTTAATTTAATTGAAAATATTAATATTAAACAAGCATTTAGAGATGAAATTGAAAAAAGAATTAAATTATTTAGAAAGAAAAATAGCAATCCATTTCACAAATTGAATAATTTAGAAGTTTTTAATTATAATTTATTTTCAATTAAAAGAAATCTGCCTAAAACTGGTATTGAAATTAAAATTGGAGCAATTATTTATATTATGTTATTGTCGCCTAAAATAAGCTTGGAATTTGATGAAAAAATTTCTTTAATTGATTTTAGAAAAGCGGATTTAAATGAATTGAAGCAAGCAATTTTAGAATCAGTTAGTAAATCACCTCAAATAAATTCTAAAGATTTACAGCAAGATATGATAACTAAAGGTTTTACTATCCAAATTAAAAATTTTATGCAAAGTAATTATCCTTCAAGATTAAATTTAGATTTGAAAAATATAAATGATGAAAATGTAAAAAAAATTTTTCAGGAATTATTGGACTTAGTTGATATAAGGAAGATTAGTTTTTCTGAGAATAATTAAAATTGAAATGAGATAATTTATGCTGGCCAAAACTGAAAATAAAAGAAATTCTAATAAAAATATTAATGACAGCCCTATTTTAGATCTTAATAATTCTGCTATTAAATCACTTATTAAAAAGGGTAAGGTAAACGGTTTTGTTACGTTAGACGATTTAAACTCCGCTCTACCACCAGGAGAATATTCTTCAGAACAGATTGAAGATATTCATTCCGCGATTAATGATATGGGTTTAAATATAGTTGACCAGCAAGAAGAAACTTCCTTAGAAGAATCAGATGATAAAAATGTTGGAAATTTATCTGATGAAGAGGGTGCTCGTTCTGATGACCCCGTAAGAATGTATTTGAAAGAAATGGGATCAGTTGAGCTTTTGTCAAGAGAAGGTGAAATTTCTATTGCAAAGAGAATTGAAGCTGGAAGAGAGTTAATGGTTGGTGGAATTTATGAATCACCACTAGCTATGAGAGCCTTTATAAAATGGAGAGATGAAGTTGATGATGGAACAATGTTGTTAAGAGACATTATTGATCTTGAAACAACTTATGCCCGTATTAATGGTGGGGCTAATGAACCCGAAATTTCAAATGATAATCTTAAAAATGATAAATCAAATCATTTAAATCCAACATTAAAAATGCATGACATAGATGTCAGTAATACAAGTGACGATATTCTTGAGAAGAATAAAGAAAAAGACAAAACAAACAACAATGACGATAACGATGATGTCAATGAAGATGATAGTGAAGACGAAAATGAGGAAGATGATATTAATTTGTCTTTAGTCGCTATGGAAGCAGAAATTAAAGAACAAATTCTAAAAATGATAGATGAAGTTGCTAAAACTTTTAAAGAAATTCTTACTCTTAGTGAAAGAAGGATTGCAAGATTAAGAAAAGGTGAAAATTTAGTTCCAAGATCTGAAAAAAGATTACACGAACTAAGGATTTTACTTATTGAACAAATGGAAAAGATTTATCTCAATAACAATAGACAAGAGGAGCTTATAGATCAGATGTATGGTCTAAATAGGCAAATAACTAACGTAGAAGGATCTTTATTAAGGTTGGCTGAAAACTCTGGTGTAAAAAGAAAGGATTTTATTAACAGCTGGGTAGGTAATGAGATCAACCACAATTGGGCAATAAAGCCTGGGAAGTCAAAAAATTGGGATAAATTCGCCTCAGAATATAATGACCAAATAGTAGGAATTTGTGATCAGGTATTTGATTTTGTAAATAATGTTAGTTTGCCTATTCAGGAATACAAAAAACTTATACAAATAATCCAAAGGGGAGAGCGTGAAGCAGCTCGAGCTAAAAAAGAAATGGTAGAAGCTAATTTAAGATTGGTTATATCTATTGCCAAAAAATATACGAACAGAGGTCTTCAATTTTTAGATTTAATTCAAGAAGGTAATATTGGATTAATGAAAGCAGTTGATAAATTTGAATACAGAAGGGGTTATAAGTTTTCGACATATGCTACATGGTGGATAAGACAAGCTATAACTCGATCGATTGCAGATCAGGCAAGAACTATCAGAATACCCGTTCATATGATTGAAACCATCAATAAACTTGTTAGGACATCCAGACAAATGCTTCATGAAATAGGTAGGGAACCAACTCCTGAAGAATTATCTGAGAAGATTTCAATGCCACTTGATAAAGTACGAAAAGTTTTAAAAATTGCAAAAGAGCCAATTTCACTTGAAACGCCAGTAGGTGACGAGGATGACAGTCATTTGGGAGATTTTATAGAGGATAAAATGGCAGTTCAGCCTCTTGAAGCTGCTATTCATGCTAATTTACGAGAGACTACTACTAGGATATTGGCTAGTCTAACACCAAGAGAAGAAAGAGTTTTAAGAATGCGATTTGGTATTGGTATGAATACTGATCATACTTTAGAAGAAGTTGGACAACAATTTAGTGTTACTAGGGAGAGAATTCGTCAAATTGAGGCCAAAGCCTTAAGAAAGTTGAAACACCCAACAAGATCAAGAAAATTAAGATCATTCCTAGAAAATTAAGTTTTAATCTTTATATACTAACTCTTTACATAGTTAATTTGTGATTGTATAAACCAGCATAAATATTGTGAAGAAATAATAATTGTACAGGCCTGTAGCTCAACTGGTTAGAGCCCTCCGCTCATAACGGAGTGGTTGGGGGTTCAAGTCCCTCCAGGCCTACCATTTTTCAAAAAACATCCTTAATTATTTTTTTTAGAGAAATTTTAATTAATATATTTTATGATTATTTAAATTATGAAACCTTTAAAGGTAAAAATGACTAAAAAAAAATATAAAGATTTAAGAAGCTCAAGATGGTTTTCTCCTCAAGATGTTAGATCTTTTGGTCACAGATCAAGAGCAATGCAGATGGGTTTGAGCAAAGATGACTGGGAAAACAAACCACTGATAGGTATAATTAATACGTGGTCTGACATACAACCCTGTCATACACATTTTAAACAGAGAGTTGAAGATGTTAAAAAGGGTATCTATCAATCTGGAGGGTTTCCAGTTGAACTTCCGGCTATTTCTCTAGCAGAGATGTATGTAAAACCTACTACCATGCTTTATAGAAACATGCTTTCAATGGAAGTTGAAGAGTTAATAAGATCCCATCCTATAGATGGTGTTGTTTTAATGGGAGGTTGTGATAAAACGGCACCAGCTTTAACAATGGGATCAATAACTTTAGATCTACCCATGATTTTTTTACCAGCTGGTCCAATGTTAAGAGGTAATTTTAAAGGTAAATTTTTAGGAAGTGGTTCTGATGGTTGGAAATATTGGGACGAATTAAGAGCGGGCAATATAAGTAATAAAGATTGGGAAGATGTTGAAGCTGGAATTGCTAGATCCTACGGACATTGCATGACAATGGGAACTGCAAGTACCATGACAGCTATAACAGAGGCTCTTGGGTTATCCTTACCAGGTGCTAGTTCTATTCCAGCCGCAGACTCAAACCATATAAGAATGTCAACAGATGTAGGAAGAAGAATTGTTGAAATGGTTTGGGAGGATTTAACTCCATCTAAAATAATAACTGAAAAATCAGTTGACAATGCTGTTACGGTAGCTATGGCAATGGGCTGTTCTACAAATGCTATTATTCACTTAATTGCTATGGCAAGGCGAGCTAGTGTTAATTTGACAATGGATGATTTAGATCAAAAAGGAAGAGAAATTCCTCTTATTGCTAATATTAGACCATCAGGTAAAGATTATTTAATGGAAGATTTTTTTTATGCGGGTGGTATTTTAGCTCTGATGCATGAATTGAGAGAAAAACTTAATTTAGATGAAATAACAGTTTCAGGCCTAAGTTTAAGAAAAATTATTTCTGAAACCAAAACTATTAACAATGATATAATTCGCCCATTGGATAATCCAATTTATAAAGAAGGATCATTAGCAGTGCTCAAAGGTAATTTAGCTCCTGATGGTTGTGTGATTAAACCAGCTGCATGTGATATAAAATTTTTTAAACATAAAGGTCCAGCTATAGTTTTTGATAGTTATCCTGAAATGAAAGAAATAATTGATAGAGATGATTTTAATGTCACAGAAAATCATATTTTAGTGCTAAGAAATGTTGGTCCAGTTGGTGGTCCTGGTATGCCTGAATGGGGTATGATGCCAATTCCAAAAAAACTTCTCAAAAAAGGAGTTAGGGACATGGTTAGGATATCAGATGCCAGAATGAGTGGCACTAGCTATGGAGCGTGTATTCTTCACGTTGCTCCTGAAAGCTTTATAGGTGGTCCATTATCCTTGTTAGAAACCAGAGATATTATTGAAATTGACATCGAATTGCGCTCAATTAATATGTTAGTTGATGAAGAAACTTTATCCTTAAGAAGAAAAAAAATTAAACCTAAAGAACCTAAAGCGGGGAGGGGTTGGTTATGGATGTACAGTAATCACGTAACACAAGCAAATAATGGTTGTGACTTTGATTTTTTAGAAACAAATTTTGGAAAATCTGCTAAAGAACCAGATATTTTTTAAGGTCTCACATGATAAATAAAGAAATAAAAAAAATTTACTTAAATTCAAGTGTCGCAACAATATGTACAGCATTATTTAAAAGAGGGTTTCGAAACCAGTTTATTCAAGGTATTTTTCCTCTTAACCCAAATCTTCCAAATATGGTTGGCTTAGCGTTTACTGTTAGATATATTCCAGCAAGAGAAGATCTCAATAAGTTAGAAGTTTTCAAAAATCCCAATCATCCCCAACGTGTTGCAGTTGAGGAATGTCCAAAGGAATATGTTTTAATATTTGATAGTCGTAAAGATCCAAGGGCTGCTTCTGCAGGCGCTATTTTGGTTACTAGATTAATGGTTAAAGGGTGTGCTGGGGTAGTGACAGACGGAGGTTTTAGGGACTCAAATGAGATAAAAAATTTGCAAATACCCTCATATCATAATAGGGCATCGTCTCCTACTAACCTTACATTGCATCAGGCTGTGGATATAAACGTGCCTATAGGTTGTGGTGATGTTGCAGTATGGCCTGGAGATTTATTGGTAGGCGATAAAGAGGGAGTAGTGGTAATACCAGCTCATATTGCAAAAGATATTGCTGATGAGGTAAAATCTATGACAATTTATGAGGATTACGTGATTGAAAAAGTTAGAAAAGGTTCGTCAATAAAAGGGTTATATCCATTAACAGATGAGAAAGATAAAAGTGATTTCGAAGATTGGTTAAAGAGTAATTAATTTATATATTTTGTAAGTAAGGGGAGTAAAATCATATGGATCATAATCAGACTTATGAGGAACACTCAAAAAGTATAATTTTAAATGATTCAGATAACATAATTATTGCATTAGACAATATGAAAGCTGGACAGTATTTGAAAAATTTTGACGTTGTTATAGATGCACCGATACTATCTGGACAGAAGATTGCAAGAGTTAATATTTCAAAAGACAGCCCAATCTATAAGTATGGAACCATCATAGGTTTTGCTGATTCCAATATAGTTAGAGGTCAGGTTTTAACTAATTCAAATGTTGTTTTTAAAGAATTTAGCAGAGACCACGAATACTGTTCAAAATATCAACCAACTAGATTTGTAAACGCATCAAGTGAAAGAACATTTTTGGGTTACAAAAGAGCAGATGGAAATGTAGGTACTAGAAACTTTATTGCGGTAGTTTCAACAGTAAATTGTTCTGCGACTGTAGTACATGAAATTGCAGCGCATTTTACTGACGAAATTCTTCAAAATTATCCTAATGTTGATGGTGTAGCTGCTTTTAGTCATTCTACTGGATGTGGAATGGAGCTTTCTGGAGAGCCTATGGACTTACTTCATAGAACTTTGGGAGGATATATAAATCATCCAAATGTAGCTTCATCTTTAGTTGTTGGATTAGGGTGCGAAAGATGTCAAGTCGGTGGTCTTTTTACCAATCAAAGGTTACATGAAAGTACTAATTTAAAAACTTTAGTTATGCAAGATAATGGTGGTACAACCGCTACAATTAAAGCTGGTATAAAATATGTAAAAGAAATGTTAGATGAGGCTAATAAAATTCAAAGGGAAGAGGCTTCTCTATCTAATCTAATGGTTGGGCTTCAATGTGGTGGTTCGGATGCTTTTTCATCTTTATCTGCCAACCCATCTTTAGGAAAAGCTGTTGATATATTAGTAAGTCATGGAGGCACAGCTATTTTGTCAGAGACACCAGAAATTTATGGTGTTGAAAATAGTTTAACTGCTAGGGCTGTAAGTGTTTCTGTAGCACAAAAATTAATGGACAAAGTTACTTGGTGGAAAGAAGTTTATTCTGTTGGTAGGGATGTACAAATAAATGGAATAGTTAGTCCAGGTAATCAAAAAGGTGGCCTCGCAAATATTTTAGAAAAATCATTAGGATCTGCAATGAAGGGCGGTACAAGTGGACTGATGGAAGTTTATAATTATGCAGAAAAAGTTACTAAAAAAGGTTTTGTATTTATGGACACACCCGGCTTTGATCCTGTTTCTGCAACAGGCCAAATTGCTGGAGGTGCAAATTTAGTAGCATTTACTACTGGGAGAGGATCATGTTTTGGCGCTAAGCCAACTCCTTCTATAAAACTTGCCACTAACACTAATTTATATAAAAAAATGAACGAAGATATGGACATTAATTGTGGGTTAGTAATTGACGGTAACAAAAGTATCGATGAAATGGGAGCTGAAATTTTTGAAGAATTTATTTCGTTCGCCTCCGGTAGAAAAACAAAAAGTGAAATCTTAAACCTTGGTCGTCACGAATTTGCTCCATGGCAGATTGGAATTACAGGTTAATTATTTTTAAAAAATTGTAACAAGAAGACTCTTGTAGAAGATGCTAACGAAGTTTTTCTATTAAGATCTATTCGAGTAATTAAACTTTCAATCGAACAATTTTTAATTTTAGAAACTAATTTTATGGCTTCCCAAAATTCACTCTCTAGAGATAATGAAGTTCTATGTTTGTTTATCGTTATAGATCTTTTTATTAACATTTAATCAAACTTTTTTATCTCAAAAAGACCAACTAATTCAATATGTGAAGAAAATAGAAATTGATCAATTGGTTGAACCCATTTTAATTCATAATTATTTTCAATTAATAATTTAGAATCTCTTATAAATGTATTAATATTGCAAGAAATACTTACTATAATTGATACTTTAGACATCGCAATATTTGAAAATTGTAAATGTGCACCTGATCTTGGTGGATCAATGATAATCGCGTCATATTTTGTTAATTCTTCTGGATTTAATGGCGTTGTTTTTAAATTTCTGTTTTGTGTAACAACGTTATTACCCAAACCATGTTTTTTCGCTGCTATATTAATTGCCTCAAGAGTTTCATTATTTATCTCAAAAGCATGAATTTTAAACTTTTTTAAAAGAAGAGGTATAGTGATTGTACCACAGCCAGAAAAAAGCTCACATATGAACTTACTTTTATGAATGTTTTCTAGGGCATTAATTGTATTGCTAACAATAGCGTTTTCACCTTCAAAAGTTGCCTGTAAAAATCCACCAGGAGTAGGGTAAATAGTTGAAGAGAACCATTTATTAGTTAAGGTTGTATTTTTTGTAATAAATAGAAGATCTGTTGTTTTATCGTTTCTCTTACGGTTAAATCTAATAACATTATTTTGTAATAAAGTTTCATTAAGTTCGGTAAATTTATTGAAAGGAACTTTCTTTAATCCGTCTATCAATAAGTCAATACCATTATCTAAAAGGTTAGCATGAATATTTATTGTCTCACCAATTTGAAGAAGATTATTAAGAGGTTCTTCTATATTATTAATTAATTTTACAAGTTGTTCGTCAAGTATAATACATTCATTTATTTTAGTGATAAAATTAGTTCTATATTCATTAAAACCGACTATTGTAGTTGTCTTAATTTTTTTAGCCATAAACTTAGCGTGTCTTCTACTTTTTAAAGATGATGTCAAAAGTGGCTTAACATGAGTATTTGAAGATAATTTTAAAATTGGAGAGTAAACTTTTTTAAATTTCCAATTTTTATAATTATTAAATTCCCAATGTTGAAGTGTACAGCCGCCACACTTAAAAAAATGTTTACAATGAGGATCGATTCTTTCGTTTGATGATTCTTTTATTTCAATTATCTCTGCTCTTATTCCCTCTGAAGAAAAATGAGTAGGTCGAGCTATAATTATTTCATTTGGTAAACTAAAAGGAATAAAGAAATTATACACTTTTTCTTTATAATTAAATTCCGTATGTAAATATGAAACACCTTCTCCTTTTGACCCAATGTGGTTAATCGCTAGAACTTTAGTGTCAAAGTTTTGTGGCAATTTATTTTTTTTATTCATTTTTGAAATACTTTAGATCCTTGCCACAAAGCTTTTCCACTTATTTTTAATATTTCAGATGAGATATGGAATGGATAAAATGTTTCTAAGTATGGTTTTATACTCATTTTAGTATTATTAACTTGACTTATTTCAATGTAAGCCAAAAAGAAATTATTTTTATCATGTAGAAGGTATAAGTCAGGCTTTGTATATTTATTTATTCCAACATCTACAATGGTAGTTACCATACCTTTATTCGTAATAGTTTGGAAAAAAAATAAATTTTCTAATTTTGAGAAGTCTGTATCAAATAATAGTTTTTGTGAAATAGAGATATAGTTGTTATCAAGTGAATTTGTCTCTATATTTTTAATTGTTATTAGTTTTTCTTCAGGTATAAATTTTTTCAACCAATTTGGTGTTAATTCTTTGATGTTCACCTGAAGTATTTCAGCTAATCTGTGTCTATATTCCTCAGGAAGAATTTTAGGAGTGCCTCGAAATAAATATTGTTGCAAGTATGCATCATTTTTTTTTAGAGTTCTGGACAAATCACGAAGATTATACTTTTTATCTCTTTTAATAATATTTTTTATTCTCTCTCTTATATTGTCATTTTCTATATCTTTTTTATATTCAGAACTATTTTTTGAGACTTTTTTCATTTATATTCTCATTTAGATCTTTCAATACTCTCTTCTGCCAAACCAAATAAATATTCCTTAAACTTTGTGTTTGGTAGTTCAAAAAGCGCATCTTGAGCTTTTGATATAAATTTTTGTGCTTTATTTTTGCACTCGTCCAATATATTATATTTGTTAAGGATAGTTAATGCTTTGCTAAAATCAGAAGGCTCTTGTTTTAGTTCTTTAATTGTTTTAATCCAAAACTTTCTTTCAGATTTGTTGCTTTTTTCCCAAGCTAAAATAATAGGTAGAGTGGTCTTACCTAATTTAAAATCATCACCTAAATTTTTACCCATTTTATTTGAATTATTATTAAAATCCATGAGATCATCTACGATTTGAAAAGCTAATCCTAAGTTATATCCATAGTCATAAGCTGCTTTTTGTTGCTTAACATTTCCACTTGCAACTATTACACCGCTCTCACAAGACGCTCCAAATAACTCAGCTGTTTTCTTTCCTATTACTTCAAAATAATTTTCAATACAGGTATCTGGTTTATTTGAAATTTGCATTTGTTGAAACTCACCCTGAGTGATTTTACAGGAAGCTGTCGCCAAACTTGACAAAGCTTTAATTGATCCTGTTTCAACCATTAATTCAAATGATTGAGCAAATAAAAAATCTCCAGCAAGAACGCTAAATTCATTTCCCCAAATCATATTAGCAGTTTTTTTTCCTCTTCTTAAATTTGATTCATCTACAACGTCATCATGAAGTAATGTAGCGGTATGAATAAATTCAACAGCTGCAGCTAATATTTTTGGATTTTTAGAATAATCGTTAAATTGCGCTGCCATAGCTAAGGTAAGAAGAGGACGAAGTCTTTTTCCGGAAGCTTTAATTAGGTGTTTTCCGATGTCATTGATAAGAGGTATAGATTTATCAAGTCTAATTATTATTTCTTTGTCAACATCTTGTAAGCTTTGTTTTAGAGCCTTATTGAGTTTAATAGTACTATCTATAGATTTTTTTCTAATAATTTTATTCATCTACATTTTCCAAAAAATATCTTTTATATTATAACTTGCTAATAAAATATATTAAACCTTTATATAACTTTAATTTAAGAGATGTTATGAATTCCATAAATAGAACTACTGACAATATATTAAAGGGTAAAATTTCTATCATACAGTTGAAATGGGGTTTTAGATATGGATTTGATGCGGTTTTTTTAGCTGCATTCGTAAATGGATTTTTGCAACAAAATAAAAAAAAAGATATTATACTAGCTGATGTTGGTTCTGGTGTAGGCACAATAAGTTTAATAATTGCTTATAAAAATGAAAAAGTTAAAGTTACTGCAATAGAAAATAATAATCAGTATCTAGAATTAGCTAAAGAAAATATTTTAAATAATAATTTACAAAAAAAGATTAAACTTTTGAATAGTGATATTTTTAATATCAATAAGTCTCTCGTTAATACTTTTGATATTGTTGTATCTAATCCTCCATTTTATAAAGAGTATAAAAATAGATCTAAAAACAAATTAGAAAATTATGCTAAAGTGATGAAAAATCTGGAGCAATGGATAAATAGCTCAGTTAAATTACTGAATAATAAAGGTATAATTTTCTTAATTATAACAAGTGAAATTTTAGATTTAGTACTGCATCATCTGAGAGAAAAAACTGGTTCTTTTAAAATTTTTCCATTTTGGCCAAATTATAAAAAGTCATCTAAAAGAATTATTCTAGTTGCAAGAAAAGGTGGTGCAAGTCCAACAGAATTAATGTCAGGATTAAAATTATATAACAAAAATGGCTTGATGACAAAAAAAGCAAAGATAATAAGTGAGGTAGGAATTTTTAATTATTAGTAAACAATTTATTTAAGAAATTAAATAAATGTTGTACTTTAAAATTTTGACATTAAATAATAATTTAACAGATAGAGGTACTCCATGGGTCTCCTTTCTATTTTTAGAAAGTCTCAAAATGTTTCGGTAATTCCACTTAATGGAATTATTGCACCTAATATGGGTAGAAGAAAAGGATTGAATTTAAATGAAATCGACAAAAACATTGAAGATGCCTTTTCAGTAAAAAATTTAAAAGCTGTTGCATTGCAGATAAATTCTCCTGGTGGATCCCCTGTCCAATCTGAAATGATATCTAAACGCATTAGAAGTTTATCAGAGAAAAAAAGTATTCCAGTTATAGCCTTTGTTGAAGATGTAGCTGCATCAGGTGGATATTGGTTAGCATGTTCAGCAGACGAAATTTTTGCAAGCAAAGCTTCAATAATTGGTTCAATAGGTGTTGTATCTTCTGGATTTGGCTTTGACAAAGCAATTCAAAAACTTGGAGTAGAGCGTCGCCTTTACACTTCAGGAGACAATAAAGCGATTTTAGATCCATTTTTACCTGAAAATAAAGACGATGTTAAAAGATTAAAAGGAATCCAAAAAGAATTGCATAATCAGTTTATTTCATTTGTCAAGTCAAGACGAGGTAGTAAAATTACAAATGAAAATAAAGAAATTTTTACTGGAGCTTTTTGGTCAGGCGAAAAAAGTTTAGAACTTGGATTAATAGATTCTTTTGGTGAAATGAAAGCAGTTTTAAAAGATAGGTTTGGAGAAAATCTAAAAATAAAAGAGTTTGCACCAAAGAAAAAGCTTTTTGGTTTTGGAAATTTATTGTCTGGAGCACTAGATATATTGATTAATAAAGTTGAAGAAAGAAGTGCTTTTAATAAGTTTGGATTGTAAAATGATGCTTTCTGTAGGTAAAATTTTTTGGCTATTAATTATTCTTGTTTCAGTATGGTATATTTTTAAAATAATAGAAAAAAGAAAACTTAACTTTAGAAATAAAAATGAAAATAAATCAGATGCCAATAAAAAAGGTATTGACGCATTTAAATGTGATAAGTGTGGTTTATGGAGCACAGGTGACCGCTGCAACAATAAAGAATGTTCAAAAGTTTAATTTTGATATCATCTGAATTATTTATGAGTATTCAAATATAGAATAAAATAATTATAATTAGGTCAAAAGCTTTTCAATGGATAAAAATAAATCATTTCAAAATATTATTATGAAGCTGCAGTATTATTGGATGGATCAAGGTTGTGTTTTAATACAACCTTATGACACTGAAGTTGGTGCAGGTACATTTCATCCTGCTACAGTTTTGAGAGTTTTGGGTCCAGATCCTATTTGGAAAGCGGCTTATCTTCAACCATGTCGTAGACCAACGGATGGAAGGTATGGAGAAAATCCTAATAGACTTCAACATTATTATCAATTTCAAGTTATTATTCAACCATCTCCAGATAATATACAAAACCTTTACTTGGAAAGTTTAAATGCTGTTGGTTTAAATTCTAAAAATCATGATATCAGATTTGTTGAAGATGACTGGGAAAGCCCAACATTAGGTGCTTCAGGGTTGGGTTGGGAAATTTGGTGCGATGGTATGGAAATAAGTCAATTTACATATTTTCAACAAGTTGGAGGAATAGAAGTAAAACCCGTTGCTAGCGAAATTACATATGGTTTAGAAAGATTAGCAATGTTTATTCAAAAAGTTGAAAATGTCTATCACATAGACTGGGACGGATTAGATAAAAACAAAGGTGGAAAAACTTATGGAGATATTTTTTTACAACAAGAAAAAGAATTTTCAATTTATAATTTTGAAAAGTCAAATTCATCTGTTTTAATACAACATTTCAACGATGCTGAAAAAGAATGTTCATTTTTACTAGAAGATAAAATTAACTCCTTACCTCTTCCTGCTTATGACCAGTGTATTAAAGCAAGCCATATTTTTAATTTATTGGACGCAAGAGGTGTTATCTCTGTTTCAGAAAGGCAAGCTTATATTTTAAGGGTAAGAAATATGTCAAGATCATGTTGTTTAGCTTGGATGGATAAATCAAATGTCTAAGAATAAAGGTGAAAAAGGTAACCTGCTCTTAGAACTTTTCTCTGAAGAAATACCAGCTAGAATGCAAACTGGCTCAGAAAAACAGTTAACAAATCTATTTGAAAAGTCACTTATGAATAGGGATATAGGTTATGGACCAATTTTAACCTTTTGCAGTCCAAGACATTTATCAGTCATTATAAAAAATATAGATTTGAAACAAAAAAACCAAATAATTGAAAAAAGAGGCCCTAGACTTGGATCAAACGAAAAGGCTATTCATGGTTTTATAAAATCAAATAATATTCAAGAAAATGATATTGTTATTAAAGATACAAAAAATGGAAAATTTTATTTTTATCTTAACCAAATTGATGGAATAAATACTTCTGAAGTTTTGCCAGAGATTATTAACGAAATTATAAATAATTTCGTTTGGCCTAAAAGTCAAAGATGGGCTTATTCTGAATTGAGATGGGCTAGACCACTCAGAAATATTTTGTTGTTATTCAATGATCAACCAATAAAAGGAAAGGTTGCAATAGATAAAAATAATTTTTTAAATTTTTCTACTCATACTTTTGGACATAGAAATGAAAATAAAAAAATAGAGGTAGAAAATATAGATGAATACGAAAGATTATTAGAAAATAATTACCTTATAATAGATAGAAAAAAAAGAAAAAACAAAATAATAAACGACACAAAATTATTATTAAAAGACAAAGATATAAAATTATTAGATGATGACTACTTGTTAGACGAAGTTTTAGGATTAGTAGAATTTCCTAATGTCTTAATTGGAACTATCGATAAACAATTTATGAACTTGCCCAAAGAAGTCTTAACTACTGCAATGAAAGTTCATCAAAAATATTTTTCAATTGTTGATGAAAAAAATAATTTAGCGCCTAAATTCTTATTTGTTTCAAATACGATCCCTAAAAAAGAAAGAGATAAAAGTATAATTGAGGGTAATGAAAGGGTATTAAAAGCTAGATTATCTGACGCTGATTTCTTCTGGAAGACAGATACTTCTACTAAAATTGAAAATTTCAATGAGAAATTAAAAAAAGTTTTATTTTACGAAGGGTTAGGTTCTTTACATGATAAAACAATTAGATTATCAGCAGTTTCTAAATATTTTTCTAGTTTGTTTAAAGTAGACGTTTCTTTTGCTAGAGAAGCTTGTATTTTATCAAAATTTGATCTGGTCTCAGAAATGGTAGGAGAGTTTCCAGAGTTACAGGGAATTATGGGAGGATATTACACTAAATTAAATGGAAAACCAAATGAGATTTCAAACGCAATCTTTGATCAATACAAACCAAAGGGTATTTCAAATGATATGCCTAAAACTAAACTTGGTTGCATGCTTTCTATGGTAGATAACATTGATAATTTAACAGGTTTTTTTATAATAAATAAAAAGCCGAGTGGCTCAAAAGATCCATTTGCTCTTAGAAGGGCGGGTTATTCCATAGTTCAAATTTTAATGAAATTAAAATTAAATATTTCAATAAATGATCTTTTTACTGAAGCACTCAAGTCTTATGAAAACTCATCCAAAATAATTAAATTAGATTTGATTGATTTTATAATCGATAAAGTAAAATTTATTTTAAAAAAACAAAATTTCAGAGATGATATCATTGAGTCAGTTATCAGTTTAAAAGAGTCTAAAAATTATGTATTTCCGATTCTGTATGAAAGAGTTAACTGCCTTAACGATATTAAAGATAGTAATGATTTCAACACATTTTTAGTCAATTTCAAAAGATTAAACAATATAATCAAATCTAATAAACTCTTAGATATATCGAACGTCAAACTTAATATTCATCTTTTTGAGAGTTCTGAAGAAGAAGAAATTTATGATAAGTCTAAGAATTTAGATATTAATTTAAAAAAATATTTAACAGATCTAGAACATCAAGGAATTATTTTGAAAGAAATTATCAATTTACATCATATTATACATTCATTTTTTGAAAAAATAATTGTAAATCATAAAGATAAGAAAATAAAAATGAACCGTATTAAACTATTAACGGAATTAACAGAAAGAATATTAAAATTTAGTAATTTTCATTATATAGAGAATTAGTCGGTTTTAATTCCGAGGCCTGAAAAGCGTTTATTAAAACGAGCAACCTGACCACCGGAATCCAATATTCTGTGCTGACCTGTCCAAGCAGGATGCGATTTTGGATCTATATCGAGTTTAAGGGTGTCTCCAGCTTTTCCCATAGTGGATTTAGTCTTGTATTCAGTTCCATCAGTCATAATGATAGTAATTTCGTGATAATCAGGGTGAATATCTTTTTTCATATGAATCTCTTAAAAGCATTAACTTATAAATATCTACAATTAAATTTTAATAATTACAAGTTATTTGAATTATTTTATAATTCTAAGCCGTTGAAGAAATTTTTTCTCGAATTTCCAGAAATAATCAAACTCCCCAAAAAGTGAGGCTATTATAATTAATATAAATTGATAAATGGGAATAATTAAAATCACTCTTACAAAAATATATAAGGGATAAAAAGTAATTAATTTATCTAAACCAAGTGCAATTAAAATTGGAGAGGATATAAGTAAAGAACCTGATCCACTTATGGCAAATATAATAAAAATTATAAATAAATGCCGTATTGAATTTGCTTTAAATTTATTAACTAGTTTTTCTATCATTATTTCTCTTATTGATTAGTTTTTGTGCTCTGTGTTATTTTCATTTCAATCCGTCTATTTTTTGCTCTCGCAATATTAGTATTTTTTTTGTCAATTGGCTGAAAACTTCCATAGCCTGAGGCAGACAATCTATCAGGTTTAATACCTTGCTTTATTAAAAATCTTAGAACAGATAAAGCTCTTTTTGTTGATAGCTCCCAATTATCTAGATAATTCTGCCCTTTCTTAACTGGTAAATTATCTGTGTGTCCATCGATTTGGAGTATCCAATCAATATCAGTAGGTAATGATTTTTCTATATCCATTAAAGTTATTGCAAGCTTAGCCATTTCTTCTTGTCCTTTAACTCCTAATTCTTCTGAACCAACTTTAAAGAGAACTTCTGATTGAAAAACAAATCTATCTCCTACTATTCTTATCTCTTTACGTCCTTTAATAAGTTCTCTTACTCTACCAAAAAAATCTGATTTGAATTTTTGGAGTTCTTCTACTCTTCTAGCAAGAGCAGAATTCATTTCTTTACCTATATTAATTGTTTTAACTTTTTCTCTTTTATCTTTTGCCTTGTAGGCTGATAAAAGAGTTTGTAATTGAGATAATTTATTTCGTAATTTAAGAGACGCAGATATTAATTCATTTATTTCTTTTTTGTTTGCATTAATAGTTTCATTCTTTTCATTTATATCTGTATCTTTTTTATTTATTCTTTTTTCTAACTGTTCAAGATTATTCTTTAAAAGAAGTGCATCTTGCATCTTTATTTTTAGTTTTTCTTTTAAGTCTTCAATTTCACTCTGATTTAGGCTTAGAACGTTGCTTTGACCAGCTAGCTCTTCTTTAAATTGAGTCACAAGCTCTTTTTCGTATCTTAAGTTTTTTTTAACTTCCACTATCTTAGTTTCCAACAAAGATAGTTGTGTTGTTAATTCTGTTGTTGTTTGCCTTTCTAGAGAGAGCATTTCACCTAACTCTACTAAATTATTCCTTAGCTCAACTAAGGCTTCATCTTGACCAGTCATTTTTTGTGAAAGAAAAAATTGCGATAAAACAAATATCATTAAGACAAAAATAATTACCATCAATAAACTAGCCAACGCGTCTACAAAGCCTGGCCATGTATAATCTACCTGTCTTCTTCTAACTTTATTTAACATTACAAATTAATTCTTCAAATCTTTAAATGTTTTCATTTATTATTCAGCTTGTTATATGATTTTTCCATTTCTGATAATTGTTTTGAAATGGCTCTTAACTCTAAAGTTAAATTAGATTGAAATTCTGAAATACTATTAGTATTTTGTTCACTTAAATTTTTAAGAATTGATGAAATAGTAATTAAATGATCTTTTACACTTCTATCTTCATCAAGTTTTTCAACTAGTCGATTTAAAACAATTGTTAATTCGTTTATATTTTCAGTTATCCTTACTCTTTCATTCTCATTTTGGTTAGCACGCTTGGATACAATTGCTAAATTTTCTACAGCTGCCTCACTTAAGCCAGTGCTTCCTCCTTCACTTGCAGTAAAAATAGCCATTTGAGACAACCAATCTTCTAGTTCATTAAAGAAACGATTACTTGCCTGACCAACTTGAAGATCTAAAAATCCCAAAATAAGTGAGCCAGCAAGACCAAATAAGGACGAAGAAAATGCTGTAGACATTCCATTAAGAGGAGCACTTAGTCCTTTTTGAATATCCATAAATAATGAGTTACCATCGTTAGGATTGTTACCAATATTAAAATCAATTGTATTGATAACTCCAGAAACAGATGAAATTGTTTGAAGCAAACCCCAAAATGTTCCTAGCAGACCTAGGAAGACAAGAAGTCCAATCATATATCTCAAAATTTCTCTACTTTCATCTAATCTTGATGAAACTCCGTCCAGAATAGTTCCTAATGAATTTGCAGATAATGAGGGGTTATCTTTCCTGTTTTCAGTAAGGACAGCTGCTACAGGTGCAAGAAGTGTTGGCTTTATTTTAAGAACAACATTAGCAGGCATTAAACTATCTTTTCTTTTAATAAATCTCAGCCATTTAGCCTCTTTGCTCAAACGAAAGGTTTGCCGGAATGAAAAGATAGTACCTAAAATAAAAGTACTAATAATCACACTATTAAGGGCAGTGTTGCCTTCAAAAGCTTGTTTTAAAGGAACAAATAAAAATGAAATTAAAATAATTACAATAACTAACAAAAGCAGCATTCTAAAAGCATATTTATTTGGATCTGTCATTTTTATCCTCAATTTTATTTAAATAAAATCATTAAAACATGACTTTTGTATGACACAAAATTATAAATTTCATTTGTTAAAATTTATTATTAATCTTTTTAAGAAGCTCTTTATGTAAGGTTGGGTTTGCACCAATTAACAAATCACCATAACTTCTGTAAGCATTAATATATTTTAAGTTAGTTAAGTATCCTCCAGCTTCTTTTATTAAAAGTTCTCCACACGCAACTTGATTCTTGTTTAAATTATTAGTAAATAAACAATCAATTTTTCCAGAAGCTAGCCATGCAAAATTTAAAGCTGAGGATCCAAATTCACGTGTAACTGACGAGTACTTAGACGCTAGAGCATATATCGGTTCAAAGATTTCAGTTATTTTGTTGTTTGTTGTTTGACTATCGTCATATATTGAAAACACACATGAGCCTATTGAACTTCTTCGAGAGACTCGTATTCTCCTATCATTTAGATAGGATCCCTTACCTTTTTCTGCAAAAAATAATTCGTCTCTTAATGGATCTAGAATAACAGTAGATAAAATTTCATTGTTATATTCTACTGAAATTGAAATAGAAAAATACGGCAATGCATGAGAAAAGTTAAATCGTCCGTTTAACGTATCAACTATCCAATAATATTTATCTTCAATACTTTCTTCAATAGAATTTAATTTCATTCCCCACGTTGGCCTAGATTTAGTTAAATCCTCCATTAGTGTAGAATAAACTTTGTTCTCAGTTCTTGATACGAAATTATCAATAGAGTTTGGAGAAACTTGCAAATTTTCAATTTCTCCAAAATCTCTAAGCACATTTCTTGTTACTTTATTTAAAGATTGGAAAATAATATTTAAAAGTGGTGACTTATTACTCATTCTCACTCCAAATTAGATATTTGATATATATACTATTGCTAAGTTTTAGCTTTTTCTACGTAAGTACCGTCTGAAGGTCTAACTACTATTTTACTTCCAACTTCAATATGACCAGGTACCATTACTTTGATCCCATTCTTTAAAATAGCTGGTTTAAAAGATGAGGAAACTGTTTGCCCTTTTATAACAGCATCAGCTTCAATTATTTCTTCAACACAATTATCAGGCATAATAACGGACACAGGTTTTTCATTATATAAATTTATAATAACATTCATTCCATCTTGTAAAAAAGCTGCTTGGTCTCCTATCATATCAATATTTATAGTAATTTGCTCGAATGTTTGATTGTTCATAAATATAAGATTATTATTTTCTTGATATAAAAATATATGTGGTGTCTCGTCTAAGATGACTTTTTCCACATTTTCAGAGGACCTAAAGCGTTCATTAAGTTTTGATCCATCCTTTAAGTTTCTTAGCTCAATTTGTGCAAATGCTCCGCCTTTACCTGGCTTTACATGGCTTGTTTTGGTTGCCACCCACAATCCATTTTTATGTTCTATAACATTACCTGGTTTTATTGTGTTTCCATTAACTTTCAAATTACTTTCCTCTGTATATATTTGTAATTTGGTTTAACAAATCTAAGGCTTCATCATATGGCCGTTGAAAAGAATTCCTACCAATTATTGATCCGCTTGCTCCTCCTAAATATAGTTCCTTCACCTCTTTCAAAAGGCTATCATTATCTCTTGAGTTTCCACCTGAAAAAACTACTAACCTTCTCCCATTAAAGCATGATTGCACAACATGTTTTATACGGTCAGTTAAAGTATCAATTGAAATATTCTCTGACATATAAACTTTTTTGGCTTCACTTAGTTCAATAAAAGATGTTGGAGGCTTTACTTTAATTATATGGGCTCCCACTAATGCGGCTATGTGAGCTGCGTAAGAAACAATATCTATTGCCGTTTCTCCTTCTTTACTTATATCTCCTCCCCGTGGATAGCTCCAAACTACCACAGCAAGACCTGCATCCTTAGCTTCAAGTGCAATTTCTTGAATTTCTGTTATCATATCTAAAGCCGCGTCAGATCCTGGATAAATAGTAAATCCCACAGCAGAACATCCAAGCCTAATTGCTTCGCTAACTGAACCTGTTATAGCTTGGGTAGGAGCCCCTTTCTCTCTTGATAAGGAATTAGAACTATTTACTTTCATGATTAGAGGAATTTGACCGGCAAAAGTGTCAGCACCGGCTTCTAACATTCCTAAAGGGGCTGCAAAAGCAGACAAACCAGCGTTTATTGCTAACTTAAAATGATAATGAGGATCATAACCTAGAGAGTTTTTTGCAAAAGATCTTGCTGGACCATGTTCGAAACCTTGATCAACTGGAAGAATAACTAATTTACCAGTACCAGCTAATTTACCAGACATTAAAATATTTGCTAAATTCGCTTTAACCCCTGGATTATCACTTTCATAATTATTCAATATTTTTTTTATAATTCCAGTCATTTTCATTTTTGAAACCCTTTAAAAGTTAGTGATAATGTTTTTTATTAATTGTAACTACCTATAAATTTAAACATTATTAAATTCAATAAAATTAATCTATTAAAAATTTGAACTGTTAAATAATTTATCTAATATATTGAAATAATAATTTTAAAGTGATTTAACTAATGACAAATAATGATATAAAAACGATTAAGCTTGAAGAACTAAAAACTATCCAAAAAAATTTTGAAGAAAGTATAAAAGTTTTAGAAAAAAACATTGCTGAAAATGTTACAAACAAACTAAAACTTGAAGAAATAAAAAAAGACTTAAGAGAAGCAAATAAGAAATTTACTGATGCAGAAAGGTGCTTGGATGACCTTAAAATTGAGTTAGACAATAATCAACATGCATTAGATGCTAAAGATTAATAAGGCGATACATGTCAAATAAAGTAACTGTTAATGTGGATATCAATGGTATAAAATATCCTGTATCATGTATATCTGGAGAAGAGGACAGACTCATTGAGTCTTCTCAAGAGGTAAATAAAGTTATTGAAGATCTATCCAAGGTCTCTGGTGTGGTAGGTGAGACAAGATTATTAGCTATGACCTCTCTAATATTAGCTGACAAAATTATAAACAAAGAATCGAGTTCTGATAAAGATTTAAATTTAATTGAAATTGAAGATTTCATTGATTGGTTAGCTAAAGCTACTGATAGAATGAATAAAGTTGCAAAGTTACTTGAAAATAAATAAAATGAGTTCAGAAAGCTGGATTTTTTGTTAGGAATTTTAATCCTTGGGGCCATAAGTATCTTTAGGGAGCCGTCTCTTCTGTAACCCTGGTTTCAGTATATGGCGCCCACCTGTTAAACAGGCAACATAGGATAACTTATCCAACGACTATTTGGCTTTCGTATTTTCGGCTGAGCATGGAAATGAAAAAACACCTTAGAATTTTAGCTAAAAATAAAAGATCCGAAATTACATTAGATTTTGTATCTAAAACAAACTTAGCCAAACAAATAAAATATTGTTTAGATGATATATTTTTTTATAATCATAACATCAAAACAGCATGTCTATATTACCCTATAAACAATGAGATAGAACCTTTTGAGTTTGTAAAACACTTTGAGGACAGACACATAGTTATGAGTTTGCCAGTTGTAGATATCGAAAAAAAATCTATGCTATTTAGGAAATGGTCTCCTGAAGATAAATTAAAAATTGGTTCTTTAGGAAATCTAGAACCTACTAATGACAAAAATATTATTTTTCCTCAAATGATGATTGTTCCAATATTAATGTTTGATAGAAAATTTTTTAGACTTGGATATGGAGGTGGATATTATGACAAATCTATAATTAAATTAAAAAAATACTTTCAAAAAGAAAAAAAGTTTTTTATTACAATTGGACTTTCGTATAGTGAACAAGAAATTGATAAAATACCTTATGAAAATCATGATATGAATTTAGATTACATAGTCACAGAAAAAGAATTTTTATCTAGAAAATCTTCAACGCTTAATTAAAAGAAGGAATCAATGAAAGTTTTATTTTTAGGTGATATTGTAGGAAGAAAAGCAAGAAATTTAGCACAAAAAAAAATAGCTAAATTCAAAACACAATTAAAACTTGATGCTATTATAATAAATGTAGAAAACGCTGCTGGTGGATTTGGAGTGACACCTTCAATCTGCGATGACTTTTTTAATGCAGGCGCTGACGTTTTGACGACTGGCAACCATATTTGGGATAAAAGAGAGATAATTTCATATATATCTAAATCTGACAGATTACTTCGGCCGATGAATATGATCGAAGGAACACCTGGTTTAGGTATGACAATTGTAAAAGTAAAGGCTGGTACTATTGGTGTTGCTAATGTTATGACGAATTTATTTATGTCAAGATCAGATCCTGTTTTTGATAAAGTACCATTAATAATTGAGCATCTCAAATTAACATCAAATGTTGATTTTTCTCTAATAGATGTCCATGGTGAGGCATCTTCTGAAAAAATGGCTATTGGGTTTGCGCTTGATGGCAAAGTTTCTGCGGTAGTTGGCACTCATACGCATGTGCCTACTGCAGATCATCAAATTTTAGAAAATGGAACTGCTTATATAACTGATGTTGGAATGAGTGGTGATTATAACTCTATTATTGGTATGGATAAAAATGACGCGCTTAAAAGATTTATGTATCCTAACGAAAAAAAATCTAGACTTGAAGTCTCGTCTGGAGAACCAACTCTTTGTGGTGTTGTTATAGAAACTGATACAAATGGTTTGAGTAAATCAATAATTCCTCTAAGGTTAGGGGGCAAATTAGAACAAACTATATTAGTTTGATTATTTGAAAGGATATACTAGGGACGTTTAAATGGCTGGGCATTCAAAATTTAAAAATATTATGCATAGAAAGGGGGCTCAAGATGCCAGAAGAGCAAAAAAATTTGCAAGACTTACAAAAGAATTACAAGTTGCGGTTCGAGGTGGTACGGATCCATCAAGCAACCCTAGATTAAGATCTGCGCTATCAGCTTGTAGAGCTGTAAATATGCCAAAAGACAATATAGAAAGGGTAATTAAAAAAGCTGAAGATGGAGAAAACTCTAACTTAGAAGAGATAAGATATGAAGGATATGCTCCAGGTGGGGTGGCTTTAATTGTAGACGCACTAACAGATAATCGAAATAGAACTGCTGCAGAAGTAAGGTCTTCTTTTACTAAATATGGAGGTAACTTAGGAGAAACTGGTTCAGTATCTTTTATGTTTAATAATGTTGGTCAAATTGTCTACAAAAAAAATATAATGAGTGAAGACGAAATTTTTGATATTGCCATCGAAGTTGGTGCTAATGACGTCAAAGCAGACGAAAATAATTATGAAATAATAACTTCTGTAAATGAGTTTAACAATGTTCGTGAAAAACTTGAAGATATTTTGGGGGGTCCTGATCAGGCAGAATTGATATGGTACCCTGAAAATAATGTTCAAATTGATGATGAAAGAAAAGCCACTTCGATTTTAAAGCTTTTAGATACACTCGATAATTGTGAAGATGTTCAAGGAGTTTATGGTAATTTTGAAATTAATGACGACATTATAAAAAAAATTAATCTATAAAAAAGGTTATTACTTTGCGTATAATTGGAATTGATCCAGGATTAAGAAATACAGGCTGGGGAATAATTGAATTTAGAAATAATAGATTAATTCATGTTGATGATGGAAGAATATCTCCGCCATCTATATCCTCAGTCGGAGAAAGGCTTCTTTTTATAAAGAATAAATTATCATTAATTGTTAAAAAATATGATCCAAATATATCTGCTATAGAACAGATATTCGTTGGGCCAGGAACTGGTTCAAGTTTAAAGCTTGGAATGGCAAGAGGAGTTTCAATTTTAGTTTTAGCTCAGGCAAACCTTCAAATTAAAGAGATTCCTCCGAAGCTAGTAAAAAAAACAGTTACAGGTTATGGCTCTGCTTCAAAAGATCAAATTAAATCAATGATAGAAAAATTATTAAACATTATCCCTAAAAACGAAGATAGCTCAGATGCATTAGCAATAGCTATTTCTGCTCAACATTTAGATTACGACAATATAACCACTAAATTGTCAGATGATTATAATGGTTTAAATTCAGCAATCGCAAAAGCTTTATTAAAAGAAAAAAATGTATAATGTATTCGTAATCAAATTTTTAGGTCTTTAATGATAGCTTCTCTTACTGGAATATTAACCCTTATAGGTAAATCTGAGATTGTCTTGCAAGTAAATGGTGTTGGATATCTTTTGCACGTCTCATCAAAACTAATAACCTCTTTAGACGAAATAGGATCAGAATTGACATTATTTACTGATTTGCAAATTAGAGATGATAAAATAGTTATATATGGTTTTGCATCGTCGAAGGATCAAAATATTTTCAAATTATTACAAACTGTTCAAGGTGTTGGCCCTAGAGCAGCTCTCTCTATTCTTTCAACGTTAAATGTTGATGAATTAATTTTGGCAATTTCGTCTGGAGATAAAGTTATGATTTCAAGAGCAGATGGAGTTGGTCCCAAAGTTGCAGGCAGGATAACTACAGAATTAGTTGAAAAAGTATCAAGTTTAAATAATAGTCTATTTAACAATTCTATTAGTAAAAATATTCCAGTAACACTTCAAGAAAAGTTAAATAATAACAAAAATAATGATTCTAGTGATTTTTTAGTTGAAGTTGAAGATATTATTTCAGCACTAGTAAATTTAGGATATTCTAGGAGTGAAGTTTTCTCGGTTGTAATGAAGATTAAAAAGGATTTTAGTCTAAATAATAAAAACAAAAATTTCACCGTCAGTCAAATAGTACCAATTGCTCTCAAAGAACTGTCAGGAGAAACATAATGTCGGATGAAAAAAAAGGGGATGACAGGTTAGTTCACCTTGAAACTTTAGAGCAAAAAGAAAATAATGATTTCAGCTTAAGGCCAAAGCAACTGAAAGAATTCATTGGCCAACCTCAAGTTCAAAAAAATTTATCAACCTTCATTTCTGCAGCTAGTTCAAGACAGGAGCCTATGGATCATGCGTTATTATTTGGCCCTCCTGGCCTTGGTAAGACAACATTAGCACAAATAATATCATTTGAGTTAGGGGTTGGGTTTAGGTCTACATCAGGTCCTATTATAAATAAAGCTGGAGATCTAGCGGCTTTATTAACGAATTTAAGACCCAAAGATGTCCTATTTATAGATGAAATTCATCGTCTATCTCCAAATATTGAAGAAATCTTATATCCAGCTATGGAAGACCTTCAGTTAGATTTGATTATTGGTGAAGGCCCTTCGGCAAGAACTATTAAAATTGATTTACCCCCCTTTACTCTTGTTGGTGCTACTACTCGGTCTGGTTTATTAACTACACCATTGAGAGATAGGTTTGGTATTCAAATAAGAATGGAGTTTTATAATTATCAAGATTTAGTTAAAATACTTTTAAAATTAGCCGAAAAATTACAATTAAATCTTGAAGAAAGTGGTGCTTATGAAATTGCAAAGCGTTCAAGAGGAACTCCAAGAGTAGCAGGAAGATTGCTAAGGAGAGTTAGAGATATTTTTTCTTTATCAAAAAGTAAGACAATAGATAAAAATTTTGCGGATAATGCTCTCACACAGTTGGATGTAGATAGATCTGGTTTGGATGCAATTGATAGAAAATATTTAAATGTTATTATTGAAAAATACCAAGGTGGTCCAGTAGGATTAGATACTTTGTCAGCAATTTTGTCAGAACAAAAAGATATGATTGAAGAAGTAATAGAGCCTTATTTGTTGCAACGTGGATTAATTCAAAGATCTTCAAGGGGTAGATTTGTCTCTGCTTCAGGTTGGAGACATTTAGGCTTAACTCCCCCCCCAAATGCAGAAGAACAATCTGATATGATGAATTCAAATGAGAAATAAATTTAGGATTTTTTTGCTAAATGGAAATAAATTTTCAAAATCTTGATGGTATTATAAAAAATAATATACATCATTATGTTGTCAAAGTTTTTTTTGAAGACACCGATGCAGGTCAGATTGTTTATCATACAAACTATTTAAAATATTTTGAAAGGGCGCGCACTTCTCTACTAAATTTATTAAAAATAGATCAAATAAACTTAAAAAAAAATCATGATATTATTTTAGTTGTAAGAAAGGCTGATATTAAATGGTTAAAACCAGCTATTCTTAATGATACATTACTGGTAGAAACATGCCTTAAATATGCCAAAAACTCTAGTATAACTATACAGCAGTTAGCATACAGGTACTGTGATATGAACAAATCAAAAGAGTTGTTAGTCAGTGGAATTATTCAAATAGTAGCTATGAGTAGTAGCTTTAAAGTAAGGCGTATTAATAAGGTTTTGAAAAATTCTTTTTTTCAAAATAATTTATAGTAACTTTAAAGGTTAAAAAATGAATTCAGAAGTTAAGACAGAGGTTATTTCAAGCGGGCCTGATTTGACTATATTAGGTCTTTTTTTTCAAGCGGACCCTTTTGTTAAAGGAGTAATGTTTCTTCTTATTTTTGCTTCTATATGGTGTTGGACTATTATTATCAATAAATCCAATACTATAAGAAAGGAAAAAAAATTTTCTATGGAATTTGAGGATGTTTTTTGGTCTGGTGTTAATTTAGACAATTTGTATCAAGAATATTCTGAAAATATTAATAGTGCTCAAGTTAGGGTTTTTATAACTGGTATGAGTGAGTTTAACAGAGTAAATTCAAAACATTCTTTATCTACGAGTAAACTTAACGAAATATTTCAAAGAATTAATAATTCTATGCATATCTCAATAAGTAGAGAGATTGAAAAATTAGAAAGAGGTATGAGCTTCTTAGCTTCAATTGGGTCTGTGGCACCTTTTATAGGTTTGTTAGGAACTGTTTGGGGTATTGTTAATGCATTTCAATCGATAGCTATTAGTAATAACACAAGTCTCGCGGTTGTTGCACCTGGAATAGCCGAGGCCTTGTTTGCAACAGCATTAGGTTTACTAGCAGCTATACCTGCAGTAGCAGCTTATAATAAATTTTCTAATGATTTAGAAAAATTGTCTAATAATTTAGAATATTTCGCAATAGAACTTTCATCAGTTTTGCAACGACAGGTTGAAGAAAATTAAATGTACAATCGTTTACTTAATAAAAATAATCATAAAAAAAACAAAATTATGAGCCAAATAAATGTTACACCATTTGTTGACGTAATGTTAGTTCTGTTGATTGTTTTTATGATAACCGCCCCCTTATTGACTGTTGGTGTGTCAGTAGATCTTCCAAAAACAAAGGCAGCTCAATTAAACTCAAAGGGTGATCCAGTTGTGGTTAGCATAAAGCAAAATGGTGATTTATATATTCAAGAGAGATTAATCGATACTCTTAAACTTTTACCTCGTCTTAATGCAATTTCGTCGGGTAATAAAAATCTTAGAATATATGTTAGGGGTGACAAAAATGTTCCTTATGGAATAGTTCTAGATACTATAGCTAAAATAAAAAGCTCTGGTTTTAAGAAGGTTGCGTTAGTAGCTAAGTTAAAAGAAAGTTGAAATCATGGTTATGTCGACTTTCATCTCCCTCGGGCTTCATGTTTCTCTTATCATATTTGCTTATTATGGCTTACCATCTTTTAAAGTTAAAGAGCCTATTGAGTTACCCATTGATATAGTAGAAGATACTCCAATTAGTTCTAAAACATCTCTTAAGCTAGGAGATACAAAAGTAAATGAAATAAAAAAAAATCAAAAGACTGTTAAAGAAGAAAATATAAAAAAACCACCACCTCCTCCACCATTACCAAGTAAAAAAATAATTGAAAAAAAGAATTTGGAGTTAAAGAAGAAAAATGAAATTAAAGAAATTGCAGAATTAGTTAAAAAAAAACCAAAGCTTAAAATAAAAAAAGAAAAAAAGACAGTGCCTCCAAAGGTTGTTAATAAGCCAGAAAAAATAAAGAAAAAACAAAAAGAAAATTTAGCAAAAGGCATCCTTAATACACTAATAAAGCCTGAGCAAAATATTAAAAGTAGTGAAAAAGAAAAGAATAAAAATAATAATAAAGAAATGTTAAAAAAAATTAAAAGAATAGCAGGTAATTCATACAGGCAGGTACAACAAACTGACCTAAATTTAAGTCAAACAGATATTAATAAAATTGAAAACCATGTAAGAAAATTCTTTAATGTTTCTTATGCAGCAAGCGAACTTAGAATGGTCATAACTCTCAAGATTAGTGCGAATTTAGATGGAACAGTCAAAAGAGTACAAATAATTGATGAGTCTTTATATGCTAAAAACAAATTTTACAGAGCAACAGCTGATGCCGCAAGAAGAGCTGTTATTGATAGCTCTCCTTTACCACTTCCAAAAGGTAAGGAAAAATTATTTGAGAATATAGAATTTGATTTTAATCCGTCGTCTATTTTCACTTATTGATTGAACAATTTTTAAATTTTGCCATAATCCTGCCTCATAAAAGATAATAATCTTATTATGTAATCAATTTTAAAATATGGGGTGTATTTTGAGAAGCTATTTGCACTTTTTTGCGTTTAAGGTTTTAATTTTATTTTATCCTTTTTTAATATCCAATGTTTCTGCGGATGATCTAAGAATAAAAATTAATTCTGGTCAGGTTGAACCTCTCCCATTAGCTATTGCTGACTTTACTGGTGAAGAGGGCAAGGCAAATAAAATTGGCCGACAAATTGCTGAAGTAATTTCAGATAATTTGGTTGGATCTGGTCAATTTAAAGCAGTTGAAAGCGCAGCTTTTATAGCCCCCCCCCACAAGTCCTTCTGTAAGGCCAAACTTTACAGATTGGACACCTTTGGGAATTAAAGCATTAATTACTGGGTCAGTTAAAAGTATAAATGAACAACAGATAGAAGTAGAATTTAGATTATGGGATATAATTGCTGAAACGGATCTTATAGGATTAAGATTAAGTGTTGCTTCAAAAGCTTGGCGCAGAGTTGCTCATATAATTTCTGACGAAATCTTTGAGAGATTATCAGGTGATAGCGGTTATTTTGATACAAGAATAGTTTATGTTGCAGAATCTGGTCTTCAAAATAAACGATTAAAGAGACTTGCTATAATGGATCAAGATGGTGAAAATCATCAATATTTAACAGACGGAAGTTTTTTAGTATTAACCCCAAGATTTTCTCCAACAACTCAAGAAATTACATATTTAGCATATTTTAAAAATGAACCAAGAGTATACATTTTTAATTTAGAAACAGGAGAACAAGAATTATTGGGCTCATTCCCTGGTATGACCTTTGCTCCAAGGTTTTCTCCACTTGGTGATAAAATTATTATGAGTTTGGCAGAAAAAGGTGTTACGGATATATATACCATGAATTTAAATAATCAAGAAGTAATTAGGCTCACAAACAGTCCCTCTATAGATACATCACCTAGTTTTTCTCCTAATGGTAAAAAAATTATCTTTAATTCTGATCGTGGTGGTTCGCAACAAATATACATAATGGATGCCAATGGGAAAAATGTTAAAAGAATTTCTTTTGGGAAGGGCAGATATGCTACACCTGTTTGGGCACCAAAAGGAGAATTAATTGCATTCACTAAAATGCTTAAGAATAAATTCTACATAGGTGTAATGTCGCCAGATGGATCTGGAGAAAGACTACTAGCAAAAGGCTATTTAGTAGAAGGTCCCACTTGGGCACCAAATGGAAGAGTTCTAATGTACTTTAAACAACAGGCTCCCATTGATGATGGGAAAAGTTCTAATGTAAATTTATATAAAATTGATATTACTGGTTTTAGAGAAACAAGGGTTATCACGCCCAGTGATGGTTCAGACCCTGCTTGGTCTCCTCTTATACCTAACTGATTAAAATCATATTTTAAAAATGTTGAATTTTAAATTTATTTAGTTTAATGTTTA
>QCHB01000009.1 GCA_003278095.1 SAR116 cluster bacterium AG-390-L20 | reverse complement strand
CTTCTATGAGAGACAAAGCTGCAGAATACAGAAGTGAATCATTATCTATTTTAACGGATAAAGAGCGCAATAAACTAAAAGACATACTTCAAATCTTAAAAAAAGATTTAACTTCTAAGATATAAATTGAGGAAAGAAGCCCTAATGGAAACCAAAATAGAAAACGAAAACAATTCTAGAAATAACAATAATATCAAAAGATTTTTATTATTAGTTTTGTTTCCTTCATTAATTATTTTACTAACCTTAGGTTATTTTTATTCTTTAGGCAGGTTCATAACAACTGAAAACGCATATATCAAAGCACCAATTGTTTCTGTCCAGTCTCAAATACCAGGAAGAGTTGAGAAGGTGTTTATTAGAGATAATCAAAGAGTAACAAAAGGCGACAAACTTTTCAAAATTGAAACTGACAAATTAGAAATGAACATCATAGAACAAAAACAAAACCTTATTAATATAAAAAAAGAAATAGAAAATAGAAAATCTAGATATAATGAATCTAAAGAAGAAATTAAATTAGCCCAAGAAGAAATAAAATTTTATTTTTCTGAAATGAAAAGAATGGAAGCTTTAGTTAATGTCGAAATCAATCTTGCTAAGGAAAAAGTTAAGTACCAAAAATTAGAATTAAACAGGATTAAAAAATTAGTAGATAAAGGTGTTGGGCTTAAAAGCAAGCTTGATGAAGCCAATTACTTGTATCAAAATGCGGTTAGTAATTTAAAATTAGTTAATCTAAATAATGATTTAGAAGAAATAAAATATTCATATTTATCTTCAAAACAAAAATTAAAAATCAGTAAAGATAAAGCCAAGACTATTTTAACAACACTCAATGGTAATGAAGATATAAAACCTTCTGATCATCCTTTGTATTTAAAACATTTGAGTAAATTAAACCAAATAAAATTTGATATTAAACAGTCTATTATTTTAGCTAAACAAGATGGTGTAATTGCAAAACTTAATCTTGAAGAAGGAGAATATATAGATGTTGGGAAAATACTTTTTGCTATTGTAGATGAAAAAAAAGCATGGGTAGAAGCTAATTTAAAAGAAACAGAATTAACAAATATAAAAGTTGGTCAATTAGCCTTTTTTACACCTGACACATACCCAAATAGTTCATGGAGTGCTCAAGTTGAGAGTATAAGTCCTGCCACTGGTGCAGAATTTTCAATTCTACCACCACAAAACTCTTCTGGAAACTGGGTTAAAGTTGTACAAAGAATTCCTGTAAGGTTATCTATATCTAATTTAGCTAATAAAAGAACAAAAGAAACTAATATTAATAGAGATCTTCGTGTTGGGATGTCAGTTTCTGTCTCAATTGATACTAAATACGAAGGTGAAGTCCCTATAATAATTAGACCTTTTTCTAGTATTTTTAAAATGTTTTGAGGTTTAATTGAAACCTTTAATATCAGAAAACAACTCATCATTTAAATGGTTCATTCTAGCAACTGCAACCTTTGTAACTATGCTATATGCTATGAACGTAACAATTGCATCAATTGCGTTATCCGATATGCGAGGGGCCATGGGAGCTACTCAAGATCAAATTTCTTGGGTTGTTACTGGGAATATTGTTGCCACAGCTATTTTTACCCCTTTTGCAGGATGGCTTTCGTCTAGAATACAAATTCGGACTATACTTATTTTCAGTGTTTTTGGTTTTATAATATCTTCGATATTCTGCGGAATGTCTAATTCTCTTGAAGAAATAGTTTTTTTTAGAGTTGCACAAGGAGTATTTGGAGCTCCCTTACCTCCACTTTCGCAAACTTTAGTTTTAGCAGCATTTCCAAAAAGACAAATTTCACTGGCAATGGCTGTTTGGGGAATGGGTACTATTTTGGGACCAGTAATTGCTCCAACTATTGGAGGCTATTTAGGAGAATTGCTAAATTGGCGATGGATTTTTTATACCTTAGTCCCATTTGGTTTTTGCGCGTTATTCGCAGTTCTGATTACTGTTCCAAAAAAACCTGTTCAAGGCGGACTTTCTTTAGACTGGATTGGTTTTTTAGCTTTAGCATGTAGCGTAGCCGCTTTACAAATAATGTTTGATAGAGGAGAAAGAAATAGTTGGTTCGATAGTACTGAGACTATAATTGAATTTGGAGTAGCAATTATTGGCTTTTATATTTTTATTACTCATAGCCTAACAACAAAAAAGCCATTTATAAATTTAAGTATATTTAAAGACAGAAATTATACCGTAGGATTAATTCTAATATTTTTCTTTGGTATGTTAAACTTTGTACCAATGGTAATTTTTCCTCCTTTACTTCAAGAATTGAGAGGGTATCCACAATCGGTTATAGGAATTATACTCGGTATTAGAGGGATAGGTACCTTCATTGGTTTTGCAATAATAGCTATAACTAGTCGTATAGATCCTAGGATTATTATATTTTTTGGTTTTGGTATACAAGCAGTTTCAGGTCTGTACATGTCCACATTTGACATTAATATGACTTTTTCAAATATTGCGTGGGCTAGTTTAGTGCAAGGTCTTGGTGTAGGTCTGACTTGGCCGCCAGTAAGTGTTATATGTTTTGCTACGTTATCAAATAAATTTCACGGTGAGGCAACTGCTATGTTTCACTTGATAAGAAATATAGGATCTAGTTTTTTTATTTCAGTAAGTGTTGCCGTAGTACTTCATATGGGGCAAATTAATTTTGAAGAAATGGGTGCTATGGTCTCGTTATGGAATCAAGGGATAAATTTTAACGGTATAATAGACAAACTTGATAATTTAAATATTTCAAAGTTAACTAACGAATTAAATAGACAAAGTTTAATGGTTGGATATATAGATGCATTTAAACTTTATGCGTGGGCTGGTTTTTTATCAATTCCATTGATTTTTTTAATAAAAGTAAAAAAGGAAGGAAATAAATAGTAAAGTTATGAATAAAAACAATATTTTTTTAATTGATGGAGGAATGGGGCAAGAATTAATTCATAGATCTAAGATCAAACCAGATGGTCTTTGGGGAGCGAGGGTTATGTTAGAAAACTATGAGTTAGTCGTTGATCTACATAAAGATTTTATAAAATCCGGGGCTGAAGCAATAACAATAAATTCTTACAGTATTACACCTCAAAAACTAAAAAGACATAATTTAGATGATATGTTTGTGACGCTACAAAATAGTGCTATTAGGGCTGCCACCGAAGCAATTATTGCATCGAAATCAGATAAAAAAATAAAACTATTAGGCTGTCTTCCTCCTCTAGTAATGAGTTACAAAACATCTATAGGATTGGAAAAGGAAGATGCAAAAGACACCTACAAAAGGATTATTGACCTGCAAGAACCATTTGTTGATATTTTTTGTTGTGAAACTGTTTGCTCTTTAGAAGAAGCTAACATAGTTACTGAGATAGCACTAAATTCTGATAAAAAAGTTTGGTTAAGTTTTTGTGTAAAAGAAGAAGATGGTGGATTATTAAGATCTGGAGAAAAACTAGAAGATGCCTTAAAAGAATTTGATAATTCTTCAGTTGATTCTTTTCTTATAAATTGTGCTCCACCTGAAGCTATTCACAAATCAATCGAAATAATGAGGAAGTTTTCAAAACCCTTTGGTGCATTGCCAAATGGTTTTGAAACTGTAAATTTCTTAGACGAAACAAATGATGTTTCGATTCTAAAGAAAAGAAAAGATTTTAATTTAGCAAAGTTTGTTGAAGATATGTTGAGCTTTATTAAAAATAATGCTTCAATAATTGGAGGTTGTTGTGAAGTCAGTCCCGAATACATAAAAGCTGTAAAAAATAAAATTTAATGCTTGAATAAAGCTTTAGGAGATTTTAATTCTATGAAATTTGAAGGAACAAGTAACTATATATCTACTGATGACTTAAATATAGCTGTTAATGCAGCTATAACACTTGAAAAACCTCTCTTGATAAAGGGGGAGCCTGGTACAGGTAAAACAGAACTAGCTAGACAAATTTCTGAAAGTCTTGGTTTAAGTATCATAGAGTGGAATATTAAATCAACTACTAGAGCTCAGCAAGGATTATATGAGTATGACGCTGTAAGTAGATTAAGAGATAGTCAACTTGGCGATAAGAAAATTGAAGATATTGCAAATTATATTAAAAAAGGTAAAATTTGGAATGCTTTTGAGTCTAGTGAAAGATCTGTCCTTCTAATAGATGAAATTGACAAGGCTGACATTGAATTTCCAAATGACCTTTTACAAGAATTAGATAAAATGGAATTTTATGTTTATGAAACAAATCAAATTATTAAAGCCAATAAAAGACCTATAGTAATTATTACTTCTAATAATGAAAAAGAATTACCAGAGGCATTTCTTCGAAGATGTTTTTTTCATTATATTCAATTTCCTGATATAGAAACATTAAAGAAAATTGTGAACGTTCACTTTCCTGAAATTAAAAAATCATTATTACAGAACGCTTTAAACAGATTTTTTGAAATTAGAGATGTCCCGGGATTAAAAAAGAAACCTTCGACTTCAGAGGCTCTTGACTGGATAAAACTTCTGTTGATTGAGGATATTAACCCTTTAGATTTAAAAAGCGATGGAAAAGATTTACTACCAAAAATTCATGGTGCTCTGCTAAAAAATGAACAGGACATCCATTTGTTCGAAAGACTTGCCTTTATGGCTAGAGGAAATCGTTAAAAGCATGTTTTTGGAATTTTTTTTCAAATTAAAAAACGCCAGAATACCAGTCTCTCTTAATGAATTTTTCATATTTTTAGAATCTATAAAATTAGACTTTATCGAGTATGATATTAACAAATTTTATTATTTAGCACGGACTAGTCTAATCAAAGATGAGAGATTGATAGATAGATTTGATGTAATATTTGGTCAATATTTTAAAGGGATAGAGTTTATTAAATTAGATGATATTCTTGATCACTTAAATGTACCCAAAGAATGGGTGCAAAAGATGTTGGATAAGTATTTTTCTAAACAAGAAATGGAAGATATAAAGGCTTTGGGTGGCTTTGATGAGTTAATGAAAACTCTTGAACAAAGACTGAATGAACAGGAAAAACGCCATCAAGGTGGAAATAAATGGATAGGCACTGCTGGAAAATCGCCTTTTGGGGCATATGGTTATAATCCTGAAGGAATAAGAATTGGTCAAGATAGAAGGAGGCAAGGAAAAGCTGTTAAAGTATGGGATAAGCGTATATTTAGGGATTTTGATGACACAAGAGAATTAGATACGAGAGGGATGCAAGTTGCTTTAAAAAGATTAAGACAGTGGGCTAGAACAGGTGTTGAAGAAGAACTGGATCTTGACGAAACCATAATACATTCTGCCAAAAATGGTTACCTAGATGTTAAAACAAGACAAGAAAGAGAAAATTCTATAAAAATACTTCTTTTTTTAGATGTTGGTGGGTCAATGGATGATTATATAAGGCAAGTAGAAAATTTATTTTCAGCAGCCAAAAATGTATTTAAAAACCTGAAATTCTTCTATTTCCATAATTGTCTTTATGAGGGTGTTTGGAAAAATAATTCTAGAAGATGGAAAGAACAATTTTCTACTAGAGAAATTTTTAGAACTTATGGAAAAGAGTATAAATGTATCTTCGTTGGTGACGCTTCTATGAGCCCTTATGAGATTTTAGTTGAAGGGGGAGCAAATGAACATTTTAATCAAGAAGCAGGACAAGTTTGGTTAGAAAGAGCAATTGCACAGTGGCCTTCAAATGTTTGGATAAACCCAACCCAAGAACAACATTGGAATTACTCACAATCAACAAATATTATAAAAGAAATTTTCTCTAACAAGATGGTTCCATTAAGTATAAAAGGAATTGAAGAGGCAACAAAGATCTTGTCCAAAAAATAGCTTAAAGAATATTGTAAATTGGTTAAAAAAATAATAAATAATAGAGGATATGACGGTCCATATGATACTCCAATAATTCTCCCTGAAAAACAAGTTATTGAGGATTGGATAGATTACAATGGACACATGAATGTTGCTTTTTATACTTTAGCTTTTGATAAATCTTTAGATATTTTTCTTGAAGATACTCTTGGTATTGGAGAAACGCATGCACTGGTAAACAAACAAGGACCTTTTGTTCTTCAAGCACATTATCATTACCTTAATGAAATGAGTTTAGATGAAAAATTTAATGTAAGGTTATTAGTCGTAGACTGTGATGAAAAGAGAATGCATTTATGCCTAGATATCTTTTCTCAAAATAAAGATAAGGTTATTGCTGTAGCTGAGAAAGTTTTAATAAATGTTAATCTGAAGATCCGAAAGACTGAAAACTATCCATCTTGGGCCTATAAAAGACTCATAAAATTAAAAAACACCCACAAAAACGGTATATTTCCAAGTGTTCTTGGAAAAGAAATTACTCTAAAGAAATAACTAATTTATGATAATAAAATTGATCTTAACAATTTTTTGTTGGTTAGCTGTTTTACCAATTGTCTACGGTTTAAACTTTGGAATAAATTATAATTTTTTTATAATAGTAGTATATGCATTACTATTGTTAATAATGTTTATTTTTTCTAGGTTCACTACGAAGATAATCATATGTGTTTTATTTTCTGCAACATATTTAATTTTAAAAGACCTACCAAGTGAAGAAAGTTTTTGGAAGGCAGGTAATTTTTTTGTCATTTTTTCAGCGTTTCTACCCAGCTTATGGTTACTTAGATCAACAGCAATAACAATGCCTTCTGTGGCGCAAACACAAAACCTTCTTTCTAATTTAGTTTCAACTAAGATTTTATCTGGTATTCAGGTCACATCTCATGTTCTTGGTGGTGTAATAAATATTGGTACATTTCCTCTTTTATCTTCAGTAATTCCGAAAAATGCAGAATATAAGATGAGACAATCATCTGGAGAAGCAGCTATCAGAGGAATGAATACAGCAGTTTTATGGTCACCCTTTTTCGTTAGTTTTGCTGTTGGACAACTATATCTACCTAGTCAATCAGCATGGTTAGGAATTATTTTCGGTTTGCTAGTAGCATTGTTATTTAATTTAATAAGCATGAGGTTTTTAATTGGTAAGTTTACCTTAAATTATTTTATTGAAGCTATTTCCTGTGTAAAGCCAATTTTTCCTAGACTTTTGATCTTATCTATATCTGTATTAGCAGTTGGTCAAATTTTTGATAAGACAGCGTTAAACGCAATAGTGATAGTTATACCAATTTTAGTTATTATTCAGATGTTGAGAAGACCTGAAACTATTAAATCAATAATAAGTAATTTGAATAACTTAATATTAAAATCTGGTGATGAGATGTTATTGATATCAGTTTCAATGTTTTTAGGATCTATTCTGAGCGGTTCTGCTGAGATTCAAAATTTTATGTCAAATAATATAGGAAATAATTTTCCTTTTTGGGCAATGATAATTCTTCTTCCCCTAATAGTATGGATCTTTGGTTTAATAGGTATACATCCTATCATTACTTCTGCTCCAATTTTATCTTTATTTGGACCACTATTATCATTATGGGAAGCTGCATTTTTGATGCAGGCTCATTTGATTGGGTGGTGTGCCGGTACAGCTACTAGTTTTACATCATTATCTGTACTGACTACTGCAGAAAATTTTAGACTACATATTTCAAAATTAGTTTTAGGGCCAAATCTTTTTGCCACTGGTTGTTTAACATTTATAGGAGCAATACTATTAATTACGTTAAATTACCTTTTGTAGAGCATCACTAGTTATTTTTTTACCCAATTTATGTTCTCTGTAAGACACATAACAAACACATATCATAATTATAGTTCCACCTAGAATTACAAAGGGGTCAAATTTTTCACTGAATATAAACAAACCAACAATTGAAGCCCAAACAAGTTGGAGAAATAAAATAGGTTGTGTGACTACCATAGGAGCCGCTTTTATAGCTTTTGTCATTGTTATATGGCCAAGAGTAGCAATTAAAGCAGTAAATGTTAAAATCAAAATGGCTTTAAGTGACAGAGGTTCCCAACTGTAAATAGCCGTAGGTATTAAAAAAATAGTAGTAAATATAGATAACATAGCAACAATTTCAGATGAAGAGCGTTCCTTAGAAACCACCTTTGCTATTAAATAAGAAGCTGTAAATACTACAGTTGCCATTAGCATTCCTATCTGACCATTTTCAATTATTTTAAAACCGGGCCTTAATATAATCATAGCTCCAACAAAAGAAAATAAAATGGCTGTTAATCTATGTTTATGTAGCCTTTCTTTTAAAAAAATACATGCACCAATTGAAACAAAAATATAAGTTAAAAAACCAATTGCAGTTACTTCTGCTACTGGCATTACAGACATAGCGTAAAACCATAAAGTTACTCCCATTGAGTGAACTAAGCCTCTTAAAACAAACTTTTGAAGCAGTGGTTTTTCAGGTCTAAATTTAGCAAGGGATATAAGCGAAGGCGTTAAAAGTAATGTGCCAATTGCATATCTAAGGAATGCTGCTTGAGGAGCAGGCACTTCACCTTCCAAATATCTTACAGTAGCAGTTACTCCTACAAATAAAATTGTAGTTACTACCATCCACAAAATACCTACGATTGACTGGTTCAAACTAAACACCCCGAATTACTTATCATGTTAACTTAAAGTGCTTATTTATGTCTAATAAAATAATTTTGACAAAATTACATACCTTGGTAATTAGGTCCGCCACCACCCTGAGGGGTGATCCAATTAATATTTTGAGTTGGGTCTTTAATATCACAAGTCTTGCAGTGAACACAATTTTGAGCATTAATCTGTAATTTAGGTTTATTGTTACTCATAACAATTTCATATACGCCCGCTGGACAATATCTTGTCTCAGGGTTGTCATAAAGTTCTAGGTTTATGTTTATGGGGACCTCTTCATTTTTGAGAGTTAGATGACATGGTTGATTTTCTTCGTGGTTAGTTCCTGAAAAAGATACATTGGTTAATCTATCAAAACTAATAATATTATCAGGTTTTGGATAATTGATTTGTTCATGTTTGTTTTTATTCTCAAGACTTTGATGATCTGTTCCATGATGATCTAAAGTCCAAGGAGCTTTACCTCTAAATATATATGTGTCTATAGCACTATAGACTATCGCCTTCCAGAAACCCCACTTAAATGACGGTCTGATATTTCTTACACTATATAATTCTGACCATAACCAACTTTTTTTAATTAAGCTTTGGTAACTGTCTACTTCCTCTTTTTTTCCAATATTTTCAAATATTGCATCAGCGGCAATCATTCCAGATTTCATAGCAAGGTGAGTTCCTTTTATTTTAGGAACATTAAGAAATCCAGCTTCACATCCAGTTAACATCCCCCCTGGAAAAGTTAATTTTGGTAAAGATTGAATACCACCTTCATTAAGAGCTCTTGCCCCGTAATTTATTCTTCTTCCACCCTCAAGGATTTTTTTTATTTCAGGATGATGCTTAAAACGTTGAAATTCCATATATGGAGATAGATAAGGATTTTTGTAATCTAAGCCAATTACAAAACCAATTGACACTTTGTTATTATCTAAATGATATAGAAAGGAACCTCCATAAGTGTCTGTTTTTAAAGGCCACCCAGTTGTGTGCACAATACTTCCAGGTTTACTATTCTCTGGTGAAACTTCCCAAAGTTCTTTTATTCCAATTCCATAAGTTTGAGGCGAATTATCTTTATTAAGGTCAAATTTTTTCATTAAAATTTTTCCTAAATGCCCTCTACACCCCTCAGAGAATATTGTTTGTGTGGCATGTAACTCTATACCTTGTTCAAAGTTAGGACCTTCCGTTCCATCCTTTAATCTACCCATATCACAAGTGGCAACACCAATTACTTTATCTTGTTCGTTGAACAAAATCTCCGATGCTGAAAAACCTGGATAAATCTCAACTTCAAGAGCTTCTGCTTGTTCAGCCAACCACTTTGTAAAGTCGCTTAAACTAATAATATAATTACCTTTATTATGCATCTGCGGAGGTGTAGGTAACTTATATGATTTTGTCTTTGTTAGGTATAAAAATTTATCGTTAGTAGCTTTTATTTTAAGAGGAGAGTTTTTTGTTTGCCAATCAGGTATAAGTTCGTCTAGAGCTTTTGTTTCAATTACTGCACCCGATACAATATGAGCGCCAACTTCTGAACCTTTTTCAATAACGCAAACTGTTAAATCTTTATTGTTTTCCTTGCTTAACTGTTTGAGTTTAATGGCTGCACTTAGTCCAGATGGACCTGCTCCTACTATAACTACATCATATTCCATTACTTCTCTATTATTCATTAATAAGGCCTTCAGATTTATAATTGATTTAATATTAAATATTAATAGTTGTTATTTCTACATAATATATTATTAATATAGTACAACAATTCAAATTATAAAGGCTTATTAAATGAATACAGATGTAGGTGTTATATTATTAATATTATATCCAATTGTTTTAGTCGGAGCTATAATATGGTTTGGAAAACATTCAGTCTCACCTGACTAAATTCTATTTATCTTTTTACTGATTTTACAGTAGCCTCAAAAGGCATTGTTATACATTTATGTCTGTTTTTAATCTCTTTAATAGGTTTAAAAATATCCATCTCTATTGGTAGTGTTTTTGGCATTTCTTGATCAGAACTATTTAGCCAACTCAAAAATTCTTCTGTTAGTTTTTCGCTTGGCATTTCTTTATTTTTGAATAACTTCACAACCAATCCTGCAGATGCCTCACAAAGAGCACATCCTCTAACAATGGCTGATATGTCTTCTATTTGGTTATTTATAAGTTTTAAACGTACTTTAACCTCATCACCGCACATAGGATTTTTGACTTCAAATGATCGATTATAATCCTCTATTGCATTACTTTTTTTATTTTCAGCAGCAAGACTTAATATTTTTTCTTGATATATTGATAGGTCGTTCAATTATTGATTTACCAGTAATAAAACTACACTGGCTACAGCAATGGCATAGAAAACATACAGTAAAATATGGGTGTTTTCATATACATTTTCCTCTGGAACGCCAGCAGGTAAATCTCTTTTATTTTTTTTCATTTAATTTCCTTTTGTTTATTTAACAAAACAAATAATTAACTATTTTATTACTCAATTATAAAAATTTAATCTAGAGAGAATTATAATTAAATAGAACGCTAAATTGAAGATTAATTTAATTATTATTTATAAAAAAACTGACCTATAAAAATTAAAATTAAGAAAACAGTAAATATTTGAATAACGATTAATGTATCTGAACCAACTTCTCTGTCAAAAACTTTATTTTTTAACATAGTATTTGATAAAAAAATTTTTGTTCTTGAAAATGAAATCATTATAACTTCCTCAAACTTTTGGTTCATTCTCTCTACTAATTTTAACAGTGGTATTAACACTCCAGGTATCATTTTTCTATAAACCCAGTCACTATTTAAAACTGTAGAGTTTAACTCTGGTGGATATATTTTGAAATGCCATAAACATATGAAAGCAAAAGCCGCAAACGTTAGGAGTTGCAACTGTCCTACAACATGACTGAAATCATATGGCTGATAATTAATTTCATATGGTAAAATTTGATAAAAAGTGGAAGGAAATATTCCTATTAAAATGCACAATGCAGAAGCTATTATCATTGCAATAATCATATTAAGAGGTGCTTCTTTAGTTTTAATACCACTTTCGTGAGCAAAAAAAGCAAAAAATGGTATTTTAATTCCAGAGTGGTGTAGTACTCCTGCAGAAGCAAAAAGAAGCATAAAGTAAACTAAAACCAAACCTTCTTTTCCAAGTGCAGACATTATTAAAGACTTTGCAACAAAGCCACTGAACAAAGGAAAAGCAGATATGGAAATTGCTCCTATTATAGTGCATACCGCGGTTATTGGCATATATCTAAATAATCCCCCTAGCTCTGAAGCTTTACATGTACCTACCCTGTAAAGAACTGCTCCCATACCCATAAAAAGAAGTCCTTTATATAATATATGTGCAAAAGCGTGCGCCACAGCACCGTTTATTGCTAATTCAGTTCCTATTCCAATTGCAACTATCATAAAACCGAGTTGGTTGTTTAGGCTATATGTTAATACTCTTCTTAAATCATTTTCGATTACAGCAAAGAATATCGGATAAAAAGTCATAATAGCGCCTATTACAATTAAAAGCTCAGTTCCTGCAAAACATTTTGCAAAACAAAAAATTGCTAACTTAGTTGTAAAAGTGGAAAGGGCAACTGTACCTATTTCAGATGCCTCAGGATAAGAATCCTGTAACCAACCATTTAAAAGTGGAAATGCTGCTTTTATTCCAAAAGCAATAAAAATCAATTGTCCGTATAAAGAGTTAATATCAAATTTGGTGAGTAGCGCACTTCCATCGTTAATTAGCAATATAATAGCTCCAGCAAGTAAAAACATACCGGATGTAACTTGAATTAATATATATCTAAATGCTGATCGGTAAGATCTATAAGTATTACCAGCTAAAATTAAAAAAACAGATGTAAAAGCTGTTGCTTCCCACCAGACAAACAGTGTAAACAAGTCTCCTGCGTGCACTGCTGCTATTGCTGCGCCACTATAGCTCATAATAGAAACGTGTTGTTTCCATTGTTTTTCATGGGCACCATATATCACGTTAAGTGCTGCTGCTATATGAAAAATTATAGCAAATGGTAGTGTAAGTGAATCTGATTGAAACAAAATAAAATCAAAACCCATTACATTTATAGTGGAATGGATCCCAAATCCAAGGGTTAATGAATATGCAGAAATTAAGACTAATATCATCATATAAATTTGTCTGATTATATGAGGTAAAAAAGGGATCAATAATGCCCCAATAATCATTATAAATCCTGGAGGAAAATTACTTATCATAATAATCCTCATCTTTCATTAAAAACGACCTCAAGCTCACACCGATTTTAAAGATTATTATGCATGATAAAAAACCAAAAAAAGCCGGGAAAAATGTGAAATCTTCTATTGATGTCTCACCATGTCTATGGCCAATTAGCTCTAAAACTAAAAATATAATACATAATAATAAAACACTGGAATTTATTTTTCCAAATTTTTTAATTAAAGCCTTCATAATTTACTCACCATAATGGAAGTTAAATTTTCAAATGGTTCTATAAAAAAGAAAAGTAAAATAGTTAAAAAACACGTTATTAATGTAGGTATTGTTATTAATATTGGTATCTTTATTTTAACTTCTCTTTCCTTTTTAAAAAAGAAAGCTCTGGCAGGAATTTCCATTAAATAATATGCATTAAGAATTGTTGAAATACAAAAAACTGCAATTACTGTTATGTATCCACTTTCAGCTGCACCTAGCATCAAAAAAAACTTACTCCATGAACCTCCCATTGGAGGCACACCAATAATAGACAAAGATCCTACGAAAAAGGCTAAAAAGATTAAGGGCATTGATTTACCATGACCATTTAATTCAGAAATTTTAGACATTTTTGCTCCAACATAAATGGCACCTGCTACAAAGAATAAAGTAATTTTACCTGCTGCATGCGTAATGATGTGTAAAGTCGCCCCTTGAGTGGCCATCGAGGAAGCTAGCGCTCCTCCTAATGTTATGTATGACAGTTGACTTATAGTTGAATATGCTAATCTTGCTTTTATATCATCTTTATAAATTGCAATTATACTTGTTGTAAGTAGTGTAAAAGAGGCCAACCAAACTAACCAGTTAGATGCCCCTGTTTTTGACAAAAAATCAATTCCAAATACATTTGTCAATATTAATAACATGGTAAAAACACCAGCTTTTACAACTGCTACAGCATGTAAAAGAGCAGACACAGGGGTAGGTGCTACCATTGCAGCAGGCAACCATTTATGAATTGGCATTAAGGCGGCTTTACCTATTCCAAAAACAAACATAGCTAGTAAATATGGGGCGTAATCAGGGTTCATTTTTCCATCTAAAACACCATTTTGAGACATTTCTAGAGATCCAGTAACTACCCAAACCCAAATTATTGCTGGAAGAAGTAGAATAACAGACGTACCAACTAGAATAGACATGTAAAGACGTCCAGCTTTCTGCGCCATTTCATTTTGTTTATGGGTAACTAATGGATATGTTGAAAATGTTAGTACTTCATAGAAAATAAATAATGTTAGTAAATCGCCTGCATAGGCAATACATAAAGCTGCATGAACAGCCATAGCATAAAAAATATAAAATCTTGTTTGATTTTTTTCTTTATTTCCTCTCATGTAACCTACAGAATATATTGCTGCAAAAATCCATAGCACAGAAGCGACAAGTCCAAATATTGCACCTAAGGGTGTAACTTCGAAACTTATAGAGATCCCTTCAGCAATCTGTAACAATTCTAACCTTGGTTGTTCTCCATTTAAAATAGAAGCCATCAATTGGATAGCCCCCCAAGAGCTTATTATACCCCCTAAAGGACCAAGAATATCTCTTAAGATAGGTTTAGATGATAACAAAGGTGTTAATAGACACACTAGCAAAGGAGATAAAAGTGTAATTAAAATTAAATTTTCAAAGGAGATCATTTTGACACTCCTACTAATTTTTCAGCTGCCTCAGTACTACTATCTACAACAAAAGAAGCATCTAAACCAAAATAAATATTTAAGAATGTTATTATTAACAAAGAGATATAAATTGTAGGGTTTTCCTTAATAATTATTTCTTTTCTTGGTTGTTGTAACCATAAAGCCTCAATCATTTTCCATAAATAAATAACTGACAATGCTGAACTAAATAATATAAGTATAGCTATCCATAAACCATCTGCACTTATAGAAGCTTTTATAAGGTATAGCTTGGAAATAAAACCAGCAGTTAGCGGAAGTCCTGCGAGGCTAAGTGAGCAAATTACAAAACAAAAAAAAGTTATTGGCATAGCCCTTCCAAGACCAGATAAGTTACTGAGAGTTACTCTTTTTTGGATATAAAAACTAATTGAAGTTATTGCCATGAATAGCGCGCCTTTAATAAGTGCGTGATTAAACATATGAATAAAACCAGCAGCAACACTTGCCTTAGTTCCGATTGCAAATGCCAATGTTATATAACCTATTTGTGCAACTGAAGAATGCGCTAAAAGGCGTTTAATATCTTTTTCATAGACAGCCATTATTGTACCAGCAAACATAGCTATTATTGAAAGAGGGAGAATTATATATGAGAGTGTGTTAATGATCAAATTATCTGCAATATCAAAAACAGAAAATAAAATGCGAGCAAGTATATATAAAGATGCCTTTGTAGCAGTGGCAGCTAGTAAAACAGAAACGGCAGATGGTGCATAAGCGTATGCCCTTGGCAACCAAATATGCATTGGAAAAACAGCTGCTTTAACCATAATTCCAACTATCATAAAACCAAATCCAGCTATTAATGCTTTATTATTTTTTAGATCTACAACACGTTCTGAGAGATCTGCCATATTAAGAGTTCCTGTTATTCCATATAACAACCCAACTCCTATTACGTAAAGTGTGGCACCTACAGCACCAATAATTAGATAATTATAAGCAGCTACCAGAGCTTGTTTATCCTTTTGCGCTCCCATTGCTACCAAAGCAACAGAAGCCAAAGAAGATATCTCTAAGAACACAAAAAGGTTAAATGCATCTCCGGTAGTGACTAATCCAATTAACCCTGCAATTGCTAGAAGCCATAAACTATAAACTTTAGAAATTGAGGTTTCATTAATTTCGTCAGGCATCATTTTAGATGAAAAAATAGTTGTTAAAAAACCAATCAAAGTAATAATGATAATTGGGAATATTGAAACTTTATCAATTACATACTCTATGCCTAGAGGGGGAGCCCAATTTCCTAAGGCGTATGAAATAGTCGAATGAATTTGGACTTCTTGATATAATAAAATTGAAAATATGAAAGCTACAAAAGTGCTAGCAAAAGTCAGCAGCCAGCTTAAAAAAATATTTGGTATTAATACCACTATCAGAGACATCATTAACGGACATAGAACGACTAATATAGGCAGATTTTTAATTAAAATATCTGTCATTGTATAAATTTCGTATCAATTTTTTTACTTGTTTCAATTTGGTCATGATAATCAACCAGATCCTGAGCAGATATCTCATCTTCTTCAATACTACCGTATTCTGAATTTATTCTTAATACCAATGACAAACCTAATGCAGTAGTTGCAACTCCTACAACAATTGCTGTAAGTATTAAAACATGTGGAAGTGGATTGGAATAAACAGTATCAATTGCATTATTTAGAATTGGAGGAGTACCACCTTTAATTTTACCAAAAGTAATATAGAGAAGAAAAACTGATGTCTGAAAAATTGTTAATCCTACTATCTTCTTTAAAAAATTTTTTCTTCCAATAACAAGAAACAATCCTATCATCATAAGTAGGAAAACAATCCAATAATTCCAAATGCCAATAGTAGAAGATATCATTTTACTTATTTTTTCCTGATTTAAAACTTACGAAAGCATTGAACAAAGCAATCATTACATTTGATACGGTAAGACCTACACCAAATTCAATTAACAAAATACCAATATGCTGTCCTGATTGTGGAGAAGATCCTAAAATGTTATACGATAAAAATTCCTCTCCAAGTAACATTGAAGCAATGCCAACTCCACCATATAGCAAGCCACCTAGAGCTAATAAAAATAAATTAATATTTGATGGGAAAAGCTTGTTGCCTTCATCAACGCCAAATACAATAGAATAAAGTATAAAAGCACTAGCAACTATTACCCCAGCCTGAAAACCACCACCAGGACCAAAATCTCCATGAAATTGTACATATAAGCCAAATAAAATTATTGGTGCAAAAAGTATTTTTGTAGAAACTCTTAAGATTGGGTTTTCATTCATATCAACTAACTTTTCTTTTAGAATTTTTGTTTTTTTGTTTACTGGTTTGCGTGTTATTCTTTAATAATACTAAAACTGCAACACCAGCTGTAAACACAACTATTGTTTCACCAAAAGTATCATAACCTCTATAACTTGCTAGCACTGACGTAACTATATTTGGAATACCAATGTCATCTCGTGATCCTAAAATATAGTCTGGAACAATATGTTGATGTACTGGAGAGGACAATAGTCCAATTTCAGGCAAGTCATAACTACACCAGATCAAAATTCCACCCAGAAGTATGCATGTAAGAGCTGGTAGAATTTGACTATTTATATTTTCTTCTTCCTCTTTTGGTAGATAAGCCATAGCAGCTAAAAATAATATTGTAGAAATTCCAGCTCCTACAGAGGCTTCAGTAAAGGCAACATCAACAGCATCAAGAGTTATGAACATTAACGCAGCAACTAACGAATAAGCACTAGTTAAAACTACAGTAAAAATTAAAGTTCTTGTTCTGAGTAGTGCAATGCCAATAGCAAGCATAACAGTGACCAAAAATGCATTTATAATTAATTCAGATATCATAAAAGCTTTCCGATCTTCTTACCTACAGGCATTAAATTCTTTTTACGAGCCAAATTAGCAGTAACGTGACTGGTAACCGGACTAGTAAAAAATATAAAAACACCTATTAAAATCAATTTAACTGTAATTAAAGACCAGCCTGTTTGTAAGATCATACCTAGAAGAAAAAAAGCTGTGCCACCAGTATCAATCATACCCGCAGCGTGAATTCTTGAAAACACATCTGGTAGTTTAATGAGACCGCACGCACCAATTATAATAGATAAAGAACCTATAAAAAAACATAAGCCTGTAATGATGTCTATAAACAAGTCCATTATTTTTTTTGTTCCCCTAATGAGCCTGTACTAAAAAGTTTTAACACAGCAACTGTTCCTATGAAATTAATTAAAGCGTAAACAATTGCGATGTCCAAAAACTCTGGTCTATTTGTATAAAAACCATGAAGAGCAATTCCAACTACAATGATAGTTCCAAGACTGTTAACAGCTAAAACTCTGTCAAAAGTTGTCTGACCTAAAATGATTCTAATTAATATTAGTATACCTGAAAATGCGCATGCGATTAAAGCGGCTAAAAACATTATTGATCTCCTTCTAACCACTTTACTTTTTTATCCATTACATTACTTCTAACGTCATTCCCAAAATCAGAGTTAAGAGCATGTACCTCAAACATATTATCTTTAATCTTTGTAGTAACAGTTCCTGGAGTCAAAGTAATAGAATTTGCGTATGTTACTTTAGCAACATCAGTTGATTGTGAGGCTTTTACAGTAAAAGTTTCAGGCTCAATTTTTCCAGAAATTATAACTTTTGCAGTATTTAGGTTTGAGATAAATATTTCTTTAAACAACCAAATTAAATAGTTAAAAAGTCTAGGAAAGAAAAATAAAGGTAATCCTTCTTTATCAATAAGTTTTGCTCTTCTAGCAACATACACACAAAAAGCGCAAGATAGTACTCCAAGACTTGTTATAAGGAAACTATAATGCCCAGACATTAAAAGCCATAATCCTAGTAAAATAACAAAGAGTGATATAGATTTCATTAAACTAAACCCCGATATGTATTAATGCTAATTTTTAGCTAATGTTAGGTTTAATTTCAATAAAAGTTTTTATCTACCTAAGGTTTAGCAAATGTTTCTACTTTTGTGATTTTTTTAATAATCCCTTTTTCCTTGAGAAAATTACTAAAATTTTTGTAAGTATTTAAATCATGAGCTTGTGGTCTTAATGTAAATCTTGGTAAAGTATCTTTAAAAGCACGTTTGTTCAACTCATCATCAAGACCCTTTCTATAAGTAGAAAAATCTTTCCATGTAGACTTTGGATCATTAATAATAATAAGTGTTGCTTTTTGGATAGCTTTGAAAAATTTATTAAAAACAGGATTATTTCTGTTTTTAGCATTTGCTATATAAATAAGTTCTTCATAGGAAGGAACTCCGTGTTCTTCAGGGTAAAAAGCTTTACCAGGGTGATTTACTATATCCATTTGATTAAGTTCAAAATTTCTAAATGCGCCTATTACTGCATCAACTTTTTTTGCAATTAAAGATGGCGATAAAGAAAAATTTATGTTTATTAATTCAACATCTGACATTTTAAGGTTGTACTTTTGTAGCATGCCTGACAGCAGAGCTTCTTCAAAGCCCCCAACAGAAAAACCAACTTTTTTACCTTTTAGATCTGCTATTGATTTAATAGGACCATCTTTTAAAACCACAAGGGAATTTAAAGGAACACCAACTAACGTTCCAACTCTTACTACTGGTAAGCCCTGATCCACTTGAATATGAAGTTGTGGTTGATAGGAAATAGCTAAGTCTAATTTACCGGCAGCAACTAGTTTTGGAGGGTCATTAGGATCAGCTGGTTCAATCATTTCAACTTCTAATCCAACATCCTTAAAAAAATTTCTTTTTTGAGCTATTATTAAAGGAGCATGATCAGGGTTAATAAACCAATCAAGCCCTATTGTAAGTTTGTCTGTTTTAGCGTTAACAACACAGGTTATGACTGATAACAAAATTATAGTGAGTATCTTAAATATATTATGCATTCTGCATCTCCCTCCGCTGGTTCTAACCAGATCAGGTTATAAGGGTTAATTTCTCAGCAAGACATATGTCAAGCACCCCTGGCAAATGAATTTTTTACATATTTTAAAAAATAATCAATAACTTTTTTATTTCCACCACACATATCTACTCAAAATTATATCAGTAATTCTGTATAAGGTTATTGTCATGAATATTAAAATTATTAAAGCTGCAAACATATTATCTGTTTGAAGACGTGCGTTGCTATAAATCATAAATGAACCAAGTCCGGTACTGCCGCCAATCCATTCACCAACTACAGCTCCGATAGGTGCGAAGCAGGCAGCAACTCTAATTCCAGAACATAATCCGGGAAGAGAAGAGGGGATTTTAATTTTCCAAAATAATTGAGTTTTTGAGAAATTTAATGTTTTACCAGCGTCAATTAATTCTTGAGGTACTTTATTCAATGCATCAGTAAAATTTGAGGTAATTGGAAAAAAAACAATTAAAACACCAATTACAATTTTGCTACTTATTCCATAGCCAAGCCATAAAATTAATAATGGAGCTAAGGCAAATACTGGGATTGACTGACTTGCCAGTAAGATAGGCATAACCCATAATTTTAATCGTGGTGATGAAGAAATTGCTAGAGCTGTAGTAATGCCTATTAGCGTTCCTATTAAAATAGAAGCAAGAATTTCTACGAGAGTATATGATGAGTGAATTAAAAGTTCATCCCAATTATTAAAAATAGAAAGAAAAATCATTGTTGGAGGAGGAAGCATAAATGGAGGTAATTCAAAAAATATACAACATATTTCCCAAATCGTAAAAATTGTTATTGCTATAAATAATCCTCTAATCATTATAACCTTATTAAAATTAAATTGATAATTTAAATATATATATATTAAAAAAAATAGAATGCAGAATTTTTTATTTACAAGCGATATTTTCAAAGGATCAAGATATGAAAAAGGACATCCCTTGGATATGGATAGAGTATGGCCAAGTGTTGAATTAATTCAATTAATGGGTTGGATTGATAATGAACAAATTATTAAAAATGACCCAGCAGAAATAAATGAACTTATTAAGTTTCATGATTTAGACTATGTTCAGGCCTTAAAAAAAGCTGAGGAAAATCAATGTTTACCTGAAAATTTAAAAAGAAAATTTAATATTGGTATAGGAAATAATCCTATTTTTAGTGAAGTTTTTTCCAGACCGGCGACTGCTGCGAGAGCATCTATCAGAGCAGTTGAAATGATATCTAATAAAAAGGCTAAAAAAATATTAAATATTTCTGGTGGAACCCATCATGGAAGAAAGTCTCAAGCATATGGCTTTTGTTTTTTAAATGATTGCGTTCTTGCTATTCTCAAAGCAATAGAATTGGGATTTCAAAGAATTTTATATGTTGATATAGATGCACATCATTGTGACGGGGTGCAAGATACTTTTGCAGATAATAAAAATGTTTCAATAGTTTCAATTCATGAAAAAAATAGATGGCCTAATACTGGTTTAATTGAAGATTGTAAAATAGACAATATTATTAATTTTCCTGTACCTGAAAAATTTAATGACAGAGAGATGGATTTTCTAATTACAAATGGGGTCTTACCTTTTGCCAAAACAAAAAACCTTGATCTTTTGATAATTCAAGCTGGTGCAGATATGCTTGAAGGTGACCCACAATCAAGAATTTGTTTAACTAATAATGCATATTGGAAAGCAATTAATGATTTATTATCTCTTTGTGAAAAAGTCATCATATTAGGAGGTGGGGGGTATAATCCATATCTAACTGCAAAAGCTTGGGCAGGTAATTGGGCTTTATTAAATAATAATGTTAATCTTTTAGATGATGTAATGAAACCTGAATGTTATAATTTATTAAAGTCTTTAAAATGGAATAACAGCCGAGTTAGAAATGGAATTCCTGACAACTGGATTAGTAATTGGCGAGATAAAAAGTCAAATAGTAAAGTTGGAGATGATATTAAATTGCTTTTAGATCAGGTGTTAAAATTAAAAAAAATATGAGTTTTATTTTAAAATTAACACTATTAGGAAATTTCCTAATAAATTTTTCATTTGTTTTGTTGGCTAACTCTAATAGTCCAATTTTTAAACATATCGAATGTGAAATAAAGTTTAATAATAATAAATCTAAATTTTTGTCTCTCGATATAGCTGATACTTTTGAAAAAAGATCTTACGGATTAATGAATAGAGAAAAAATTGAAACAAATGAAGGAATGTTATTTATTTGGGAAGATAGTGAAATAAGAGAGTTCTGGATGAAAAACACATATTTTAACTTAGATTTGTTCTTTGTTAACAAATATGGAGTTATTGTAGAAGTTTTTAAAAATGCGAAAGCTTTTGATGAAAAAAAAATTATTAGTAAGGAAAAAGTTAAGTTTGTTTTAGAGATGAAAGCTGGAGATCTTAAAGCAAAAGTAGGTGATAATCTAATATGTAGTTTAAATTAAATTATAAATAGGGATTAACTTTTTCGGCCATTAATGTCATGGATTTTTTAGCAATTGCTGGGTCTAACCAATCAACACCAGCATACATTAACATACCATACTCTCCAACTTCATCCTCAAAAGCAGATAAGTCGTCAACAACTTTTTCAGGCGTCCCCCAAATGATTAGTTTTTCACAAACCGTTTCTAATGTTATTTCCTTATCAGGTTGGTCTATAGATGTTTTGAAAAGATCTAATTTTCCTAGGGCTACAAACTTTTTAAATAGTTGTTTGAAATAAAAAACATAAGGACTACTTGGACCCAAAGCGTATTCCTTTGCTTTGCTAAGATCATCTGCCACAAAAACAGTTTTAGCTATTCTCCAGTCTTCTGTTTTAATATCTAAATTACTTTTTTCACAGCCTTCTTTATATTTATCCCAATGAGTTTTCACCCAATTAGGCATAATTATATCTGCACTAATAGGTTTCCATCCTCTAGCTGCAGCCTCAGTAATACCTTTGGAGTATGGTGCAACGGCAGTTACGATAATGGGTGGATGAGGTTTTTGAAGTGGTTTAGTCATATAACCTTGGCCAATATCAGAGATAATTGTGTTTTCCGTCGAAACATCCCAATACTTACCTTTAATGTCATAAGGGGCTTCTTTAGACCAAATTTCTAAAACAGTATTTATACCTTCTAAAAACATTGCTGATCTATCTTTTTCTAAATTACCAAATAATTCAGCATCTGAAATCAAACCACCTGGTGAAATTCCAAAATTAAACCTTCCATTTAACATATGGTCTATCATTGCAACTTGTCCCGCAATATGAACTGGATGTAGATTTGGAATATTAATGGTACCAGTACCCAAGCGTATATTTTGTGTTACATAAGCCAGTGAAGCTATAAAAGCGATACAAGAGGTTATATTTTCGGCTTTGTCAGATAAATGTTCACCCACATAGGCTTCACTAAAACCTAGTTCGTCAGCTAAAATAATGGCTTCCCTGTCTTCTTTTAAACTTGTTTGCCAATCTTTATTAAGAGGATGTAGCGGTCTTGTAAAAAAACCTAATTTCATTTTGAACCCCCTATTCAATATTATAGTATGTACAAACCTTTGGTCAAACATTTAATAATTGAGAAATATTTAAACATTTACTTGCTTTTGAAAATTTATAACGTATAAATTTTGAAGTTCGGGGCGTAGCGCAGCCTGGTAGCGCATCTGGTTTGGGACCAGAGGGTCGGGAGTTCGAATCTCTCCGCCCCGACCAACATTGAAAGTGTTGAAAGCTATATCAGGCAACATTCTGCATATTTTCTAACAAATTTTTGAATGGACTGTAGAGGTCATTAACGACGAAATCATTTAAACTCTACATTCACTTTATGAAAATTATTATTAATTTTTTTGGAAAAAATCCTTGTTTAAAAAACTATAAGGTTGTTTCATTTAATTTTATTAAAGTTTTAATAGCAAAATTTGAGAAATTTGCCAATGCCAACAAAATTATCTGTAGATGATACAATAAGAAAAGCAAAAACATTTGCAAAGAAGGGTAACGTTACAGAAGCTCAAAAATTATATCACGCAATACTATCAAATTTTCCTAATAATGATAGGGCGCGGCAAGGTCTAGCTAACTTAAATATCAATAAAAAAATAAATTCTAATCAAAAGCAACTTAATCAAGAGGTAAATCACCTAGTAAACCTCTTTAACCAAGGGCAAATTATAGAAGTAGCAAGGTATGCAGAAACTCTTTTAAAACAATATCCTGAAGAGTTTATTATTTGGAATATTCTTGGAGGAGCATATGCAACCTTAAAAAAGTTTGATCAAGCCCTACAAGCTCTAAAAAAAGTAACAGAATTAAATCCAAATTACGTGGATGCTTATTATAATATTGGGGTAGTGCTTAATGATCAAGGTAAAATCGATGAGGCTATAGAAGCGTATCAAAAATGTATTTCGCTTTTCCCCAACTACCCTGACACATACGTCAACATGGGCCTTGGACTTAAATTGCAAGGTAAGCTTGAAAAGGCTATTGAAGCATTCATCACAGCGTTATCAATTAAACCCGATCATCCTGAAGCCTATTTTAACATAGGCGTTAGTCTCAAAGGAGTATTTTTTAAAAAACCAAATCCACGTCTCCAAAAAATTATGACTTCTTTGCTTGATAAGAAAACATATGTGAGACCAAAAGATATTAGTAAAGCTGCTGTAAGCTTGTTGAAGTTTAACCCAAAATTAAATAGACATCTAGAACCTCAAAATATGGCTAGTGGAGATTTTAAATCTCTGGAGGTTATTAAAGATTTATCTAAGCTCCCTTTATTACTAAAGTTAATGAGTGTTTGTCCTATTGATGATTTAAATCTTGAAAATTTATTAGAGAAACTTAGAGCTAAATTGCTTATGTCTATAACAGAGCTTACTAATACTTCAGAGTTGTTAAATTTTCAATCCGCTTTAGCTCTGCAATGTTTTACTAATGAGTATATATATAGCCAAAGCGATGATGAAAAAAAAGCTATTGATAAACTAGAGGACTTGGTAAAAAAAACGCTTAGACAAGGCAAAAAGCCAAGTTCGCAAATAATTTTATGTTTGGCATCTTACAAGTCTCTTAATCATTATGAATGGTCTAATTTGCTATTAGTTACAAATGAAACTAAAGATGTTTTTACAAGGCAAATTTTTGAACCGAATACCGAACTGAATTTAAGAAAAAAAATACCTTTATTAGAAAATATCACCGACAAAACATCCTCAAAAGTTAGAGATCAATATGAAGAAAGTCCATATCCAAGATGGGTAAACTTAAAATTAGGGTTAAATCCTTCATCTATTTCTAAAATAATTTCTGATATTAAAATTAAGATATTTGATAACAAAATTAAAGGTGTAAAATCTCCAGAAATCTTAATTGCTGGTTGTGGTACAGGTCAACACTCAATAGGAACGGCAACAAGATTTAAAGACTCCAAAGTTTTAGCTGTTGATCTCAGTTTATCTAGCCTTAGTTACGCTAAACGTAAAACTGAAGAGCTAAACATTCAAAATATTGATTATATGCAGGCTGATATTTTGGACTTACTAAAACTCGATAGAAAATTTGATATAGTAGAAAGTGCTGGGGTAATACATCATATGGAAGATCCTTTTGTTGCTTGGAGTATATTAAAAGATTGTCTTAGATCAGGTGGTTTAATGAAGATTGCACTTTATAGTAAGTTAGCTAGAGAACATATTGTAAAAATGAGGAAAGAAATAAGTAATACAGGCCTTGGATCAAGTGATTCTGAAATGAAATCTTTCAGAAATATGCTTATCAAATCAGAAAAAAATCATCATAAGTTGATACTAAACTCACCTGATATATTTAGTTTGAGTACCCTAAAAGATCTTCTTTTCCACGTGCAAGAACATCGTTTCACTATAACACAAATACAAGAGTGCCTATTTGATTTAGGACTGCAATTCTGTGGATTTGAATCAGATACAATACTTTCGCATTTTAAACTTACTAATGCTGAGGAGGAAGATCTTTATAATTTAGACAAATGGCAAATATACGAAGAAGCTAATCCAAGAGCATTTTCAAGAATGTATCAATTCTGGTGTCAAAAAATATAATGACATTAGATCACGAAACAACAAAAAAGTTGATTTCATAATCTAAATATCCTTAAATTCATTTACAAATCCATTTTGTATATTTTCATAGGAGCCTGTTAAAGATGGCCTGGGCTAGCCATAAATCTAGCAATTATTTTGGCTACTTTAGACTTTGCTTCATGTTTAGTCATTATTTCCTTAATTGATTTTGTAAGGTTTAACACTAAATAACTTTTAACAAAAATTGGTGTTAATATTTGTTTAGGAATTATTATTACATATCCTTCTCACTAATTTAATTATTATAACAATTATACTGAATTTAAACTTGGTTCATGTAAAGTAAACAACATAAATGTTAATGTTGAGTTTTTTCTTCCCAACGAGGTTTTCTTTTTTCTAAAAACGCTTTTAAGCCTTCCTGAGCGTCATCTGTAACAGCAGAGTTACAAAAATCTTCAACAGCATTTGCTACTCCTCTTCTGTAGTCTAAGTCATTAGTTCTCATGAAGGCTGCTCTACCTAAGCGCATAGCTGTAGGAGATTTCTTAGAAAATATATTAGCTGTTTTATGAACCTCTTCAAGAAAATTTGAATTTGATACTTGTTTATTTATCAATCCTAGCTTTACAGCCTCTTCAGGATAAAATGTTCTACCGCTAAATAACAATTCAAAAGCGTTATATCTACCAACAATTCTTGGCAAATGATTAAAATGAATAGCTGGTAAAAGTCCTAAATTAATTTCTGGATAACCGAAAGAAGCACTTTCAGATGCTATAATCATATCGCATGAAATAGCTAATGTCATACCACCACCCCTCGCTGCTCCATTTACTGCTGCAATTATTGGTTTACCCATATTGTATTGAACATCCCAGAGATCTATATAAAGACGATTTAAAAACTCTCTAATTTCCAGACTAGATTTATCAATTAAGATATTTAAATCTAGTCCTGCACAAAATGTTTTAGCAATATTACTTTCCAATATAACTACCTTAACACATTTATCTTTAGAGGCTTTTGTAAGTGAAATTAAGATTTCATCTAAAAATTGAATTGTAAAAGCATTTGAAGGGGAGCGGTTTAAGGTTATTCTAGCAATACTATCTTCAATTTTATAATTAATATTTTTTTTACTATTCATTTTATATTTCTTTGACAAAATTAAATTTATTTGATTAAAAATCTCTCATAATTTTCATTTTTTTTTTAAATAAAAAATTCAAATTAAAATTACAATTTTTTTGCTTTATCATCATCCCTTGAGTTAATTATTAAGAATAAATCATGCAACAAACTAATAATTTTGAAAAGATTTTAAAAAGCGTTATTTCTGAGAATGATTTGTTAACTTTATCATTAGATGATGCAAATGATGAATTTTCAAAACTCTGTAGAGCTTTTATCATAAAATTTTATGAAAAAAATTTGGATAACAAAAAATCTTTATCTTTTTTGAATAGTGAAAAAAATAATCCTGCATTAAAACTATTTAATAATTTTTTTAATGAAAATAAAATAAAAACTCCTAAAAATTTTTCAACTAAATCAGACAAACATATATGGGAAATATTTTGTCCTGAAGCATTTGAAGCCTCCATAAAACCAGAAGAATTTAAGGATAAAATTTTAAAAAAAAGAAAGTTGATTAAAATTAATGAAAATCAAAATTTTTTAAAAAACCCAGTTAAAGAAATTTTATTTTTAAGTAATGTTTTAATTACAACTCCCTCAGACTTTCTATCCACAAATATTCCTTTAGAGATTAAGGATGAATTAAAAAACTTTAAAAATGTTAAACAACGATTTTGGTATGATCACCCAATACAATTAGATGCTCTAAACCATGAAAATGAAATTATTTATGGTTTAGAAAATCTTGATAGGGCTATAGCCTTTGAAGTTAAAAGAGGTAATATTAACAATACAGATAAAATTAAGCTTATTTTATCAGTTTCTGTGACACATATTGGTTTAGAAAATATTGCTTTAAAGTATATCAAAACAATCATAAAAAAACATTTGAATTTAAAATTTATAAATGTCTACTTATTTGATGAAGATGTATGTAATAACATAAACTCAATTTTATTTAGTACGGGCAAAGATACCAATAATATAATGGGTGTTAATGGCAATTATGGTCGCCACTATACATTTTTAAAGTATATATTATTAATATGGAATAAGATTGTTGATAAAGACGTAAGATACAGTTTTAAGATTGACTTAGATCAGGTTTTTGATCAAGAGCTTCTTTTAAAAACAACGGGTTTTTCAATTTTTGAAATCTTTAAAAATCAAAAAAATTGGGGAGGTACAGCAATTGACTATGAAGGGAAAAAAGTTGATCTTGGCTTATTAGCAGGGGCACTAGTAAATAAGGGTGATATTTCAAAATCATTATTTACCCCAGACGTTAATCGACCCAAGAATAACGATTTATTAAAAAATCTATCTTCTAAAAGAGTATTTTGTCCGGAATGGCCTCAATCATTGTCCACTGAATCTGAATTGATGTATAGGTTAGATAACATCCAAAGAATTCACGTTACTGGTGGTACTACTGGTATAACCGTAGATAGTTTAGTAAAATGGGCTCCTTTTACGCCTAGTTTTGTAAATAGAGCAGAGGACCAAGCTTTTGTAATTTCTTCCTTTAAAGAAGAAGAATATTTAAGTCATTGTCACGCTAAAGATTTAGTTATGAGACACGACAAACATGCTTTTGCTCAAAAAAGTATAGAAATGTCTAAATTTGGAAAAGAAATTGGAAACCTAGAAAGAATTTTAATATTTAGCTATTACATGCAAATTCATGATTTAGGTTTTGAAATATTAAAAAAACATTTATGGCCATTCACCTCGTCTTTTTTAACCCAATATCCTGAACTTTTATCAGGATTGATATTTTTAATTGATGGGAGTCATAATGGAAAAGATTATGTTAATTTAGGATCACAAAGATTAGTGGATACTCAAATCTTTTGTAAAACACAGTTAGAAAAACAATATAATATCGAAAAATTATACTGGCGTGAATTTGTCAACAGGGTTGAAAAATTTCAAGATTCTAATGGTAGCCTCAAATCACTTATTAACTATAGTAAGGTATGATTATACTAATTAATTAAATAACTAATAAGTATTATACAGGAACAAACTTATATCCATTTCCATACTTGTCCAAATAACCAAACTTTGGCTCTAACATATGACCGCCGGAACAGATTATTCTATCATTACAAACCATATCAAAAGCTTTTTTTCTTGACCTCAATCCATTTTCTAAATCAACATCAAAAATTACGGAAATATCTGGGTCTGCTAATTGCAAATTAGGTGCATGGAGGACATCGCCCATTTGAATAAAACTATTATTATTGTCATCTATCCTAAATCCACAATGCCCTGGTGTGTGACCAGGTAGTGGAACAGGATAAACTCCTGAAATTATCTCTTGACTGTTACTAAGTGTTTTAACTTTATCACCATAAGCTTTAATTACAGCCTTATTTAAATCAGCAAAATTTTTTCCATTTATTTCAACATCATCAAAATTATCCTTGCTCCAAAAATTCAATTCATCTTCTATTACGCTAACCTCTGCTTTTGGAAACATAGCTTTACCATCTTTGTCAATTGCTCCTGCTACGTGGTCAGGATGTAAATGTGTAAAAAATACGTCTGTTATGTCCTCAGGTTTTACATTTGCTTTTGCAATTTCCTCATGGACAAAACCACAGGTTGGTCCAAAAAGATCTCTACACCCTGCATCAACTAATAAGATTTTGTCATTTTTAAATATGAGATAAGCATTTACATTATTAATAGTGAGTTTATTGTTTTCATCAGAAATCTTGTTAGCAGTATCTTCGTCTAAATTAAGGAGAATTTCTTTAGGTATAGATAAATCTCCATCCTTCAAAGCTATTATTTTGGTGGAACCTACCATTAATTCCTGTAAATCTGACATTTGATTCTCCATTAATATAATCTAAAGACAAAGCTTAAAAAAAAATTCTTTTCATTTCAATGCAAATAATAATTAAGGTTTTATAAAAATTCTGACTTAAATTGAGATAGCTGTATTACCTCACTTGCAGGCTTGTCTTCTCTTAGTCTTTTAATTCGAGGAAATCTTAAAGCAACACCTGATTTATGTCGATTACTTTCATTAACTGCATCAAACGCAATTTCAATAACAAAAGTTTTTTCAACTTCCCGTACTGGGCCAAATTTTTTTATGGTATTATTTCTAACAAATTTATCTAAAACTTTAAGCTCATTATCATCAAATCCAAAATAAGCCTTACCAATAGGCGATAATTGATTGCCATTCCACAAACCAAACGTGAAGTCAGAATAATAAGAACTTCTTTTACCATGACCTCTAATTGCATACATTAAAACAGCATCAACATTCTTTGGATCTTTTTTCCACTTATACCAATATCCTTTTGGTCGGCCAGGAATGTAAGATCCGTCTATTTTTTTTATCATTAATCCTTCATGTTGATCATCAATAATTTTATTTTTTTTGAAGTTAGATAATTCATCCCAACTACTAAATTTAATGACATTCGATAAATCAAAATAATTATTATTATTTTTTTTAAACCATTTTTCCAATTCAAAACGTCTACTTTTCCACGTTTTATCTCTTAAATCTTCATTGTTTAAATACAAAATATCGTACAACTTTATAAATGCAGGAAACTCGTCCATATGTTTTTGTGTCACTTTTTTTCTATTTAACCTTTGTTGCAGTGAATTAAAATTCATTGGTATAAAATCTCTACCAACTAATAACTCACCATCTAAGATTACCATACTATCTGAACCATTTTTAATTTCAGGAAAGGATTGGCTTATATCGTCACCAGTTCGGGAAAAAATCTTTACAGAACTTTTACCTAAAATAATTTGCACTCTAATTCCGTCCCATTTCCATTCTGCTATAAACTCACTTGAAATAAGCGTTTTGAAGTCATTTTTAGATATAGGATTAGCAAGCATCATTGGATTGAATGTTTTCAACAAATCTATCTTGGGCATAGGTCCTTGATTACATAACCAATTAAATAAATTATTATAAGGGGTCTCGATGCCATGCCATATTTTCTCAATATCATCTAATTTTTTATTACTGAATTTAGCTAGGGCAGTTTTTGCTAACCTAGATGATACACCTATCCTTAATCCACCACTAATTAATTTAACTAGTGCCCACCTTTCAGTTTCATTTGCTATAGAAAGATAATATTTAATAGTTTTATTAACATCATCTCTTTTTAAATTTCTTAATACATCTATTATTTCTGAAATACATAAAAGAGAACCCAATTCCTTGTGAGGCCAAATTAAAGAAATTGTCTCAGCCAAGTCTCCGACATAGTCATATGAAAGAGTAAATAATTCTTTATCGACATTTTCAAATACAATTTCTTTAATTCTAGAAATAGGAATATTTCTTAATTCTAATTCATTTGTCAAAATAGCTAAGGTATATCCTCTATCTGGATCAGAGGTGTTTTGAAAATAATTAGACAAAATATCAATTTTCCTGTTTCTAGAGGATGTTAATAATAATTTATTTATTAATTCACTAAACTTCTTCACAATTGTTCCTCATCATCTCTTCCAGATAAGGACAAAGCTAAGCCGTTAATCTTATTCATTTTGCACCAATGAACTATTGCCTCTTCTCTTCCGTGTGTAACATACACATTTTCTGCATCAGTAAATTTAATGTATTTTGTCAACTCATTCCAATCAGCATGGTCAGAAATAATCAAAGGCAATTCAACTAAGCTTTGTTTAGCTCTTTGTTTTATAGACATCCATCCTGAAGCTTGACAAATTATAGGGTCTTCAAATTTTCTTGACCAAATATTTTTAATAGCGGAAGGAGGGGCTAGTATTATTTCTCCGTTATAATCTTTTTTTTTCGTGAGGTTAACTTTAGTAATTTTGCCTAAATCTATATTATTATTTTGATAATATTCGCATAATTTTTCTAAAGATCCATGAATGAAAATTTCTTTATCATAGCCTTGTTGTCTTAACAAATTTATAACTCTTTGCGCCTTTCCGAGTGCATACACGCCTACAAGGTGTGGTCTTTCTGAAAATAAATTTATCGATTTTAAGAGTTTTTTTATCTCTTCATTTTCATTTGGATGCTGAAAAACTGGAAGCCCAAATGTAGCTTCTGTTACCAAAGTATGACATTTTACGGGTTCAAAATCTTTGCATGTTTGATCACTTGTTGTTTTATAATCACCTGTGAAATTAATTTTTTCTCCTTTATATTCAGTTAAGACTTGGACGCTACCTAAAATATGCCCAGCTGGAAAAAATTTAATTAATACATCATTGATTTTGAGTGACTGATTTGTAGGTAATACTTGAAAATTTTCAGCACAATTTTCACCGTATCTAATTTTCATTATTTCTATAGTTTCTGAAGTAGCCAATACATTCTTATGGCCGGGTTTCGCGTGATCAGCATGTCCGTGAGTTATAATTGCATTTTCTACTGGCTTATAGGGATCAATATGTGTATTTATTGGCTTTATATGTAAATTTTTGTCAATCCATTTCATATTTTTAATATATAATAATGTCAGAAAATTTAAAGCTTCAACCTATTCAAAACTGGTTAAAAAAAAATAACTGGTTCTTTTATGATCATCAGCTTGAGACTTTGAACCAGTCTATAAACGGACATGATATTTTACTAATCGCTCCTACAGGAGGAGGAAAGACATTAGCAGGATTTTTGCCCTCACTTCATGATTTAATCAATGACAAATTTCCAGATAATAAATTACATACGCTTTATATCTCGCCACTTAAAGCTCTAACTATTGATGTACACAGGAATTTAACAAACCCTATTGAAGATCAAAAATTAGATATAAGAGTTGAAACTAGGACAGGTGACACCTCAAATTATAAAAAGACAAGACAAAAAGAAGTTCCTCCACATATGTTAATGACAACTCCAGAGTCATTAGCTCTATTATTAGCGGACACTCAAGCAAAAGAATATTTTAAATTTTTAAGATATCTAATCATTGATGAGATTCATAGTCTAGTAAACTCAAAAAGAGGGGATTTGCTATCTCTTAATCTTTCTAGACTAAATAATATTTCTCCAAATTGTAAAAGAATAGGTTTGTCAGCAACAATTAAAAATAAGAAATCTACACTTAATTTTTTATCACAGAAAAAAAATTCTAAAATTATTAATATTAGAGAAAAGTCATCTCCAAAAATTGAAATTTTAGAAACTGAAAATAGGGTTCCGTGGTCAGGACATATGGCTGGCTACGCTATTACAGATATATATAAAAAAATTAAACTTTCATCTATGACTATTTTATTTGTTAATACCAGAGCACAAGCAGAACTAGTATTTAATAAACTTTGGCAGGAAAATGAAAATAATTTAAAAATTGCTATACATCATGGGAGTTTACAAAAAGAAATTAGAAGAAAAGTTGAAAACCTGATGTCTTTAGGGAAATTAGATTGCGTTGTTGCAACTAGCTCTCTAGATTTAGGAATTGATTGGGGAAAAGTTGATTTAGTAGTCCAAATAGGGTCTCCAAAAGGAATAGCAAGGTTTTTACAGCGAATAGGTAGAAGTAATCATAGATTTGATGAACCATCAAAGGCACTTTTAGTTCCATCTAATCGGTTTGAGTATTTAGAATGTATTTCTACAATAGCTTCAATCAAAGCAAATTTGTTAGATGAAGTTAAAGATAAGGAGGGAAGTCTGGATGTGTTAGCCCAACATATTTTAGGCGTCGCTTGTAGCAATCCATTCCAAATTGATGATTTTTTTCTAGAAATAAAAAAGGCCTGGCCATTTCGAAACTTAAAAAAACAAACATTCTTAGATGTTTTAGAGTTTGTCAGAAATGGAGGATATTCTCTAAAGCATTATGAACAATATGCTAAGATAGGTATTAACAAAAATAATTTTTACGCAATAAAAAATAAAAATATACGAAATAGATACAGGTTAAATGTTGGCACTATAGTTGAATCCTACATGCTTAAAGTAAAGCTAGGTAATAGAACGCTAGGACAAGTAGAGGAGTGGTTTATAGAAGGGCTAAATGAAGGAGATACATTTTTATTTAGTGGTCGAGTTTTAGAATATCAAAGTATCACAAATAATAATATCATTGTAAGATCTACAAATAGTGCACATCCTAAAATACCCTCATATGCTGGTGGTAGATTACCTTTAACATCAGAACTTTCATTTCAAGTTAGGAAGTTAATAAGTAAAAAAGAATATTGGAAACATTTTCCAAATCAAATTAGTGATTGGTTGAAATTACAGAATAAATTTTCAGGGTTACCTTCAGTAGAAGGACTTTTAGTAGAGACTTTTCCTCGCCATATCAAAAATAAAAAAAGATATTTTTTAATTTGTTATACTTTTGAAGGTAGAAATGCCAATCAAACACTTGGTTTTTTAATATCTAAAAAAATGCAGAGAATGGGTTATAAACCTATTAGCTTTGTAGCAACTGACTATGCATTAGCTATATGGTCAATGATCGAAGTTGAAGATATAAATGTCATTCTAAATGAAGACATTATGCTAGACGACTTATATGAGTGGTTGGAGGAAACGCCTCTTTTAAAGAAAAACTTTAGAGATGCTGCCATCATATCTGGCTTAATTGAACGAACTATACCTGGACGAAAAAAAACAGGAAAACAAGTAATGTTTAGTTCTGATCTTATATTTAACGTTTTAAAAAAGCATGAGCCTAATCATATCTTATTACAAGTTGCTAGAAATGACTCATATAGGGGACTTATCGATTTAGATAGATTAGGTGATTTTTTAAAAAGAATTAAAAATAATATTATTCATAAAAGATTAGATAGGATTTCTCCACTTGCAGTACCATTAGTATTGGAAATAAATAGACAAACTATTGATAAATCAGAGGTTGACGAATATTTTCTTGAAGAATTGGAAAATGAAATATTAACTGAGGTTGGTTTGAATTGAAGACTTTAAATTTTTGTAATCATGGGCTACAGATATGTAAAGAGGGTGTTTTATTCTGGTTAGAAAAAGAAATAGCAATTGTATCAGACTTACATCTTGAAAAAGGTTCGAGCTATGCATCCTCAGGACAATATATACCTCCATATGATAGTGAAGAGACACTTCTAAAGTTATTAGATATATTAAATAATTATAGAGTTAAAAAAGTAATTTTATTAGGTGACACATTTCATGATAAAGATGCTTTTCTCAGAATGACGTCAAAAGTTAGATTTTTATTTGAAGATTTTACCAAAAAGTATGAGGTTATATTTATCCTTGGAAATCACGAAAATAAAATTAAAATAGAAGATATTAAATTTCACCAAGAATATATTGTAGATGACATTCATTTTCTTCACGAGGCAATTCAAAAGAATATAAATCAGATTTCAGGTCATTTCCATCCCGTTGCTTCAATAAAAGTAAGCTCAAAAAAAATTACAAGTAAATGTCTAATTCACTCAAATAATCATATAATTTTACCTTCTTTTGGGGAATTTACTGGAGGTTTAAATATAAATGATCCAGTTCTAAAACCATTTATTAGTGAGGACTACAATATTTATTTCTTAACAAAAAAATCTATCTATAAATTTTCAAACAAAGAGATTGAGTCTCAATATTAAAACGAATTTGGTATGATTTTTGCATCTCCATTAATTTTTAAAATGGAGTTTAAAATGTATGGGATTAAAGTTTGGTCATCTGACAACAAAAATGACTGGTATTTACTAAGAGATATGCATGATGGTATAGTGCATGTTTGGGATAAAAAAGAAGATGTACAACGCGTTCAACAAAATTTAAAATGTAATAAGTCTGCTATTACTAAAATTATGTCGAGTGTCATTATAGATAGGGCACTAAACAAGCGTAAAGAAATCGAACATTTAAAATATTTTCTCAAATAATAGATAGTATTAATTTAATTTTCTGTTTAGATAAATATTCTTTAGAAGGATAATTATTAGATGTTTATTTTTAGACAGAATATTTTTGGCATTGCAACAATAAGTGCCATAGTCATTTTATCAGTCTTATTAAGTAAATTTCTATCATCTAGTAATTTACTAATTTCGTCTGCCTTCCTATGTATTTTTACCGGATTAATTATAGGTAATTTTTTTTCTATTAATGAAAATACACTTCCTTTTATTAGTTTTTGTTTAAAAAAATTATTAAGAATTGGAATAGCTATCCTTGGTCTTAGTCTAAGTTTAACTGAACTTTTAGATTACGGATCTACTGCAATTATTTTAGTTTTATTAAATATTCTAATAGCATTTTTAATAATAATGTTTTTATGTAAAATGTTTAATATACCCAGTAATTTAGGGTATTTAATTACAATGGGCACTTGTATATGCGGTGTAACAGCAGTTATAGCCACTTCTTCAATAATTAAATCTAATAAAGATGAAACTAGTTATGCAGTAGGAATAGTAACTTTATTTGGAATTTTAGCAGTATTTTTTTACCCTTATTTAGCTAATTATTATTTCAATCTATCTCCAGATTTTGCAGGTATATTTTTAGGTACAGCTATACACGACACAGCCCAAGTTAGTGCTGCAAGTGTTATTTATTCTGAATTATACAATACCCATGAAGCTTTAAATTCGGCAATGACAACAAAGTTATTAAGAAACTCATTTTTGATTATTTTAATTCCACTTATTGCTTATTTCTATAATAGAAATCAAGCAGTTGATGTAAAAAAATCAATTAAAGATTTTTTTCCAATGTTTGTATTTGGATTTATTTTATTATCCATTTTTAGAACTTTTGGTGATCAATTAATCATGGATAGTAATTTGGTTCGTTATTGGGAAACATTTTTATTAATATCTAAACAGATATCGATTTATTGTATTTTATTTGCAATGGTTGCTTTAGGTCTACAAACCAACCTTAAGGGTATGTCATCATTAGGAGCAAAGCCTCTAATAATTGGATTCGCCGCTTCTACAACTGTTGGAGTTGTTAGTGTAATGTATCTTCTTTTAATATTACCTATGATACAACATTAATTAATAAGAAATTAATCTTAATTTTTTTATTACAAAAGTAATTATAATAGGAACTATTAGTGTTAATAAACATACAATAATTAATAGAATTCCAAGTTCAGAATAATCTGCAGGAATTTTTATTTCACCTTGCTCGGTCTTTACTTCTCGTGTAATCACAAAAATTTGATTCAAATATTTAGTTCCTAAATTACTAGCTGAAAGTGCTAAATTAGTAAAACTTGCAAGTATTGCGAAAAAGGTTGCTTTGAGGTGACTAGGTGCTGATTGTGCTATCCATGCGAGTATTGGTATCATCGACACCTGACCAAGTGGACTTTCTAAAGCAGTATTAAATATAGCTATAAAGCGCTCATCCACTATTCCGCCAGTTAGTTTAGATGTATATTCATGAAACCCATAATACATTGCAATTGAAGGTAATATAAAAATTGAGCCTGCTACAGAGAGGATAATAATCAGTCTAGACATAGAAGATTTTTCCATGAGAGGTCTCAAAATAAAAATACCAAAAATTGTTAGAAAAGACGCTATTAATCCAAGTAATGATAGAAATTCTTGGTCGAATTTTAATACATCTATTTCAAACCAACTGCCTCCTTGACCAACGCCAGGCATCGCTCTAAACACGAAAATAATAATTGCTGTCCCTAACAGCATTCTTTTTGCTTTTGTATCTAACTCATTAGATAATTTAATGAGTAACAATAATATTATTCCAAATGATCCCACGAAGACAATTTCTTGAGAAAACTGGATCTTAGAAGTACCTATAAATAATGTGAATAAAACAAAAATAATTGAACCGATAATAATTAATAGGTTTGGTTTTGTTAGTTCTGGACTAATAAATACCATTCCCTTTGCCTTAAGGGGAGCAATGCCATTTTTAATAAGAGAATTTAATTTATTTTGTTTGTTTATATAAGCTAGAAAAATTCCTGAAATCGAAATAAGTGGAACAATTAAAGAGTATAAATAAATTTTTCCATATGCATTAATTTTTTCCAACTCAGTCATTTCTGAAGAGTCAGCAAAAACTATTAAATTGAGCATCGATACAAGTAGTGTTCCAAAAATAATTGATACTCTACCAAGAAGTTGCATAGAAACATTCATAGACTTCAGATCTTTAAAATCTATTTCTTCACCATTATCATCTATTTTTGGAACTGCTTCAACCGTCATAGCGTCCGCAACTACGTCTTGTAAAACAAAACCAATCGGAGCTAATAAAGATGAAATAACAAACCATGTTTCAGCGTTTAGTAGTAAAATCATTTCCGATTTATACTGAATAAGACAATACATAATCATGCTACTAGCTGCCATTACTAGGGCTCCTAGTATTACAAGAATTGATTTAAACTTCCAAAGAATGTCAACCAAGTGTCCCAATGGCATTTTTAATACCCAAGGAAGTCCGGCCCAAAAACCTAATCCAGCAAGAAATACTGCCGACAAATCCAAATATTCTTTTACAAAAAAAAGACCAACTATATTTGTAATTCCTGACACTCCAGCAGCGAGATAAATCATTAATGGCGGAATAAATGAAAATTTAAAAGACCCAAAAATTTTATTTATAATAGTCATTTTTTTAACCAAAAATTTATATCATTTTGAAATGAATTAGTTCATGTTAATAGATGAAGCTGTACTAAAATAATAAGGAGATACTAGTACATGTCAAATAATGATATTGACCGTAAAATAGCAGTAATATTTGCCACTGATTTAGTTGGCTATAGCAAACACATGGAAAGAGACGAGAATGCTACATTACGAGGTCTTCGTGAATGTAATAAGATTATAGAAACCATTATTAAAAAACAAAAAGGACGTATTTTTAATACAGGTGGAGACTCTGTATTTGCCGAGTTTCCAAGTGCTGTTGCTGCAGTTGACACAGCAGTTGAGTTCCAAAAGCAGATTAAGGATCGGAATGAGAAAGATACAACAGATATTAAACTAGAATATCGTATTGGTATCAATATGGGTGACGTTGTTAAAGAGGGTGAAAACCTCTTGGGTGATGGTGTAAATATTGCCGCGCGATTAGAAGCCCTTGCACAATCTGGTGGTATAACCATATCAAAAAATGTTTATGATTTAGTGGCCAATAAGACAAAGTATGAGTTTAATGATCTAGGAATACAAAAGGTCAAACAGAACCAGTTTCATGCCTACGATCTGTCATTGGATCCATCACAAAAGAGAAAGCTTAAAACACAATCATCTAACACGAAGTTAATAGCTATGATAGGTGGAGCTGTAGCTGCTGTATTTATAGGATTATTTTTCTCAGGTATTTTAGATACAGAACAAAAACTTGATAGTAGTAAAATAGTTATCTTGCCATTCAAGAGTCTGAGTGAAACAAAAAAGGAAAAATTGCTAGCATTAGGTATATCTCAAGATTTAGGATCAAAGTTAACAAAATCATCTAACTCATTAAATATATTAAATTTAACAAAAGCTCCAAAAGACTTAATGGATGTTTCGAAATCTACTAATGCATCTTATTTAGTAGATGGAAATATCATGCAGATTGATAATATGCTGCGGGTAAAAGTAGATCTAATTGATGGCAAAAATATATCAAATATTTGGTCAGAAACGTATGACAGAGACTTAACAGGTAAAAACATATTTAAATTACAAGATGAGATTATTAAACAAATTATAAATGAATTAGTCGGAGCAGGGGCTGTGTTGTCAAAGGATATAAACAAAAAAATTGCTTCCTCCAGTACAGATGACATATCAATTTATGAGTGTATAAATTTTGCTAGAGGTGCTGTTACCCCAACTTTAAATCCAAAAGCAATAGAATGTTTGCAAAATTCAATAAAAAAAGATCCTAACTATGCTGATGCATGGATATGGCTAGCTGATCGAAAAAGAGCACAACATTCCTCCTTTTCAATGACTGATAAATTCAAATATATGTTAGATGATGCTTCTAAAGAAATTGATAAAGGTTTAATATTAGATCCTGAGCATGCTTTTGGTTATGCTGCAAAATTGCAGATTGAATTCTATAATAATAATTGGGAAGAAATGTTTAATGTTGCTGAAAAAGCTTATAAATTAGCAGGCGACAGACCTCATTTACTTGGTAAAATTGGATATAGTTTAGCTTATGGTGGAGAATGTGAGAAAGAGGATGTATTTGCCAGTACTGAAAAATTTCAAATAGTTAAAAAAAATAGATGTCAATTTCAAAGAGGATGTTGGGAAATAGGTAAAAAAGCTTATGAATTGGATATTGGAAATTATGCGACTTGGGATAACTATTTGTTAGCTCAATGTTATCAAACAAGTGGAGAAAAAGAAAATGTTATCCGTGTTTTAGAGCCTTTACAACATAAAAACTTTGTTTGGTGGAATTTACATTTAGGTTTAGCTTATGATTCTTTGAAAAAATTTGATATTGCTAAAAAGCATTTAGATTTTGTTAAAAAGTTTTTAAAAGAAAATCATTTATCTAAAATAAAATTTGCATTTACCAAGCAAAATCAACATCTAAATACCTATCCATACATTACTAATAATTTGAAAAAATATGGTTTTGAATAAAAGATTTACTTTTTCTTATTTAACTCTTCTTTAAGTTCAGACATTTGTTTTTTTAAAATTTCAATTTCGTCTTTGTCACTCAGTGACGATTTTTCATTAGAGGGATTTTCTGTAGTTTCTTTTTTATCCCAGGGATTTAGAAAATCTTTCATCAATTCAAATTGTTTTGACTGCCAATCTTGCATTAATTCTGAACTGGATTTGTCCGTGAATGGATTGGCACTTTTAGTGTTGAGATGTTTTAAAAATTCACTTTGTTGGTTTTGGTAGAACTTAAATGTTTTAGCCACCATGTCTGGCATGATTTTTTCTGTTGCATTGCTATAACTTTTAATTATTTCAGTCAACATATTCTCTGGAAGTACGTTACCATCTTTGTTTTCAATATCAGAGATTATTTGAAGAAGATATTGTTTAGTTAAATCTTCGCCAGTTTGCTTATCAATTATTTTTATATTTTTACCACTTTTAATAAGTGTTGATATTTCCTCAAGTGTAACATATTCACTTGAATTGGTATTATATAAACGTCTGCTTGAATATCGGGTTATCAATATTTGTTCTTCAGACAAGATTTATTACCTCGTAAATTCAAAGTTAGACACTAGTAAAGAATATTATATTCTTTACTAGTGTCTATGATAAATTATTCTGAAGATGTCACAACAGTTTTATTTGATGTTTTTTTTGCTGTTTTAGTCATTTCTTCGTTCATTTCTTTTCCAGCAGACATATATAAATCTATAGTATCCAATTGAGCCTTTTTTGCTATTTCAGCAAATTCAGCTATATGTTTTGGAGAAGATTGTGTTTGTTGAGTAACAAAATCGTTTATTACTTTTGAATAGTCGCTTGGATTTTTCTGTGTCTTAGTAAATGTGTCTAGTGAATTCAATGTTTCTTTAGACCATTCTTGGCTAAGCTCTGTATTTTTTTTAATTGTTTCCAATGCGATTTTTGATAACTTTGAATTGAATTCAAGTATACCATCTAAGGAATGTGAAGACAAAAAAGGGTTTTGAGTAGAAAACTTCTCAAAATTTTTTGTGTATTCGTCAAATGTAAACATAAAGTGCTCCATAATTTGATTAACATAAATAATATATATGCCGCATTGCAGAAATTGTCAATAGAAAAATGCTGCAACTGCAAATTATTTATTTTTCTTTTTTACATAACGTCCTGGAGCAGGTTCTATTTCAGTAATTTCAATCATTTTAGTTGAAATTATTTTCTCTGCTAAAAATTGTTTTTTCCATTCATACCATTCATTCCACCAAGAACCATTTTTATTAATAGAACTATTGAACCATTTTTCAGGAGTTGAATAATTTTCATTATTGATCCAATACCCGTATTTATTAGAATGTTCTGGATTAATTATTCCTGCAATATGTCCGCTTCCTGCAAGAATAAATACTTTTTCTCCAGAGGTTTTACTCAAACCGTTAAAAGATGATTTCCATGGAGCTATATGGTCATTAAAAGTTCCAATAACTATAATAGGTTGCGAAATTTGTTCTAAATTAACTTTTTCACCTAAAACTTCTAGCTTACCTTTTGAGAAATCGTTATTTTTATAAAATTTTTCTAAATATTCTAGAGCCATTTTCCCAGGTAAATTTGTTGAATCACTATTCCAATATAACAGGTCAAATGGTGGAGGCTTTTTACCCATTAAATATGACTTTACTGCAGGACCATAAATTAGGTCATTAGACCTTAAAAAACTAAATGTTTGGGATAAAAAATCACCATCCATAAAACCAAGATCATCAATTTGATCTTTAATTGTATTTAAATACTCATCTGAAACAAATATTGATAAATCCCCTGGATCTTCAAAATCAGTAAGAGTAGTAAAAAAAGATGCTGACTTAATATATTCTAATTTTCTTGCATTTAGATAACTCAATCCTGTAGCTAATAGTGTACCTCCAATGCAATAACCGATTGAATTTATTAAATCTACAGAATAAAACCTTCTAGTTTGTTCAATAGCGTCCAGTAAACCATCTTTAAGATAATCATCATAACCTATTTCAGAATGACTGCTGTCAGGATTAACCCAAGACATTAAAAAAACTGGAATACCCTTGCTCAATAAAAATTTAATAAAACTATTTTCTGGTTTTAGATCTAAAATGTAAAATTTATTTATCCAGGGAGGGATTATTAATATTGGTATTTGATGTGATATTTCTTGAGTTGGTTTATAGTAAATTAATTGATATAACTTATTTTCATAGATTACGGATCCTTCGGCATTAGCAATATTTTTCCCTATCTCAAATGCAGTTTCATCAGTAAGAGAGACATTAAATTCACCATCATTCTTTTCAAGATCATCAACTAAATTTTCTAATCCATTCACTAACGACTGACCCTTAGTTTCCATAGCCTCTTGAAGTGCGTCTGGGTTTGTCATTAGAAAATTTGTGGGAGAAAAAAACTCCAGCATTTGCTTTGTAAAAAAAGTAATTTGTTTTTGCTCAGGATGACTAAGACCATCTATTCCCGTAATAGTTTCCTGAATTATATCTGAAGAAGTAAGATATTGTTGCTTTATCATTTTAAAATATGGATTTTCTTCCCACGTAACACTTCTAAAGCGTTTATCATTTTTTTTTGAATTATTATTTTCTTGCTTGAGAAAATATCTTTGGACATCTGACCACGTTTCTAAAGATGATTTGTAATACTTAACTTGGTTTTCTATTAATTTAGAAGGGTTTGAAAGTATTTCAGAAAAATATTTAGCTGCAGCTTTATAGTAAAGATCTTGATTTGGTTGAGTTATTTGTTGCTTCTTAGATTTAGATGCTATTATAAATACTAATCTTTTTGTAAGAACATCAACTTTTTCTAAATTTTTTTTGAGTTCATTAAAATCAAAATTTTCGTATTGATTTTTATTATCCTTCAATTTATTTGCCTTTGTGAGTTTTTAATCATAGTGTTATAATAAGTTAACTAGTTAATTTTTTAAAGGGGTAATAATGTTATCGCCAACACAATCTTATGATCTTTTTGAAATTAACAAACAGTATTATCAGTGGCTTGCGTCTTCAACTAGAACATTTTGGAACAATCCTATATTTGGGTTGCTTCCAAGTCCATTGCCCCCTGCCTTTGCTGCGTGGGGAAAGGTAACAGAGCATTCATTATCTAGAATATCTTCAAAACCAGATTGGGGTATTTCTTCATATATTTCTGGAAATAAAGAATATTATGTTAATGAAAAAATTATAATGGATTTTCCTTTTTGTAATCTTATAAAATTTGAAAAAGAAAATAATAATAATAAAGAACGAAAAGTACTTATAATTGCTCCAATGTCAGGTCATTATTCTACTTTAGTTCGAAATACAGTTATATCACTTTTGCCTGATTGTGATGTTTACGTTACCGACTGGAAAAATGCGAGAGATATTCCCAGTTCACATGGAAAATTTGATATAGAAGATTTTACAAAATATTTAATAAATTTCTTTAAAAAACTTGCTCCAAAATTAAATGTTATCGCAGTATGTCAACCAGCTCCATTAGCATTAGCAGCAACAGCTTTTCTTGCTAAAGAGAAAAAGTTTGTCCCATCTACTCTAACTTTAATAGGAGGACCTATTGATCCAGAAGCAAATCCAACAGCAGTCACTGATTTTGGAAACAAAATACAGATGGATAAATTAAAAAATACTATGACCATGTCAGTAGGTGTAAATTATAAAGGTGTTGGTAGGATGGTCTATCCTGGTATAATCCAAATTTTATCTTTTTTATCAATGAACCCACAAACCCATCAAAAAGCTTTCCATGATCAGATTTTAAGAGAAATAAATGGTGAAGCATCTGAAGTAGATAGACACAATACTTTTTATGATGAATATTTAGCAGTTATGGATATGACAGCAGAGTTTTATCTATCCACAGTTGATAGAATTTTTAAAAACAGAGAAATCGCACTAAATAAATTTTCAATTGATAATAAAAAAATTGATATAGAAAATATTCAAAATACTGCTGTATTTATAATAGAAGGTGCTAATGATGATATTTCAGCACCTGGACAATGCTTAGCTGCAGTGAAATTATTGAAGAAACTACCAAAAAATAAAAAAATCTCTCATTTACAAAAAAATGCTGGTCATTATGGAATTTTTAGTGGAAAGGCATGGAGAAATGAAATAAAGCCAAAATTTTTAAAGTTTCTAGATAATAATAATTATGATTGTTAAAACGTATATTTTGGTTAATTTTTAATCATTTTTTTTTAGTTTAATATAACATTAAATCCTTAGTTTACCATTTTAGTATTTATCTTTAATGAATGTATCAAATTGAGGTTTGATGAATGATTAATATGAATAATTTGCCATCTGATAATAATAAAGACTACCTGGTTGGAAAAGTTGCTATTGTAACTGGAGGTACTAGAGGTATTGGAAAAGGTATATGCGAAATACTTAATCAAGCTGGTGCAAAGGTTATTGCTGGTTATGCAAAAGATGATAATCAAGCAAACATTTTTAAAACACAAACTAATATAGAAGTTTTGAAATGGGACGTATCAAATCATAACTCTTGCATTGATGCTGTTGAACAAATAATAAAAACTTATGGGACTGTCTCTATTCTTGTAAATAACGCTGGTATTACAAGAGACAGAACTATAAAAAAAATGACCCCAAGTGATTGGCAGGAAGTTATTGATACAAATCTTGGATCTGTTTTCAACATGACTAAAGCTTGTTGGGAAGAAATGACAGTTAGTAAGTTTGGAAGAATAATTAATATATCTTCAGTAAATGGACAAGCAGGACAATATGGTCAAATTAATTATTGTGCTGCAAAGGCAGGAATTGTTGGAATGACCAAAGCCATAGCGTTGGAAGGTGCCAGATATAATATAACAGCTAATACAGTTGCACCTGGTTATGTTGACACTGAAATGGTTGCCTCTGTACCAGAGAATGTTTTAGAAAAAATTGTAAGCACAATTCCTGTGGGAAGATTAGGACACCCAATTGAGATAGCGCGAGCAGTTTCTTTCCTAGCAAGGGAAGACACACAGTTTGTAACTGGGTCAACTATCTCTATAAACGGTGGCCATCATATGTATTAATATTAAATTATAGTTACTAGTGTTGAATATATCCGGCTTCGATAGTTAAATTATCTTTAACATGTTTTTCAGGTGTTTTTATTATGTTATTAGGTCTTATTTCACTAAGAAAAACTGGAAGAGGTATTTCACCATTTTTAAGTTCGTCACCATTAACTAATTGATTAAACCTTTTGACTGAACCATAGCTTTCATTAATATAATATTCATCCAAGTTATATTGATTTACAATCTCAGTAACTTTTTTTTCAACAACAGAAACTTTAATAGACATATCAACTCCAAATAAAATTAAAATAGACTTATATCAACACACAACGACAGTTTTCAACTAATGTTAAAGTTTAAACCCCAAATATTTTTAATTGCTTTATCAATGTACTTTATAAAAAATTTGATTAATTTTTAGACAAAAATGCTTATTGAATATTATCTTTTTTACATCTAATATAATTTTTATGAGTTCTCCAGACATAGATCGCAAAATAGCAGTAATATTTGCCACTGACGTAGTTGGCTATAGTAAACATATGGAAAAAGATGAGGACGCTACGCTTGCTAGTCTCAATGCCTGTAATAAAATTATAGAACCTCTGATAAACAAACAAAAAGGCCGTATATTTAACACAGGAGGCGACTCTGTTTTTGCAGAGTTTCCTAGTGTAGTCGCTGCCGTTAACACAGCTGTAGAGTTCCAAAAACAAATTAAAGCCCGTAATAATAAAGATATAACAGAAGTAAAGCTAGAATACCGTATAGGTATTAATATGGGAGATGTGGTAAAGCAGGGTGATAAGAACCTGATGGGTGATGGTGTTAACATTGCAGCCAGATTAGAAGCTCTAGCTCAGCCATGTGGAATTACTATATCCAAAAATGTTTATGATCTGGTAGCTAATAAAACAAAGTATGAGTTCAATGATTTAGGAATGCAAAAGGTCAAACAAAACCAGTTTCATGCATATGATTTATTATTAGACCCATCACAGAAGAGAAAGCTTAAGTCTCAATCATCCAATACCAAGTTAATAGCCATGATAGGAGGAGCTATAGCGGCTGTCTTTGTAGGTCTGTTCTTCTCAGGTGTCTTTGAAAAGGGAAATAAAATAGATAATGATAATGCAATTTCAACATTATCTATTCCTACTATTTTAGTCTATCCATTTGAAAATCTATCAAATGCAGACGATACTAAAGGTATAAGTCCTGCATTGACGGAAAGCATGATCTCAAGTCTTTCCAAATATATTGGTATTAGAGTTTTGTCTGGAACGACTAGCCAACATGCAAAAAAAAATAATTATTCAGAAACACAATTTAGAGATGAATATAACGCAGATTATGTGATTAAGGGATCTATTCAAACAATTATTAATCAATCTAGATTGAATTTACAGTTAGTTGATTTAAAACAGAATAAAGTTGTTTGGTCTGATAAAGAGGAATTTGATTTAAAGGATATTTTTAAAGTTCAAGATAATATAGGCAATAAAATACTAAAACATCTCCAAGTAAAAGTAGTTACAGGATCAACTGGTGACATATATGCAAAAAGAGTAAAAAATATTCAAAATTTGACTTTGGTTTTAAACTCGCGTGCTGAGTGGAGAAAATATACAATAGATGGTCATAAAAAATACCTTGAATATCAAGAACAATTAAGAAAAAGTTTGGGACCAAAATCACCAGCTATTTACAACGGTATGGCATGGGGAATTTATCAAAGAATAAGACTTGGTTTATCAAAAGATAAAAAAAGCGATATAAAAAAATTAGTAGAATATTCTAAAGCTGATGTTGCTGCGTTTAAAGATCCAGGAGCATATGCATTAAGAGCTTTGGTTGAATTTCGTTATGTTTCGAAAGATTGTGAAAAATCTAAATCATTTTTAAAGAAAGCTATTGATGCAGGTGGTTCAGTAGATGCTTTTTCAATTGCAGGTTCAATATACAAAAGATGTTCGGATTTAAAATCAGCAATTTCTTTTTACAAAAATGCATTGCAATTGGCTCCAAATGATAATGGATTTTTTATTACCAAAAATTTAATTGCTGCTTATTATCAAAACAATGACTTAGTTTCAATTGAACGTATAATAGCACCAAAATTAGACGTAAAAGATATTGATCCAGTAATGCTAGGGTTTTATTCTTATGTTCTTTTAGCTAAAGGAAAAGATGAAGATGCCAAAAAATATTTCTTGAAAGCAAAAGAAAAAGGATTGACGAGAAAACGTTTAAGTTTATTTGTTAATTATAAAAAAGTATTAGATGAATTTATTGAAAAATTAAAACCACTAGGAAGTTTAGATTAATTATTTAATTGCCAATAGCTATTCCCTCTCTTCTATGGTCAGATCCTCCATATAATTTATCACCTATATGAATAATATTTAATCCAGACGAAAAACTTCTTAATTTAACTTTATATTTCATAGCTTCTAATGAGGGCAATAGCTTACTCATAATAGTATTTTTCTCTAAATAATAAGTTCCAAATTTATTTATTCCATGAGCTACCGATGCAGCTTCTTGGGCATTGTATTTCCAATCAATCATTGAAATTATAGCATTTGAAACATATCCAATAATATTACTTCCACCAGGACTTCCTAAAATATAAACAGGTTTACCATTTTTTAAGATAATAGTAGGAGCCATAGATGATCTCGGTCTTTTACCAGGTTCAATATTATTGGCTATTTTTTTCCCATTTTTGAATGATTTAAATGAGAAATCAGTTAATTCATTGTTAAGTAAGAACCCACTATTAGTCATTAACCTAGAACCAAATCCGTTTTCAATCGTAGTGGTCATTGACAATGCATTTCCGTATTTATCTACTATAGAAATATGTGACGTTGAAGGTAACTCGATAGAATGGTCTTTACCCCAATTTAGAGACGATTTACTGGTTAAATTTCCAGCTTTAATTTTTTCTGTTTTATTTTTTCTATCTATCAATTGTGAACGTTCATTTAAGTAAATTTTACTAATTAACGCATTAATTGGAACATTTACATAGTCACTATCAGCCATATAGAGAGATCTATCTGCGAAAGCTAATCTTGAGGCATCTCCTATTAATCTCCATGTTTCAGGATTTTTAGGACCAAGTTTTGAAATTTCATAATTTTCTAAAATTCCTAGTATTTGTGCAATTGTTAATGCGCCTGAAGATGGAGGACCCATTCCGCATACTTCATATTCTCTATATCTTGAACATACAGGCTCTCTTTGAATTACCTTATAATTATGCATATCCTTATGAGATAAAACTCCTGGATTTAGACTAGCATTGTTAACAGTTGCAACAATATCATTAGCTATAAAACCTTGATAAAAAACTTTTGATCCCTCCTCTGCAAAAGCTTTGAGAGTATCTGCATAATTTTTGTTATAATGAATATTTCCTGATTTTAACGGTTTATCATTTGGCAAAAAATAAGTTTTTGTATTCAAAAATTTACTCAAAGAACGTTTACTTCTTTTAATAGAAGAGCTAAGTTTTTTCGAAATGACAAAACCATTTTTAGATAAATTAATGGCATCTTCAAATAGTAAAGACCAATCTGTTTTACCCCATCTTTTATGTGTCTCTTCAAGCAAAGCTGGAGTGCCGGGAGTCCCAACAGATTTGCCTCCTACAACAGCATCAAAAAATTTTAATGGATTACCGTTAGTATCTTGAAATATATTTTCCTTGATTAATAGTGGGGCTGTTTCTCGACCATCTAAAGTTATGATTTCTTTTGTTTTATTATCAAAATAAACTAGAAAAGCACCACCACCAAGACCAGAAGATTCTGGCTCTACTAAACCCAAAACTAACTGTGCTGATATCATCGCGTCTGCAGCTGTTCCTCCATTTTTAAGTATCTTGGCAGCAATCTTAGAAGCCTGTATATTTGCAGTAACAACCATCCATTTATCAGAAATAACTGGTTTGCCTTCTTTTTTTAATTTCAGAAAATGACTTTCCTTATTAAGTTTATAATTTTCTGAATTGTTCAGATCAGATTTTTGATTACTATTTGCTCCAAAGGGGAATAATAAAAAAATTAATATCATTAATTTAAAATTAATAAAAAACATCATATTCTCCAGATTTACTCTAGTAAATTTTTTGTGATTCAATCCAATTTTGAATAATGTGGCCAATTATCACCATACGAATTACCTGAGTCTCTTTAAATACATAGTCCTTAACAGTTGAATAAGCTTTTGGTGATAAATTATGATTAAAAAATTCTTTAAACTCAATTTGTAGACCATTTTGACTTAGTTCAGTTTTAGTTTTTAATAATAAGGATTGAAGTGTATCAGTCTCGTTAAGAGGCTTAAGTTTTTTATTTATTATTCTAAGAAAAGTTGGCCAATGAGCTAAATGTCTCCATAACGTGGCAACATGTGATTTTTTTCCATTTGGAGCACATAAGCTATTAACATCGCATATTAAATCCCATGTATTATCATCAATTTGTTCTCTATGCATTAGTTTTGGGAGTGTAGGCCAGTTGATTTTTTCATTGCTTTTAGTATTAACAGTAATTTTAGGAAAATTTAATTTAATCATAGCGTGCAAAGCCACCATATTCATCCCATTAGAGCGATTATAGGCTTTTAAAATTATTGAAATTTGTTCCCAATCTTGTCTAATTAACCCACAATTTTCAAGTTCATCAGTTTCTAAAGGTGATGGAAGGGGTAAGCAGATCTTGGATATGATAGTTTTTAACTTATTTTCCACTTTTTCAGTTTGGTAAATTGGTTTAGCCATAGCCCAAATTGTTTCTAGGCTATTGTCAATATCTGCTAAACCTCTCCATATAGAAGTAACAAGAGGTATTTTCATTGTATGTCTTATATCAAGAAAAATATCCGCAATAGCTCCAACTGCTTCATTTTCATCTAAAGCTGAAACTGGATCATATGAAATATCAGAACTCATGGTGACATACATTTATCATTTTAGGCTTTTAATCTCACCTCATTTGAAAATGGGCCAAGAACTGGCACCTTTCCTTCTACAGTACCTCTAATCATTGCTCTTCTATATTTTGAGTAATCATAAGGTATTACCCTATGTAACAAAACTCTATTATCCCACATAATTAAATCATTTTTTTCCCATGAATGTTTATAACAAAACTTATCTTGGCTTATGTAATCTACAAGCCAACCGTGCAGTTTTCTTCCTTCTTCTAAGCCCATTCCACCAATTTCAAGGCTTGTGTTAGATGTGAAATAAATAGATTTTTTATAGTTCCTATCTGGGTGAACTCTGATAACTGGATGAGATACAGGAGGAAAATTAGATTTTTCTTCATATGTTAACTCAGGAAGACCTGGTTCTAATCTTCTGATATCATTATACGAATGTACTTGATGAAGAGGTTCTAATAGTTGTTTTTTATCATCTGATAAATTTTCATAAGCTAATAACATATTGGAAAATTCTGTCTGTCCACCTTTTGCTTCATGAGGAAGTGTTTCCTGACCATATAAGATGGAAAAAATAGAAGGATAATATCTATAGGAACTATCTGTATGCCATCTTGAGTTATTTTTTTGCAGTATTACTCTTTGATCATCTGGAGATAAATGTTCGCCGTCTTCAGAAATATTTGACACATTAAATATTTCTATTTTTCCTTTAGTTTTATCTTTTTCTGGGTAAGCCTCTAAATCACCAAAGTTTTTTGTAAATTTTGCTAAACTATTTCCATCTAAATTTTGATTTTTAAAACATATAAAATGTTTATCTTGCATTGTTTTTTTTAAGAATTCTATTTCATCAAATTTGATTTCCTTTGAGCAATCAAAATTATTAATCTCTAATCCAAAATCTTTACTTAAATTTTTGATGTACATTTAAATCAGCTCCTCATCTAATTTATATAATATTTTTATTCAATTTGTTCTTTTTGTAAACATTTGTTAGTTTTGATTTTTTATTTTGATTGATTATAAGAGCAATAATTTTTTAAGGATTATTAAAATGAATTGGACAATTTTGAATGTTTCCATCCCTGTTCATGATTTAGACAAATCAAAAGAATTTTATGAGATGCTTTTGGGGATTACAGAAGACCAGGAAGAGTTATACCAACCTTTATTTCAAAATGAAGAAAGTATTTTTTTAGGAGATAAAGGTTTTGGATTAAGATTATTTAAGCCAAAACCGGATCTTCTAGTTTCAGATAATATCCAAAGTAGAAGAAGTTTTGTAACTCTTTTAGTCGAAAGTATTGAACATATTCAAAGAAATTTAGAGGCTAAAAATATAAAGTTTAAAATAAATGAATCTAATAACGACAAACCTATCAAAAGTATTTTTGTTCAAGAACCATCATTAAATCTTATACATTTAGTTGAAAATAAAAATGGTTTTAATGATGACTTAAATGGATGGAATATGGGCCTTGATTGGGGTATACATCACATGAATCTTGAATCTTTAAACGTAAGAGACTCGATAGAATTTTTTTCTGACATTTTAGGAATGAAAGAAGGTAGATGGGTTGCTCCAGTAAATAAGGGAGATTTTAGTATAGACCCATCTGAGTTAGCTATTTTACCATTATCAAATAATAATAGAGGTTTACATGTAATTAAACCTGATGATGGGTTTGGATATAGAAACAACTTTGCACATAATCCTTCAATTGGAGGTCATCCAGCTTTTACAATAAATGATTTATCAAATTTAACAGCCAAATTAGATAAGGAAAAAATATTATATTCAGATGCTAAAGTTTACGCAATGCCAGGGTTCCACCAAATTTATTTATATGACATTAATGCTAATATGTTAGAAATTAATCAAGCAGTATAATTTTAGGAAAGCTTGCATTTCAGATAATCATGGTCAAAGTATATAAAAACGTTTGTATTACAGGTGCTGGAAATGGCATTGGAAGAGCTATTGCTATTGCCATGAGTAATGAAGGTTACAACGTAGTCTGTGCAGATATTAACTTGAAACAAGCTAAAGACACTCTTGATTTTATATTGAATAGACAAGGATCTGGAATAGCACTAGAAACTGACGTAACAAAAGCTTTTGACATCAAGAATATGATCAACTCAACAGTAGATGAATTTGGTAGCTTAGATATTTTAGTAAATAATGCAGGGGTAACTAGGACATCTAACATTATGGATTTAACCGAAAAGGATTGGTATTGGATTAATGATGTTAATGCCAAAGGTACATTCTTTTCTTTGCAGGCTGCTGCGAAACAAATGATTAAACAAAATCAAGGTGGTAGAATAATAAATATGGCTTCAGTTGGCGGCAAAGGTTTTGTAGATGTATCTAATGCAATTTATGCAGCCAGTAAAGGTGCTGTGATAAGTTTAACCAAAACTGCTGCACAAGAATTAGCAAAATATGAAATTACTGTTAATTCTATTTGTCCAGGGATTACTAATACAAATATTTTATCTGGCATTGTCAAAAAAAGAGCCTTAGAACAAAATAAATCAGAAGAAGAAATTATGATACATTATGCAAGAGATATACCTTTGAAAAGACCAAATGATCCGGAAGATATTGCAGAAATGGTTGTTTTTTTATCGTCTAAGGGTGCAAGAAATATTTCAGGTCAATCTTATAATATTGATGGTGGCTTGATCCCAAGTTAATTTTTGATTTTAATGAGGATAGTTATTTGAAAAGATGGCGTCATTTTATTGTTGTGATTGGTATTATACCAGTATTAATCATTTATGTTTCATTTTTTATGTATGCATTTGATTTTATAACAGGATATTTTTGGCTTTTCGATTGGGTAATTTATATATTAGCCGGATTATTATGGCTTTATCCTGCCGCAAGAGTAATAAAATGGCTAGCTGATCACGAGTCACATTAATTTTAAAAAGGCATCATATGAAAATTACAAACATAGAAGTATATGAATTACAAATACCTTTTTCTACAGGTGTTCTAAATAAATCACCATCAGACTTTTTAAAAGCTGATGCTATGGATTTTTGCTTGATAAAGATAGATACAGATATTGGTATTACTGGATGGGGAGATGCATTTTCTTTTCATTGTAGAAGAGCTGTCGCCGAATCTATCATACACATGGTAAAACCATATTTAATTGGAAAAAATCCACTAGATGTTCAGCAAATAAATTTTGAATTGCAAAAAAAATTACATTTGTTTGGGCGCTATGGCATTACTATGTTTGCAATAAGTGGGGTTGATATAGCTTTGTGGGATATTCTAGCTAAGCATAGTAATTTACCTCTATGTAATGTTTTAGGATCAAGTGGTAGGAAGAAAATACCAGCTTATGCAAGTCTTTGGCGTTATGAAGATGTTGAAGCGGTTCAAGATAGATGTAACCATGCCAGAGAACTCGGTTATAATTATATCAAGTTGCATGAAATATTTACACCTGAAGTAGAAGCAGCCAGAAAAATTCTAGGTGATGACATTCCAATCATGGTTGATACAAATTGTCCTTGGACAAAGGACCAAGCTAGGCAAATTTTATCCGAATGGGAAGATTTTAATCTTTATTGTGTCGAAGAACCTATTAATCCACCAGAAGATTTTGAAAGCTTATCACACTTAAGGTCTGAATCATTAATTCCTATAGCCGCAGGTGAAAACGCTTGTACTTCGTTTGAATTTAAAAAAATGTTTGAATATGATGCTGTAGATTACGCTCAGCCAAGTGTAACTAAAGTAGGGGGTGTTACGGAGTTTAAAAAAATCATATCGGTTGCTGAAACATTTGGTGTTCAGGTAATGCCACATTCTCCATACTTTGGACCAGGATTTTTAGCAACTTTACATTTATCTCAATCTTTACCTAATTCAGGTTTATTAGAGAGATTTTTTATTGATTTCGAAGCATATATTTACCCTGAACAAATTTTCAATCCTAAGAGTGGTTCTTTTGAAATCCCTAATGGCATAGGCTTAGGATTTGATCCTGACAAAAATGTATTGAAGGATTACAGGGTTAATTAGGTTAATATCCTGCTCCTGATTTTGAAGCTTCACTCTCTGGCACATAAGTTTCAAATGCCATCGAACTCAATCTATCCCAACATTTCTTATTAATTTTAGAAACTTCTAATCGTTGATTTTGGACTAAACTTAATGGATTACAATTGTCATTGAATTCATATGTCTCCAGAAAGAAATAGTCTGTTAGATTATTAAAAATCTTTGTATCTACGTATAATTTTTGGTTATTTGTGTAAGCAATGATGGAATTTTTACTATTTTTCAAAACTAAACATATATTTTGTTCTTGGGCAATTAGACCCATAGAAGCCAGCAAAAATTTTGGATTATGTAGATAACCTTTCCAAAGTATTTTATTTGCCGAGACATATTCTACCAAAAGCAAACCCATGAGAGCAGATGTAAGAGGTTTATCTAAATTATTCTCTTTAATTGAAGTTGATAATTTTTTTTCTTTGTAAAGATCAGCTGTTTTTAGTACAGAACCAAGAAAATAATAATCATGATTGACCAACCATTTTGAGAGGTTTGCACAATCCTTAGCTAATCCCCATTCAATTCCGACACTTCTGAGGGCTTTATAAGTTTCAGAATAAACTTCATTCAAAGATACAGTTAACATATTTATGCATCAGACAAATACGGGAAAAGCCAGTCACAGGAATTCTCTTCTTGAAGTTGATGTGGAAGAGGAGCTCCCTGAAATAGTGTAATTCTAGTCCATAAATCTGATTTTGGGTCATATTTAGATGCACCAAAGAAACTTAATTTGCACCTTAATAAATCTATTGGCCTCATTTGTTTGCCGACTAGATTGTCCTGAATTTCGCTATATGGTGATGTTTTATTAATAATAATTCTTCTTACAATATTCCTAATTTCTGGGTGATTAATCATAGCTTCAGACGCAGTCATTTTTTTGGGCAATTTGATTAAAATTTTAAGAGCTTTTTGTACTTGATGTGAAATGTCAAATGGTAATTGTTTTTCATATCCATTGTCTTTGTTAGTAACACCAATTCGGGGCTCTAATTTTGCTTGAGATGTATACCAAAAAAAGTAGTTTTCATCAGAACTATTAACATCAATACTTAGAGCCCATTTATAGTTTTCTTTTATAATTTCTATAATTTCTTTTACATTATAACCTACAAAAACTGATTTTTTTTCTTCAGATCCCATTTGTTTTGTTAAGTCATCAATAATATGAGGAAATGGTTCAATGAATATTGAATGAAGAATTTCTTCTGTTTCTATACTAATTTTATTTTTAAAATAATCATTAAGACTTTTTAGAGGATAATCTTTATTTAATAGATTTTGAAGTTCATTACAGTTTATTATATCTTTTAAATCTAAGTTAAGGTTTTTTATTCTATTAGCTTGGGTCAGGTCATCAACATTCCATTGAGAAGTATATCTATAGCCCTGTTCAATATAATTTATTATTTGTTTCTGAGTATTTTTATTAATACTTTTTATAGATAACACTCTTGATATTGCTGATTCCCTTGTATTAATCCACTTATGAATAAGTTCTTGATGATTTATCAGAAACGGAGCCATTCCTAAACCAGTTGCATTCCCAACTCCAAGATGTCTTGAAATTTTGTCAGACAATTTCACAGACTTCTTTCCACCTTTTTTTTGTGCTAAAAAATTTATTAATTCTATTGAAAAATATCTAATTAAATAGACTGTTAACATTTCGGCCTGGAAAGGTTTATTCAAGACACTTTTACTTGAATCAAATGAAAAATCACCTATTCCAAATTTCCCATTACCGTACACAGCAGTTGTTCTTACAAGATATCCAATATTGTTTATATCAAATTTACTCGGTTGTTTGCCATTAGATAAAGCATCTAATACTTTTCTAAAAATTCTAACTGACTTATTAGCTCTGCTAAGTGTTAATTGCTTGGAAAGATGCCGTCCTAATTCCTGTATTTTTAAATTTTTAGACATTTTATCTAATTCAATATTAGATGGAACTCCTTTAAAAAGTGAAAAAGTCATGTCCCACTTTTCTGCTATAACCCTATCACTTCTTTCTTCATCATTTATAGAGTGGCAGAATACTACAAGTGAAAATATACTATTGTTAAAAAATGTCTTTATAACAGCATTACCAAAACCATTATTATCGATATCCCATTTTGATATTTCAAATTGAGTTTTGTTTGATTTCAATTCATTTATCAATTGTCTAGTAAAGGACAAACGAGTTTGATGAAAACTCCCTAATCTTTCTAATTTCATAACTTTGGAGGGTTGTCTCATTGGACAAAGATTAATTTGTTGATTTTTTTTATAATTTTGTTTCATATTCTTAAATTGCACTGAATGATTTTTTGAAAAAATTGAACCAATTCTCACCCTTTATCTTATTTATTTCTTGTTCGTTAAATCCAATCGTTTTAAGTCCAGAAAGTATATTATGCCAGTCTCTATTGTCTCTAAACCAATCAGGCATGTCAGGGAAGCCAGGGTTAGATGCTGATCCTTCACCATAATCAATTTCTTTTGTCCACTTGCCAACTCTCATCCATTCCACAATACTATCAGGCTGGTCTTGGCATAAATCTGAACCAAATCCGACATGATCTATGCCCATTAATTCAACGGTCTTAGCTATCATTTTACAAAAATCCTCTATTAAGCAACTACTACTGTTATTCAGATGATGTGGATAAAGTGAAAATCCCAGCATACCATTATTTTCAGCTAATCTTAATAAAATTTCATCTGATTTATTTCTTTTGGCAGGGTGCCAAAATGATGGGTTTGCATGACTAATAACTATTGGCCTTTCTGATAGTTCAATGGCCTCAAATGTAGATGTTTCAGATGAATGTGACATATCAACAACCATTCCAACTCTATTCATTTCTTTTATAACTTCTTTACCCATTCTTGTAATACCAGGATCGTTTTCTTCGTAACAACCAGTTGCTAATAAAGATTGATTATTATAAGAGAGTTGCATAAATCTTCCACCAAGCCGATGAAGGATCTCTACAAGGCCAATATCGTCTTCAATTGGTGAAGGGTTTTGAAATCCAAAAATTACAGCAGTTTTATTATGTTTCTTGGCTGTTTCTACGTCTTCTGCAAAATAAGCAGGCATAATCAAACTAGGAAATTTTTCAAACCATGTGTTCCATTGTTCAAAATTTGAAACAGTGTCTCTAAACTGTTCATGATAAGAAATTGTTACATGGACAGCAGTCAGATCAGAAGATCGCCATTCCTTAAAGATTTTTTGTGACCAATTACAATATTGTAGACCATCTATTAACATATAATTTACATATCACAATTATAAAAAGAGATGAATATTAAACTGCCAAATTGCTTACTCTTCAATGTTTGCTCTATAATTTTCAGGTGGTCTAATCCTAATAATTAAACATGCTAGTGCAACCAGAACTATTGCCCCAGCTTCGTATAATAAATCACTAGGATCTTTTCCTTGAAGAATTATCATTCTAGCTAGTGCGGTCATCGCAATGAATAATGGCAATGTCACAGGTATTCTATTGCTTTTGTAAAAAACTGCTACCATTCCCAAGACTTCCGTATAAATAAATAATAAAAGCAAGTCAGCTAATAAAACTCTTTTGATCTTAACTAATTCGTAAATTTCTTGAACAGTTGCATATATAGTTGCAAATGCAATGAATATTAAAAGAGTTTTTTCAGCTAAATGAATGTATTTACTTATTAATTTATCATTCATAAGTTTTCTCCAAAATTTTACTTTGAACTATAATTTTTAATATTCAAGAAAATAAGATTAACCTGTTAATTGTTGAACTTTTCTTTTTATATCATTAAAATAATATTAATTTTTTATGGCAATAGGGGGTGTCATGGTAGAATTTAAAGTTAAACCTTTATCAAATTTAATGGGCGCTCAGATCACAGGTATAGATTTAAGAAACAAAATAAGTAAAGAAACTAAGGCAGAATTACTAAAAGCAATCACCAATCATTTGGTAGTTTGCATAAAAGATCAAAAGCTAAGTCCTTCGAAGTTGGCTGACGTTTCAAGGTTATTTGGGAAACCTAAACAATATTTTGTAAAAGATGAAACAGTTGATGATATTCCAGAAGTAATAGTAGTCTCAAATAGAACTAGAGAAAATAAGCCTAAAGTATATGCAAGTCATTGGCACACAGATGATTCTTATAGAAAAAAACCTGCAACTTTAACATTTATTTACCCTGACATTCTTCCTGAAAATGGAGGAGGAACAGATTTTATAAATTGTTACTCTGTATATGACGATTTGCCTCAAGAATTAAAAATTAAAATAAATAAACTTCGTGCAGTTCATAAATGGCAAAGTAGGCGGAATGTTTCAGAGGTGGTAAAACTTAGTAAAGAACAAGAAAAAAACACACCTCCTGTTGAACACCCCTTGATAAGGACACATCCAATGTCCAATAAAAAATCTTTATATATCAATCCTAACAGGATTGATCATATCTTAGGGTTTGATGAAATTGATAGTGATAAACTTCTTGATGAAATTTATGAATTTTCATTTCAAGAAAAGTATCAATACAGGCATACTTATGAAAAAGGTGATTTAGTAATTTGGGATAATCGTTGTACCATGCATAAAGCTAATTCTGATTATGATGTAAGTCACTTAAGAATAATGCATAGAGTTATGCTTGAAGGAGAAGCTGTGTTTTAATTTTTTAAACAGTAAAAAACTTATGACAAATCAATTAAAATTCGGCATTCAAACCAATGGTATAAAACACACTTCTTTGGACGCTATGCCAAGTATAAATGAACGCTTCTTTATGGTTAAAGAGACTGGAATATTTGATTATGTTGACAAAACTCCTGAGGATAATGAAATAGATAATTTCAAATTAGCCAGTAAAAAATATAATATTCCGATCAGAGCAGGAGGGTGGTTTTATACCATTGGAGATCATAAAGAACTTTTAGAGAAGAATCTAAAGACTGCAAAAAATCTAGGCTCAATTGTACATAATGTACAAATTCAATCATATAATATTGAAGGTAAAATTGTTAGTGATTTAGATGTAAGAGACGCATATTTAGAAGCTTATGATATTGGAATGAATTTAGGAGTCGTACCTTGTTTTGAAATACACGTGAATATGTGGAGTGAAGATTTTCCAAGAGTATCTAAAGTTGGCAAATTAATAGAAGATAAAGGTGTTGAATTTAATATAACCCTTGATCACAGTCATGTGATTTTTAAAATTGATAACAAAAAAGAACAAAAAATATTTAATACAGATAAAAAAATTGAAAGAGGGGAACTTATCATTGATCCTTTTATAAAAGGAAACGTTATATCCGAATGGATTAACAATGGATGGATAAAACATTGTCACGCAAGATCTTCAATACCAAACAACCCTATTAACATTTTGGGCAAACATCCAGATGGATCAATTGGTAGAGGTATCCAGTATCCTTTCAAAAAACCAAAAAAAAATGAATATCATGAAATATGGGAAGAGTCTTATTTAGAACCTTGGAAGGAATGTATAAGAAACCTTTTGATGTATCATAACAAAGATCCTAAAAGTAAATTAGGCCAAATTTCGACTGAATTCATACCTAATACTGATTATGGAGAGGGTTGTAAGTATTCGCTGTTTGAACAAGCTATCGAATGTACGAACTGGATGAAAAAGACATGGGAAATTGTTAAAAATGAAGAGACTTTAGGTTTATAAAATTGGAGAAAAATATGTTTTCTAAGACCCAAATTGATCGTTATCATAAAGATGGTTTTGTTGTTCCAGACTTTAAAATGCCAGAAAATATAATAAATAAAATTGAAGAAAGTCATGATAGATTATTAAGTAATTACCCCGAATTTAAAAATTACTGTCCAGCAATATTATCTTATGACGAGAGCTTTTTGGAATTCTGCTCAAACGAAACTATTTTAAATTATGTTGAACAATTAATAGGGCCAGACTTTGCACTATGGAATTCAAGTTTTTTTGCAAAGCCAGCTATTGATGGTCACGCAACACCTTGGCATCAAGACGGACAATATTGGCCAATTAGACCTTTGGCAACTTGTACTGTCTGGTTAGCTATAGATGATTCAAATGTAGAGAATGGTTGTTTGCGTTTTATTAAAGGTTCACACTTAGATAAAAAACTAAAGTCACACAATCTAAATGACAATAAAAATCTGACCTTGAATCAGGAGTTAGATAAAGAAGAGTTTAATGAAACTGAGGCAGTTGATTTAATTTTAAAAAGAGGACAAATTTCTTTTCATGATGTTTACTTAGTTCATGGATCTGAAGCAAATAAATCGTCTAAATCAAGAAGAGCAATTACAATGAGATTCATGCCAACGACTAGTATCTTTGACCATCAAATGATTAAAGATAAAAATCTTTTTTCCAAATTGAATGTAAATAAATATGCGGATAGAAAAATTTATCACATGAGAGGTAAAGATGTTTCGGGTAAAAATAATTTAATATATATTTAATTTAATAAACTTTTAACAAAAGAGGTTTTTATGGATCAAGCTGTTATTCTTTCAACTGCACGAACACCAATAGGAAAAGCGTATAGGGGAACTTTTAATGATACTGATGCTCCAACTTTAGCTGGTTATGCAATCAATGGTTCTATTGTAAAGGCTGGTATAGATCCTTCCGAAGTTGAAGATGTTATTTTGGGGGCAGCAGTTCAGCAAGGCACACAAGGGTATAATATAGGAAGATTGTCTGCTGCCGCGTCAGGACTACCAAGTCATGTTGCAGGAATGAGTGTTGATCGTCAATGTGCTTCTGGTCTTATGGCAATTGCAATAGGAGCTAAGCAAATAGCATGTAACGAGATGGATATTGTCATTGGTGGGGGAGTTGAATCTATCTCACTAGTACAAAATGAGTTTTCAAATAAATATAAATCGCAAGATCGATTTTTAATGAATAATAAACCCAATATATACATGAGTATGATTGAAACAGCAGAAGTCGTTTCAAAAAGGTACAAAGTAGGAAGAGACCAACAAGATGAATACGCATTGCAAAGCCAACAAAGGACTGCAGAGGCACAAAATAAGTGCTATTTTGATGATGAAATAATTCCTGTTAAGACAATTCAGGCTTTTAAAAATATAGAAAACGATAACGTAGATTACAAAGAAGTTGAAATATCTAAAGATGAATGTAACAGGCCAAGCACTGATATTTTTGGTTTGCAAAATTTAAAACCTGTAATGGGTCTAGATTCGTTTATAACTGCTGGAAATGCTAGTCAGTTATCTGACGGCTCGTCAGCATCTGTTCTCATGTCTATGAAGTTAGCAGAAAAAAGAAATTTAAATCCAATAGGAATATGTCATGGTGTCGCTGTCGCAGGCTGTGAGCCTGATGAAATGGGAATAGGTCCAGTTTATGCCGTTCCAAAATTATTAAAACAAAATAATTTAAAAATGGAAGATATAGGTTTATGGGAGTTAAACGAAGCTTTTGCAGTACAAGTGATTTACTGTAGGGATAAATTAGGTATACCTAATGAAAACTTAAATGTGAACGGTGGCTCGATTTCAATTGGTCACCCATATGGAATGAGCGGCGCCAGATTAGTAGGTCATGCTTTACTAGAAGGAAAAAGAAGAAAAATTAAATATGTTGTTGTTACTATGTGCATTGGAGGAGGTCAAGGAGCTGCAGGATTATTTGAAGTATTATAATACACAATCATTATATTGAGGGGGAAAATGTTTAAAATTTCTACAAAAGCCAGAAGGCTATCAGAAGAAGAAAAGTTAAAATATAAGGAGGATGGCTATATTACAGGATTGCCAGTTTTCGATGCCCAAGCAAAAGATGACTTGAATGACTTGTTTGTTAGTCTTAGTTCCCGTTTAACCAATGATATAGATATTAATCAAACGAATATGTGGCACAAGGCTAGTTTAAAGTTTTATAATTTATGCCGAACTCCAGTAATTCTTGACTATGTTGAAGATTTATTAGGTCCCAATTTTTTTCAATGGGGTGGACAATTTTTTCTTAAAGAGCCTAAAGATGGATCAGTAGTCCCATGGCATCAAGATGCTCAATACTGGCCTTTAACTCCAGCAAAATCTGTTACTGTTTGGTTGGCTTTATATGACACTGATGAACAAAACGCTGCCATGAAAGTCGTTAAGGGTAGTCATAATAAAGGTATGTTTAAGCATCATACTAACAAAGCAAGTAATCTTGTTTTGGACCAAGAAGTTTCAATTGAACAGATTAAACAAGAAGATATTGTTTCTATAAATTTAAAAGCTGGTGAAATATCACTTCATGATGATGGTTTACTTCATGGTTCAGAAGCTAATAAGTCTAATAGAAGGCGTTGTGGTATTACAATGAGATTTGCCCCAGTAAATGTTAAAGCAGACCTATCAGTCTGGCCACATTTTGAAACACAGCATGCTAGAGGCATAGACAATTATACATATAACCCTGTAGCAGAAGTTCCAAGAGGTGAGGGTACACCAGTAAGGAAATTTCAATATTCAAGAGAATTCATAAATCAATGGTAATATTTTAAATTACTCATTTTATTTAAGTGCGTCATGGTTTCCTTTTCCGTTGAAGGAACCTATATTACTTTTGATTTTTGAGTATTTTATGTTTCTATTTTCTTTAATTAAGTTTTTCGATTGCCTTTCAATTTTAAAATCATTTTTTAATATTTTTAGTATTTTTATTTAAGCATCTTTGATGTAATATGATATTTATGTTTCCTTGAAATTCTTGTATTTTTTTTGCCCTTAAGCATTCCCAGTCATCAACAGGATCGTCTTTATCCCAATTTTTAATTAATTTTTGTATATTATTGTTGAACTTGATGTAATTTGGATAAGCATTTTGCATATACAAGTAGGTTCTTGCAAAATCTCCTCTTATTCTTTCTGTGGGTTCAACAATTTTATTTGAAATCTCAATATCGCATTTTCCAAACTCTCTATTTTCACTGTTAATAATTCCTATTTGATAATTACTTCTCAATCCATTTACTTCTCCAATTGCAGGCTGAAGATTATAAAGGTCTGACTGCATTTTTCTGTATTTTGAATAAATTTTTTCGGTACATTTTCTACCCTTATACTTCTTACCACTTTTACTTATACAATTGGCGTGCCCTTTTTTCCAAGTATCAAATTTAATACCAAAATGCGAAGCTGGTAAAACATGCTCCCATTCAATTCTAGATGCTCTTTTTTTATTTTTCTTAAATAAAAAGCCACAAGATTTCCAATCAGGTTTATTTTTTTCATATTTGCACTGACAGTAAAATGTAAAAGGTTTTTCAAGATGAATTTTTTTTAATATTTTTTTAGCTTTACTAAAGCTTTCAATTGTTTGATTGGCGTTGTTTGCAAAACTACTCTTCTCATGAATTAAGTTTAAAACTAAAATAATTAAAATTAAAATTCTCAATTTTTCCTCATTAAAAATAAATACGTTACAAAATCGTTACTAATTTTTCCATCATAAATACGAAATCAATTATTTATGAGAAAAATATGAAAAAATTAATTTTAGTTACAATTTTCTTAATTTTAAGTAATGCTTCTTTGTCACTAGGAGATCAATTTAGATCAAATTGGGGTGTTGTAATTAGCGTCATTCCAATTTTTACAACTACAAATTATTCACAGCCAAACACTAAAGTATTTTGTAATAAATCTCGTCAATCGCAATCTAGTAATTTTGCTAATATTGCAGTTGGAGGTCTGATAGGAAGTGTAATTGGAAATAAGTTAAGTGATGCTCATGGTGCTGGAACTATAGGTGCATTGTTTGGTTCTATGTTTGCTATGGATAACCCAAACAACATTGTAAATAAAACATGTTATGAAAAAACAATTTACACTAACCAAAAAATTAGAAAGTTATCGCACTACAACATCAAAGTAAGGACTAGGAGAGGTATACATAATATTCAATCTTTAACTTCTTATAATGTTCATGATGTAATTTATTTAAATTAATTAGAGAGGATTAAAAATGATTATAAAACACACGAAATCAATACTTATAGCTTTTTTAGGCTTTGCATTAGTAAGTTGTAATATTACGAGTGATAATAAAAATGCTAGAATTGAAACTAGCATTAAAAATGTCCAAATTGCTAGTTCTCTTAGATCTTATAATGAATGTATAGAAGATGGAAAAAGTTTTGACAGTCTAGCTACAACTAAAAATGAAGAAGCGCCAAGTTTATACAACAAAAGTGCAAAAATTCTTCATGATTGTGATTCTATTATAAGAAATAATCCATATATGGTCTCAGAAAATGAGAGAATGAGAAACTTGGCTTTGAGCATTCAAAATTATGTAAAAGCTGGAAATTTAATTCAAGCTTCTCTAAATTTTAAAGATTTTCAAAATAGTTTTGATAAAGATTTGACATATAGAGATGGATCAAGTTTTGAAGAAAATATTCAAACCATATTAACTCATAATAGTCCTAATAAATCAATTACATTCGCCTTAGTTAACAACAGTAGATCTATTAGAAAAGAACTAGAGCGAATAAATTATTGGTCAAAAAAATAAAGAGGAATTAAAGATGAAAAATATTAACTACAGATTTATTTTAATAATTACTACTAGTTTTTTTTATTCGATGGCTAGTTTTGCTAATAATAGCTCAGGTGATTGGAAGCCACAAATTGTTGAAAAGATGTATCTTTTACCTCCGAAGCATTTGAATAAAGTTTTAAATAATGATTTTAATAAATCAATGCTAGCTCTTAATTTACAAACTACTGACAACAAAATTAAGGATAGAATTGAAAAAATTTCAGAATTAAATTCAATGTTAAAAGGTGCATCCAAGAATGAGACATTAGAAATTAAACATCAAATTATAATAAATAAAAGAGACTATATAAAAGATATGAGTAATCTTTTGACGATGAAAAGACAAAAGTTAGATACTAAGAAAAGTTTTTTTCAAAAGATCCAGAAAAATATAAGAAACTCTTCTTTAAATAGGAAAACAAATTCTGAATTTTTAAATAATAAAAACAATGCGTTGAAAAGAGCTGAAAGTATAGACTTTAAAATTTTAGACAGCGCAGCTCATAGCATGTCCAAAACAAGTAAATATTTCAAACAATATCAAATTAACAAAGATGCAGTTAAAAAACTTAAACTTGCAATCCAAAAACACCCAATGAGTAATAAAAATATACTATCAAAAGACCCTAAAAATAAAATGGAGACAGTAAAAAATTATGTTCATAATATTGATACCGAAATCTCTGTTTTAGAAATGAAAGAAGAAATGATTAATTACATGGCTAAAATAGTAGCCTTAGATGCGATGAGTTTAGCAGAAGAGGTTGCTTTTGATTCACAAAATCAAAATGAAATTGTGTCTACAAATTTTAATGATCCTGTAAATGTGATTTCTGTATTTACCAATTAAAAAGAAAGGAAAAACAATGCTTAACTTAATTAGAAATTTAACTGTAATACTAAGTTTTATTATTTGCTCTCATGCTAATGCTAATTCTATTGATACACTTGAAAGAGAAAGGGCTAAGATTTTGAATTTGATCTTAGATAAGAGTATTTCAATTGGAGAAAGAAAAAAAAGATTAGAGATATCAAAAATGAGACTTTTAGATTTAGAAAGGATGACTATTAATGACAAAAATATAAATAAAAATCCAAATCATAGAACAATAAAGGCTTTTGAGAATTTTGATTTAACATTCCTTGTTCATTCATCATTGGAAAAAGAAAAGCCTATTTCTGTGACCTGGTTAGAAAAAATTGGTTTCACAACTGAGAATTTAATGAGCACAAGAGTAACAAGGAAATGAAAAGCAAATTATACTTCATAATTAACCAATCTTCGCAGGCTGTAAGTTTTTTTCTAGGTAGCATTTTAATTTCTTTAGTTTTCATTGTTTACTTAACAGAAAATAAACCTTCTGAAATTTTTAATATGGCCAATTCTATACTTGGTTCTACTTTTATTATACTTATTTCTTTACTTACATTTTTTTCGATAATATGCATAACAAATGTAATTACGCTAAAACTTTATGAAAAGAAATTTTGGTTTGAAACTGGTATCCAATTATCTAACTTAATATCGACTATAGCTTTAACCTATACTTTATTAGGAATTAGTCTAGGTATAGGTGAGTTATCTTCATCAAAACTTGATGTTGATACTATAAATGAAACAATATCAAAACTTACAGAGCAGTTCAGCATGGCTTTCATGACTTCTGTTGTTGGACTTCCTTTGTCGGGAGTTTTAAGAAGTGCTCTAATAATTTGTTACGAATATAACAGAAAATATATAAACATAAATAATCAACAGTTAATTGGGAAATTTTAAAATGAAATTTTTTATATTCAATATAATAGTATTTTGTTCCTTAGGCTATTTATTAACATCAAAGTCTAATGAAAATTTTAATGACTGGCTTGTTAATACTAAAGAAAAAGTATCGCAAATTACTAAAGAAGAAGTAATTTCAACAGTCAAAAGAGCAACTTCAAAAAATAAAGAAGAAAATTTAGTCAAAACTGTCAAAATTGAAGATAAACAACAAAAAGAAAAAATAGATAAATTTTATCAAGGCAGTAATCAGAAAATCGTAAATGACCAAAATGATAATCAGAAAGAGAATAATTTAAAACTGAAAAAAATTATTGATCAGATTCTGGCTGAAAAAAAAGCTGATAAAATTAAAAATGAAAAAGTTAAAATTGTAAAAAGCAATACTCCAAAATTGATTGACAATGAAATTATAAAAAATAAAGAAGAACAGAACGTTAATATTTCAAATAAATTTATGACACATAGGGAAAGAGAAAGTGCTTTAGCAGATTTAATAATAGATATGGAATTGTATCACATTAATAGCTTCAAAAATTAATGAATAAAATTTTTATAAATAAAGTAACTTTTTTTCTAAATTTAATAGTTTTTATTATATTGTGTGGTTATACAATTATTAGCTTTTTTAAAACTGATAATGAAAGATCTTTAGTTGAAAAAACTAATACTAATTTTAAAAATAAACTAATTCCAATCAATATTGACAATGCTATTTCAATTGAAGATTTAGAGTTGCCAGAAATTAAAAAAAATAACATCTCTGAGCCAAATTTGTTATCAGTTAATCCCGTAATTAAAATCTCTCAAAACAAAATAAAAAAAATAGATTCGTTAATACCAATCAATCCCAAAAACACTAATAATAAAGATAAAGAGAAATTAAAAATAACTAAAATTAATTTATTAAAAAACAGTCCACAGGATTACAAAAAAAACAATCACAATTTTAAAATCGAGCCCATAAAAAATAACAATAATCTTGAAAAAAAAACTTCTTTACAAAGTATTAATAATAAAGATAGCAAATATTTTATAAATCTTGGAAAAACTCTTTTAAATGATAGTAATAACTATGAAATAGAATTTTTATGGCCATTAAACAATTCCTCACACAATAAAATTTATAAAATTTTAAATCAATGCCTATTAAGTGAGACAGTTCTAATGGGTCCAGTCAATAAAATTTATAGTTTAAATGGAATTATTACTACAAATGAGATTCATAACAAATATTCAAATATTATTAGAATGCCAACAAACGTCTATTCAAGTTTAGAAAAGAAAAATATTAGTATTATTAAGCAAAAATATCTTGGAAACAATAAAGCAAAACACCTTAGGTTATTTAGAAAGAATGTTGATGCCTTCATTCTTGGTTATTATTTAAAACTTGCTTTGGATAAAGGTTTAAAATTAAAAAAAATTAAAGGCAATTATACTATAATTAACAATGAATTATATTTAGATAAATTAATGATTAACCATAAACCATTTAAAAATATAATATCATTGAGTTCAATGGCCAAAAGTTGTAACATTTAAGTCTAAAAATATAGGCTTGTATTGTGCATATTAAAAGAAGAGCATTTAACGTTTTGTTAGGTGGAACATCATTATCACTAATATTTCCAACTATTAGTAAAGGAGATAATTATACAGGACCTGTAAATTGGGCTGGCATAAGTTTTTTATTGCCTTTCAATCAAATAGAAAAGTTAATGCCGGTAACTAAGGTTGCATCTGAAATTAACAGCGATATCGATAATGCCACTTTTTTTAACTCGTATTTAAATCAAAGTTTAAAAAAAATTCCAATACCTAGCATTAATCTTAAATTAGAAGGCTTTGCTGAAAATGCTAAACTAGCACTAACTTATGGTTTTTCTGCTGAATTTGATTTCGGAGAGTTCAAAGATAATGAAGTTGGTAAAACAGCTTATCTAATGTATTCATTTGGACAAAGTTTATTATATAATGTTTACGATAGGGTTATAATTTCTTCTGTTCCAATTAGAGCAATTTCTACTAACTTAATACCATATGAAGAAGAAAAAAAATATCAAAATATTAAAGCTGAGCTTATGAAAAGGGCTTTTTATAATTCTTCAAATCCAGAAACAACAATGCTTGAACAATTTCGGATAATGTTAAAAAAACAGTCTTTTAAAAAGAAAGAGTGGGAAGGAAGAAAACCTAGAGTTGTAAAAGTTTCTCTTCCTGACAACAGCGAAAATCTTTTTACAAAGTTTGGCCTTTCAAAAGATCAATTTTTGGAGTTTACAGGTCAATCATCTACTTTCGCATTTGGCTATAAACTAGAAAGTCCAATATTACCTTTTATGATGAATTCTGCTTTAACTAGTACAACTATAAGTAGATTTGATTTTGCAACGAAATTATATAACAAAATTGATGTTAAATTACCTAAGCCTGATTTTGAAATTAAAATATATCACCAGGGCTGGGAATTTGCTGAAGAGACTTATCAGGAAAATGCAAAATCTCTTTTAAAAGTTAGTCTAGGTATGGCAATTGAAATTGAAATATTTGATACATTTAATGAAAAAATAATCTATAATCAATATTTCTTTGCAGAAAAAACTTATATTGAAAATAAAAATAAAGTAATGAGGTCTGATGCTGCAAATGTTTGTGAATTAACTGAAGCTATTTTAGAAAGAGCATTTTTAAGCGTAAAAGATAGTAGTTATAGAAATAAAATAATTCAAGGAGATACTGTGCAATCTAAGTATACTTCTGCGATTTTTCAGCTTGATACAGATAAACCTGAGGAAGTGAAAAAACAATCAGAACATGTTTTAAAAGAGCTTCCTCAAGTTGACACTTTTTGATTTAACTACTTTTCCTTTTCTTTCTAAATTTACTTTTAAATTTTGTATTTTCAGTTGTTACTGGTTTTGGCAAGGTTATTTTTGTTCTCGAAGCGTAACTTTTGACTCCTGAATAAACTTCGCAAGCAACTTTACTATTTCCTCCCGCTATAGCTGTTATTCTTGTCAGTTCATAAAACCCAGCACCACCAAAACCACCGCCTGACAACATATTAGCCATTAGAGACATTACAAAACTATTGTTTCTAAGTATTAAAATTTCATTATCATGAGACAAATTAGCAATTTGAACTTTTCCTTTTTCATCAACTTTTTTAGTTGTATTTAATGCTTTTTGAACTCTATCATTCATAGCTTGATTAATAATGACCATTCTTTCAACTAATTTGTTATCTGCTGACACTTTACTTGCTAAAACAGCGTATTGAGCTTTTAATTCACTTAATTGTTCACCAAGTCCTAAATTTTCACCTAAATCGTTTAGTATGTCATGTTGTCTGTTTTGCTGTTCTATAACAAATGGCCACCATCCACTTTTAGGGTCATTTTTTTCTGATTTAGCTAAATCAGCCATAACTTGCTTATTCATTTGTTTGGCTTGAGCTAATTGTGATTGATATTGAGCTTTATAGGGGTTTCTATTATCAGCAGCCATTTCAAAGAATACTGTTTCTGCCCACTTAAAAGGTTTTAAACCTTTTAATGGTCCACTTTGATTTCTTTTACGTTTCTTTTCTTCAGCTCTTTGATAACCAGTTAAAGCACTCATATTTCCTGCTTCTATATTCTGTTTTAAATTTATGCCAAAAAATTGCCATGCTCCATAAACTGTTAAAGCACCTATATTGTCAGGACTTCCTTTAGCTTGTTTTATATAATTAATACCTAAACTTTTATTACTTCCTTCATTTCTAAAAAAATAATGTATTAATCCATATGCAAACATTGCATCGGCTTTAATCTGTTTTTTATTTTTATTAAATCCTCCTTTTATATCTGAAATTGACCTTAAAGAAGCTAAGTCATTAATACTTTTGGTTCTTATAAAATTATTAAAAATAGTTTCAATTTCAATAGTTTCAAAGGCGCCATCAAAAGTTTTTAAAGAAGAAACATAAGGATCGTCGCTTGATTTTGGAATTTTATTAATTATTTCGACGATTTCATTTTCATTTTTTCCAAAGTCATTTACTAATAATGCAATATTACCTTTAGGTAAGTTCTTTATAGTTTGAGGAATATTTGGTTCGCATATACCTTTTGCTAATTTTGTACTGCTGTTTTTGTTAGGGGTATTTCCACCTAATGCTAATGTACTTCCTACATTGCTACCTTTATTTTGATTAAGACCTTTTAGCATTCCACCCAAGGGGTTACTATTATTACCTTTGGGGGTTTGTAGTTTTTTTCCAAGATCTTTTTGCATTTTGTCTGTTAGTGATTTTAAATCAAATGCATTGGAATTTTGATTTATACCTAAAGTTATAATTATAAATAAAAAAATTCTACAGATTTTTAACATGATGATTTCCCTTCTCGTTTTTATAGCTTTAATAATTATTTAAATGCTCCTGAGCTTGTTCCTGATCCTTTAAATCCACCTTTTTTACTGCTGCCAGAGCTTTGTGTGGAGCTCGAGGATTTGCTTGAACTACTATTTAATTTTGCATTTGATTGGCCTTCTTTAAAACCTTTTTGAAATGATGTTTTATCTTTTTTAGTGTCTTCTATCGCCTTATTATATCCAGCTTTAACACCTTTGGATCTTTGATTTTCTTTAATCATTTCTTGAGTAACTCTAGCTTGAGAAGCTTCCATTAACTGAGCCTGACGAACGGCTTTTGATGAAATTCCATAAATAGATACATACATTTTTTGACCAGATATTGGATGAATATATTTTTTTCCTCTTAATTGAGACATTCCTTGAATATCCAAATTTTCTACTTTTTGTGAAATTGTTTCGGCGAAAGAACTAACAGATTGGTTTTCTGTTTCTCCAACATTGCCGGTAGTTACCTCCTGTAATTTGTCTTTAGCACTCCTTTTTGAAGTTGCTTCTGAGAATAAAACAAAAGCTATTTGTTTCTGAGCACTTAGTTGAGCTTGTCCTTTTGCTGTTCTAGTAGCTTTGGAGGATTTTCCTTTAATGGGACTTGAACCTATTGATAACAACCAAAAATTTCCTTTATCATCAAAAAATTTTCTTACTCCTTGTGCAGTTGACCAATCTGTATTTTTAATAAAATCTTTTACTGAAGAGGACCCTGGTTCGTAGACGACTTCCTGTCCAGAATATAGAGCTCTAGCCCTTTGTTCTTCTTTAATTGTCCAAATGCTTACAATAGTAGTAGCGTATTGTTCTCCATCCCAAGACTCAAAACTTGCAATAGGTACTAACCCAACAACATTCATTTTAGAAAATGTTTCAATTGAACTTACATTTTCTTGTTGAAGAGATCCTCTTAGTGTCTCAAGTTCTGTTTTTAACCCATTGAGGTCATTCTCTGTGGCTTCCAGGGCTGACTTTGCTTCTTCCAAATCTTTTATTAATTTTTGTTCAACTTTGCTTTCATCAAACTCAGGGTTAATTTTTTTAATAGTAGCTTTTATGCCTTCTTTTGCTAATACACTAAAATCAATTCCATTTAATTTAGCTGCCTCTGCCTTATTTGCTTTCATAAGAGCTATTTTATAAGTCCTAAATGCTTTATTTACTTTATCTTGAGTAGCTTGCATTTTATCATCAAATTCAGTTGAAAAGGGAGATTCAGGCAAAGTTACAATATCCTCAGCAGACATAGTTGTTCTTATAAATTCTATAAATTGTCTTTTTGCTTCTAAGGATGCCTCCGATGCTTTGATTCTCCGCATAGTTAAGAAATCTGGATTACTTCCTGGATCAGGTTCTGGAAGTACAGCAGTACCAACAGCAACAAATAAACCGTCGTTATCACCCTCAGTTAAACCTACTTCGTTTAAAAACTCTTCAGCCAAATCTTCAGATGACGAACTATCACTATACAATGGTGCTTCTGATTTTTGAGTTTCTTCGATAACTTCATTAACCGATATTTCACCTTCATTATTTTTTTTGAAATCAGCAGCAAAACTGCTTGCTGTTAAAAAGAATGATATTAATAAAATTATTTTATAAATATTTTTCATTATTGTCTCCATTTTAAATAGTGCTTTCTAAAAATTGTTTTTGTTGGTCAGTAAAATTTTCCTGGATTTTAATTTTAGATTTTGAGTAAGATTTTAATGCTTCAGCATACATTTTATGATTATTGAGTTGAAGAGCTATCGATATTTCAACTCTGCTAACTATTAATGCTTCTTTAAACTTGTTTTTAGCTCTTAGACAAGCTGAATAATAATTCCATAATTGAAAGTTAAAAGGACTTTTGGATAATGCTTTTTCTAACAATAATATAATTCCATCAAGATCTTTTCCCTGAGAGAATTTTTTACTTATTTTATTTATTTCTTTATTATCAATTTGTTCAAGTGTTTTTTCGAATTTCAAAAATCCGTTACATTTTTCTAATGTATCAAAAATGATGAATTTGTTTAAATTAAAGCTTAAATTATCAATTTTAATATCCATTAATTTATTTCTGAATTCGTCATCACTATAACATTTGCTTGATAGTATAGCTAAGTAATCATAGTTATTGATTGGTTTATTAAATTTTAAATAATTATCAATAATATAACTGAAACCTGGAACTTCATTGAGTAGACTTAAATTAGGTTTTTTTTCATTAATGATTTTAATTATTTTTTTCTGATATTTTGTTGGATGTACTAAATCTAAAACATTTGTAAGATTGTATTTTTTTTCTAATTCAAAAATGCTCCATAAAAGGATTATATCTTTAAAATTAAGTTGGGATAAAAATTTTTTTCTTTCATTCTTAGAAAATTTAAAATGATTTCTAGCATTAAATGAAACTAATTTTTCTAATTTTATATTATTAACATTAAAATTTATATTTTTCTTTGGAATAGACAAAACTACTAAATATTTCTTCTTGAACCGTCTATCTTCGATTTTTCTAGAATTTGAGATTTTTAGATTATTTTTTAAATAAAGAGATGCACCCCATTTACTTAATTTATCCATATCTGGTATTTTGTTTAATTTTAAAATATGGTCTTTTAAAATTTTGATTGCCTTGATTGTTCCCTTTCTAGATAAATTTTTTCTATTAGATTTCTTATCCCAATCGTAGCTAACTTGAGAAAAATAAAATTCATTTGACTCAAAAACTATTGTATCATTAAGGTTATTTTTTCTAAATTTTTTAAACTCTGCCAATTCAGAATTAGCAAAGGCTTCAGAGGAAATACAATAAACGATAAAAATAGTTAGATAAAAAAATCTCATGAATTCACCAGTCTTTATCTTTATCAATTTTTTTCATCATTTTTTTGTTTTTTGCTTTAATTTTCTTTATTTTTGCTTTTGCAATGTCTGATGCTGATGGAAGTGGTTCAAATACTGGTCTAACAATAATACTTCCATCAACTTTAAGTAATTTTTTATCTTTGGTAAGTTTGTCGATATTAAGAGTTGATTGCTTATTAGTACCATTAGTAAAAGAGGCCTTACCAATTATATTTTCAACTCTACCTGAAAACTCTTTTGTGGTTTGATCTAAAATTCTAGAGCCCAATTTAATAATATTATATTTCGATTTTTTATTGAAGAAGCTACTTCCCTGATCAACTGTAATTTTGTTATTTTCAAAAGCAATCAACTTAGCAGGGAAAAAAGTGTCAGTAATTTTTCTAGATAATCGGTTTGATATTTTTTTTGCAAAGTTTCTTAAATTTCCTCCACCTTGCGATAAAATCATACTATCTGAAAAAATTATCTGTGAAGTTGCAATATCTATAATATTAATTGACAGATCTATACTTAATTCTTTGCTCTTAATAGTCTCACCCATTAACTTCTGTGTAATTGTCTTGTTTCTAATTTTTTGTAATGAAGGAATTAAAATGTAATCAGCACCTACTTTATTTCCAAGCTTAGCTAACTCTTCCACTCTCACATTTTGACCTTTTATAAGGTTAAGCTCTTTGTTAACTTCTTTTGAATTTTTCCTATCAAGTAGAGCAAATCTATTGCTTTTAACTAGCATAGATCTTAAATTCGAATTAAAAGTAGATGCAAATTTTTTGGCGGAAGATAAATCATTGATATTTTTTGAAAATTTTATTGAAGATGCAACAAACCGCATCCTTTTAAGTTCAGAAGATAACTGAAGTTTTGAAACGTTAACATTAAGTTTTGCTTCATACATTTTTTCAGATTGAGACTTTCCGCTAGAGATAATTTTCCAACTCTGAATAACTCCTTTGGTACTTTGTTTAATTTTTTCTTGAAATAAGGATGAAGATACAAAACTTTCATTTCCATCTTTAACTGCTTCAAAAGAGGCCATTGCTGAAGTTGTTTGAGATGACATTTGAAGACCATTTACTTGAGATATTGCTTGTAGCAAGCCATCTTTAATGGCATCCTTTGAATTAAATCCTACACCTGTAACACTAACTGAAATTATTTTTAATTTACTTCTTGTACTTTCTATTCCATTGTTAGTTTTTTCTTTCAAATCCGTTGTTTTAGTTGCGTTTTTATATCCTTCTTCCTCACCTTTTTTAAGTGATTTCGTATCTTTTCTAGTATTCTCAATTGACTTGTTATTACTCTCTTTTACCCCTTTAGAAGATTGATTTTCGTTTATTATATTAACACTTGCTCTATACTGAGATGCTTCCATTGCACGAGCATTTTGAGTGGATGATACTGATAAAGAATATACAGCAACATACATTTTTTGATTTGTAATTGGGTGAGTTACAATATCGCTAAATCTTTTTGATGCCCCTTGAATTTGCATATTTTCAAGTTTTTGAGAGATTGTTTCTGCAAAGGAGCTTGCAACTTGGTTTTCAGTTGAGCCGTCAGATTTAGTAATTTCTTGTAATTTATCTTTAGCTTCTTTACTTAAAGTAACATCGCCTTTTAAAGCTATAGCTAATTCTTTTTGAGCAAATAATTCTGCACGACCCTTAGCCGTCCTCATTTGCGCTGAAGATTTACCTTTTATGGGAGTTGCTCCAATACCAAATAAAAAGAATTCGCCTGTATTATCTATAAACTTCCTCCCACCTATAGCAGAAGCCCAATTTGTAGATTTAATATAATCTTTAACACTTAAATTTCCTGGACTAAGTTTCACAGGTATACCCTTCATTAGAGCTAAAGCCCTTTGTTCTTGTTTAGGAGACCACATATTTATAATTGAAATTTCATATTGTCCGTCGACAAATGATTCAAAATGTGCCACTTGAAAAGCCCCTACAAGTGTCATTGAAGACAGTGTTTTTATAGAAGAGGTGTTTTCTTGAGATAATTGTCCTTGTAGTTTTTTTGCGAGTTTTTTAAGATCTTCTATTTCATTTTCAATAGAAAGCAATTCCTTCTCAGCTTTTTTAAGTGCTAAAGCCTTCTTTTCACCTGACATATCAATTTTGATATTTAAATTAGATATAAACTCAGATAATGGACCTGCCATAACAGCACTTATAGAGATGCTATCTATATTACTAAAATTTGATTTAAGATTTTTATCATATTCTAAAGCGGCTTTTTTATATTTATTTATTTTGCCTTTTAATTTTAGTTCTAAATCATATTTCTTGTCGTCAAATTCAGTGGATAACCCTGAACTTGGAATGGTTACTATGTCTTCGGCAGACATATTTGTTCGTATGTAAGATATTATATCACCTTTTGCTGATATATTTGCTTCAAATGATTTTAATGCCCTAATATTTAAAAAGTCAGGATTTGTTGCCGGATTAGATTCCGCAAAAACACTAGTACCAATGGAAATAAAAAAACCTTTATCTTCGTTCCATCCTTCGGTGACGTCAGCATCAAGTAAAAAGTCTTGAGCTAGATCTGTTGCAGTTTTATTTTCTTCTATAAAAGGCTTAGAATTAGCAATATTTCTTACTCGTTCAACTTCGCTAGCACTAGCCATTGAATTAATAGAAAGTGTTAAAATTAACAAAGTAAATTTGTAAACCTTTAAAAAAACTGACATTTTATATTTTCCTGTGTGTGTTTATATCCCTTGAGCTATTAAACTATTTACAATTTCTTGAGCAGCTTTTTCGCCAGCTTTAATTAAAGCATTTTTTTCTGCTTCATTATCCTCCAACCCCTGAGATCTAACTTGAATTGGTCCAATAGCAGCTATTACCTCAGGAAATCCATCAATTATTTGTGAAACATCAACTCTTATGCTTGCTGAAACTGTAAAGTTTCCACTTACTTTATCAACAAGTGCCGTATTGACATTTATAGTTCCTATAGCAACAAAGCCAATAATCTTATTACATCTCTCAGATTCTGCGATAGAATCAAATATCTCAGCTTCAGTGTCGTCACTTAATTTATCCAAAGAAGAAAATTCTTCTTCGATAATATCACTGGAAGGAGCACCGCATCTTTTAGCAAACGATGGATACCTTATTCCTTTAAAACCATTATTACTCAAAGTTTTTGAAATATTACTATTTAAGTCAGATGATGGCATAATTACCCATGATCTACTAGAAGACCTTTGCTTTAACTCTGAACTTCCTCCTTTTTGAGTTTTTGCATATGCACTAGATTGCTTATTAAGTACTGTAGTTGATCCATCTGTTGTTGCTGATTTTTCTGCAGCAAGGCCAGTTTCTCCCTTTACTATTTTAGTAACTTTTTTATCATAGACTTTTGTGTCTGTTGATTCAGCTTTTCTCGCTATAAAAAAAGAAACCATTCTCTTTCTTTTTTTTCCAGAACTATTATTAGCTACGGTGTTTCCTTGAGAATAAAGTATAGATTCAAATAGTTTGCCATTAACACTAGCGCGAATTTTAATATTCAAGGATAATTTATCTTGAGTTTGTTTTGATTTAATTACATTAATAAAATTATCAGTTTGAGACTCTACATTTTTCTTAACTTTTAAATATTGATCTAATTTTGTCCTTTCAGTAATACATTTGCCAATAAATTTTTGAAGTACGTTTTTCTTTGCTAAGGATATACCTTCTGCGATAATTTCAGGAGAAGGCTTTGGAGTTCCAGTAAAAAAACCTTTAGGTTTAGGGATTTCTATTGTTGAAGTAGCATCAAAAGTGTCATCTGAGTTGCATATTGCTTCGGCATTCAATGGAAAAATAAAGATAGTTAATAAAAAAAAAAATCTGAGCATTTTATGACTTCCTTGTAATGTTATAAATTTACAATAGGTCTATTTACATAGACTTGTAAATAAAAATAATTATAATTATCATTATTAAATTGTAATCAATTACTATAAGATTTTTTATGTCATTTATTTTCGTATTTTTCGTTTTTATATTTTTTTTTCTTCTTCAAAAATATTCTATCTACCCTTTAGAAAAGATCATTTTCCCATCTTATTTAATTGATCAAGCAAGTTTGTTATATATACCTCACGCGGTTAGAATTATTTCTTACTATGTTTTTGGAAGTTTGGCACTTATACCTATATTCTTATCACAATGTTTTACGTACATATTTTTAAATAATGAACCTATAATTCATTCGCTAATTTTATCTTTTATAAGTACATCATCAATCTTTATAGGTTTTGAAATATTTAATTTATTTAATACAAAGATTTCATTTAAATTAGACAATATTATTGATTGGAAAAAAATAATTTTAATAGGTTTTTTTGTATCTCTCTTTAATTCATCATTTAGTTCATACTACTTAATAAAAAGTAAAAATGTAAATTTTGATATTCTATTAAACATTAGATTTTTAATAGGTGATATCATTGGTCTTGTTTTTGGAATGATAATATTTATATCTATAATTAAATTATACATATTCTGGTACAAAAATGTCTGAAGGAAAATCAAGTAAATTCATAAAGTTGATAGAAATTTTTGATGAAATGTCAAATGATCTTAAAATTGGCAGATTATCAAATTACGAAAAAGATGTCCTAATAAATTTACAAAAGCAATTTAATGGTAAAAATAGAGAAATTAATATAAAGAACATTAAGTTTAAAGACTTTAACGGTAATTCAATGCCTAGATCAACCCTTTATAAGGCGTTAAAAAGTCTATGTGGAAAAGGTTTAATTATTCATCTAGGAAGTGAAAGATCATCAATCTATAAATTAAATTGACTTCAAATACTAAAATATTTCTAATCTTTCCATACCATAATTAAACATTTTAAAATGGAAAAAATATGAGTAAATATTATAAATATAAAATCTTAATAATATTCTTTTCGTATTTTTTTATTTCTCCTTCTTATTCTGAAAATAATAATCAAATTAAGAATAACTTTTTAATATTATTGGAAAAAGAATTTTTAAATAAAAAAGTTAAAACTAAAAGTAACTTAGATAAAAAGAATTTTTCAATTTTAGACCTTAAAAAAAATGAGTATCGTGTATCATTCAATATATTAAAAAAAAACATTAATCAAAATTGGCTCCTTATACCAACTTTAAAAATAACAAATATATCAGATGATATATCTTTAAGTTATGCAAGATCATTAACTTTTGAAAGAGATGCTAATCTTCTAGAAATTGAGGCCATTGCTACAATGTTAGTTGAGACAACTATTCAGCAATTGAAAAAAAATGGAATACAATTCAGTGTTGGCGATCAGCAAATCAAGGATAAAATAGAAAAAAAACTTAATGTTTCCCTTAATTATTTTAATTCATGTGAAAATAATTTAATTATTGAAGTTATGGAAAAAGAATTTCCAGGTTTCATACACTTAGAAACTTATGGCTTAAACTCATCAAGTAAGACACAAATTTCTTATTTTACAACATCTACAAAATACAAAATTAAAAAGTGGATTGAATTAACAATGTCTGAATTTGGTTTTGATGCCAAAGATTTTTTTATAAAGATTTATAAAGCAAAAATTGACATAAATAAGACAAATAGATCAAAATATATATATGTATGTGAATAAAAAATGATGTTTATAAAGATAATTTTTAATATAATAACAATACTCGTTTCGTCTAATCTTTTTGCCTTTGACCAAAAGCCATCAATTTCCGTATTTACATTAGATGAAAATAAAATTTATCAATCTATAAAGGTTTCATTTTCTTCTCAATTAAATCAAAATGGTTTTATTACTAAAAATGGAAATTTATTTCTAAAAAAAATTTCAAATTCAAGATTTAAAAGCTCTCAATACATAATTGACAATTCTGATGCATTAAGTCAAATCTCTGATACTGAACTTTTAATAATATTAAGGTTTAAAAATCAGTTAATTAATGAAACAACATCCAAGATTTTTATTAATTCTGAAATTTATAACTCTAAAACACAAAGCTTTATATCTTCGTGGTCAACTCCTAGAAAGCTTATTAATTTTCCAAATAACTGTGACCAAATATGTAAAAATGTGCTAATAAGTAAATCTACCATATTACTTGCAGATCAATTAGGAAAAAGTATTAGTGGGGTTTTAAATTTAAAATCAACCGAAGTTAAAAATTATAAAAATCTTACCAAAACTTATAATTTCAAATTATATAATTTTAGACCTCGGGATATAATACATCTAACTGATGTAATGATTAATGAATTTCCAGGGTTTATTAAACTAAGCAACGAACAAACTTATGCCCGACAAGCTAGTTGGAATTATTATTCGACGTCCAATTCGTCAAAGATAAAAAAATGGTTAATTATAACTTTATCTGAAATGAATTTTCAGCTTGATGAAGATTATGAACTGTTGAAGTCAGATAACAATTTTTTTATAAAAAAATTTCCAGTATTTAACTCTATTGGATCCAAGGGTAATACTAGAAAATTTAATTAATCAAAAAACTTTCTGAATTTTCCATATAAATATTATTATGGAGAAATTTTATGAATTCGGAATACTCAAACAATCCTCTTACTGAAGTTGCTTTAGCCTTATCAATGGCTTTTTTTTCTATTATGGTATTAACAATTTTTGCTCTATCCCAAAAGAGTAAAATTATATCTTCAAATAAAAAAATATCACTAAGTTCTATTTCTTCGGACAAGACAAAACAAATTAAGAATAGAAGTATAATTTTTTATTTTGAAGATAATTTCTATAATGAAAAATTTAAAAAATGGGAATTTAACAAACAAAGATCAGATCCAAATGGATATACTGTTGCTGTCCCCTCCGAACTATCTGTAAAAAAACTTTTTGAAATAAGACAAGCATTAAAAGAATTAGATATCAAAATTACCCAACAAAATAAAAAATGGAGTGATGCACTCAACAAAAATATTGAGAAAAAAGGATTAATAAAATGAAAATATTATTAACGTTAATTATAATTATTTGTTCAAATTTAGCTAATGCAAGTAATTATACTAAACCATACATAAAAATGCTGTTATTAGAAAATGCCAGAAACTCTTCATATGTAACCCCAGCGCTTGCAATGGCTGTAGCAAAGGTTGAATCAGATTTCAGAGCAAATGTTGTAAGCAAAAAGGGAGCAATAGGTGTAATGCAGATAATGCCTCGTACTGCTTTATTAGAATTTGGGGTGAAACGAATGGACCTTTTTAATCCAAAAATAAATATAAATATAGGTATCAGATTTCTTGATAAATTAATAAAGACATATAAAGGTGATATTGGAATTGCTTTGTCCCATTACAATGGAGGATCAGCTGTTGGAAAATGGCCAAATGTAAAAATTATTCCAGCTACATACCCTTATGTAGTAAAAGTTTTAAAAAACTCTAATAAATTTTCTGAAAAGACTCCTAGTTTAACAAATATTAAGAAATCTAAGTTTAATAAAATTAACCACAAAATATTGAAGGTAGAAAAATCTTCAGAAATTGAACTTTTGTTAAATAATATTGATAAATGGTTAACTATTTATAATAATCACAAATATAATCTTACTTATAAAAATAAAATCACTGTTTCAAATAATAAATTTGTTTTCAAGGGTGGTGGAATAAATGCTCAATCATTGTTTCAATAAATTAGGTAATTACTTTGAGAATTAATGACAATAATTTCTTTGATAAGTGGAAAGAGTTTTCTATTGAAAAACCAGACGAAATTATTTTAAATCATTTTGATATTGTTAGAAATCATACTGATTTGAATGGCGATATAAAACATAAAAATAGTAAGGAATTGATAAAAACTTTCTCACTTATAATAACTCACAATTATGGGACATCTGTATACGAGTTGTGCAACTTTCTCAAATTTTTAAATAATCTAAAGTTTTCAGTTTACCATATTATGGTTATGAATAGTAAACAGATTATAAAAAAAATTAGAACAAAAGAATTTAATATAAAATCAGAAATTTCTAATAAATTTCTATTAAAAATAGAAAACTATTCTTTTGAGATGACCTACGGCCGTATTGCAACTTACACAGTTATTCTTGACTTTATTGAAGAATTTTTGGGTTTAAATGAAATCTTATCTATTGAAGAAAAGATTGATAAGGCTTCATCTCACAATGATCTAAAATTAATATCAAATGATCTTTCTAAGAAGATTTATGATTATCTTAAAGATTTGCTACCATCATCTTATTTACAAAGTTTTTCAGCTGCTATTGGAAACCAAATCATTGATCAAAAAAAAGATGAAAATCACATTATAATTTCGGACGATATCTCTGATGATTTTATTTTAAATTTTTGGATCAATTCAATGTCCTTAGAGAGCAAACTTAGAATTAAAACATATTCATTGGCTGCTGATTTTTGTCTGACTTATAAAAAGTCAATAGAGCTAGATGCTAAATTTAGTTTTCAAAACTTAGATGAAATAAATGGTCATGAGCCTTGGAATTACTTGCCAAGTGACAAAGTAGAGCTTTTTGTTGAAGAGTTATATGAAGAAACTGAAAATGTTATATTAAATAGTATTAAATATATAAACGACTTATATCTTCAGAAAATTAATGTTCTTAAAAAAAATGAAATTAATGAAATTAAATTATTTTCTAAGTATCAACAAATATCCTTGAAACTTCCTCTGACGATTTTTAGGATTTGTATTTTTGGAGATGTTCAAAATAAAATTATAGAAGCTCAAAGAAGAAAAAAAATAGGTCTAAATAAAAATAATTTTTTTGAATCAAACGAGTTGAATTATAATTTCAAAAAAAGCAGCTATAAAAATTTAATCAAAAATATTGAAATTATAAAAAACATAGTTTTTTATAAATTATGGAATTTTGAACAAAAAGATATTTTTTCCTTAATTTGTAATTATCTAGATCAGCATGAGATAAATTATTATAATAAATTTATAGATGATCAAAAACAAAAATTAAATTTAGAAATTAGTCAAACTGAATTAGACATAAAAATAAACCCTAATATAGAAGTTAATTTTCAACAAAATTTAGATGAGTTATTTATTCATTTTAAAGAATTTATAAAACTAGAAAATGAAGGTAAAAATTTTAAAAATTTTTTAAATTGTCTTGTACTTTTTAAAAAACAAGAAAAAAAGTTTAGGAGGAGTGGTTTTGATTTTAAAACTTATAATAATGAAAATTTAAAAATGTTATTAAAGATTTATCATACACTTAATGAAATTATGAAGTTTCTTTCAAAATTTTTGAAAGAATTTGATATGACTATAAAAAGTGTGGATGATCAATTTAGAGATGATAAACAAATATTTTTAGAGCATTTTAATTATTTATATAGCACTGGAGAATAATAAAATGAATAAAATAGGTGGAGTATCAAATACGTTTTTAACCATAAACTATCTAAACTTGTCAAAAAATTTCAGTTCTAAAAAGACAGAAGATAAAATTAATATTAGAAAAGTATGGGATGTCGTTATTAACCCCACAAAATATGATAATCAGATTAATGAACTTCTAAAAAATAAAAATTTTTCGCGAGTTTTTTTTAAAATTTTAGACGAGGAAGGCTCCATTCATCAAAATAACTTAATTGCAGCAGCAAGTGAAAATGTTTTAAAAAGGTCTACTGAAGAATTTAAATTAGAAATAATTCCTTCAAACAAGGATAAAAAAATTTTCTATTTATTGCTTACAATATTGAAAGACTTCAAATTGCCTCTTTTAAACTTATATGTAATTTGTAACAATATTAGCCTATGCAAAAAAATTCCATCATTCAAGGAAAAACAGGCTCAAATGATTTTAAAAAAAGACGATGAATTTTTTAAATTGATAACAAATCCAGAATCAGAGATTTTTATCAGGTGAAATATTATACAGTAGTTATACCTACAACAAAAAATGTTGTTGGTATATCTGACATTATTATTGAAGATCCCTTAGTTTCTTCTGTTATTTGTGAAAATAACAGCCTCGAAGCATTGCCAATTAGTGGTCAATACGATTCTTTTGTTAAAAGCCCAACAGGGGTAATTGAAAAAATAACTGGTAACCCTTCGTACAGAATTGATATTACATCTAAAATTCAACAAGGGAACAGTTGGCAGTTAGCTATAGCAATTGCCCATATATTACATAATAATAAGCTATTAAGTTTTTCTAATGAAGAAAACTTAATTTCCAATAATAATGTTTCAGTGATCTGGGCAAGTGGAACTATAAATACAAATTTAGATGTAAAAGGCATTAACTATCTTGATAATAAAGTAAAAAAATCTATTACTTTTTTTAGACAATGTGTTCAAAAAAATATAATTGTTAAAATTATCATAAGTCATGAAAACAAAGACTATTTTCATAAAATTCTAGATAGTGATCAATTTCTAAAAGATGCTATTTTAAAAAAACAGATCATATTCATATCTGTTAAAAACTTAAAAAATTTTTTTGAAAAAAATCTTAAGTTAAGTATTCATAATATACAAAACAATTCTCTAAATTTTTTTTCAAAAATTAGAAAATATTTAAAGCCAATTATTTTTTCTTTTTGTTTTTTATTTGTCATACTTCAAGCTTACAATATATGGCAAGTTATTACACCACTTGCAAAACTAAAAGCCGAAGAAAATCATAGAATTTTACTAACAAACCTAAGTGAATATAGGCAAGGAAAATTGTCTCAAAGAATCGGTGCTTATTTTTTTGATTATTTTCAGCAGATTGAAGCAAATAAACTTAATAATCAGGTTACATTAAATTTTTTACCATATTCTAAAGAAAGTAATTTAAGAAAAATTTGTATGAAAAAAGAAATGTCTTTTTATATTGATTGCGGCCTAAATGTCGAAGCAACTAATGTTGGCAACGATAAGGTTTTCTTATGGATGTTAAGGTATACTGACGATCAATTTTTGTCAGATGAGAAATTCAAAAGTGTTATTGTTAATCCAGAATTAATTAATGGAATGATACAGAGTAAAGAAACAATATCTATTGATATTAAAGAAAGAAAAAAACCTTCTGTTCTATTTTTTGTTTATGGCAACAAATTTGACAATAAGATAAGGAAGTGGCTTTTAAATTTAAGTAAAAGAAAATCCCTCTTAAATTCGACTGTTAAAAGAATAAAGACTCTCGGTTATGGTTTTTCAGTAAAAAAAATTAATCATGTGAGCATTATTAAAGATGTATACTGAACGAGGAACAACATGATGAAATTACCAAAAAATAAGTTTCAGAATTCAAGCAAATTTGCAAATTATTTTTAAAAGATCTAATATATTTTTATCTTTTATTATGAATTTGAAAATAAAATTTTAATGAATTAGAGGTCAATATTGAAAGAAATTTGTAATTTATGTAAAGAAATAAATGTGAAGCCATATGCTCCAAATATTGGTGGGGTAATTACAGGCGTAGATTTATCAAAAGATATTTCAGATTATGAACAAAATTTTATAAAAGAAGCTTTGTATAAGTATCAAGTTTTATTCTTTCAAGAACAAATAGAAATCTCTCCAGCAAATCATATAAAACTTGGAAAATGCTTTGGTGACCTTCACATTCATCCTGCAGCTCCAAAAACGAAAAATTTTCCAGAAATATTTGAAATTCATACACATAAAGATAGCAAAATTTCTAACGGAGCAGAGGATTTTCATTCTGATGTTTCATGTGACAAAGAGCCACCATTAGGAACAATGTTGCAACTGCATATTCTTCCAGAATATGGTGGTGATACAATGTTTTCAAATATGTATATGGCTTATGATACATTAAGTAAGCCAATGCAGAATTTCTTAAATGGTTTGAAAGCTTATCATGAATCTGAACATTTTTATAGAAACAGGTATGAAAAACAAGACCAGCTAGATCCTAAAAATAAATATCCTTCTGCTATTCATCCAATTGTAAGAACACATCCTGAAACTCAGAAAAAAGCATTATATGTAAATAAATTCTTCACTACTAGAATTGAAGGATTATCAAAACATGAAAGTAGATTGGTCTTGGAATATTTATTTAATCATTGTGAAAAGACAGATTTTCAAATTAGATATAGATGGAATAAAAATGATATGGCCTTTTGGGATAATAGATGCACTTTGCATAAAGCTATCTGGGACTATCACCCAATGGAAAGGAAAGGCAGACGCGTTACTATAAAAGGAACAATTCCTTATTGATTTATAAAACTTAAATGTTTTTATAAATGACTAATATTCCAATAATAGTAAGCATTAATAGAATTACCTTTCTAAAAATCTGCTGAGGTAATTTTTTTCTGATTTTGAAGCCTAAAAATTGCATTAATATAGCTGGAAAAGCAAAACATAAACTTATGAAAAAATCATTTAATATAATTGGCTGATATATAAAAAATATAATATATATTGGAGCAAGACATGCAAAAATCGTTAAAGAAATTAATTCGCTAAATTCATCTTTCGATAGTTCTAAACTTACTAAATATACCGCAATTAATGGACCAACTAGTGTAGTCATTCCACCTATAATACCGCAGAAAAATCCATAACAAATTGAAAAAAAATTGTTAAGTAATAAAGTTTGTTTAATTTTCAGGCCTGTTAAATTTATTATTACTGCTAGAATAATTGTGAAACCTATCATTTGGCTAATAAGATTATTTTCAATTTTGTGAAATAAAATACTACCTATTATAATTCCTGACAAAACTCCGATAGATAGAGGTATTATTTTTTTATATCTATCAAATTTTTTAAATTTTATTTCTCTAATGTTGACAGCTATCACTGTAAAAAATAAAAGAAAAATAGCTTGTTTTGGATTTAGTACGAAAGATAAAATAGGAAGTGCCACTAAAGGCAGCCCAAAACTGATTACGCCTTTAACTAATCCCCCCAAAGATATTGCAAAAAGTATTAGCAGAATTGAATTTAAGTCAAGATGCGAAAACATCGCAGAAACATTTCACAAATATCTAATAAATACAATCCTGTTATTTTATTTCTTGAAAATAAAATAATATATAATGATAATTAAATTTATATAGAACAAGGGCTGTTATAATGAGTGATATTTCAATAGAATCTCAGTTTCTTAAATATCCTACCTCAATGATTTCAGATGCGTTAGATGAAATTGGAATCAATGGAGCTATTTCCGGTATTTCAGCCCAAAGATATGATCAGGGTAGAGTAGTAGGAAGAGCGCTTCCAGTTAAGTTTACAAAAAAAGATAAAGACCCTAATGCTTGGAGATTTGGAGGTGGTGTCGGAAAACCACTTGAACAAGTTCTCAAAACTATGTCTAAGGGTCAGGTAGTGGTAATGGATTTGGAGGGGACTATTAATGCAACTGCATGGGGAGGCTTGGCATCAAAATTGGCTCTAAGAAAAGGAGTTGTTGGAACTATTATGAATGGAACTTGTAGAGATTTAGAGGAAATAAGAGAGTGCGGATATCCAGTTTGGGCAATTGGGGTTTGTCCTAGAAGAAGTCGTAATGACTTTACCTTTGGCTCAATAAACGAAACAATCTCAGTTACAGATGTAGAAATATCAAAAAATGATATCATAGTAGCGGATCAGTCTGGTGTAGTTTGTGTGCCGGAGAATAAGATAAATAAAATACTAGAATTACTTAGAAAAATATCAAAACAGGAAGATCTCTTAGAAGATCAAGTTCTTAGAAATGTGATCCAAAATTGGGATGAGCTTTGAATTTATAGTTTTATTGAATAAGTAATAAAACGATTTTTAAAATATTTAAACTAAATGCAATAAAATATGAAAATAAATCTTAAACGATACAAACCTTCACCAATACCATCTATATTCCCAATACCTGAGTATTTAGCAGATGAAGAATTAAAACAAATTTATAATGAAACAAAAAAACACCTTCAAGTTCCATGGATGGGTGTAGTAACAATGGCTTTTGCACATTATCCGTTATTCTTTAAAACCCTTTGGAATGGCATCAAAGAAATTCTCTCTTCTCAAGAATTTGTATTTGCTTGTAGAGAGTTGAGGGATTTTACTGAAGAATTAGTAAAAGAATTAGAACCTAAACTTATTTTAAACGAATTAGAAAAAAAAGGTTATGCCAAGCAAGAGATTGAAAGTATTTTAGAAATAAATGAAATTTTTTCTCATGGTAATATGCCATATATAATTATAGCCTCTATTGCCAGATTACTTTTAGAAGGAAATGAAATAAGCGTGAAATCAAATTACAATAAATTTAAAGAATGGCACGGCCCATCAAAAGGAAAAAAATTGATTTTATTGGAGCAACATCATGTTGATGAAGAAACTTTTAATACCTTTGAGTCAATCAAGAGTACCATTAATTTGCCATTTTTAAATACTGATTATAGAGCGTTTGCTAGATGGCCTACTTATTTTAATCATGCTTGGACTGGCCTTAAAAATAAAATTCAAACTACTTTGTATGAAAAACAAGTTTCTTTAGTTCATGATTTTGCAATAGAAAAAGCTTTAAGTTTACCTAATCCAGCTAGTTTAACATCTGCAAAACTTATAATCGCTTGTAAAAATACAAATCAATATGAAGAAATTAAAGAAGTGGTTTCTTTGTTTCAATGGCTTTTACCAGGTTTAGCCACAAATGTATCTTATTTACGGGCACAACTTAATGGACTAAACTTTAAGAGTAAGTAGATTAAATAAAATTAAGTCAATCGTCGCCAATACTTTCTAAACCTGTTGAAATTAATTTTATAAAATATCCATAAAAAATTGGAAGAAACGCTACTGAAATTGCAGGTCCTATTTTTTCTGACTCAGCGTGGTGATTGCCAATCATAATAAAACCTATTATTAATCCAATCCAACCCATATACACTGATCCGTCACCAAAATTCTTAATAAAATGTTTTGATTTGCCTTTAGCTAACACGTAACCTAAAGCTCCTCCTAAAACAATTAGCATTGAAGGTAAGTCTAAAAACATAGTATGATCTATTGATACAGTAGCACCTCCAACCATTCCAATAATAATTATTATTCCTATTATACGCATCTATCTCTCCATCAATTTATACAAATAATTGATACATTGCTTTGTTCTTATTTAGATATATAACATTAGATATATTACCTAAATGTTATCAAGCTAAAAAATTTTTAAAGAGAAATAGGTTTGAAAAATTATAGATTTGAAGACTTAAATATAAAAGCCCCATTTTTAAAAGCTTTGAACGAAGGGGGGTATGTTTCACCAACACCTATTCAAAAAGAAACAATTCCTTTAGTAATGAAAGGGCTAGATTTAATAGGTATGGCTCAGACTGGAACAGGAAAAACGGCTGCCTTCACATTACCAATTTTACAAAAACTTAATGCTAAACAATCAACCGAAAAAAAAAGAGATCCAAGAGCTCTTATTTTAGCTCCAACAAGGGAACTTGCAATACAAATAAATGAATCGATAAGAAAATATGGTCAGTATATTGCTATAAAACACACTGTTATTTTTGGAGGTGTAAAAGAAGGCCCTCAAGTCAAAACTTTGGCACGTGGGGTAGATATAATAGTTGCTACTCCAGGAAGATTGCTTGATCTTATTAATCAAGGTGTCTGTTCCTTGAGCAAAATACAATTCTTTGTCTTAGATGAAGCAGATAGAATGCTGGATATGGGATTTATTAAGGATATTGAAAAAGTAATAAAATTACTTCCAGAGCGCAGACAAACATTATTTTTTTCAGCTACAATGCCTGAAACCGTTATTAAATTGTCTGAAACTATTTTGCAGTCACCAGTAAAAGTAAAAGTTAAGTCAACTTTAACTCCAGTTGAAAGAATATCCCAATCAGTCATAGTTATAGAGCCTCAAGACAAAGTTCTCCAATTAATAACATTATTGAAAGACAAGGTGTTTGAGACAGTAATTGTTTTTACAAGAACCAAGCACAAAGCTAATCGATTATGTCAAAAATTAATCAACGTTGGTATTCTAACTGAAGCAATTCACAGCAACAAATCACAAGCAGCTCGTCAACGAGCTTTAAATTCTTTTAAAGATGGTGAAATTAAAGTTTTAATTGCAACAGATATTGCTGCCAGAGGTATAGATATAGAAACTATATCTCATATTGTAAATTTTGACATACCATCAACTCCTGAAGATTATGTCCATAGAATTGGAAGGACAGCAAGAGCTGGAGCTTCTGGAATAGCTATTACATTTTGTGAGCCAAGTGAACGACTAAAATTATTTAGAATTGAAAAACTAATAAATTTAAAATTAGAGGTTATAAAGAGTCATCTCTTAAATCCTGAAAATTTAATTGGGTTTAATGAAGAAGTTGGTAATAAATCAAGCGATAATAAAAAAAACTTCAATCAATTCGAAAGTAAAAAATATAAGTCTTCAAAACTATCTAATACAAAGGGTAAATCAGAACTGAAAAGAAATGCGAAGAAAAATAAATTAAAAGAAAAAAGAAAAAAATCTAAAAAGAAGTAATTTTTCTCTATATTTTTAAAATTAATATATTCACTATGATTTAAATAAATAAGGATTTAACATAATGAGTTTAATAGGAACTTCTGTATTAGTAAATTGGGGTGGTGTTCTTGAAGAAAAGGAGATCGACTATAATCAATGGCATAGTACTGAGCATATGCGAGAAAGAATTTCATTACCCGGATTTTTGAGAGGTTTTAGAGCCCAAGGAGAGCCTGGCACTCACATAGAAGACAAGTATTTTATGATGTATGAAGTGGAAAAAAAGGAAATATTTGTCTCCAAAAACTATTTAGAAAGACTTAATAATCCTACAAAATGGACAAAGGAAATTTTGTCATCTTACATATCACCATCAAGAACAGTTTGTAGCGTAATTGCTAGTAAATCGATAGGTTTTTCTAGCTTTTTGGCAACTATAAGGTTTTTAGACTTTGATATTGACAATAAATTCAATGTTGAAAATTTGAAGCTATCTGTTCCACATATATTAAAATTAAATGGTGTCACTGGTATGCATGTTCTTTTAGGAGACAATAATTTTGGACAAATGAAAACAGAAGAAAAAAAATATAGATCTTCTCAAGGATTAGACGACCAAGTTGTATCACAAGCAATCATTATAGAAGGTCTAAATTATTCGGCATTAAGAAAAGTAGTTGAAAGTTTCGTTGTTGAAAATTCCATAAATATTAAAGTAAATATCAAAATAAATTTTTATTGTTGTCTACATACTTTAACAAAACAAGATGTACTCGGTCTATGAAAAATATTTTAATTGTCGGGGCAGGCATTGTTGGAATTTGTACTAGTATTGAATTAATTAAAAAAGGATATTCTGTTACTTTAATGGATCCTAACGAACCAGGTTCTCAAACCTCGTACGGTAATGCAGGGGTTATTACCGACTCATCTTTAATGATTATAAATAATCCTTTATTATTAAAATCATTATTTCAATTAATCTTTAAAAATCAAACCTCATTCAGATATTCTAAATCCTTCATATTTTCAAGATTGATATGGGTTCTTCGTTTTCTAATGTTCAGTCATAAAAACCATATGAAATTTGCAGCAAAGGCATTAAGAGAGTTACAAGTTTTATCATTAAATACTCATAAAAAATTAATTAAAAAAACAAATTCTAATAATATTATTTCAAAACCTGGTTGGTTGAAATTGTTCAAAACAAGTGAGAGTTATGAAAAATATTCACTTGAACTAGAAGTTTTAAATAAACACAAAGCTAAATATACAACCCTAAATAAAACACAAATAGAAAAACAATTTCCCGATCTAGAAGTAAAATTTTTTAAAGGTATTTTATTTAAAAATTCAATAAGAGTTAAGTCTCCATTAAAATTATCAAAAAAATACTTTGATTATTTTATAAAGTCTGGTGGTAAGTTTGTTCAGGAGTCATGTAAAGATTTACAATATATAGAAGATAAATGGGTTATTTTTTCTAATAAAAACAAATCTTACTTTGATCAAGTTGTTGTCTCGACTGGGCCTTGGTCTAAAAATATACTTTCAAATTTAGGCTATAATATTCCATTAGCGTGGGAAAGGGGATATCACCATCATTTTTCCACCAAGAAAAAAATTTCAATCAATCCAGCAATTTATGATGTAGAAGGAGGATTTGTTTATAGCTCCAATGGTAGTGATGTCAGAGTTACTTCAGGTGTAGAATTAACTTTTTTAGATGCTGTTGAAAATGAAATTCAAATAAATGAATCAATTCAAAAATTACGCAAAATTATTCCCTTAAATAAGAAATTAATTGATAAACCTTGGTTAGGATCAAGACCAACTATTATTGACAGTTTGCCTATGATTGGTAAAGCGCCTAAGCATAAAAATTTATGGTTTAACTTTGGTCATAATCACATTGGATTGTCTACTTCAGCAGGATCTGCAGTTATTATAAGTGAAATGATACAAAATAAGAAGACTAGTATCAATGCTGACCCATTCTCTCCCAAAAGATTTAGTTTATAATCTTAAATAAGTGACAAGCCACCATCAATATTTATTATTTGTCCTGTAATATATGAAGCTTTTTTTGATAATAAAAATGCAACTAAATTTGCAACTTCCTCAGGTTTTGCAAGTCTGGAAATTGGTATTTTGCTAATTATTTGATCCCATTCTAATGATGATAATGCAGAATGACTTCCATCCTTTTGCGTATATCCTGGAGATATTGAATTGACTGTTACATCATGTTTAGCGAGTTGAAATGCCAAAGTTTTTGTTAGTCCCTCAAGAGCTCCTTTTGCAGCAGCTGTAACAGGAAAAATATTATCATTTAATCCAATATTTTTATTTACAAAAGAGCTAATAGTTATAATTCTTCCATTATTAGATCTTTTAAAATCTTCTATACATAAATTTATTATTGTTGAAAAAGATGTTGCCATTGTTTGAATTGATTGATTGATTTCATCATTATTAAATTCACCAAATTTTTGTTTATTAGCATAGCCAGCATTTGCAACAAATTGGTCAATGCTACCTGTTTCATTCCTTCCTAAATTTACTAAATCTTCTAGAAATTTTTTATTAGCTAAATCTCCACATAAAGAACTAACGCTAGCACCTTTTTTTTTTGCATACTCTGAAACTAATCGTAAACCCTGCTCATTTGATTTAGTTGTTAAAGTAAAAGATATATTTTTAGATGCTGTTTTTTTTACAGTGGCGGCTCCTATTCCTGATGCTGCCCCTGTGATAAGTATAGATTTCATAAGTGATTTCATAATAAATTAAAATTATGTATATTATTCTATTATTAATAAATAATTACAACTCTCTGTTTTGTACTAAATTTTTTGATCCTTATATAAAGCTTCCATAATACAATTATAAACTTCTGGAATTAATTTATTTTTGGGCTCTTTTTTTGTTGCTAAATATACATCCGCCCGGACCCATTCTGGCAATTTTATTTCTTTGAAAATTACATTTTCTGGAGAGTTTTGTCTTGAAGAGCTTGCTAATAAAGCAACACCTAAAGAAGCCTTCACAAGTCCTAAAAAAACACTTGGTTGACTAACATATTGTACAAAATTAGGTTTTACTCCACTGTTTAAAAATAAAGAAGATAGTAGCTCAAAGCTATATCTTCCAACAACCGCATCATACATAATAAAATCAATATTATGGAGATCATTTACTGTTAACTTCTTTTGAATTGATAATGGATTATTTACATTTACCGCTAAAAAATATGGTTCACTTACAACCCTTGAATAATTAAAAGAATTTAGATCTTTAGGTAATCTAGTTAAACCAATATCAAGATTACCTGCATTTAGTGCTGGAACCTGTTCATAGCTCATATACTCCTTAAAAATTACTTTAATTAGTGGAAGTTTTCTACACAGCTGACTTGCAATTAAAGGCAAAATATCATTAGCCATAGATGGTACAAAACCTAAAGTAATAGTACCACCCAAATTATTTTTACTACTCATTATGACTTTAGAAGCGTCTTCAATTCTTGAAAGAATCTCCGTAGCATGTGTAAGAAATAGTGTTCCATCTTTGGTCAATTTTACTGAACGGCTATTTCGCTCAAATAATTTTGTTTTAAGATTATACTCCAAGTTTATAATGTGCCGGGTTACTGGTGGTTGAGACATATTTAAAACTTTAGC
>QCHB01000008.1 GCA_003278095.1 SAR116 cluster bacterium AG-390-L20 | reverse complement strand
ATAGAATATTCCGAAAATAATTTTAAATCACCAGTTTTTAAAAACGGGGAAGTTGTCGATTATTTTTTTCCCAGAATGTTTACATCAAAATTAAAAACTTGATTTGTCATAAAAATTTAATATTATTGTAATATATTTGCAACAAATTTGATAACTTCATGATTCTTAGATTTATTTTCTCAATCTGTTTATTTATTAGTCTTAATTATGTAGTCTTAGCAGCATTACCCACTAACGACAATTTTAGTAAATTAAACAAAATTAATTTTGTTCAAAATGTAGAAGCAGCTAAAGAAAAGTTTCTATTAAAAGATTACCAAGGTGTTATAAATCTACTTTCTATTAATATTAAAAGTAAAGATATACCTAACAGTTACCTTGTAGAGAGTTTAATTAATAGGGCTAATACATATTTCTTTATTAGTGATTATAAGAATGCAAAGGCTGATTATTTAAAATGCTTGAACATTGAGCTATGTCAAAGAGCAGCTGTAAATTTAAATTTAGGAAAATTAGAGGTGAAGCTAGGGAATAATGAAATTGCAGCCTCCTACTTTAAAAACGCTATTTTATTATCAAAAAATAACTTTAGAGTACTTTCTGAAGCACTTAGTTTCTTTAAAAACCCTTAATTCATAATTTTGAAAAAAAATTCTAAATAATTTGTAAGAATTAAATAAAAATATTTAATTATTATTTTCTTAGGGTTATCAGACTAACTAAATTGCCAAATATTTGCCACAGTCGTTGGCACTAAATTTAATCCTAAAGCTAGCAACGGTGAAACAAAAAATGTCATGATGGTTATAACCGTAGTTGAAAGACCAATACCTTAATTCATCTTATAATGCCAGCAATTAAAAAGGTAAAAGCAACTACAATGGCAATTTCATTTGGGTTATATGTGATGCCCAATACTAGCACTTTCTGATTTCAGCAAGAATTTATGATACCATGTTTGAAATGATTAACCTAATCTCAATATTAATACTCCTACAAACAATCTGAGTATTAGGAGACACTTAGTAAAATTAAGCTTTTCCTTTAAGAAAAGAAAACAATATAAGATTGCAAATAGAGTCCGTTCAGTAATATTGAGCTTAATATTTTTGTAATCAATAACTGTATACTTAATTTTATGGTAGTTAATTTAACATATGAATTACAAAAAGATGATCTAATTACATGGATACCATTAAAAGATATTTATTTTAGCAAATTTCATTATTCTCAAAATTTTGGAAAATTAGGGTTATGTGGTTGTCCTGGTACCCTATTAGACTCTAATAACCAAAAGATTAGAATTGAGAACACACTAAAAATTTTAAAAAATTATCACATTGATATTATTGTATCACTTTTAGAAATATCAGAATTAAAATCACTTGGATGTGATAATTTAATAAAGGAAATTAAATTAAATAATTTCGTTTGGTTTCATTTTCCAATCATTGACTTTAATATACCTACCAAAAATTCACTATTGAAGTTAAATTTACTTCTCTCAGATTTAGAAAGATTTTTAAAAGAAGAAAAAAATATTATAATACATTGCAAGGCAGGATTAGGTAGAACCGGTACAATCGCATCATTATTATTGGCTAAATTAGGAATATCCACAAAAGATGCTGTTCAATATATAAGAAAATATCGACCAGGATCAATTGATACAGATGAACAAAAAAACTTTGTTTTAAATTGGAAAAATTAACAAGGTGATTCTCTAATTTTCAAAAACAAATTTTTTTTTAATTATTTATTTAAAATTAGAATTTGAAATAATTTTTTTAATTTCCATTAACCTATTGAAATTAATAAATAAAATTTTGTTTAATAATTTAGAAATAAAAATTAAACAAAACTGAAATATTTATAGATCAAAAAGCAAAGAATCATGGAGATTGTTTATGCTTAAAATAAATAATATTTCAAAATATTTTGATCAAGTTAAAGCCGTTAATAATGTTTCAATAAATGTTGAAAATTCCTCAATGATTGGAATTATTGGAAGATCAGGTGCAGGTAAATCTACATTATTAAGAACAATAAATAGACTAACTGATGCCACCTCAGGTGAAATTCTTTTCCAAAATCAAAATATATTAGATTTTAAGAAAAAGGATAAACTCGAATGGCAAAAAAATTGTGCCATGATATTTCAACAGTTTAATCTTGTTCCAAGGTTGGATGTGCTAACAAACGTGATGCTAGGCAAGTTAAATGAAATGTCTACTGTGCGTGCTAGTTTAAAACTTTTTACATCAGAAGAAAGACATGCAGCACTAAACTTATTAAATAAATTTGGTATGATGCAAACAGCTCTACAAAGAGCTGAAACTCTCTCTGGTGGTCAGCAACAGAGAGTTGCAATATGTAGAGCTATGATGCAAGACCCTAAACTAATCCTTGCAGATGAACCTATAGCATCATTGGATCCTCTAAATGCCAGACTTGTTATGGAATCGCTTAGAAAAATTCACGATGAACAAAATATCACAGTGATTTGTAACCTACATACTCTTGATACTGCAAAGCAGTATTGTGATCGTATTATTGGTATGCAGAACGGAGAAATAGTCTTTGATGATTTGCCATCAAAACTAACAAATCAGAAGGCCAGAGAAATTTATGGTGCTGAAGCCGACGAAGCTTTTGAAGGCACTATGACATCAGTTTCATTGGAGAGTGCAGATATTAAGAAGACTGCATAAACTTATGAAAAATAGAGGACTAAACTTTAATCAACGGAGAAATATAAATGTTAAAAAAATTATATAGTTTTTTAGCTGTACTGACCGCTTTCTTAATGGTTTCTGCAGCTAATGCAGACAAAAAATATGATGGACCCAAAATGGATCTTAGTAAGTTTCAGCCTGAATTCAGAATTGGATTTCTTGGAGATGAAGCATCCCAGGATATCATTGCACGAAATGGATGCCTAAAAGATTATGTTGAAAAAGCATATAATGTCCCAGCTAAAATGTTTACCTTTAAGGATTATGCTGGAACCATGGAATCAATGCTTGGTGGTAACCTTGATTACACTTGGTTTGGTTCTTCTGGTTATGCTGGAGTTTATCTACAAGCCCCTAATGCGGTTGTACCTATATTAACTAGAATGCAACCTACTGGTGACACTGGTTATTATTCTGTAATGGTAGCGAGAAAAGATTCTGGTATAAAATCCCTAGATGACCTTAAAGGAAAAAAATTAGGTTTTGCTGATCCTAATTCTACTTCTGGATATCTAATTCCATCTATTGAATTACCAGAATTATATAACGTTAATATTGATACTTACTTCTCAAAGACACAATTTTCTGGTGGTCATGAAAACAATGTATTAGCTGTGCTAAATGGTGACGTTGATGCAGGTGTTACATGGGTATCTGGTGTTGGTAAATGGGAAGAAGGATACTCATCTGGTAATTTAAGAAAAATGGTTGACAAAGGTATCTTAAATATGGATGACCTTGTTCAGGTTTGGTCATCAAAGTTAATTCCTAATGGCCCAATTGTAATGCCAAAGAAATTACCACAAGAAGCTAGAGACGTTATGGTTGGAATGAAGCAATGGATACACAAAAATGATCCAAAATGCAGTGAAGATGTTGCAAATGGTATTGTAAAAGCTTGGGTTCCAGTTGATCATAGTTTCTACGAAGTGATCGTAAAAGCTAGAAAAGCAAAATTAGAAGCCAAGAAGAAAAAAGGCTAATTAACTTTCATGCAAAAGACAGTGTTTAGCTGTCTTTTGCATACTTTATTAACTCAATCAATAATAATATTATAGTTGGAAATATAATGTATTCAGACAATATTTTAGGTTTTGAGACAATTGAGAAAAACCTAAAAGCCATGGCTTTTAAAAGACTAATTTATTCTTTCATAAGCATTCTAGCTATTTTATTTCTTCTTTCCAGTGGACTTACAATAGCAGAAGAAAATAATGCTGGAAGCTTTCAAAGGGGATTGAGTAAATTTTTTGACTACCCTGTTGATCTCTTCAAAGAAGCATTTGAGTCTGGTTGGAGATGGTATGCATATGTATTCAAATATCTTCCAGATTTAATATCAACAATAAACATGGCTTTTTTTTCAACACTATTCGGGGCAATTTTTGCTCTTCTCTTGAGCCTGTTTGCAAGTAAAAATTTAATTAAAAACCAATATATAGTTACTTTATCTAGAAGAACCATGGATATTCTGAGATCATTCCCTGAGTTGGTTATTGCTATGATATTTTTGTATCTGATGGGAAAATCAGAATTACCTGCAGTTATTGCAATAGTAATTCATACTGCTGGAGCTCTAGGAAAATTATTCTCTGAAGCTATTGAAAATGCTGATAACAAACCAATTGAAGGATTACAATCTTGTGGAGCAAGTTGGTGGCAACGAGTTAGATTTGCAGTTATTCCTCAAGTAGTACCTTTATTTATCTCATACACCCTTCTGAGGTTAGAAATTAATGTAAGAGCGTCAACCATCCTTGGTTTTGTAGGTGCTGGAGGTATTGGAGAAGCATTGTCTACTGTAATTCAGTTTAGATATGGAGACGAAATTATAGCTATTATGTTTTTATTAGTTATAACTATAATTTCCTTAGATTATTTCTCCAGATTTCTTAGGGGTAGATTAATTGGAGACAATAAGTAATGGAGCAAGTATTAAATCAAAATGTTATTGATGCAGTTGATCTAAAACATAAAAAACATATTAAAATTCTTATTATAACTGGATTTGTGTTTCTGGTTTATTTAATTGGGTCAATATTACACTTTGATCTACCTAACTTAGCTAAAAAGTGGAATAAAGATCGAGCGTCTATGTTTATGTTAGATATTTACGCTCACAAAGACCATATAAAAATGAATTGGAAAGATCCTCAGAAAATTGACTTAAGATTTGAGGGTGGTCACAGGCATGTTTATAAAGATGATCCCACTTGGCTTATTAGAAATAAAAATAATCAATCTACAATTGTTAACTTTGATAATGGTGGTCAGTTTGTTTTCTTTCCTAATAGAGTGGAAATGAGAAATTTTCCTAATATCAATGAACCATTCATTTTTAAGCTTAATAAAAATGGTAAACCTTATGTTGATGGGTATGTTGGAAAGGAAAGTATGTTGCCAAGTTGGATGCGTGCAACAGAAAACAAGGTTGAAGTGAGACCTTCTTTATATGAAAGGCTTCAGGTATATGGATCAAAAGTCGAAGTTCATAGATACGAGTTAGGGTGGAAATATTTTTGGTTTGATTTCGATAGCCCTCTTGTCGGAAAGGGATTTTTTGACGCCATATCACTTATGTTTAATGAAGACAGAGTGGATCCAAAAATTTCAAATTTTAATCTTGTTGTAAATGAATTTTTAGAAAATGAAATTTGGCACCACAACACCGTTTTATTCGCCATGGTTGAAACATTATTAATGGCCATTCTTGGAACATTAATTGCCTCAATGGTTGGTCTTCCACTAGCTTTTCTTGCTGCTTACAATGTTACTCCACTTTCCTCAATAAGGTTTTTTCTGAGAAGACTCTTCGACATGCTTCGCGGAATAGATATGTTAATTTGGAGTTTAATATTCCTTAGAGCTTTTGGTCCTGGACTTTTTACGGGAATTTTTGCAATCGCATTTACAGACACAGGTACTCTTGGTAAATTAATGTCTGAAGCTATAGAAAATACTGATAAAAAAGATAAAGAAGGTATCCAGTCAACTGGTGCAAATAAAGTTCTTCAACATAGATTTGGTATCATCCCACAAATACTACCAATTTTCATTTCACAAAGTTTATATTACTTAGAGTCCAACACAAGAGCTGCCGTAATTATTGGGGCAATGGGTGCTGGAGGTATAGGCTTACATTTCCTTGGGGCATTAATGACTGGAAATGATTTTGAAAACGTTGCTTACATGGCAATTTTAGTTTTAGTTGCTGTAATGTGCATTGATACTATGTCAGCCAAACTAAGAAGATTATTAATTGGTATAGAGGATAAAAAATAAAGGAGTTACTATGAATAGATATATTTTAATAATAGTTTTTTTAATTTACCCAGTACTTGTTCAAGCTCAAAGCAAAGATACAAAAAATATAAGCAATGAGGTGTCTTCTCAGGAAGCTGGAACATTAATTAATACAGAAGAAATTTTTCAAAAACTTATAGATAAGTGTGATAATGTTAACCTTCTTATGTTAAGAGCCAGAATAAGATTAGAGTTACCTAGAATAGATAAATCTGACGCTGATACAGTCGAAAAAATGCTGTTTGAAGGTTTTGAAATGTGTGCACAAAAAAAACCTGAGGAAGCTAAAGTAAAATTAACAGAAGCATATGAAATCGCAAAAAAAGCTGCCTCTGAAAAATTTGGCCAAAGTGGTACAGGTGGATTAGAAACTGTTAAAAAAGATATCGAACCTCTAAAAGATATAAACTCTTCTAATGGTACAAAAGATAAGCCATGGTGGAAATTCTGGTAATTGAAATTTAACTTTTTATTAAAAAATTTGTTAAAAAAATGAAAAATTATTTCGTAATGATCTCCTAAAAAAGGGGATAGTATGAAATTAAAACCATTTGATAAATGTGGAAAATTTTACAAAGGCAATTTGCATGGACATAGCGATTACTCTGACGGACTGCTTAAACCAAAAAATGTGATTGAGTTTTACAAATCATATAGCTATGATTTTACATGTCTTTCTGATCATTTATGGCATGACAAGAGATTTGCTGCAGAAAGTGTAAATGATGTTTCTGATTTTAATTTTAAAGATTTCATTACAATTCCAAGCGCTGAAATTCATGTAAAAGGAAAAAAGTTCGACAGAGCTGGCTTGTGGCACCTTGTTGCTAACGGTTTGCCTTTAGATTTCAAAATTGCATCTGATAATGAAACAGTAGATGAACTACTTAATAGAATCATAGAGACTGGAGCATTTGTAACAATAGCTCATCCAGAGTGGTATTCATTATCGTCTGATGAGGCCATTAAAGTAAGTAATGCTCACGCAGTTGAAATCTATAATCACGCCGCAACAATTAGCTCAAATAGAGGTAGTGGAATAGCTACAGCTGACTTCCTACTAAATAATAATAAAAAAATTTTACTAACTGCATCTGACGATTCGCATTTTCATAAAGAAGATGCTTTAGGAGGTTGGGTATTCGTAAAATGCAGAAACCTGTCTATACAAGATATTTTATATTCCCTTAAAAATGGCAATTATTACTCTTCTACAGGGATAGCAATACATAATGTAGAACTTGATGATAATGAACTCTTAATACAATGTAGTCCAGCTTCACACATAATTATTTCAGGCTCTTCTAATACCTCCCTTTCCAAAAATGGTTACAACATTACAAGTGCCAAATTTGATTTAAATAAGCTTGATACAAATTTTTTTAGAGTAACAGTATTAAACGAGTATGGTAAATATGCCTGGTCTAATCCTTACTGGTTAGATGAAATTTTTTAAAGATAGGAGTAACGATTGAAGATACTAGAGTTAACATATCTCAATATTTTTATTTTTTTAGCACGTTTTTAGTCACATGAAAAAACTCGATAAAAACAAGCCTTTAATTCATTCAGATTGTCAAATTGTAGACAGTGATTTTGGTTCATTTGTTGAAATAGGTGAATATTCTATTATTTCAAATTCTAATTTCGGTGATTATTCTTATTGTACAAGATTTTGTGATATAGCCAATACAGACATAAAAAAATTTTCTAATATTGCAAGCTCTGTTAGAATAGGTCCAACGGACCATCCAATGGAAAAAGCAAGTCTTCATCATTTTTTATATAGATCAACTGACTATTGGGAAGACAAAGAACATGACAAAGATTTTTTTAAAAATCGATATTCCAGAAAAACTATAATTGGCAATGATACATGGATAGGTCATGCTGCTATTGTTAAACCTGACATTATAGTTGGAGATGGTGCTATAATTGGAGCTGGTTCTGTTGTTACCAAAGATGTAGAAAGTTATACTATTGTAGCAGGAAATCCTGCTAAGATTATAAGAAGAAGATTTTCAGAAAAAGTTTCAATTCAATTATCTCAAATTCAATGGTGGAATTGGTCTCATGAGAAAATAGGATCTTCCTTAGACGACTTTAGAACTTTAAGTGTTGAGGATTTTATATCAAAATATAAATAGATTAGGATACTGCGTTAGATGATTTAATAAATCTGTCAGCAACGCTTTTACAAACACCTGCAATCTCTCCATTACATATTGTTGCTTCTATCTCTCTTGTTTTTGGGTTTATAATTACTAAATCTGCGTAATTATTTACTTTTATAGCTCCTCTTTTGTCAATATTTAGTGCCTTCGCAGGATTTTCTGATATTAATGCCCATGCATTTTCAATAGAACAAATCTTATGATCTAACAAATACCAAATTGACTGAAGTAGTGATGGATAATAATAATCTGATACTAAAATACTACAGTATCCTAGTTTTAATAATTCTAAGGTAGATATATTTCCATTATGTGAACCACCTCTTACTAAATTAGGCGCACCCATTATTACATTTTCATTATGAAAGTATGCTTCTTTAGCAGCTAAAATACTTGTTGGAAATTCACAAATATTAGCACCAAAACTTCTAAACCATTTTCTATCTTCAATGCTTTCATCATCATGCGAACCAAATTTAATATTATTAGATTTCAGAAAATCGCTTAATGTTTTTAAGCTATCACTTACTTCATTTTCTTTTGTTAATCGATAATTCACAATATTTGCAAGTTCGCTTTTTTCCATAGACATTTTATTAGCCCATGTTGCAAATGCTGATGGTTTGTTTTGAATTTTTTCTAAGGCATCAGGTATATGGTTGTTGAATACCACATAATTGAGTTCGTATTCCGTAATTAAGTCAATAAGTTCTTGAACTTTTTCTACAAGATGAGTTTCGTATCTTACCTGAACATTTATATTCGTTATCATAGAAGGTCTGTATTTATTGAGATTTTTTAAAAAAATTTTAGCGTACTCAGGACTTCTTATTCTACCTTCCCAGCTATAACTACATGCTAGGTAAGCCGTGGTAATGCCATTAATGGAAAGTTCTTTGTCAACAATTTTAAGAGTGTCATTCATATCAAAATTTACGCCTGGTCTTGGAAATAACTGTCTTTCAAATCCATCTCCATGTAAGTCTATTATTCCAGGCAATACCCAAAAACCCGTCAAATCTATGACTGGATAATTTTTTTTGATATATTGATTAGCTTTATTAACTTCAATTGAAGAAATAAATTTGTCTTCAATTGTTATAATTCCTGATTGCATTTTATTACCATGCAAAAATTTAGATCCCTGTAAAATATATCCTGAAAATTGATTTGATTGTATTTGATTCATATATTTTACTTATCTTAATTTTATTAATTTTATATTACAAATATCAAAAGTTTAATCTTCTAATGTTAATTGAATTCTTTCGCCAACAAACCATGTCTGACTGAACTCTATTGGGATACAATTTAAATCTTGATTCACATATGTTGTTTTAAGAAGTGGACTATTAATTTTACAATTAAGTAAATTTGCTTGAATACTATCAGCTAGCTCTGCGATTATATTAGTGTTTGACCTAACAAAATCATTTACACCCAATAACTTTAGTGTGTGTGTTATAGATAATTCTTTTTGAAATATCTCTAAAAAACTAGGAAACCTTTTATTTGGAATTATTCTTTTAGTTATAATAGTTGGAATATTATTAATTTTACCAGTTGTTTCTATTAAAAGAATCTCATCTTTTGAATTTATTTTTAAATTATCAGCTTCTATCTTTGATGCTTTTCTATACTCTGATCTAATAATTGTTGTTTTAGGAATATTGTTTTCATTAGCAATATTCTGTGAAAATCTTACCCTTTTTCCAATTTTATATTTTAACTTAGAAGCTTGAACTATTACACCAGATCCTCTTTTAGAAAATAAAATTCCTTCATTTTTTAATATTTGCAAAGCTCTTCTAACCGTGTGTCTATTTACTCCAAATCTTTTTGAAAGATGATTTTCAGAAGGTAGTTTATCACCTGAATTGTATATGTTATCCGCCACATCTTTTTTTAATGCTTCATAAATTTGATAATAAATGAGTTTAGAATTCATGTAATAAAAACTTAATAAAAATATAATTGTATAATTAATGTTTTATAATTATAAGTTGTATAGTTGTATAGTAAAGAAGTAATTTAAATGATTAAAAAAAGAAAATTTTGGATGAGTTTGTTAGCAACATCTAACCAAAGCGATTTGTTAAATCTCTGGGAACAAAAAAAAATAAGAGTAAATTATATATGGTTAAGAACACCTGAAATTGGAAGCATAATGGCTCAAGGAAGAATGGGTGTAACTGGAGATAAATTTAATATTGGTGAAGTTACTATAACTAGATGTTCATTAAAATTGAATTGTGGAACAATAGGTCATAGTTATGTTCAAGGAAGAAGTAAGAAAAAAGCTGAAATAAGCGCATTATGTGATGCTCTTATGCAAACTAAAATGTCTAAAGAAATAAATAAAAATATTATTATTCCTTTAGAAAAAATTAAAAAAGATAATAAACGCAAAATTCTTTCAAAAGCTGAAGCTACGAAAGTTGATTTTTTTACTCTTGTAAGAGGAGAAAGTGATTAATGGAAAATTATCCTTTTTCTGAAAATTCTATAAATAGTTCTATTGCTTTTAGATCATTAGTAAATGCAACATCATATCCAGGTAGAACTTTTCAGATAAATAAACTTAACAAACCAAGTGTATTGTCAAATGCAGCAGCGACAATATTAATTACGTTATGTGATAATGAAAGTAATGTTTACCTCTCAAAAGAATATAATACAGAGGAAGTAAGGAATTGGTTAATTTTTAACACTGGTGCCATTATTAGTAACAAAAAGAATGCTGATTTTGTAATTGGTACATGGAAATCTTTATTGCCATTAAATGAATTCAAAATAGGAGTTCCTGAGTATCCAGAAAGATCTGCAACTTTAATAATTGAAGAAACAAAATATAAAAAAGTAAAATGCAACATTGATGGTCCAGGCATAAAAAATAAATTAAATATTGATTTACCTAATCCTGAATTATTTATCGAAAATAATAATCTTTATCCTTTAGGTTTAGATTTCTATTTCACAAATGACTTAGAAATTTTATCTATTCCTCGTTCAACAAAAATTAATATCATAAAATCGGAGCATTAGATGTATGTAGCTGTTAAAGGTGGGGAAGTAGCAATTGATAACGCTCATTCTTGGATGTCAGAAATAAGAAGAGGTGATACATCCATTCCAAATATTACCCTTGATCAAATATCAGAACAACTCACACTTGGCGTTGATAGAGTAATGTCTGAAGGTTCTTTATATGATAAAGACCTTGCTGCATTAGCTATAAAACAGTCTAGAGGTGATTTGATAGAAGCTATATTTTTGTTAAGAGCTTACAGAACAACTCTTACAAGATTTAGTTACAGCAAACCAGTTAATACAGCAAATATGACATGCCTTAGAAGGATTTCAGCAACTTTTAAAGATATACCAGGTGGACAAAAATTAGGCCCTACTTTTGATTACACGCATAGGCTTTTGGACTTTAAATTACTAGCTGAAAATGAAGCACCTATTAGTCCAACAAAAAAATATAATGACAACAAAATGCCTCACGTTTTAAGTTTTTTAAATCAAGAAGATTTAATGCAAAACGAAAAAGATAACAATCTTGATCCTATCGATATAACACGAGAACCTATTAGCTATCCAACATCTCGTTCGGCAAGGTTACAAGCATTATCAAGAGGAGATGAGGGTTTTTTACTTGGTCTCGCATATTCTACTCAAAGAGGATATGCAAGAAATCATGCATTTGTAGGGGAACTAAGAATTGGCATAGTTGACATTGAGCTTTATATTCCAGAATTAGGTTTTGAGATTAATGTTGCTGAGATCATTTTAACTGAATGTGAAACGGTAAATCAATTTCAAGGATCCAAAATTGAACCTCCACAGTTTACAAGAGGTTATGGTTTAGTATTCGGACAGACTGAAAGAAAAGCTTTAGCAATGGCTTTGATCGATAGAGCTTTAAGATGGAAAGAATTAGGTGAAGATTATTCTGGCGCACCAGCACAAGACGAAGAATTTGTTATTTCACATTGCGACAACATTCAAGCGACTGGTTTTTTAGAGCACATAAAACTACCACATTATGTTGATTTTCAATCTGAACTAGAGCTCATTAGAAAAATTAGAGCTGACGCCAAAGTTAATATGAAAAGGTAATAAAATGAATGAAATGAGTAAAAATGAAAATTTAGATATTCAAATTTATAATTTTGCTTATTTAGATGAAAATACAAAAAGAATGATAAGACGAGCTCTTCTGAAAGCATTATGTATACCTGGCTATCAAGTACCTTTTTCCTCAAGAGAAATGCCAATGCCATATGGTTGGGGTACTGGTGGAATTCAGGTAACATCTGCTTGTTTAATACCCAAAGATATTTTAAAGGTAATAGATCAAGGCGCCGACGATACTACAAATGCGGTATCAATAAGAAAATTTTTTCAAAAAACTGCAAATGTAGCTGTAACTGAAAAAACTTCAGATGCATCTCTTATACAAACTAGACACAGAATTCCTGAAACAAAATTAAAAGAAAAACAAATATTAGTATATCAAGTACCAATTCCAGAACCTCTTAGATTCTTAGAACCAAGAGAGACAGAAACTAGAAAAATGCATGCTCTTTCTGAATATGGATTAATGTATGTAAAACTTTATGAAGATATTGCAAAACATGGTCATATTGAGACAGCATATGCATATCCAGTAAAAACAAATGGAAATTATGTTACTGACCCTTCTCCTATTCCAAAATTTGATAATCCCAAAATGAATAATAGTCCAGCTATTCAACTTTTTGGCGCTGGAAGAGAACAACGAATTTATGCTATTCCACCTTATACAAATGTTAAAAGTCTTGATTTTGAAGACTATCCTTTTGAAGCTATGAAAGCTAATTTCAAATGTTCAATATGTGGATCCAGTGATAGTTATTTAGATGAAATTATTGTTTCAGATGATGGTAAACGATCATACATATGTTCAGACACAGACTATTGCAAAGAACAAACCAAATTAAATTCAAAAAAAGAAGATTAATTATGAAGCAAAATTTCTTATTTCAAGCCTCTAATATTTCTAAATACTATGGCCAAAATATAGGTTGCAAAAATGTATCTTTAGATATTAATCCTGGAGAGGTCCTTGGAATTGTTGGCGAGTCAGGTTCTGGGAAGTCTACATTATTAAACTGTATTTATGGAAATTTAGAAGTTGATGAAGGAGATATTTTCTTAAACGACAAATCAAAAACAATCCTCAATTTTACAAAAATTTCGGAACCAAAACTTCGTTTAATTCAAAGATCTGATCTAGCATTTGTGCATCAAAATCCTCGTGATGGTCTCAGAATGAATATAAGCGCAGGAGGAAATATTGGTGAAAGATTAATGGCCATTGGTCATAGAAATTATGGTGAAATTAGACAAATTGCTGCAAATTGGCTAGAAAAAGTTGAAATTGATGTTAGCAGAATTGATGATAAGCCAAGTACTTTTTCTGGAGGAATGCAACAAAGACTTCAAATTGCAAGAAATCTTGTAACTAGACCAAGATTGATTTTTATGGATGAACCTACTGGAGGTTTGGATGTATCTGTGCAAGCTAAAATCTTGGATTTATTAAGAAACCTTGTAAGAGAACTTGGTATTGCTGCAGTAATAGTTACACACGATCTTGCAGTAGTTAGACTTTTAGCTGATCGTATAATTGTAATGCAAAATGGAAATGTAATAGAAGCTGGTTTGTGTGATCAGGTTTTAGATGATCCACAGCATAAATATTCGCAATTATTAGTTAGTTCAGTATTACAGGTGTAAAATGATACAAATTAAAAATTTAAACAAATCATTCCAACTTTATAATCAAAACGATACAAACATAAATGTGTTTAAAAATATAAACTTCAGAGTTAATAAAGGTGAGGTTGTTGCACTTACTGGCAACTCTGGCACAGGTAAATCTACTTTATTAAAATTAATCTATGGAAGTTATGTAATAAGTAAAGGTGATGTTCTTATTTCAGATATCAATATTAGAAAATCATCACCTAGAGATATTTTAAAACTAAGAAAGAATAAATTGGGGTATGTTAGTCAATTTTTGAGAGTTGTACCTAGAGTGCCAACAATAGATGTAGTAATAGAACCCTTGCTTGAGATTGGATGTGAAAAAAAAATTGCATTAAAAAAAGCCCAAGAAATATTAGAAAGACTTAATATTCCAAAAAATTTGTGGAACTTGTCTCCCTTAACTTTCTCAGGAGGTGAACAACAAAGAGTAAATATTGCTAGGGGTTTTATTCATAATTATCCGTATTTACTTTTAGATGAACCAACCGCAAGTCTGGACCAAAATAATAAAAATGTTGTATTAGATTTAATAGAAAAAGCTAAGCTAAATGGTTCAGCTATAATAGGAATATTTCATGATGAAACAGCTAGAAACAAAGTTGCTACAAGAGAAGTCAATTTAGAAAATTTATGAATTAATGAAAAAAACTAATGGCAATTTATTTGTGATTGTAGGAGCTTCTGGGGTAGGTAAAGATACTTTATTAAATGAAATAAAAGCTAAGCTAGAAAATTTTTACTTTGTAAAAAGGTATATTACCAGAACCCTTGATAAAAATAATGAAGACCATATCGCTATATCAAATACTGATTTTCAAAATAAGGTTAAAGATGGTTTTTTTGCAATAAGCTGGCAAGCACATTCCTTATCATATGGTATTCCAAAAGATATTGAAGATGAATTGAAAAAAGGTGTTAATGTAATTTTTAATGGATCAAGACTCGCTTTGAAGCAAATTAGGGAAAGTTATCCTGATGCAAAGATTATTTGCATTATTGCTTCCAAAAAAGCTATTGAAAGCCGTCTTATATCAAGAAATAGAGAAAGTAAGGATGATATTAAAAAAAGACTTAATAGAGAAGTTGGAAAATTACCTTCGGATACAATCTATGTTAAAAATGACATTGATTTAGAAACTGGCGTAAATAACTTAATTAATGCTTTAAATTATTAAATTTAAATCTTTTAATAAAATAAAATTTTTCATCACTCTTTTGTCCAAAAATACAAATATTATTAAAGTTTATCTTACTTAAATTAACTTGTTTTAAAATGTTTTGAAGAGATTTAAACACGCCATCAATTTCCTCAATATTTAATTTACTGGTAAGAGTTAAGTGAAATTTGAATTCATTAAATACGTAAGGATACCCCCACTTATAGAGCATTTTTTTTTGATTTGGGGTTAATTTTTCAGGATTTCTTTTTTTTAATTCATCTTCAGAAAGCTCATCTCTTAAATAATCTAATCCCTCTACAAATTTATTAGATACTTCATTTACTTTGAGATTATTAGTAGGAATTAATGCAATGAAATTACCTAATTTTTTAATAATTAGTTCGTCTAAATGAAAACTATGTATTTGTTTTGATATTTCACAAACTTTATTTTCAAGATCATTATAGGTATACCCATCCTTTAATCTAAATGGAGCTTTTATTGTGCCATGAAATCCATATTGTTTTGGTGCAAATACAAATCTAGAAAATTTCTGTAAATTGGGTGAACTTGAAAGATCTGACTTAGTAGTTTCTAAACCTTTATAAGGATCCCATCCTAACCAACATTTACCAAACACATCTAGCTCTGAATTTTCTAAAGGTGCATAATATATTGCATATCTTTTATAATATTCTTCCATGAGATTTACATATTATAGTTTTGTTTCAATTTAATTAATATATTTTAACTTTTAAAAAAACTGTAATATTAGAGTCATATGTATGGATATTTAAGGATTTCATGTTGTCTGATGTCATTTTAAATAATGTTAATATTGTAACTGAAGACGAAGTCTTTTTGGGAAGTATTCAATTAAAAGATGGGTTTATTAAAAGGGTCAATAAAGGAAAAAGCTCTATACCTAGATCTATAGATTGCAATGAAGATTATTTAATTCCAGGTTTAGTTGAACTACACACAGATAATTTAGAAAGGCATCTCAAACCAAGACCTGGTGTAAATTGGCCTATAAATAATGCTCTTACAGCTCACGATGGAGAATTAGCATCTGCAGGTATTACAACTGTTTTTGATGCTTTAAGAGTAGGATCTATTAACAGAGATGGTGTGCATAGATATGACAAATATGCAAGAGAAACAGCCACCTCTATCAATAACTTATCAAAAGACAAATCTTTTAAGATTGATCATTTTATTCATCTAAGAGCTGAAATATGTTCAGAAAATTTAATTCAGGAGTTAGAAGAATTCAATGCTCAAGATAAGGTAAAAATCGTTAGTCTTATGGATCACACACCAGGCCAAAGACAGTTTCGTGATGTTTCACAGTTCAAAGTTTATTTATCAGGAAAATTTGCTCTTTCAGAATCACAAATTGAAAGACACTTTTCATACTTAAAAGATCTTCAAAAAATGTTTGGTAAAAAACATAAAAGTGAAACAATAAAATTTAGTAAAAGATTAAATGCAGTACTGGCTAGTCATGATGATACTACAATTTCTGATGTGGAAGAGAGTTGTTCACAAGGTATAAATTTAGCTGAGTTTCCAACCACTCTTGAAGCTGCAACAAAGTGTAAAAGCAGTAACATAAAAATAATAATGGGAGCACCAAATTTAGTAAGAGGAGGATCTCATTCAGGTAATGTTTCAGCTCAATCACTTATTGATAAAGACCTTCTTGATATTTTAAGTTCTGATTATGTGCCTTCATCATTGATGATGGCAGCAATAATGTGGGGTATAAAATCTAACAATTTACCCAAAAGTATAGCTGCAGTAACTACAAACCCTTGTAAGGCTACAGGGTTAAATGATAGGGGTTTAATCAAAGAAGGTTTAAAAGCAGATTTGGTTAGATTAAGTATTAAGAATGATTTGCCAATCATTAGAAAAGTATGGGCAAGTGGTCGAGAAGTTGCTTAAATAAAAGATGAAACGAAAATATGAAAAATTAAATCTATCATTTTTAGATAAATACCTAACTATATGGATATTTCTTGCAATGATTATAGGTATAGTTATTGGTAATGTTTTTCTAAATATGCCTAAATTTCTTGATTCAATAACTTACAGTAATACAAATATTCCTATTGCAATAGGGCTTATTTTAATGATGTATCCACCTTTAGCAAAAGTTAAATATGAAAAAATAATTGAAGTTTTTAAAGATAAGAAAGTCTTAGCTTTGTCTTTATTTCAAAATTGGATAGTAGGCCCTGCATTAATGTTTTTTTTAGCTATTACTTTTCTTTCTGATAAACCTGAATACATGACTGGCGTCATACTAATTGGTTTAGCTAGATGTATAGCAATGGTTCTTGTTTGGAATGAGTTGGCTAGAGGAAGTTCAGAATATGTAGCAGGATTGGTTGCATTTAATTCAATTTTTCAAATTATCTTCTTTGCGCCTTATGCATGGTTTTTTTTAAAAATTTTGCCTGAAATTTTTGGATATGACGGTCAAATTATTGATATTTCAATATTTTACATTGCTAAAATAGTTCTAGTTTATCTTGGTATTCCATTTTTAGCAGGTTTTGTAACAAGATCATTATTAGTTAAGAAATATGGCGAAGAATGGTACGAGAACAAGTTTCTTCCACGAATAAGTCCTATAACTTTAATTGCTCTGTTATTTACAATAATTGTTATGTTTACTCTAAAAGGTAATGAAATTTTGAAACTGCCTTTGGATGTTTTAACAATATCAATTCCTCTTGTCATATATTTTCTAATTATGTTTTTTATTAGTTTTAGTATCAGTAGGTTTGCCAATATTAATTATCCAAAGGCTACTTCTTTATCATTCACAGCAGCTTCAAATAATTTTGAATTGGCTATTGCAGTTTCAATTGCCACTTTTGGCCTTGCATCAAAAGAGGCTTTCGCAACTGTTATTGGTCCTCTTGTTGAAGTGCCTATACTAATATTACTAGTTTCCGTTGCTTTAAAATTTAAAGAAAAATATTTCAAATAGACTTAAAATTACTAACTATACTACAGCGTAATCTTAGCTCAATTTAAACTTCATTAAATTGTAATATTAAAATAACAATTCAGTAAAAAAAGTTAGGCATATTCATATTAAAAATGGAGAAATTTATGTTTAATAAAAATATGTTAAAAATTTTAGTAACTTCTTCAGTTATTATACTTACAAGTTCAATTTCTACAAAGGCCATGGAAATTAATCAAATATCATCCTTTCAAATTGGAAAAGGTGAAGGTTACGCAGAAATGATACGTTATCACTCCCAATCTAAAAGTCTTTTAGTTACAGCTTCTGAAACTGGCACTATAGAAAGAATTTCAATAAGTGATCCTTTCAATTTAAAAAAAATAGCACCTTTTGATTTGTCAGGTGGTAATGTTACAGCAGTAGCGGTTCATAAAGATTTAATTGCAGCGTCGATAAAAGAAAAAAAAGCAGATGCCCCAGGTAATGTTCAAATATTCAATAATAATGGGGAAAAATTGGCCGAGTATAAAACTGGAGCTTTGCCTGATAATATTGCATTCTCACCTGATGGTAGATATTTATTAACTGCTAATGAAGGTGAACCCTCTGATGATTACAAAATTGATCCAGAAGGTAGTTTTACACTTATAGATTTGTCTAGCGGTGTACAAAATGCAAATGTTAAGCAGATAACGCTTAATAATATTAAAATGCCAGCAGGTGCAAGGATTATTAAACCAGGTTCAAGTTTTGCAGAAGATGCTGAACCAGAATATATAACATTTGCTCCAGACGGTAAAAAGGCTTATGCAACTCTTCAAGAAAACAATGCCATAGCTACAATTGATATAGCTTCTGCAAAGGTTATTAATGTGAGTGGACTTGGGTTCAAAAACGTATCTAGAACTTCTCATGATGTATCAAATAAGGATGGTGGAATAAATATGAAACGATGGCCAGTTTTGATGATGTATCAGCCAGATGCAATCGTATCCTATGAGACAAAAGGAAGCACATATTTAGTTACAGCAAATGAAGGTGACGCTAAAGACTACGATGGTTTTTCTGAGGAAACTCGCGTTGGCAAATTAAAACTTGATAAAACTATGTTTCCAAATGCTAATGAGTTACAAAAGAAAGAAAACCTTGGACGCTTAAAAACCACAAAAACACTTGGTGACACTGACGGCGATGGAGATCATGATATAATATATGCCTATGGCGGAAGATCATTTTCCATTTGGAAAGATGATGGGACTCTAGTTTTTGACAGTGGAAACGCATTCGAAAACATAATTTCGAAGCGTTCTCCAGAAATGTTTAATGCTAATGGTCCTACCAAAATTGATGATCGTTCAGATGACAAAGGTCCAGAGCCTGAGGCTCTTGCAATAGGCAAGATTAATGGAAGAACATACGCATTTATAGGAATGGAGAGAAATAACGCTATCTTTGCATATGACATTACGCTGCCATCTGACCCACATATGGTGAGTTATATAATGCCTAATGAAAATCACAATTCTCCCGAGGGATTAGAATTTATCCCGTCAAGTGTTAGTCCTACCGGAAAACCTCTACTTGCTGTTGCATATGAAATGACAGGTACAATTGGTCTCTATGAAATTAATAATTAGATTATTAAATTTTATCCTATTTTATTTGGTCAGGAATAATTTTAAATTTCTGACCAAATAATTTTAAAGAAGAATTTTAATGGCCGTAATTAATTATATTATTTGAAGTAATTTAATTTTAGAGTTAAGAAACAAAAATTTGGATTTTAAATTTTTTAATCTTGATTGTATGTATTTGGGTATCAAAACACCTTGCATCCAAAACTTGGAATTTATTTCGGCTAATTTTTTAAATATTATGCCTTATTTAGGCTTTTCAATCTTATTTGCTGCATACGCAACTGCAACTATCCTCAAAAACTAGTATTCGACTAGATTTCCAGTCAAGGGAATTGAGTGTCTATCTTCTTCGTTATACTCTAAAAGAAGATGTCTTTGAGTATCTAACCAATTAACACCTCTGGTTGAGCTTTCAGATAACTCAGTTTCTGTTCTTAAAACTATAGCTATCACTTCATCCGACGTAGTCATTAAATAAAATTAACCCGTGAATTAAGACCCATAAAATTAATGTCAACATTACAGCAGCGGATCCGTAATCTTTAGCTCTTTTAGATAAACCGTGATAATCAAATGATATCCTATCAATAGCTGCTTCAACACTAGAATTTAATAGCTCTATAATTAAGACAAGGGAAGTTGTAAAAATCATAAGCAATATTTCAATAGTACTGACTTCGCTGACTAAAATTATAGATAATGAAATTATCACTAATAATATTTCTTGCCTAAAAGCACTTTCTTCTCTCAGAGCAAAAGTTAAACCTGACCAAGAATTTTTAGCTGCATGAATTGCTCTTGTAATCCCAGTATTACCCTTATGAGGGTTGTCTTCAATATTATATGTAGTGTCTTTGTCTCTTATGCTTACTAAATAAGACTCAAATGTTTTACTTGTTAATTCCCATGAAAATGTTTTAGCGTATTCTCTTGGTACTTTTCTTGGTATCAACAAAGCCTTCTTACATGCTTCTTTTAAATTAGAATTCAGAATACCTGCATCTGAGTTACCAATAACATCTAAAGGTCCACTTATTGGGAAAGCTGCAACTGGCAAACCACACGCCATAGCTTCTAATAAAACTAAACCAAATGTGTCAGTTTTGCTTGGGAAAACAAATACATCCGCCTTGTTATAGTAGTATTCTAATTCTTCTTTACTCTTAGCACCCTGGAAAATAACCTTAGGGTATTTTTTCTTTAATTCTTTCAATGCAGGTCCGTCACCTACAACCCATTTTTCATATGGAAGATCTATTTTTAAAAATTCTTCTAAATTTTTTTCTATAGCTACTCTGCCAACATTCAATAAAATAGGTTTTTTATTTTTTCTTCTTCCTTTTTTTGGTTTAAAAATTTCTAAGTCTACGCCTCTCGCCCAAATTTGAGGGTTACCAATTTTGTATTTTAATAAATCCTTTTTTACTTCTTCAGTTGGCACCATTACCAACTCAGATCTACCATGAAACCACCTTAAGAATGCATAAGTTATTTTAAGGGGAAGTTTTATTCTTGCATGAACATATTCAGGAAACCTTGTGTGATAGGCTGAGGTGAAAGCTAAACCATTTCTAATAGCATATCCACGCGCGGAAAGACCTAGAGGACCTTCAGTAGCAATATGTAAACGATCTGGATTAAATTCTCTGATCATAGATGAAACTCTAGCACCTGGGAAAAGAGATAATTTTATTTCAGGATAAGTCGGACATGGCATTGTTAAAAAACCCTCTGGTGTAATTAACTTTACCTCATGGCCAAATTTTTTTAATTGCTTAGATGTCTCATCTAAAGTTCTTACTACCCCATTGACTTGAGGATACCAAGCGTCTGTTACAACTAAAATTTTCATGCTATTGTTTTAACTTTAGTTAGATCGTTTTGATATAGATGATCGTGACCCAATTCAGCCCAATTAATAATTTCTAACTCTCCATTCTGGTGTTCTACAAGAGCAGTAAGTGATTCGACCCAATCACCATCATTTGCATAAATTTTATTATCGATCATTTTCAATTCAGATTTATGTATATGCCCGCATACAACCCCATCACATCCACGTCTGGAAGCTTCTCTAACCATAAGAGTCTCAAAAGCGCTAATGATTGAAACTGCCTTTTTAACTTTTAATTTTAAAAACTGTGATAACGACCAATATGGTAAGTTCATTAGACGTCTTATTCTATTAAACCATTTGTTTAACCATAGAAGAAAGGTATATGCTGAGTCTCCTATGTAAGCCAACCATCTGGCATGTTGCATTACTTCATCGAAAAGATCGCCATGTATTACCCACAACTTTTCATTCCTAGCCGTTTTATGAAAAGTCTCATTTTTTATCTCAATATCACCAAAAGTAATACCTAGGAAAGTCCTCGCACCTTCATCATGATTACCAGGAATAAATGTAATTTTTGTACCTTTTCTAGCTTTTCTTAGAATTTTTTGAATTACGTCGTTATGTGATTGAGGCCAATACCATCTCTTAGTTAAACTCCATCCATCTATAATATCGCCAACTAAATATAAATAATTACTATCGTTATATCTTAGAAATTCAAGAAGATGTTCGGCCTGTGCACCAGATGAACCTAAATGAATATCAGAGATCCAAATAGCTCTATAATTTTTACTTTTATCTTTATCCATATATAAATAGAGTTAGTTTAATTAAGATCTCCTTATATATTGGATTTATTACAAATTTATTTCTGAAAAATTTTTACAAATTAAGTTAAGTTTACCATCTCTTTTAAGCTTGCATTATTTTTGTTATAATAAAACCCATGTTAGGTGATATTCAAAAGACAACAAAAAGAAACCTTTTAAAAGGTATACCCTGGCGTTTTGGTCCTAACTGGCCAGGTAAAAGATGTGAAGCAAAAACTAGAAAAGGTACACCTTGTCAACGTCCAGCCAAATTACCAGTCGGCCGTTGCAGATTACATGGAGGCGCAAGTACAGGACCAAGAACCGAGGAAGGTTTAAAAAGATTAGTAGCTTCGAAAACTAAACATGGGCGCTTTACAAAATTAGAAAGAGAAAAAGCTAAAGTCAGAGCAGAGCAAGGACGAATAATCCGACGTGAATTAAAAGAACTTGAAACATGGTTCATTGACAATGGACATTTAAAAAAGAATTGGCGTAAAGATTGGGATGATCTCTTAAAATAAAATTTCAAAAACTGAAGCTAAGCTGAGTTGACCATTGACCATTGACCATTATCCCTCTCATTTTATTATTAATTCCAAGTATCATTTTTTAATTAGATTTATTGTTTTGATAAATGACCGAAGTCCTGCCAACACGTCTTTCCACTTTGTAATCTTTTACATTCTTGACAATGTTTTTAAGAACTCTTGTTCTTGTACTTCTGTCGTTTATACCGGCACAATCCCATACTTTTAATGTAAGGGGATAATTAGCTTTTCCTTCCATGACCATAAACGCACGTGCTATTAATAATAATCGTGCTGTAGGATCAGCAATATTATTATTGATCCATTGAAAATCAATTGGTCCTTTAAGAAATAAATTATTACGTTTTGTTTTTTGAGCCTGTTTTTGATCATTCATATTAGCACCTCTTTTTTTTATTAATTAGAATATTAAGGATAAAGATACGGTTACGTGGAAAAAGCATCAGTGTTACGTGGATAACGCGACAGTTGATCCTGGCCTTTTGCTAAAAGTATCATTATTTTATCCCACATTTCTTGTCCTTGTTCATCCATATAACGATCAGGATATTTAACAATTTCAGCATCAACTCGGCATATTTTACCAGTACCAAGAACCCCTTCACTAGCTTCAGACATACATTCTTTCAATTTAGTAACATCTGCATCAATTTGATCATTTGATGATTCAATTAATAAAGCATCATGTATCGGGGCACAAAGCTTCAGGCCTCGTTCTACAGCAAGAACACATGCAATTCTCATCATTTCAGCACCATGAGCTTGCATAGGCCAGTTGAGGAATGTATTGGCTTTTATATGCCCTGCTTCAACTTGAATTGGCCACCCAAAACATGTTTCAAGCCTAAGCCCTAACAATCCAATGTTTTTATTATTATCAGCCCAAGAACAGAATTTTTTATACGTTTCTCGATGTTTTTGAAGTAAAGATTTTGCTTCTAGGACGTGGATTTTGGCAGCTTGCGCAACACCATAAGCACTCATTCCATAATTTGTTCCTAGAACAACTGTTTTACATCTATTTCGAATATCTTTATGAGATTCTTTTGTAGCCTCTGATGGGGCAAGTCCTGCTTGGATCGCAAATGCAATATAAGGATCACCACTTTCATATGCCTTCCATAAAAGCTCATCTCCAGACAAAGCAGCTGCTATAGCAATTTCTTGAGATGACCAATCACAATAGGCAAGAGACATTCCCATCTCAGGTTTGATTAGTCCCCTTACCCATTTTGCAGGGCCAAAAATAAACTTTGCTGTACTAGGTTGATTACGACCTGTTTTAGCAGCAAAAGGAGATAATAATGTTCTATTACGCCCATCTTGGCCAACAGCTAGTTTATTTAATTTAAATTCACTTAATGTTTTTCGAAGCTCATGAAGAGGTTGTACTTTGGGATAACTTTTACTCATTGAGCTAAACGTATCTTTGTCTAGCATTAATCGTCCACTATCTAATCGAGGCCATGCAATATTTTGTTGAGCTAAATAAGCTTCAAATAAAATCTCTTTGAATACCCCATCTGAATATACTCCAAAATCTTTATTAACTGTTTCTATGAGATCTATTTTTATTTGTTCCCATTGAATATCTAAATTTTGAAGTATCTCTAAATCAATAGGAACACCTCTATGTTGCATAGATCCAACCGCTTTCATGTAACGACCACGAAGCAAAGCCTGATTTAAACGAAGATCAGACCAAGGGTTTTGCTTAAGTATTGCATCAAACAAAGGACTAAGAGCGATAACATCTTGCTCACAATACTGAAGTATATCTTCACGTTGGCCCTTGGTCCATGGACCTCCAGAGAGGATAAGTGAACGCATTTCTTCTTTTTCTTCAGGTATTAAGTGATTGAGCTCATAATAACTGAGTGCGTTTACTAACGTTTTTCGGGATACATTTGGATTACCATTTGTCTCACACCTAAACTCTGCAAAGAGATCTAGGATAGACACTTCAGTTGACCAATTTAATGCCAACATACTTTGTATCTCTGCTGGAGCAAAATATGTAATAAGAGCAGTATTCTCCCCTATATTAAATGGAGTAGTGTTCATTTCTAGGAGTTGATCATGCCACACACGACTTATTTCCATTGTCTTGATATTTTGCATAACCATGCAGACAATTTTTGGGATATCTCCATCATTTCCATAAAATTCAAAATCAATGGCATAAATATTTTTAAATGGAAGATCTTTAACTAGTTTATACATTAGTCTGCTCCCCAAAGTTTAAGAAGAGCAGGATGATCCAAACTGTCTATAATATGAGAAGAGCCAAAAGCTATATTAAGTATTTCATCAAGAGATAATGAAGGCCAAGTTGGATCTGGAATCTCACCTTTAGCGGGATACCCCTCGTAACATCCTATAGACGTATTAGATGTAAGACGTACCCATTGTTTTTTAGCCATTTCAGCAATTTGACGTTGACTCTGATTCCACGTATTTTCATTGCCCTCTATTGGAATAGGAGGCACCGGCCATAAAAAAATATTACCTTGCCTATCAATAGAAAGATGTAATACCACAATCTTAACATCCTGAGCTATTGCATTAACTACACTTTGTGAGACTAAATAAGGCTTTTCTTCACTTTCTAACTTTAACAAAGCAGCATCGTAATGATACTGTTTATCAGGATGAACTCTTACGAATGTCTGCTTACTTGGTTTTCTTGTAGGTACATATAATAAAACTTTTTCTGCAATTGGTAAGTCTGTACTACTGATAGATACACGAAATTTAGAAAAATCTATTTTACCAGGTATCTTGTCATCATCTTTACTCATGACTGATCTCCTAAAGCACTAGTAATCCAGTTATCAATATCAGTCTCGAGCCATCCAGCAGCGCGTCCACCTGGTGTAAGTTTGAATGGTTTAGGAAATTTTCCTTGAGCAATCAGACCGTATATTGTTGAAGGTTGATAACCTACCTTTGAAGGAAGATCCCTCATGCGTAATGTTCTTATATTTCTGCTTTTTTGCATATCTTAATAACTCCTATAAAGTTGATTTATAATCGACAGTAAGGTGTTATTTTTTGAAAGTGCTTAACTCTGCATTTTTTTTAACTGATCCATCCACCATCTAAGGCTATGATGGCCTTCCATGATTGAAAGCATGTTACTATCCTGAGCAAATTTATGTACTACAGTGCATGGTTTATTAATTTCTTTTTTTATCCATAAACAAAAATTCTTTTTTAAAAACTTTTGATGACTTTTTAAATTATATCTAAAGAGTATCTCTAATTGAGGTAATATTAATTTAGCCTCTTGTCTTGCTAAATACCTACTTGTTTCATCTTGTCCTGGTCTTTTCTTTTTAACAGCTAAAATATTATGTTTAAGAATTTTCTTCGCTCTAGATAAAGGTAATAAGCTTGAGATGCCTCTGGTATGTTTTTGTTGATATGCATTTGCTGCTAAAGCTAGAAACCAATGATGAGAAGAAGAAACTTTACCGGTTTTTTTATTTATTAGCGTGAGTTTTTGATAATGATTTTTCAATATATTTATTCCATTCATTCATAAGCTCTCTTCTTCTTTCTAATTGATCACCACGCCTATAAGCTGCCTCAGTTTTGTTTCTGATAGTATGGGAGAGAGCTAATTCTACAGTCTCATTTGAAAACTGATGAGCTTCTTCTGCTGCCCAGTCTCTGAAAGTACTTCGAAAACCATGAGGGGTATATGGCCCAATCTTCATTTTTTTTAAGAGAACAAGCATAGCTCCATCACTTAAACCTCTCCCTATTTTTCCACCCATAAAAATAAAATCCTCAGGATTATGATTAGACTTTAAACTTTTTAGAATATCTATTGCACGAATACTAAGGGGCACTCTTTGCTCCCTTTGAGTTTTCATTCTATCCTCTGGTATCGTCCAAACTGCATTATTTAAATCAATTTCTTGCCATTTTGCTCCACGCACTTCACCTGTGCGGGTCGCAGTTAAAATCATAAATTCTAACGCTAGTGAAGTATTACCTATAAGTTCTCTTAATTTTTTAATTACTAAATAAATATCTTTATATGGAACAGCTGGATGATGTTTAACTTTCTTTACTTTTGCAGGATTAGCTAAAAGTTTATCTAAATGTCCTCGGAGACGAGCGGGATTTTCACCTTCAACATAATTTCGAGCACGAGCCCAATCCCATACAGTTTCAATGCGTTGTCTGATACGGCTAGCAGTTTCAGTTTTCGATAACCAGATTGGATCAAGTGCTTTTAAAACCAAATCAGTACTTAATTCAGAAATGGGTAATTTTCCAAAAACTGGATAAGCATAAGTCTTTAAAGTGTTGGACCATTGCTTAGCATGTTTAACATTTTTCCACTCGGGCTTTTTGCTAACAATACAATGTTCAGCAGCCTCCTCAAACGTCATAGTTTTAGCTTGTTTCAATAAATTGACTTGTTTAATTCGTTTACGTTCACTAATTGGATCAATTCCTTTAAGCAACTGCAAACGAGTTTCTACAGCAATCTTTCGGGCTTCGGCAAGTGAGACAACTTCTAAAGATCCTATTCCCATCTCTCTTTGTTTAGAGGTAACTGGTGATTTATATCTAAATATCCAAGATTTAGTTCCAGTGCGTGAAACTTGTAAATAGAGCCCACGATCACAACGATGATAACCAGTTTTAGTTACTGTTTCTACGCTTCTTGCTGATTTTAAAAAGGCCATATTTTTTTGTTAACCCACAACTCTACCCACAATAAATCAACAGATTAAAAGAAATCTGTATAAGTCTGATAAAGTATATTACATGAAAAACTTTAATAAATCAGCCAAAAAAACGTATTTTATCATAGATTAATAGATACTGGCTAGGAGGACCCTCCCTCCGCCATTATACTGATTCCTACATAGATAAAATAAAGTAAATTAACGCCCATATTTACCCATATAAGCCCAATTTATTGAGTAAAAACAATGACTTGCATGGAATTGATCTTTATTTTATAATAAAAATCAAAGATTTGAAGACGGTTTCAAATTGGGGAATAAAAAGGGGAATGAAAATTTATGAGTAACCTCACCAATAAAAAGATAGGAAGTTTTTTCGAAAAAGGAGTTTACGTTGATGGAGATGGTTTAAGACTTCGCATTGATAAAAATAAAAATAAAAGTTGGAGCTTAAGATATCAACTTGCAGGAAAGATCAGAGAAATGGGTTTAGGGAAGTACCCCATCATATCGTTAAAGGATGCCAGAAAAAAAACAATTCAAGCCAAGAAAATAATTTACGATGGTAAAGATCCACTTGAAATAAAAAAAGAACGTCAATTGGAGAAAAAGAAAAAGATAATAACTTTTCAAAAAATCAGTAGTGAGTTTATCAAAGATTTTCAAGTCGAGTGGTCTAATAAAAAACATATACAACAATGGACAAATACTCTGAACACATATGCCAGTCCTATCATTGGCAAGCTACCTATAGATAAAATAAACAGTACTTACGTTTGTAAAATTTTAAAACCAATTTGGATTACTAAACATGAAACAGCTTCGAGGGTTAGGCAAAGACTAGAAAGAATTTTTTCATATTGCATAGCCCGGCAATTTATGAAAGGTCCTAACCCTGCTGCTTATAAAGACAATCTTCAGCATCTTCTTCCAAACGTTAGCAAAGTTATAAGTGTTAAACATCATAGGTCACTAGATTATCACGATGTTCCATATCTCATAAATGAGTTGCAAAAACTAAAAACTACATCTTCATATGCTCTAACATTCTTAATTACTACAGCTACAAGAACAAATGAAGTTATAGGAGCCACATGGAAAGAGATTGATCTAAAGAATAAAGTTTGGACTATTCCTGCACCAAGGATGAAGATGCGACAAGAACATGCAGTGCCCCTAAATGACACTGCCTGTTATGTCTTAAACATTATACAAAAACATAATTCTTCTGACTTTATTTTTTTAAATAACAATAAAAAATCTCATATATCTAACAATAATATGAGACTATTACTTAAAAATAATTTCCCAGAATTTTTTAAAAAAACCGTGCCACATGGTTTCAGATCGTCATTTAGAGATTGGGCGGAAGAAAATCATAATTTTTCAAGTCGAGCCGTAGAGTTATGCCTTGCTCATTCAAATAAAAACAAAGTTGAAAAAGCATATTTGAGAAGTGATCTTTTTTCAAAAAGACAAAGCATAATGCATGAATGGAACAAATATTTAATAAAGTAGGTCAATATGAAAAAAACTAAAATATGTGAAACGTGTTTTCAGACATTTGAAGCTAAAAACAACAAAGGAATTGAACAGAGATTTTGTAAAGATCAATGTAGAAATGAATTTCATTCTGTTGGTAGAAAGTATTTTTCCATGCAGATTGAGACAGGAGAATTAGATTATTTGACTGCAAAAAATGTATTGCAGAAACATCTTTTAAACGTGAAGAGTATAAAATGAATGAAAGTTTTGATCTGAATTAGTGATTAATAGCCGTGCACGGATTACTAAATCATGCTTATCTTGAATTATGGTCAATGATACATAACAAACTACAAATATCCATGCACGTTTAAATAATTGATTTTATTTACAAGTAACAATACTAGTTATAACATTTCTAATTATAACAAATAATAATATAAACCTACTAGTTATTAGACACTAGTTATTAGATACTAGTTATTAGTTACTAGTTATTAGATACTAGTTATTAGTTACTAGTTATTAGATACTAGTTATAAATAGTAATAATAAAAACCTACTAGTTAACTAATTATAACTGGTAATAACATAAAACTACTAGTTAACTAGTTATAACTGGTAATAACATAAAACTACTAGTTAACTAGTTATAACTAGTAGTCAAATTAATCGATTTTAGATTTTAGTGTGTAACACAAACTACGTCATTTATGGAGAGGCATTAGGAATATTTGGGCATAGCACCTAGGTGGGGTGCCAAAAGTTAATTTTAACTTTTAGGGCAGGTCCAAATTACCTAACTTTTAGCACTGATCACTTAACAATTTCTGCAATTTTAATTTTAGATCTTCTGTAACTTCTTTGGCAGTTCTATCAATTTTTTTTGTTTCCATTTTTACTGAATCACTAAACATAGAGACAGTTTTACCAAGAAGTTCTAATGCACGTATTCTACTCGATGCTTGATCACCCTGCTCAACTTCTTCAGTTAATTTTTTTAGAACGTACTCTTCTCTTCTTATAGCTCTCGTCCGGTTTTCTTCTTCTCTTTTATGTTGAATAGAACTTATCATTGACTGAACCTTGATGTTTGTCATTACTCTACAAGCCATCTCATGAACTGACTTATTTTTTGCTAGTATGTTGGGTTTATAAGCTTTTCTATAAGCGTCACTACTAGTTAAATGTTCTTCTGCAACTAATCTTGCAAATTCATGTTGTTTAGCAGTGATTTTTTGTTTTGCTAATGGAATATTAAGAATATATTGATTCATTTTTGAATTTCTAAAACTTTCTATTATGTTAATAAATTGAAAAAGACTATTTTTTTATAGTGAATTTTTGAAAATTACAAAAAGTTTAATTTAAGAATGGATACAAAATACTCAAAATTAAGATTTAAGGAAGAAGCATTAAAAATACATCATTTACCTGATATTGAATATCCTATCCCAACAAGTAAAATTTCTAACATAATTGAAAATGAAGGTAAAATTTATCCAGAAGCTTTGATTTACTGGGTAATGGACTATATCTCTTCAGGACCAGATGATAGAGATATTTATGAGATAAATTTACTTAAAATTGCGGAATTATTTTCTGATAATCTTGATAAATCTGATTATACCTATGAAAGTCAATTAGTAGTTGATGATCCAGATGACGCTGAAAAGATTTTTTTTTCAAAATGGTCTATTAGGTTAGGTGTTGTAGATGTATCTAAACCAGTTGTAACAGTCCAAAATAAACGGACTAAAGAAATGATTATTAGCTCATTTTCTTTTCACGAGGACACTTATAATCTCAAGGTGAGTCTCTATACCGCTCCGAGTCTTAATGTAATTGAATATATTAGAGATTATGGCAAAGATAATCTTTCTGATGTCCGAAAATTCAACTCTTTCTTACAATTAGTACATTCTACCAAAAAGTGGTCCTCATTTTACATAGAAGACAAAAATCAAGATTTTTTATGTAATTGGGAGTTTGGACTTGGATGGAAAGATGAGGAGAATTTTGATGATAAATATTTTAAATCTCTTAACTTAAATCCAATTCCTTCAGATTGGGTTCTTTTCTTTATAAAAGTTGTAGAAAAAGTAGAAAATAGTGCAAATTTAAGATTTTTAGTTGGATTACCAAAAATATGATTGAGTTGGATTATACCAAATTAATCTTAAACGGTATTCAAGATGGCGATAAAATAGGAGGACCATCTGAGCTAGCTAAGATATTATCCAAAAGTTTAATTTCTAATAATGGTTTTAATGAAAATGACTTGAGATCTAGATATCTTCATTGGTGGAAAGGTGATGCATTTGACACCGGTCCAACATTTGCGAGTGTATTTACAAAAATTGAAAAAGGTATTGAACCTAGTTTGGCAGTAAAAAAAGTCCATCAAGAATTTGGTTTTAGCACTGCTGGGTGTGGTCCAGCTCACAGAGCTACACCACTTGCTGGGATGTTTAATATTCCAACCAATCAACTTATATCTATTGCTAGAAAAGAAGCTAAAATTACACATTTTGATGATGAAGCAGGCAATGGATCTGCTATTGTAATTATGCTTTGCAGGTATTTATTAGAGGGCAAAAAACTTCAAGATGCAGAAAATATTATTTCTAGTGATGATTTTTTGAAGGATAGTTGGATTAAATTACAAAATGCTGAATTAAAACCAAATGGATATATATACAATGTTTTATTTTCTGCACTTCATTTTATAAAAGAAAAAAAAACATTAGAAGATGCAATTAAATTTTCTGGTAAGACAAATTATTGTTCTATTATTTTTAGTGTTATTATGAATTGCTTAAGAAATGTAGAGTAAATTAAGCCTAAATAGGTTTTTGTGAAAGGACGTATGATGAAAGTATCTAAAATAGAAGATAATAATGGAAAAGATTACATTATCAGAGACATTGAGTCTTTTTATCAACATATTTTAGATTATCACTCATCAGGTTCGTCCCTTCACGAGGAAAATGGTCATTATTTCACAGTTAATGACAAATTTAGATCTAAAATAAAAAAATTATATCAAAAAAAGAGTTAGTTGTTTTTAAAGTATATTACCTCAGCATTTTGATCTACTTTACCTTTCCAACCAAATTTTCTTAGATCACTAAAGGTTATGTGTTCTCCAATGTAAAATTGACGCAACATATCTGGCACGTCATCTTCATCACATCTATCTAGCTCGATTGAGTATTTACGCTTATCATACTCATCATGTTTATCGTATGTAATTAAAGACCACTTTCTTAACCCATTGATATTACCATGACGTTTTAGGTAAAGATCTGTTATGTCCTGACACAAAGGGGGACCCATGTAAACAACACCTAGGTAAAATACACGTTGTCTTGGTAATGGTTTTTCATATTTGAGAGGGATACAAATATTTCTTGGAAATTTAATTACTGTCATTTTTGTCATCCTTAAATTTCCAACCATTACTAATTAAAATCTTAATTAGTCGTTGGACTATTTCGTCGTGTGTTGAATTCTTATCTGCTACAGGTTCAAGAAAAATATTTTTCTTATTTTCAGTTTTTTCTCTATGAGCAATATAATCTTTTAGTTTTCTATTGTGAGTTGAGACAATAAATCCTTGCTTAAAGATAGGGTCATCTTCTTTAAGTTCTTTCCATATTATTTTTTTCATTTAAAACTCCTTTTTAGTACTTTTGTCTTTATGACTGGGTGTACAAGTTGGTTGATAAATACCCGTTAGAATGGTTATTCAGTTTTCTTAAGCTCCAGTTTCTTCCATCATTTTAAGTGCGTTTAATGGATGTAAGTCAGAAAATTCTTTTAAGGCATCACGAATAATTGATAAACTAAATTCACCAATAAGCTCTCTTTGTTCAGCTGTAAGTTGATTAATTTTTTCGTCAGGTCTAAGAGTTAGATATAGGTTTCCTATATTTAAATTTAGATGATTAGACATTGTGTTTGCAAAGTCATGATTTTTTTTTGAAAATGTATTTGAAGTCATTTTTGCCTCCGCTTTAGTACTTTAGGCGGAATGCCAAGGCGTACAAGTTGGTAATTAAATGCCTTACTTATATATAGTGATTTTTATCGGGTTTTCAAGATTTTGTTAGTATTCTATATATTATTTGGAAAGATTCATTATTAAAGATACATCTTTTTCATTTAAAACTTTAATACCACCTTGCATGAATGCACCCCAGTTATAAACATTATTCGATGAAGACTTTATTTTAGAAATAAAACTAATTTTTTTAAAGTTTTCTCTAAATCCAAAAGGTTTGTTTAAATGCTTAATATCTTTTAGAGTTAGCAATTTCACAGGAGTATCTACCAAATATTTATCTGATTCAAACCAATAAGAATTTTTAGTAAAGTTTTCAACTTGAGCAATTTTAGCTGATGCAATTATTGAGGAAGTATACTTTAAGTTTTTAGCATTAGTTTTTCCAATATATATGTATATTTCATCATTTTCTTTGATTTTATCTTTATGAGAAGTACTTGGATATAATGCCCATTTTTTTTGTTTTAACCTCTCCATTGCAACATTAAATGCGTCTATTGTGTAACCATTAACTGTTTCAATTTTTGAGGTTATTAACAAATATCTGAAGATCATTTTTTATCAATCTTTTACATAATTTTAGTTACAATCGTACCTAATATGATATAATTATTCTATTAATCTAAACCTTATTTTACCAAAATTAAATAGTAAAAGTAATTATGAAAAAACTTAAAATTTTATCATTATTTTCAGGTGCAGGAGGCCTTGATTTAGGTTTTAGGAATGCTGGCTTTGATATAACAACTTCCAATGAAATAGATGCAGATACATTTGAAACATATAGATATAATTTCCCAAATACAAAGCATATTGGTGGATCAATAATCAAACTTCAAAAAGAAGAACTTGAAGATTATTATGACGGCATAATTGGTGGTCCACCCTGTCAAAGTTGGAGTGAAGCTGGGAGACAAAAGGGAATAGACGATCCTCGAGGAAAATTGTTTTATGAATACGTAAGAATTTTGGAGCTAATTAAACCAAAGTTTTTTCTTGCTGAAAATGTATCAGGTATTCTTCACAAAAAACACCAAGATGCCTTAAAAAACATTACAGATCGTTTTTCAGATGTTGGTTATAATGTTGATTATAAACTTCTTGATGCCGTTGATTACAATGTTCCTCAAAACCGAAAAAGAGTTTTCATAATTGGAATAAGAAATGATGTGAAAAAGAATTTTATATTTCCATCAATTGGTCTTTTTAAACCTAATAAAACATTAAAGGATGCACTATCAGACTTGCCAAACCCAAAACCAGCGTTAGAAAAAAATAAAAGTAACTTTCAAAATCATATCACTGATAGTAATCAAGTTTCTAATAATGAATTCATGATAGGAAGCTTCTCTACAATTTTTATGTCTAGAAATCGCGTAAGGGGTTGGGACGAGCCGTCTTTTACTATACAGGCAGGAGGTAGGCATGCCCCATTACACCCTAATGCGCCCAAAATGAAAAAAGTTGAAAAAGATTTATTTCAATTTTGTAAAAAAAATATAGATAAATATAGACGATTATCAGTCAGAGAATGTGCTAGAATTCAAACTTTTCCAGATGATTTTGTATTTTTTTATGAACAAGTCGCTGATGCTTATAAAATGATTGGAAATGCTGTTCCAGTCAAGCTAGCAGAGACTTTAGGGGTTGAAATCAAAAGCCAACTCTTTGCTTCCTAAGTGGAAATGAATAAATTTGCATTCCAAAATATTATTTTTATTTAATGGAGAAGTAATATTTTTATCTTGAATTTCAATATCATTTTTCTTCTCTAATATTTGAAGAAGATCTTTTTGAAATGAAGAATACTTTTTATTTGTCATCAAACAAAACACATTTAAATCACTTGATTTATTTATTTTAAAAAAATTAAAAATTTTAGTTGGATGTGTTAGTAAAAACATAGACCTAACTCTCAGATGCGTATAATCTAAAGGGTCAATATTATTCAAGCGTGCAAGTTCTTTAGTTTCAGAAAATGAGAAATCTCCTTTATAGATATGCTGCTTAAAACTATTAAAAAGATCTGTGTAATAATGAGTAGGACAAGCTATGCATATACCCTGAACAAAAAAAATAGATTTTAAATTTTTATTTGTATCAACATGACCAATAACATAAAAAATATCTTTTTCTTTCCATGCCACATCTTCACAATTTCTACATTTATCTGTTAACTTAGGATCATCAATTTTAAGAGTATCTCTTAGGAATGAACTATTTAATTGAATGTCTCCAGAAGCTGATTTTTTTTCTTTTATCTCAAAAGCATCACCTTCTTTTAAAATTAAATCAGGTGGATGGTTTTGATCACCTAAATGGGAAAAATAATCTTTAATATTATTAAGGAAATCATTATCGTTTGTGTCAATAAATAATTTTTTAACAAAGTTCTCAAAAGCTGTTCCTTTCTTATTGATCTTGTTGTCAACATCCTCATAATCATTAACTTTAAAACTTTTACAATTATATAAATTAATTAATGCAGATATAACATTAGTTTTTGAAGACATTATTTACTCTAATATAATTACCTTAATTACCATTAACTAAGTTGTTATTAGAGTCAAATAATGGAATGTTATAATAAGGATCAATAATGAATAATAATATGAATCAAATTCAATGGCTTAGTAAGAAATGAATACTGATAATTAACAAACAAGCAAAGTTTCTATCTTTAAACATTATGTTGATCAAAATATTTTCTTAAATCTTTGACACTTAAATATGGATTAACGCTATGAACTGCCCTGTGACAATTTGCGCATAATACTGCTAGATCCTCTAATCTGGTTTCGATAGTTTTTAATGAATCTGACAAAGCAATCTTGTGATGTACCTCAAAAATTCTTTCTAATTGTGCAATTTCTTTGTAATACTTATGTTCGTTTTTACAAGCTTCACAATAAATTTTTCCGTGTTGTTCAAAAAATAGCTTCAGTTTTTTCTTTCTTTGGGATTTTCTTTCCCTACTATAATGCGTCCTTAAAAGTTTTTTTCCCTCTCTTACCCCAATAACATTCTCTTCAGACTGGTTACTTTTAAGATGATTATCGACAGAAATTTCTAATGCAATTTGATTAGCTAAATCTTGGACTTCTTCAGGATGACCTTCAAATTCTTCCCAAATCTCCTTACATCTACCTTTTGAACCAGATTTCATACCGACTCTACCTTGATTTAACCAATAAGGATCGCAAGCTCTATAATTCATTAGTCTTAAATAAATACCATTAGCATTTCTAAATCTAGTATCTTCAGCAGAAGCAGTAGGATTCATACTCCTCAACAAATTTGAGCATTTAATTACCTCTGTATCATTCTTAGATGGACCACCCTTTTGAAATTTATAATATAAATTTAGAGTTAAAATGTACTCATCTCTTGACCATTTAATTCTTCTCATTTTCTTTATCCAATCTTCTTATCTATTTCCTTAATAGATTTTGTTTGATTTAAAATATCTCTTATAGATTCAACTATTATATCAACTTCTTCATTTTTAAGATTTTGTAATTCTTTCTTTTTAACATCTAAATGACACCATTTTGTTACAGCAAATTTAATCCACTGGCTTCTTAATACCCTACCCTCTGACCTTCCCAAACTTTTCAATTTGCTAGAGAGATTTTCTTCATCTGGATTAATATTTCTTAATAAGTTTTTCTTGTTTTCCTTATGTATTTTCTCTTTTAAAAAATTATCTTTTATTTCCTCTATCTCATAGTTTGAAAGTAAATTAGATATTTGACGAAGAGAGTGACCTAAATTCTTTAATTTTATAGCCGCTAAATATCTGTAAAAATGGCTACTATCATAAATATATTCACCTTTAACTAATTCTGCTCTAGGCAAAATTTCTTCATCAAGAAAATTTTGAATTCTTCTTGGAGTCACTTTTAGATATTTATTGGACTTATTAGAAATCATCATAAAATCTTTAGGATTTTCTTCCTCTATCTTGCTTAAAACACCTACAAGTTCTTTTCGACTTCCACTCCAATTTTTATATTCGTTAAGCAACTAACTCTCTCCTTTTATAATATCTACTATTGCTGAAAACATTTCTTTGATCAGTAAATTTAAAAAAGAAATTTTCACCTCCATCAAAAAACCTATGCCAATCATATTTATTAAATAAATTCATTCCAAAAATTTTAATACACATATCATAAAAATATTTAGCAAACTCATAGCCAGTTTTCTTGGTAATAGCTAGATGATCACTAGCAATAACTCTTCGTCTGTAATGAAAAGCAAAACTTCGAACTAATTGTTCATAATTTTTTCCACGGAAATAGAACTTTTCTAAACCTGCCCCCGTCATTGAAGGAATAAAAAATTCTCTATATGTGTGTGAAGAAATAACATCGCGATTATATAAATCAATTGTTAATAGCTTCGCCCATTTTTCTAGACAAATTTTATTTCTATTAGAGTGTAAATACATTGCCGATTTAAACTCTAACAAATCTAGTGGTGTATAGGGTAACTTCTCATAAACAAAAAAAACAAAAGGTAGTCCACCCTGAGTTTTTTTATATTTAAATAGTTTTTTGATTAATCCCAAGAAAGAATGTGAAGACACAACACCAATATCGCTGAAAAAGAAATATTTATCTTCCTCCTTAAAATCATACTGCTCAAATGATTCTTTATCTACTTTAAATAATTTTTCTACTTTATAAGACATAGCGAACTCCTAAATTTAAATTAATTGTTCGCTACATTAATATATATTATTATGTATGTCAAACATTATAATAATATTTATAAATTGGCCCTTTAATACAGTTTGTAGATAAAGAAATTCCTCATCTTTTTAGTCTCTTGTTTTAAGTTTAATTAAGTTTCATGATATAGTAAAAAAGTAAATTAAAATGTGGATTGGTAATATTTGGTATATGATGGATAGGCTAATAGAAATATTTCGACGTTTTAGTATGACTATTATTTGGTCTGTAGGCATAGTTATTTCTGCTGCTATTCTCATAGGGGGATATAATTCTAATGATAATTTAATGATTGGATTTGGAGCTGGCTGCTTATTTTTTACTTGGGTATTAGCCAAGTTAGTTAATTGGATTTTTGGAAACTAATAAATTGAGCTTTTCTTTAAAAAATTCAAACCATCAATGCTCAGTATCAACCACTTTCATCAAAAGAAAATGAGCTAAATAACCTACTATCTGAAAAAATTAGTATAATTGAAGATATAGATAACGATTTTACATATAGATAAAATGATTATCAAAAAGTTAAAGTGAACGTTAAAAACTCTGAAAATCTAATTCAGATAATTTCAATGCAGTATCGTAAAGATCATCATACATCATCAAATCGTCTTTAAAATGATCTGGTATTCTAGACAAACCATAGTGCCTTCCTGCAAGCATACCTGCAACAGCACCAGTTGTATCTGCATCATGACCCCTATTTACTGCCTTTATAATACATTCCTCAAAACTGTTACTGTTAGAAAAAGCCCACCAAGCAGCTTCATAAGTTTCCTTTACAAAACCTCCTGACATAACATCTTTCCTATCAATTGTTTTTGGTAACTTATATTTAGAATAAGATGTTAATTCTTTTCCGTAATAAAGCTCTTCTGCAAACATTACTGAATATTTAACACATAATTCACTACCGTGAGTTAACAGAGTTTGTTGAATTGCTAATCTTACAGCTTCATCTCTATTTTTAGCTACAATAATTACAGGTGCTATTCTCATAAGGGCACCATTTCCCGAAGTGTTTACTTCAGTTCTACCCCTGTAAGGTTGATGAAATTGGTTATATTTTATACTATCAGAGTAGCTACTCAATGCATCATAAACAGTATTGCCAATATCAAAGCACTTATCTTTTGTACAAAACTCACCTCTTTGATACCACAAACAAAAATTATTCATTATATCATCAGCATCAAAATATTTTTTTTCAATCAAAGATGTTGCCATTGCAAATGCCATACTAGTGTCGTCTGTCCACTCACCAATACTTACTTTGTGTGGACCTCCAGTAGTATATTTTTTTAAATACTCATTTGGTTCATTTGCTTCTTGAAATTCTAATGGAGCACCTAACGCATCACCAATAGCTAATCCGAGAAATAGCCCTAATTTATTATCTAAATCCATCTAAATATTCTTACTGTATAATTTTGCTGGTCTATGATTACCTTTTCTTATATTGCCTGTTTCTATTACTAGTCCTTTACCAGAGGCATATTCAAAAACCCATTTTCTAAAATTTCTTTTCTCTTTTAAACTAGACGGCTGAGTAGTAATACACATTAATGTTTCTTGGAGCTCAGTTAATGTAAATTCTTTATCTAAAAAAGGAAAAAGTAGCTCTGCATTTTCATTCAACAGTGAATTTAGTTTATCTCTTGCCTTAATACAAATTTCATTATGGTCAAAAGCTAATTCGGGTATTTTGTCATAAAAAAACCAATCTACATCTGAAACATCAGTATCTGCTTTTAATTTTAACTTACCTGAGGGATGAATTCCAATAAATGCTACAGAAATAACTTGATGTTTTCTAGTATCTCTATTTGGGTTACTAAAATTTTCAAATTGTCTTAAGAAGGGAACTTCAATACCAGTTTCTTCTCTTAATTCTCTAACTGCACATTCCTTAAGGGTTTCACCTTTAGTTAAAAATCCTCCGGGTATTGCCCACCTATTATTATCTTTTCTTTTAACTAACAATATGCACAATTTTTTGTTTCTAATAGTGAATAGTACTATGTCCGTTGCTACAGATGGATGCCAGAACTCCGATTCAAAAAAAGCCATTACCCCTACCTTAGTGTGTATAATAAACTAACTATTGACATTTAGACTATCTTAGTATAAATAATACACTAAGCATGTCAATTTTTTTGGAGGATTTACTGAAAAATATATTGATTCAGGTATTTGATGATTGCACAAGCGAAAACAGCTTTGTAAATATTTTACTAGTAATAGGAATAATTCAATGGTTAGTTTGGTTTTATCAGTTGTTAACCTATCCTGATGCTAATTTAACAAACCTAACATGGTTAGTTGATAATAATTTTTTTAATGAATTTCCCTTTATCATACTTTTTCCAATTATAGTCTGTTTTGTATGCAGCCTTATTTATGGGGGTATATTTTTTTTAGCATTAATTATTTATTTTATTAAAATACCATTGGAAAGTATGCATTATAAATACAACTTATTTGAAATATTAGTAGGTTTTCTAATGGGTATTTTTTTTGGTGGATGCTTTGGACCTCTTGGATGGTTTATGGTTAATAGTAAGAGTACAGGTGACGAAATATATTTTGATAAAATAAGACCATCTGGAAAAGTTGGTGTAATCATTATGAATAGTTTTTATGTGTTTTTGATTTTCCTATAAATTAGCTCTTAATATAAAGTTTTATGTTAATTTTACGAAAAAGATATAAATGATTAGTAAATTAATAATATCTATTTTAGCTTGTATTTTTATAATTACTAAAGCAAATGCGTTTACAGCCAAGTATTTCTGTAATGGAAAAATTAATCAATTTTTTATAATGTTTAATAATAAAAATAAAACAATTACTATTGGAAACAGTAATCCAAAAAAATATTGGACTAAAGATAATTATACTTTCTGGCACTCTGCAGGAGATTATATCATATATGAATATACATTCAAAAAATCATATAATAAGCTATCTGGCGAATTAAAAATAAAAAGCCATCATCTGATAACTAGTGAAAATGATTGGTATGATTATGAATGTTCAATTAGCCAATAAAATTTAATATCTGCAGGTGTAAACCTAGTAAACTTACTACGCCAAATGTAAATATTATTGAAAAAAATACTAAAACACATATCCATGGTGTTTTACTTTGTTCAATAATAGTACTTTTTTTATTAACTTGAATTTTTTCTGCTGTTCTTATTGACGAGCTTTTTAAAAGCTTAAGTGTTGTATTAAGCTTCATTCTAGCCATACGAGATTGAAGACTTAATCCTTCCATTTACCACTTTCCTCGTATTTCATGAAAAATCTTTCAATTGTTTTCAAATTTCTTTTGTAACCAATCTTATTATTTATTGATGTGGCGTCATATACATCAACCATAAAAACACATTTGTAAGGATGGATTAATTTATTTGTGCCAACGTCATAAAAATTTTTAAATTTACTAATAAATGAATTTGTACTTAGTTTTACATTAAAATCACTAGGACTAAACTTCGGTAATGCTTTGGTGTTACCTTTATTTATTTTCTGACTAATAAAATTGTTATTATGTGGTCTGACTATAAATCCATCATTTTCAATTTTAACATCAAATATTTTTACATCTTTTTGTCTTTTTCCCGTTGGTTCTGATTTATCATCTACCACTATATACCAACAAGGTGGTGCCCTACCTTTATCTACAAGTCTATCAAGTTGTTCACTAACTTGAGCAAATTTGTCTTTTAATATGTCCTTCTGTATTTTTTCACTTGCTAGCTCACTTTCAATTTCTTTTAACTCTTTGGAAAGATCGTTTAACTTTTTTTCTAATTGTTTTTTTTCATTAAGTACTTCGACTAATTTTTTATTATTTTTTATTAAATCTTTTAGTTGTTGTTCATCAATATTTTCCTTGTCTATTATATCTCTTATGTCTTCAAATTCAGACAAGCTGTCTGTAAGTTCTTTAATTTGTTCATTAAGTTCCTCATTTTTTCTTAATATTTTTTTTCTTTCTGCATCATTCGCAACCAATCTTCTTAATTCTTCAACAGTGATAACTTCACCTAATATGTCTTCCATTGTATTTAGTTTGTCTTTTAGGTTCTCATTTTCTTTTTGAACTTGTTCTAGTTTTTCTTCAACTACCTTTTTTTCTTCTTCTAATGCTGATGATATGCCCATAGAAACAAGGAGTAACAAAAATAACAATATTAAAAATAACTCGGCTAAAGACAGTCCAAGTATCAAACCTCTTCTGTAAGGTTTATCAAAATTTTCGTAAGATTTTGCCATTACTGATTGTTTGTTTTAGATCGAAGAATATTAGCTGCCTTACTAAGCTCATCAACATATTGTGAATTTGCATCGTCAACAGACTGAGCAGAAGCTTCAATTTTTTTTCCAAATTCGTCTATTTTTTCAGATGAAGTTTCTAAACCTTTTGATTTTTCTTGAATAACTTCAATCGATTTTTCAATGTCTTTTTCATTATCTGTCATCTTCTTTTTTAATAAGTTAAATCTATTTTCAAATTCAGGTATCATATTAGATAATTTTGCAAAACCTTCTTCTGAAAATGCAAGCTTTAGTGATGTAACCGAGCTAAGTAATTCTGTGGTTAATTGATTTTGGTTTAATGAAACTTCTTTAATTTGATTTATAGATTTTGAAAGTTCATCAGAAAGAGTTGAAAATCTCTCTCCAAGTACTTTTGGTATATCCTCAAAGCCCTTAAACTGTTCTTTCATATTCCCTAAAATTTCATTGAATTGACTTGTAGACTGAGTTGTAAAATTAGTTACCTCATCAACTTGTGCTTTTAATTTCAGACTTAGTTGACCTACATCTGCAGCCACTGTTCTAACAACAGCTGTATTTTCACTTGCTGTGGTCTCTAAAGTTTTTGAAACAGATTGATTAAGCTCAGTAAGAGTAACATTTGTTTGGGCCGATAAACCATTTAAATTTGTTACAACTTGACCAATTGTTTCTCTCAACTGACGTATAGCTATACCTAACTCTTCTCTTGCCTCGGTTTCAACATCTAATGGATCGTTTCTCATTTGTTGAAGATAAATTCTTCCAAATATACCTGCTATAGTAGAAAATAGCGCAAGTCCAAAATCAGGTAGTAGTGTCAAAACTTGTTTGGCTGAAGCCACTCCTTGTTGAGACATACCGTCCATCATTGATAATTTAATGAGAGAATAAGCTAATGAAGCTAATGTAAAAAGTAGTCCTAAGTAATAAACATTATCAGAGGCTCTATCCACTGATACACCACTTCTATTTGTCGAGCTATTTACATACCAAACATAAGCAAAAATCACTCCAACCGCTGTTAATATTGCAAGCGTATCTAAAAGACTTATGCCTTTAATCTCAAGTATAAAATCACTTATTCCGCGAAGAATTAATATAGCCAATATGCCACCAAAGAAAGCAAGAAAAAATACAATTTTATCGTTTTCATCTCCAAGAGCTCTTCGTTTAAAAGGTGCTTTCATCTACAATGGCTCCCACAATTTCAAATTAGCTTTAGATGATGCAAAAACTTTTCTCCACCACATTAATTGTTTATTTGTTTGGTATTTTATATATTTCTTGGACATTAGTTGAAAAATAGAAATTTTGATTGAATTTAATACCAAAGGGTTTTCTCTTAAAACTTTTTTATAATCATTTATTTGTTTAAAATGATTAGATATTTCACTGTTTTGGATCATGTCAGACCAAATAATTAAATTATAATTTGAATTTTCATTAATCAAACTTGGTGGTGGAAATTCTTTGGATCTTATAAATTGTATGGTTTCTATTATTGGAGATGTGCCTATTGAAGACGTTTGACTTATTTTATTATCTATTTCTGTTGTAGTGTCTTTTGAAAATTTCTCCCATTTCTTTTTGGCAAAACTTTCACCCTCTGAAAATTTCTCTAAGAGACTTCTTTTTGAGATATCTCCCGGATGACACATTGAAAAAGCTAAGCTTGGTTTGATTCCTTCTTGTTCAACAAAATAAACTACTAATTTCTCTCCCTTGTTTAAAACAGCTTCAGTTCTACTAGAAGAAGTATTACTTATGTTAATAAGTTCGTTATTAAGTCTTGCTTTTTGACTATTTGATAATTTGTCACTTACATCTATTAAAAGGACTGTTACACCGGGTATATTACCTTTCTCATCACAAAAAGTTTTTTGGTTTACAGCTGGAGGCCTTATTATCATGTAACCGACTATTCCGGCAATAAGCAAGCTTCCAAAAAACCATGGTAAAATACTTGAAAAGGAGAAATTGGAACTTCTCTTTCTTGTGTTTCTGTCTCTTCTTTTAGACATTTTTAACTCTTAAATACTGTCGGCTGCTTATACTCTTGACCCAACACTTTATCTGGAGACATGTTTTCAATATCTTTAAACATATTCTGGTATTTTTCTGATTGTCGATTAAGACTATCCACATATTTTTTACATGTTTTTTGTGCAGTCATATAACTCGAGACTATCCTTTTTTGTGGTCCTAGTTTTGACTTAGCGTCATTTGAAACTAAATAATCAATTTTAAAAGATTTTGGTTCTTTTTTGCTTTTTCTAGCCTTTATGTTTTCTTCACGATAAAATGCGTACAAGGACTCCCCTACTGACTGAACTGAAGAAAGCCAATTATTATATTTTTCGTGAAGCTGTTTTTTATCCTGTTGTCTTGTTATAATAGCTGTTTCATTTCCTTTAAGAACGTTCAATTGCTCATTAATCTGATTTGAAAAATCATCAGCTAAATCATCCATATCTTCAAAAGCATTTGTTTGCTTTTTGTTATATGAATCTGCTAACTTTGATTGTTCTCTACTAATTTTACCGTATCCGGGATATGGATCGTCTAATTGAAAACTTTTTATTATAGCGATAGTTGATGCTATTAAACCAATGAACATTAATAAATAAGATTTAAAATCATCTAAAAAAAATGGATGACTTAAAAAAGCCTCTCTTGCCTTACTACCAATCTCAATAAATAAGACATTCATCTCATCAATAGCTAAATTAGCTTTATTTAAGCTTTCAAGCTTGTCACGGTAATGTGCTAAAAATAAATTCAAAGATGCTATAAGGAATAATATTGGGACCGCTAAAATACCCGACACAGAGTTTCTAAAAGAACTTATGTGATAAAATCCTCGCCAAATATAAAATCCTAGAATAAATGAAAACCCAATATTTATAATGCCAAACATCAATATTTCAGCAAAAACACCAGCAGGACCATCTCTATGAGCCCCTCCTAAAAAAACTGCATTGGCAATAATTTCAATAATTGTAATAAGAAAAATCCACCCATAATTCTTTGTGTTATTATCGTCAAATCTTGCTGGACCTCTTCTCTTATGATCTTCTCTGAAACCAGCGAGTTCTTTTTCTCCTAAAATCCAATCTCTTCTGGCGGTAAATAAATCATTATATCTATCTTTAGCAGTAGTATTTAGATCAGCTTTACCATTTTCATAGATTTCAGTTATATACTCTAGTGATCCTTCAGATTGTATTTGGCTAAGTTCATCGATTGCTTTCTCCCTATTAAGGAGCTTGTCTTTAGCCATTAATATTAAATGTTTTAGATAAGAATCAATTTCCACTGCCATAGCATCTTTTTTTGATGAAGTAATAGCAGGAATATTCTTTGATCCATTTTCAGATGATCTTTCGGTTAATTGGAGATTATTTTTGGCTAAATTAACATCTATAGTGTTGAATTCGCCCGTTCCTTCGTCAAACACAGACGTTGTATTATTGAGGGAAGAAAGTATTTTTTTTAATTCAAAAGCCATCTTTTTAACTGTAGTACGTTTGTAAACATGTTAATTGTAATTAATAAAACTTGAAAAGCAATTATGACTTTTAAAAATGATATTAAATGCACAGTGTAATACTTAAAGGTTATATCGACGGTGATAAAAACGGTGGACCAACTGAGCTTGCTAAAATCCTATCTAAAAGCTTAATTACAAGTAATGGATTTAATAAAAATGACTTGGTTAAACGCTACTATCATTGGTGGAAAACAGATGCTTTTGACACAGGACCTACTTTTGCAATGGTTTTTCAAAAGGTATCTCAAGGTGTAAATGTTGATGATGCTTCTATACAAGTCAATGAAGAGTTAAAGGGCGCTACTGCCGGCTGTGGTCCTGCCCATAGAATTGCACCATTAGCCGCTTTAAAAAAATACCAACGAATAAAATTATATATTATGCAAGGCAAGAAGCACGTATTACCCACTATCACCCTGATGCAGGAAATTGTTCTGGGGTAATGGCACTACTATGTAGATATCTTCTTGAAGGATATTCATGGAGGGATAGCAAAGACTTAGTTAGTAAAAATGACACAACAAAGGATATATGGGACAGAATTCAAAATGCCAATTTAAACAATGGTGGCTATGTACTAGATGTTATGCACACAGCTTTTCATTTTTTAGATAAAGATAATGCATTAAAATTATCTCTTCAATTTGCTGGTCCTGCAAATTATTGCCCAGTCATTGTAGGTATAATTAACTCAATTATTAAAAAATAAACTTATATTTTTATCTATTTAATGTAATCAGGTTAATTTTCTTAGTTTCTTATTTTTATTTTTTTCAAATCTCCACAATAAAAAGAATAATATAACTAAAAATGGTTCAATCAATAGGAAAACAATCGTATTAATTTCTTTATATGTAAAAAAAGTATAAGCAGATAAAAACCTCATTATCTCAACACATTCAAAGAAAAAGGTTTTTATTAAATCACTCATTATTGATCCTCTAAATTTAATTCAGATTGAATAAGAGCATTTTGTTTTCTTTGTTTTATCCAAAGGATAAAGAAACTTAAAATTAATATCGGTTGAATAATTACAAATAAGACTATGTTTGCTATGTAATAACCCATACCAAATTTCCCGGGTGCCCCTCCAAGTGATTGAAGAATATATACCCACAAATCATAATAAAAATTCATCAAATAACTTGGGGTTCTAGCAAGCTCAAGAGCGATAAATGGAAATAATAAAATGGCTATTATTGGACAGATAATAACAGATACCCTTGAGATGATCTTTATTTTTTTATTTTGGTTTGTTTTAGAAATTTGAAACACTTTATAACTATTCCAAATTGTCCAAGAAAATATTAAAATGCTAATTATGTATACAAAGTTTTGAGATCTCTGTAATTCTTTCATGAAAAAATCTGAACAACTTCGATTTGGTAAACAATCATTGAAACCTAAAGTAAGATTTTGTCCCCAAAAATGAAGCGCAAAAAAATAAAGAATTAGAATAGGTATGACACCGTAGAACCAAAATTGTTTTTTTAATTTAGACATATTTTTGTTTCAAAAAAATAAAGTAAATAAAAAGTAATTTTACAATTGCTTACTATACAATTTTTAATTTTAAGTAATAATAAACAAGTAAACTTATAAAAAAACATTTTTATTATTGTATGATGAAAAAAATAACAATCGGTAAAATTAGATCTTTTCTGTATACAACAGCCAAAATACTTGGGGATGTAAATGCGGTAAAGCGAAATAAAATTGGAACAAGAGTTACTAATAGAGTTACGGGTAAGATCAGTTCTAGAGCAAGATCTTATATGAGTAGAAAAATTATGAATATCTTTAAATAATTAAGAAAGAAAAGGATATTATATGAAATATTTAACTATCATCCTTTTTCTTTTTTTATCCTCTAATGCATTTTCACATGGTGGTGGATTAAACAAACAAGGTTGTCATAATAACCGTAGTACTGGTGATTATCACTGTCATAGAGGCTCTAATAGTCAAAGCAAATCATCAAATTCAAGTAGCATGTCTTTTGGAAATGAAGATACTTTTAACCTTAGACTTGCAAATCATCTAGGTGGTAAAACTGAAGTTACTTATAATTATGATTATAATATAAATGGTTCTACTCCACGAGTGGCATCTATAAGAATAGATATAGTTACAGATGAATATGTCATTGAAGGAGGATTAGATAAGAGAAGTAGCTTAGATAGCATTCAACAGGCTGTGTTTGCCTCTACACTGACTGGAAAAAAGCCTGCCGTCGCCATATATGATACGAATGGTTTTTGGGGAAAATATGAACACAGGATTTATTCTGCAGCTAAACAACTTGGTGTAAAGTTCTTTTGGGTAAGCGGTAATAAAGTTCATGAAAAGTAATTAATTTATTTTAAAATATTTTATTTTTTATATAAGTAAATAATGCTCAGAATAATCACTTTTTTCATAACATTAATAATAGCTGTTATTATTGCTGAATTTTATTTCAATTTTTTAAGTCATTCTTTCAATAAATTAAGATACCTTACACTATATAATGGTGGAAAATCTTGTATTGAAGAATTGAAAAATTATTCTAAAAATTTCAAATCTTTAGGATCTTTCAAAAAAGGTCAATGCAGAGTTAATAATGCAGTAAGAGTTAAATCATATAATAACACCAAACTTTCGGGAGACGTAACCTTATCTTGTCCAACTGCTTTAAAAGTAGGAAAATATTTAAACGAAATTAAAGCAAAAACTATTACCCACATGGGCTCTTACAATTGTAGAACTATAGCAAGATCAAAAATTTACAGTGAACACAGCTATGGCACTGCATTAGATATATCAGATATTGATGGTGCTAATGTAAAAATCGATTGGAATAAAAACACAGAAAAAGGACAGATATTGAAAAAAGCCTACAAAGTAGCTTGTAATTATTTTAACAATATTTTAACTCCCGATTCAGATCAAGCACACCACGACCATTTCCATTTTGATAATGGTTTTGGGTTAAAGTGCTATTTTAAATCCATTATCAAATAAGATATTTTTATTGATCAAAATCAATTTTCTTTTAAATTTATAGAATGCATTCTAAGTTCCAAATCAAAATTAAAGAAGAAATTATAAGTAAATTAAATGAGGATTTATATCGTCATTTAAATATGGACTTATATGATGCGGACCATTTTTTTGGTTATTACAATGGATATATTTATAAATTAATTAATAGAGTTTATAATAAACACGGCGCAAAAGGTCTAAGATTAGAGATAAATTACATAATTCAATATTTGATTTTTTTAATGAATAAATTAAAAAATAATTCTAAATTTGATGATTATGTTTTAGTTATTATTTATTTTCGTTTATTTTACAAACATCATTCCTATCGAGAAACATCTCATGAAAACCAATTGATTTTTAATTTTTGAAATCGTGAATATATCTACTCGATTTGTTTTTATAAAAAAAATATTCTTTGGTTTTATATGTGATTTTGCAAAAAGCTTGAAATCGTCCTTAGAAATTATTATGTATATTTAAGGCATTTAATTACCAACTTGTACGCCTTGGCATCTAGCCTAAAGTACTAAAGCGGAGGCACAAATGACAAATATTGTTAAATTCCCAAAAATAGAAAAACAAAGAAAACTATTACCTAGACAACGGGTATTTTACATTGGATTTAGATATGTGGGTCCATTCTTATGTCAAGATGTTCAAAATATATATCTTAAAAGAAATGGTTTGAAAGAAGGTCTTAGGACTTGGTCCTTAATTACATATGGTAAGTATGACGAAAATGATTATAAAGAATATTCCATTGAACTTGAGAGTTGCGAAGAGAACGATCTTCCTGACTTATTAAACGAATTTGATGTGGGTAATCAAATAAATTTTGATGAATTAAGAAAAATGGGTTGGAATGGACAAGTAGATTATACTGCAAAGATTATAAAGCTCTTTAAAAAAAATATTCCTACGTCCTCTATGGCATCAATCTCAATTTTATCTGAAGAGGAATAAATGAGCATAGTGCTTCATATTCCTCACTCCTCTAAAAATATCCCAGACGAATATATAAGATTTTTTAATTTATCAACAAAAGATCTTCAAATTGAACTTCTGAAGATGACTGATCACTTTACAGATGAATTGTTTGATATTTGTAATATTCATTTATTGAAATTTCCTATATCCAGACTTCTTGTAGATGTAGAAAGATTTGAAATTGATGAATTAGAACCAATGTCTAAAGTTGGAATGGGATGTATTTATGAAAAAACACATGATGGTAAATCTTTAAAGAATATTGAATTGATTAAACATAAATTGATTAAGAAATATTATAAAAAGCATCATGAAAAATTCACCAAGATAGTTGAGACAATGCTAGAAGAACATAACAAAGTTTTAATTGTTGATTGTCACAGCTTTCCCAAATATCCCTTACCATATGAACTAATACAGAATATGGTAAGACCAGAAATTTGTATTGGGACTGATGATTTTCATACATCTAAAAGATTGAAACTATTGTTTGAAGAAATATTTAAAAATTTAAACTTCAGTGTAAAAACTAATAACCCGTTTAAAGGATCAATAGTTCCTCTTAAATTCTATAAAAAGGATAAAAGAGTTCAATCAGTGATGATTGAAGTTAGAAGAGACTTATATATGGATGAAATCTCTGGAGGAAAAAATCAAGACTTTAAACTTATACAAAATAAATTAACACACGTTATAAATAAGGTTTTTAAAAAATATTAATTTTTTCTTTCATTTTTTTTCAATTATTTTAATTTATTTAATATGTTAAATAATATTAGGTATTTTATGGGTATCAAAAACAAACTTTTAATTATTTTATTATTTATATTTTCTTTTAACGGTAGCCTTTCATTTGGAGATACAGAAATTTTAGATAAAGAAAGTGCTTTTAGTATGTTTTCTTTATCTAAAGAAAATTGGAATAAAAATGTAGTTAATTTAAAAAAAGTGGGAATTGGTCAATTTAAAGAAACTATTTTGAAAAAAGAGAAATTCAATGATTTGTATAATTCAATTGTAAGTATTCATTCAATAATTCCTGATGAAGCAAGAACTTCAAAAAGCCTTGGAACTGTCAGACAAGGTAGTGGAGTAGTAATTGATAATAAAAATATACTCACAATTGGCTATATTGTTCTTGAGGCGAGTGAAATCACCATCGGCTTATCTAATGGAAAAAAAATACCTGGAAGATTAATTGCGTACGATTTTGAGACTGGTTTTGGTTTAGTTTCCCCTATAGTTCCAACAAAATTAAAATCTCTAAAAATAGGTGACTCAAGTAACATTAAAATGGACGATTCTATTTTTATACTTCCTTCACCAACTATGGGTATTGGTTCTTTAGCTAAGATGGTTTCTAGAAGGCCCTTCGCTGGTTGGTGGGAATATTACTTAGAGAAACCTATTTACACTTTACCAAATAATCCAGCTTGGGCAGGAGCCCCTTTAATTAATTCCCAAGGTGAAATAGTGGGAATAGGTTCCCTTTTTATTAGAGATGCTGTAAGCCCGGAGATAATTTCTCCAGGAAACATGTTTGTTCCTATTAATCTTTTAAAACCAATCATGAAAGATTTAGTAAGATATGGTCGTAGAACTTCAAATGTTAATCCTTATATTGGATTATCTTCAGATGATAATAGTGGTAAAATTGTTGTTACTAAAGTTAGTAAAGATGGACCTTCTTACAAAGTCGGTATTAAGCCAGACGATGAAATAACAGCAGTAAATGGACAATTTGTTAATAATTTAGAATCTTTTTATAAAACTGTCTGGAGTTCTGGAAATTATGGAGTAATGATTAAAGTTGATGTAATGCGGAATGGAAAAAAAATGAATTTTAACATACGTTCAATTAATAGAATGGATTATTATCTTAAAAGCAACTCATACTAAATAGTCATATTTAAATATTATATAAATGAAAGTTTTTCAAAAATTAGATGATTTTTTGAACTTTGGCTGGGCACAGATTTCTCGGGGAAAGGCTGACAAAAAATCGCCTGCTAGACACCCTACCTTTGTTACATCAAGTGCGGATGGCTTTCCAAATGCCCGCACGTTAGTTATGAGACGGTGCGACAGGAAAAATAACCAGATAGAGTTCCATACAGACAACGCATCTTCAAAAATGTTGGCCCTTAAAGAGAACTCACGTGCTGGAATTCACATTTGGCTACCAAAAGTGCAATTACAAATTCAGATGGATGTTGTTGTTGAAGTTAAGGCTGGCGACATTACTATTCCATACTGGAGAAATGTTCCAACTAACTCTAGGATAGCTTATGGAACTATTCCTAGTCCAGGTACTGTCATTGGAAGCCCCCTTGCCTATGATCATGCCCCAGATCAGAAACGTTTTGCCGTTTTGGTATGTAATATACAATCAATTCAGCTATTGCTTTTAGGGACTAAACATATTCGTGCTTATTACAAAAAGACAACTAATTGGCAAGGAGAGTGGCTCTCTCCTTAAATTCTTTAAGTCTTTAGAATGTAATAAATACAGATGATTAAAATGAAATATTGAGGAGGTTGTCTCCCCAGTGATGAGGAAATTTTTATGAAATTATTTCATCAATATTGTTGTCAACTATTACTGGATTTTCATAAAATTTTATTTTAGGTGGTGAATACCTGTCTGTAATCCATTTAACCCTATCTTCATCAAACCAACTTTTTGCATTCTCTATATTATCAAAACAATAAACTCCGCCTGCTAAATTTTTTGAAGTATCACAGATATAGTTTTTTCTAATTAAACCTGGAGTATCTTTGTAAATGGTTGATGTTTCTAAAAACTTCTCTTTTAGAAGCGAACTAGTTAATTCTTTATCTATATTAAAGGTAACAACTGCAATTATCATTATAAATATCCTTTTAAATATTTTTTCCAATCATGTGCCGGGTTAAACCCTAAAACATCTCTAATTTTCTTTGAAGATAATATTGACTCATATTTTTCCATATCTCTTCTCATTTTAACATTTGGAAAAAATTGCTTAATTATTTCCTCAGTTGCTAAGCTAACTGAGTTAATATTATGGGTAACATTAAAAACCTCATAACCAAGTCCATCTTTTTTAATACACAGTTCTATCGCTTGAGCTAAATCTCTTGCATCAATATAATTAAAGAGGTTTCTTAATCTTATGCTTGGATTTTCACAAAACTCTTCAAATCTATGATATTCATCAGGTTCAATTATATTACCAATTCTTAATGCATAAATATCAATACCAGTTCTTTTTTGAAAAGATTTACCAGTTTTTTCGTTCAACACTTTTGAAAGCCCATAGCTATCTGTAGGACTTGTTTCATAATCTTCTTCAATTGGAAGCCATTTAGGAATTGGATTACCCTGGGCAAAACAAAAGCCATATGTTGTTTCCGAGGATGCAAAGATAATTTTTTTAATTCCTAGTTTTGTAGCTGCTTCCATGACATTATAAGTGCCTAATGTATTGATACGAAAAGTTTCATTGTCTGGCTTGACTAAAATTCTTGGTATTGCTGCTAAATGAACAACTGCTTTGAAATTTTTTATACCTTCACCTAATTTAAGTTCTGGTATATTTGCATAACCCGATAAAGCATTAAAGACTTGACCAGAGTCAGTTATATCTAAGTTTATATTATCTACTCCATTCATCACAAGTGGAACAAGATCAGCATTTACGACGGAATATCCTTTTTCTAACAAATATTGGATTAAATGCTTACCAGCTTTTCCACTTCCACCCGTCACAAATATTTTAGGTTTAGTCATGAATTCCTCAAAAGTTATAATTTTAAAAATTACTATTTTAGATTAAATTATAGATTGAATAAATATTGTTCTAATAATTAAATTAAATCAAATGATAAAATATTGTAACTCTTGAAAAGAAAGGCTATCTAATGCCCACTTTATCACCACCTCAAAATCCAGAATCTAATCCTCGTGTAAAAGCTGTTTTCGATGATATTCGTTCCACGCGTGATAACGATTTCATAAATAATTTATGGTACTATCTTGCCTTCAATGAAGATTTGCTTGAGAATACTTGGAATGATGTAAAATCAGTGATGGCTAGACCTAGTCATTTAGATCCTATGACCAAAGAACTTATCTATGCAGCTGTTTCTATAGCTAATAGTTGTGAGTACTGTATTCACTCTCATACCGCTGCAGCTAGAGCCAAAGGTATGAATGATGAAATATATGCCGAGTTTCTATCTATTGTGTCTCTTGCCGGTAGGACTAATCATCTTCTAAATGGAATCAAAGTTCCCATAGACCCTGAATTTAATAACCAGAATTAGTTGATTTTCTAATTAAACTTTAGATATGTATAATGAAAGGATTTAAAAATGATTACCCGGTACACCAGCCCGAAAGTGAGCGAACCTGCACCAAAGCTTTGGTCTAATTGTATTGTATGTGACGGCATAGCATACATTGCTGGATTAACGTCACGAAATGCGGATGGCGTAACGATTGATGGTAAGGATGAATACGAACAAACCAAAATCATTTTTGAAAAACACAAGGCTTTGATTGAAGTGGCTGGTGGCACAATGGCTGACTTCACCAAACTGACCATTTACGTAACACGCATTCAAAATAACAAAATGGTCTGGAAGGCAAGAGCTGAGTTCTTTGAAGGCAATTTTCCAGCCTGTTCCCTAGTCGAAGTTTCAAACTTGGCTAGTCCTGAAATATATGTGGAAATTGAAGGCGTTGCCCATATAGGAAAAGGTGTCAATAAATAGTAACTCATAAAGTTAGAAGCTAAAACATAGACTGAAAACTATTATTCTATAAATATGGATGAAGCAAATGACTAACATAAACTACTGAGGAATTTGTTTTTGTTTAATTTATGTATTTTACAAGCTGGACCAATTAACAAAGATCTTGTTTTAGATTACCCTTCATACGATCAGATGTTTTCATTACTTTTGAAAGATAAAATTAAACATTGGAACGTAAATGTTTTTAATATTTACGAAGATATTTTTCCTCAAAATTTGGCTTATTATAATGGATTTATTATAACTGGAAGCGCTTACGGTGTTTACGAAAATCATACATGGATTAAAAAACTTTTCGATATTATTAATGAAATTGTTAAGTTTAAAATTCCTTTGCTTGGAATATGCTTTGGACATCAAGCTATTGCTCAAGCTTTAGGTGGACACGTAACAAAATCTTCAAAAGGTTGGGGCATTGGAATAAAAGAAATATCAACTAAGAGATATAATAGTTTGTTAGGTAATTTTAATAAATTAAACTTAATTTTCTTCCATCAAGATCAAGTTGTTAAACTTCCGAAAGAAGCTGAATTGTTAGCTAGTAACTCATTCTGTGATATAGCTTCTTTTTCAATAGGCGATACAGTTCTAACTCTACAAGCTCATCCTGAATTTAATCATGATTTTAGCCTGAGACTATTAGAAGCAAGAAAATCTAATATTGAACCTTTAACTTATGTAGAGGCAGTAAATGAACTTAAAACATTCAATCATGATGGTGAACTTATTACTCCTAACATTATCAAATTCCTTGAGCAAAAATGTTAATATTAATTTTTAATTCAGTGATATAATTAGAAATATATTGAAGGATTGATTTTGAGTAATTGTATTTTTTGTAACGTATCACCAAAGAGAATAGTTCATGAATATAAACATTTTTATGTAATAAGGGATTCTTTTCCAGTTACTCCACTACACTCACTAATAATAACAAAAAGACATGTTGTAAGTTATTTTCAATGCTCAAAAGCAGAACTTGAAGAAATACCAATAGTATTAGATACACAAAGAACAGAACTAAAATACTTAGATAATCAAATAACAGGTTACAATATTGGAATGAATATAGGAGAGGATGCAGGTCAATCTATTTTTCACTGTCATATTCATATAATTCCTAGAAGAGAGGATGATAATCCTAACCCTAGAGGTGGCATTAGAGGAGTCATACCTAAGAAACAAAATTACTAGTTTTTTAATAATTCTATTTGAAAAAGATATATAAAAAAATAATAAAAACTAACTAAATCTGATACTACAAAATAAATCTATTATTTATTTTATATTTATAAATTGAATATTATTTATTCATCAATAACATAATAATTTTATATATAAAATAGGAGATAATGATGTTTTGTATTGTTTGTAGTGTTAGATATTCAAACCCTAAGTTAATGCACGTTGGACATCAATATATGACAGATAATTTTGATCCTAAGACGTTTAATGGGCTTTTAGAATTTAAATCTTTTCATATAACTCCTGATAAAGGACTAGGTATTTTTACTTTTAATAATCAAGAAAACTTGAAGAAGCATTTGTCTGATGTAAGAAACTTCAATAAAGATTATGAAGAAAGATTTTCATGTAAAATTACCGTAGATACTGGAATTGTAAATCCAGATTTATACTATAAAGTTTAAACTAAAAGTTTGTATCAATAATAAAATTATAGATATTTGATTAACTAAATAATTCTAATTAATTGTTAAATAAATTATTATAAATTTTAAGTTATAAATTTTGCTAAACTAAGTTCAAAAAAAAGAGTATGCAAATGTACTATGAAACAAATAAGAATAATCACGGATTACCTTACAACCCTTTCAAAGCTCTTACAGTTCCGCGTCCAATTGGGTGGATTAGTACAGTAAGTAAAAACGGTATAGGAAACCTTTCACCATATAGTTATTTCAATGGACTTTCTTATGATCCTCCATTTGTAATGTTCTCAGCTGGCAATCGCGCAGATGGAAGTAAGAAAGATAGTGTTTTAAATGCTGAAGAAACAGGTGAATTTGTGGTTAACATGAGCACCTGGGACACACGTCACCAAATGAATGATACAAGTTGGATAATGGAACCAAACACGGATGAATTAGAAAAAACTGGTTTAACCGCTATAGATTCATTCGAAGTAAAGCCAAAAAGAGTTGCAGAGTCTCCTGTACATTTTGAGTGTAAATATCACCAAACAGTTGAACTTCCAGGGAAAGGAGGTTTGCACAACGTTGTATTTGGAAAAGTTATTGGTATTCATATTAAAGATGAATTTATAACTGATGATGGGATAGTCGATACGCTTAAAATGAAGGTTATCGCTCGATTAGGTTACAATGACTACACTTTAGTAGAGAAAACTTTTTCAATTATTGACTTCAAAGATAAAGGAAAAATGACAAAAAGTTGGAGATAATAATGAAACTGTAAGGAAATAATATGATTAATCATAAATTAGAAAGACAAGTGGTATTACTTAAGATACTTGCTAAAGGGTGAAAAAAGCACCCTGCTTATAGAGCAATTAGAAAAGCTACTGAACGATGTAAAGAGTGTGTAGTTATATTGCAAGCAAGAGTAGTACTTAATGAAATAGAAACAAATTAATTTGCAGACTAAAATGTAGACTTAAAACCTACTAATTTATAAAATCTATAAATCAGATTATTGAAATTAAATGACGAGAAGCTTCTCTCCGTCATTAAAATAATTCCAAAGCTAATAATTCTTTTACTTACTGATATAAGGTGATGTCTTAATAAAATTTTTATCTAATATATAATTTTTTAAGAAAATGATATTAGCACTAATTTTTTTTTACTATATAAATTAAGATCAAATAATTAAAAAAACTAATATCGAGTTAAAATAAAAAAAAAGGATTTGGATAATTATGTTAATTAGATTTGGTATAAAAATAGTTTGTTTTTTGTTAAGCATTAAGTTTGCATTTGCTGATATTATTGATGTGAATAATGAGCAGATAAAAGAATTATCAAAAATAAATATTCCAATAGTGGATATAAGAAGAAGTTCAGAATGGGACCAAACCGGGGTAGTGCCCAAAAGTATTTTGCTAACCTTTTTTGATAAAAAGGGAAATTATAATTTTGACAAATGGTATGAAAATTTACGCTTAAAAATTAATGATGGAAAGCCAATTATATTAATCTGTAGAAGTGGTAGAAGAACGAGAATAATAGCCGAAATGATGGATAAAAAATTTGATAATATTATATACAACGCAAAATACGGAATAAACTCTTGGATTAATGAAAAGTTAATAACAGTTAAACCATATTATTAATCAAATAATTATTTAATTAATTTATGATATTTATTATTAATTTCTTAATTCTTTTATAGCGCTTGCAATATCTTCGTCTTGTATATTTAAGGCTTCTCTTTTTACTCTTAGCTCATGTGCTTTCTCTAATACATTTGCATGAGTAAAACCTACAGGTGGGTCAAATTTATAACTGGCAAGTTCTATAAGTAAACCTAATGGTTCTCTAAAGTAAATTGAATCCATAAACCCCCTATCTTTAATACCTGTATTAGCAAAGCCATTTTCATTTAAATTTTTTTCAGCTATACGAATAGTGCTTTGACTTACCCAGAAAGCAACATGGTGAACACCACCACATTCATTCTTAATTTTTTGTTTATCTGGAGTTATGTTTTCATTTGTGAAAATGGTCACAGTAGTACCGTCTCCACAATCAAAATATAAGTGATTAGTATTTAAGTCATCCAAATTTGGCTGTTCAAAAATAAACTTCATTCCAAGGATTTTTTGCCAAAAATTTATTGAGATTTCTTTATTAGCCCCATTTAATGTAATGTGATGTATGCCTTGAGCTTGTATTATACTTCTCATTTTCTACCTTTTAAATTATTTCTAATATAAATAAGATTCATAGGAAACTTTTTAATTTATCCTAGTGACAAATTCAATCTTCACAAATAATTAATTAAAGTTATTAAATAGAAATTAATAATTTTTTGTAAGTTCTCTATTCATTTATTGATTTATAAATTAATATTTAATTATTTAATTTCAGTAGTAACAAATGACAAAAATTTCATCAATTATGATTTACGGAATTAGTATTTACTTATTATTAATTCTAATCATGTTTATTTTTCAAAGATCTTTGTTATATCAACCGTCTAGAGAGAAACTTGATGTTTCTTACTATAATAGTTCTGGGTTGAAAAAAATTAATTTCACTACTCAAGATGGAATTGTTTTGAAATCTCTATTTAAAAAACCATCTAAAAGTGAGAATAATACTATAGTTGTATTTCACGGGAATGCAGGCCATATAGGCCACAGAGTCCAAAAATTTAAACCCTTTATGGACGAAGGCTATGGTTTGTTATTGCTTGAGTATAGAGGCTATGGAGAAAACAAAGGTAAACCTTCAGAAAGTGGTCTTTACTTGGACGGTAAAGCGGCATTAGATTTTTTAACTAATTATAATATTCCTGTAAACAAAACTATTTTATACGGAGAGTCTTTAGGATGTGGGTTGGCTGTGAAATTTTCAACAGAAGAAAGTTTTAAAGCAACTATTTTAGAGGCTCCTTATACATCCATAGCAGACGTAGCTATGCGCCAATACTGGTATCTTCCTGCTAGATGGTTAGTTTTAGATCGTTATGATATTATTAGTAAAGTAAAGAATATTAATTCACCATTACTTGTTTTACATGGTTTAAAAGATAAAATAATCAGTGTAGAGTTTGGTAAAAGGGTTTTCAATTCTGCTCCAAAACCAAAAGAGGCCCTTTACATTCCTAATGCTGGGCATAATAATCTTTATGAATTTGATACATATAAAAAAGTAATAACTTTCCTAAAACAAAATTAGTAAGTTTTATAAATGTAATCTATTTATAAAATTAACTTCGAATTCTTTCATCTATATAAATAAAGTGATAAGATGAAAATATGAACAAACTAAAAATCAGTGATTCATTATCTTTAAGAGATGAACTTCATGCTAGACCTTATATTAAGTTAGGCAACAATCTAAGAACTTTTCACTTTGCTTATTTAATAAAAGACAATGATGAAAAAAATGCTTGGAATTATCTAAGCAAATATTTAAAGAAATTAAATTTTCAAAGTTTACCAAAAGAGCCGTCAAAATACTGGGTGGCTGAGGGAAAAGATTTGATTATCCGATATGAATGTCATACAGAATTTATATCACTAACATTAATATATCCTGATAAAATTGAAGGTGATAGTAAAAATATACCAAAATTATTTGATGTAAAATTCTTAAATTTATTGCCAAAAGGTTTTTTAGAAAAGTTTCCTGGACAACATTTTTTGTCATCATGGATTGAAATGGCACAATCTAGTCATAATTTCAAACCAATTGATATTGAGAAATTTTTTTTCCACGATAATTTTGCAGGCTCAAACGTTGCTGAAGATGGAGCTAATGTTTTCATGTCTTTTAAATCTGACAGGACTGATTTTCTTGGTTCTGGATTTAGAAGAGTATTTATACAAAATAAAAATCTTAGAACAAGAAGAACCGGAAGGCTTCTTCAGAGAATTGTTGAACTTGAGACTTACCAAGTACTTTCTTTATTGGGCTTAAGTCAAGTCAGAGAACAAAGTTTTCATTTAAGTAATCTTGAGAAACAAATCACAGAAATTACAAAATCAGTTTCTAAAACTACAGAGAAAAATTTAGACAAAAAATCAATAGCTTATCCAGATTTCCAAAAAGATTTAAACCAACTTTCTTATGTTGTTGCCAAAATAGAAGAAATAGATTCTTTTACCAACTACCGTCTATCAGCTACAGCCGCTTATTACAAACTAGTAGAACAAAGGGTAAAAGATTTACGAGAAGAGCGTCTAGAATCCTTTCAGACAAATGATGAATTTTTAAGTAGAAGATTACAACCTGCTGTTAGGACTAGTGAAGCTTTTTCAAGAAGATTGGAGTCATTAGCTACAAGAGCACAAAGAGCAGATAATCTTGTTAGAACCCAAATAGAAATGGGTGTTCAAATTCAAAATAAAAATTTATTGGAGTCCATGGAATTAAGAGCAAGAGCTCAACTTAGATTACAAGAAACCGTAGAGTCTTTGTCAATTGTTGCAATAACATACTATATTATTGGTCTGTTGAGCACTTTGATTGACCCAGTAAATTTTGATAAAGTGTTTTTTAGCAAACAAGTTTTTCTAGCGTTTTGTGTTCCAATTATTCTTCTTCTAATATGGTTCATAGCAAAAATGGTACGAAAGAAAATTAATAAGATTAAATAGTATATGGACTATAGTCTAAAAAAATAAAGTAAAGGTGTCCCCCCAATGAAAATATATAATCATTATGTAAATGGCAAAGAAATGGAGCCAAACAGTAAAAAATATTTTGAAACAGAAAATCCCTACACCTGTGAAAAGTGGGCAAAAATTGCTAAGGGTGATTCACACGACGTTGATATAGCTGTAAATGTTGCAAAAGAAGCCTTTGAAAAAAAATGGTCTAAAACCAAACCTACAGAAAGAGGAAAATTACTTATAAAACTTGCTGAGCTTGTTGAAAGAGACTTTCAAAGATTAGGTGAAATAGAGGTTCAAGATAATGGTAAGTTGATTGCAGAAATGGGTGCTCAAACTAAATATCTTGCCGAATGGTATAGGTATTTTGGTGGTCTTGCAGATAAAGTTGAAGGATCAGTATTACCCTCAGATAAACCTGGTATATTTAATTATACAAAATATGAGCCATATGGTGTTATCGGAATGATTACAGCGTGGAACTCTCCTTTACTACTTTTATCTTGGAAACTTGCTCCAGCATTAGCAGCAGGAAATACAGCAGTAATTAAGCCATCTGAGTTTACTTCTGCTTCTACTTTAGAATTCATGAAATTAATTTCAGAAGCGGGATTCCCCGACGGTGTTGTTAATTGTGTTACAGGTATGGGTATTGACGTTGGACAACCACTTGTTGAACACAAACATATTTCAAAAATTGCATTTACTGGATCTGATGTTTCAGGTCAAAAAATCTATGAAACAGCTGCAAAAAAAATTATGCCTGTATCTTTAGAACTCGGCGGTAAATCACCTAATATTGTTTTTGAAGATGCTGATTTTGAAGCTGCAATAATGGGTGTGATATCGGGAATATTTGCAGCAACAGGACAAACTTGTATAGCAGGGTCTCGTTTATTAGTTCAGGATTCTATTTATGAAAAGTTTGTGAAAAGACTTGTTGAAGTTGCAAGTGAAGCAAAAATAGGTGATCCAATGTCACTTGATACACATGTAGGTCCTGTAACAACACAGCCACAATTTGACAAAATCATGAGTTACATAGAAATTGCAAAATCAGAAGGTGCAAAATGTGTTCTAGGTGGAAAAGCTTACTCTGGGGAGAATGTTAGAGGAAATAGATTTGTTGAGCCAACAATTTTTACCGATGTTAATAATGAAATGAGAATTGCTCAAGAAGAAGTATTTGGTCCTGTTTTATCTATCATTCGTTTTAAGGATGAAGAAGAAGCTATAAAAGTAGGTAATGATGTTATATTTGGTCTAGCAGCTGGTGTATGGACTAACAATATAGGAAGAGCGCTTAGAATGTCAGACTCTCTGAGAGCTGGCACTGTTTGGGTTAATACTTATAGAGCCGTTAGCTTTATGTCCCCTTTTGGTGGTTACAAAAGATCAGGACGCGGAAGAGAAAGTGGACAAGAATCTATAAAAGAGTTTTTACAGACGAAGTCAGTATGGATAGCAGAACAAACATCCATTTCAAATCCTTTTATTATTAGATAATAAAAATTATTATAATTTTAGAAGTCATAGACTACTTCTAATAATTTATCTCCTTCACTAATCAAATCACCTTCTTTAATAAAAATATCTATAATTTTTCCTCTTTTTTTAGCGGTAATTGGGATATGCATTTTCATGCATTCTATCACTAATAAATCTGTGTCTTCTTCTATAATTTGATTTTTTGAAACTAATATCTTTATTAATGTTCCAGAAACTTCAGAGTAAATCATTATTTAACCTTATTCATATTCTATGGTCTCATTGTTCTACTAGTCATTCCTATTTTTCTCAAAGGTGCTGCTAAATTGGCAAATTCACACATAAATTTACGTGTATTTCTAGGATCTATAATTTCTTCTATCAAGAAAGATTCAGCTGACCTTAGAGGTGATCTCAATTTATTCAATCTCGTAGTTATTTTTTCTAGTTCAGCTTTAGGATCGTTTGAATTTTCTATATCAGACCTGTAGGCAGCTTCAATCCCTCCTTCAAGGGGCAAAGATCCCCAACGAGCTGAAGGCCATGCGCATCTTGAGATATAACTGCTACCTCTTTTATGAGCGGCGCCGGCTACACCAAAACAATTTCTCATTATTATTGACAACCATGGTGTTGTAGTTTGCCAGATGGCCGACATAGCTCTAACACCTTCTTTAATTGTACCTTTTTTTTCGGCATCTAAACCAACTTGAAAACCTGGACAGTCTACTAAATAAATAACAGGTAAATGAAATGTTTCAGCCAAATCAACAAACTTTTGTACCTTTTTACATGTATCAGATGTCCAGCAGCCACCATAAGAATACGGATCACTAGCCATTAGAGCTATTGACCATCCATTAATTCTACAAAAACCTGTAACAATTGACTTACCGTATTCTTTTCCAATTTCAAAAAAAGTATTCCTATCCACCAGTTCTTCAATTATTGGTCTTATTTTATATACAGATTTAATATCTCTTGGAATGGCATCAATCAACCATTCTGACGTTCTGTTTGGATTATCTTCCGTGCTTAATTGTTCAGTCAATTGATAAACTGAATTTGGTAGATAAGATAAAAATTTTTTTGCAGAATTAAAGGCCTCTTCTTCTGTATCAACAGCAGCGTCAACTGCTCCTGATTTTAATTGAATTTCATAACCACCTAATTCATTTTTTGTTAACTTTTGACCTATCTGTTCAACAACAGGTGGACCGGCTACAAAAACAGCAGATTTTTCTTTAACCATGACCGAATAATGAGAGCATGCAAGGTGTGCGGCTCCCAGACCTGCTACGGAGCCAAGCCCTAGAGCCACTCTTGGAATAGTGCCCATACTCTCTACGACTAAATTCCAACCTTCCACTTCAGGTACATTTGCCCTACCTGTAGTTTCAATTGTTTTAACTGACCCTCCTCCGCCAGAACCTTCAACTATTCTAATCAAAGGTAGTTGAAGAGACAATGCCATCTGTTCACATTTTAGATGTTTTTCTCTAATTGAAGCATCAGCAGAACCACCTCTTAACGTAAAATCATCTCCTCCTACAACGATATTTCTTCCATCAATTTTTGCATTACCAAAAATAAAGTTAGATCCACTGAAATTAACTAAATCATTATTTTCATCGTAAGTAGCTGATCCTGAAATCTTTCCTATTTCATGAAAAGATGACTTGTCAGTAAGAATATTAATCCTTTCTCTGATTGTATAACGACCAGCATCATGTTGTTTTTTTACTCTTTCTTTGCCACCTAGATTTTCAGAAAGTTTTTCTCGAATTAATTTTTCTTCTAATTCTTTTTTCCAACTCATTTTAAATTATCAAACCCTATAACTTAATTTTTCACAAAATTATAAATTTTATGTTATTTAACATTCTAATGTTTTCATAAAAATTTAATATAAACAACATCAAAAAAGTTTCCATAAAATGATAACTATTAAGTGTGTTTAATAACACAAAACTTTATAGTATTTCTCAATGTTAAATATAAAAAGTTAGGTTAAACGTTATTATTTCTTTGCATTTTTTAGTGAATTAAATAACTTAAAGTTATAAATTTAAGTAAGGATTACATAAGAAATGGAATTCGATATTGAATCAAATATTTCATTTATAGAAGATAAAATAAATGCTTTAGGACAAATTACTGATCAAGAAAAACCTTATACGAGGATTGTATTTAGTAAAGAATTTTATGATGGACGATCATGGCTAAACGACCAATTTAAGTCTCTTGGTTTATCAATTTCAACTGATGAAGCAGGTAACTTAGTTGGTCTTTTAAAGACAAATAAAAAAACAGAAAAACTGGTTATAATGGGATCACACATTGATACCGTTCCATCTGGTGGCCGTTTTGACGGTGTGGCAGGAGTTGTTTCAGCTTTATGTGTCATGAATCATATAATTAATAATAACATTAATTTACCCTTTGATTTAGCAGTCTATGATTATTTGGGAGAAGAATTGAACGATTGGGGAACTTCATGTATTGGAAGCAGAGGAATTGGAGGAGTTCTTAATCAAGAAATTTTGTCTAGAAAAAACACATCAGGTTTAGTTTTAAGCGAAGAAATTGATAAAATTGGAGGAAATACTAAACTCCTAAATAATCCACTTCCAATAACAAAAAATATTTTAGCATGTCTAGAACTACATATTGAACAAGGAAAAATTTTAGAAGATAGAAAAATCGATATAGGAGTTGTTAGATCTATACCTAGTATTTCTAGATTTAGTGTTACGGTCAAAGGTCAAGCAGGCCATAGCGGTACTATTTTAATGAACCAAAGAAGTGACGCTTTAGTAACTGCTTCTGAAATAATTTCTTTTGTAAATAAATCTGCAATAAAACTGTCTCAAAAAAGTAATCAACATTTTGTTGCTACCATTGGAAAAATAAATGTTCATCCAAATTCAGCTGCTATTATTCCGGGATTAGTCGAAATGACAATTGATCTTAGAGCAACAAGTAAAAATTCAAGGCAGGAATTTTTAAATATTTTGGAGAAAAAAATTGCATTTTTAAATGACACCTCTTCTTGTAATATTAACATTAAAGACATAGCCTTTGCACCATTTGTGGAGATGAATAAAGATTTAATCCAGCTATTTAAGAATTCGGCTAGCTCACTTGGACTTTCTAATAATATTATGGATAGCGGTGCAGGTCACGATACAGCACAACTATCAAGAGTAGTCCCAGCTGGAATGATATTTATCCCTTGTAAAGATGGACTCAGTCATTGCCCAGAAGAATATGCAGAAGCTTCTGACATATCAAAAGGGACAGCAGTTTTATGGAAAATGGTTGAAAAACTAGCTTTTCAAAATATCAATAAAACTTAACATTATATTTTAAGCTGTTAAGATTTAAATGATTTTAAATAAATCTATAATGTTACTTTTTGTTTCAACATTCAAAATAAAATCAATAAATTGATCTACTTTATCTGTCTTAATTTTCTTTTTTGAGGACTGACAGCAAATCTCAAATTTCTTTAAGTATTCTTTTTCTGATAATGGAACCTTTGGATGACCGTATACATTATCAAGTTTAATTTCGATTTTTTTATTATTTTCTAATATTACCGTAAAAACTTGCGGTGTAAGTACTTTTTCATCAAACTCTTTATTTTTTAACATTGTTATTTTCTTGGAAAAATTGAGAGTTTCTTGGTTATCTAAGTATTTTCTATCTGTAAACGTTTCTATATCTAAATGGTTATTGATCATAAAACTTGCTCCAACAAATTTAGCACATAGCTTTGAATAATTTGTTGTAAGATCCTTAACAACTGGTCTAGATACTAATTTGTGAACTCCTGGTGGTACATGACAAACAATTGATTTAATATCATCTTTTTTTAATTGATGTTTTGTTTTTAAGTCTTTAATTGCATGTACTAGACCATGGGTTAATCTTCCACTTGGATATGGCTTATGCGCTAATTCATTTACCATCCAATGCTTACCAATATTTTCTTTCATATATCCCAAATCAAACTGATTATTTTCTATTAAATTGAAATATCCATGTTCTCCGTTAAAAACCCTTTTGGGTCCAGGGAATCCTGCCATTGTCAAATCCATTGAAGCTAAAGCTGCTTTCGCATTAAATCCTACTTGAAGACCTAAGATTGGGACTCCTTCAACATGAGATTGCATATTACCACATGTCTGTGAATACATAATTCCTAACGCATTATTAATTTCAACCGACAAGAAATTTTCAATTTTTGATAAGGCTGCGACAGCTCCAAAACCACTTGCTGTTGCAGGCCTGAAAAATTTTAATTCTCCTTTAGCACTTATACCTAAGTATGAAGCTATATCTATTCCTAAAGCTAAAGAAAGTAAGAAATCCTTGCCACTTACTGGAGATCCATTTCTATTTTTAATTTCACAATGTGAAAGTGTTGCACTCAAAATTGCTGCCATTGGATGAACAACTGCACCCTCGTGAATACAGTCAAACTCTAGACAATGAATTTGGTACGCGTTTATTAAAGTGGTTGCATCTCTTGAATAATTTTCCCATGTTCCTAAAATTGTACATTCACTTCCATTAGACCAAGATTTTGCAACTTTTTTAAGTTCGGTTAAATTTGCTCCAGTACTTCCAGCTATTCCAACTCCAATAGTGTCTAATAGAAATTTTTTAAGATTTTTAATAGTTTTATTATCTAAATCTTCAAATTTTGAGTTTGCTATATGTTTAGTAAACAAGTCTGCAGCTTCGATTTTCATTATAATTCCTTAATGAAATTTATTTAATTTACGTTTTTCTAATATTTTGATTTATCTCTATTATATTTGCATTAGGATCAAATAAATAAACTTGGTGAATGTCTGGCATTGCATAAACTCTAGCATCTGTAAAAGGTATTTCTAACTTTTCAAGTTTTATTAAGAATTGATTAATATCTTTGATATTAAAAGCTGGGTGTCCACCAATAGTTGGATTATGAATGAATTTGTTTCTCCAGCTAAATAAAAAATCTGCTTTATTTATGTGTATTCCAGAATGATTGTTATCTAAATTAAAAATTGCTAATTGATTTGGATTAGTATTTACATCTCCCAGCTCAGGTGGAGCCAACCACTTACCCTCTGTCATATTAAAATTTTTATTGAGGAAATTTACGGATAACCTTACATCGTAACATTCAAGATTTATATGATGAAAATTCCATATATAATTAAAGTTTTTTTGCGGTAATTGGGTTGTTTGGTCTTTTTCAACCAATTCAATATAATTAAGTCCGGGTTCTTGTAGCATTATAGAATGCCTTGATTTATTAAATGAATAATTAATATTATTTTTATCTAAGTCTTTAGTGATTAGATCTAATTCATTTAATGCTATTGTTGGAAAAGTTCTCCTACTTTGTAAAATATTATCTTTGCCTAGTTCATTTTTTAACTTGTATAAACGTAATTCTATATCTCCTCCAAAAACAAAACATTCTTCATCAGTATCTAAATTTTCGTTATTGCTAGTTTTATCGTTTAATAAAAAGTTGTAAAAATTTTTCGATTTTTCTAAATCAAATACTGGTATTGAAATTCTTGATAATTTCCAATTCATTTAAATTTTTTAATCTTTATTTAAAGACACTGTTTCAAATTCAGCGGGACTTGTGATTTCTATTAACTCAAGATCATCTGAATGTTTAATTTCCCTATGATGAATTTCAGGTGGTTGGTAAACAACGTCTCCCTCATTTAATGTAAAAGTCCCTTCTCCTTTATACTCAAATTCGACAGAACCCTTTAAAATGTAAACCATTTGAAAATTCAGTTTATGATAATGCCACTCACCATTAGCGTGCTTTCCTTCAATCGCCTTAATTACATTAGCACCAAAACCACCAGAAGTTGCTTCTTCTATTCCTAAGTTTTTATAGGCAAAAAACCCTCTTAATCCCGATTCAAAATTATTTTCTTTTGATCTTGTAATTTTAAACTTCATATAATCCTCATCTGAATTTATTTATTATCTTAAAGTATTATATATTAATCAAAATTAAATAACACGATATATTGGTGTTAGGGCATTTAAAAGGTACAAATTTCTGATTTGAAATCCATACCATGGCCAGGTCGATTAGTTGGTTTTAGCATTCCATCTGCAGGTAGCAAAGGGTCTTTCCAAAGATGATCATACCATCCCATATATTCAAGCCACGAAGGGTTCTCTATTGAAGCTACAATATGTATAGATAGTTCAGGAAACATATGAGGTGCTATTTTAATTCCATATTTGTTAGCTAAATTACAAGTATGTAATAAATTAGTATATCCACCTCTCATTATATCTGGTTGTAAAACAGATATTTTTTTGTTCTTCATTAAAGGAAGTAAATCATGGTGTGTAAAATTATTTTCTCCTGTAACTATTGGTATTTCAGTTGAATTACAAATTTTCTCATAACCCTCAAAATCATCAGCCATTACAGGCTCTTCAAGCCATTCAGGTCTATACTCTTCAATTTTTTTACAAACATTTATAGTTTCTTCAACGGACCATCCTTGGTTTACATCAATCATTAATCCAATGTTATTTCCTATTGTGCTTCTCATGTCTTTTACATTCTGAATATCTTCGCTATTTGTAAAACAATGACCAACTTGCATTTTGATAGACCTAAACCCCATACTTACATAATTTTGAGCTTTTTCAATCATGCCATCATGCCCTAACCCCCGGTAGCAACCAGACCCATAAATAGGCAGAGAGTCGTCTTTTCCATTCCAAATTTGCCATAAAGGCAATTGTTTTGACCTGCCATAACAATCCCAAAGGGCAATATCTATAGCTGACATTGCCATTACAGATATACCCATCCTTCCTTGTATAAAGGTAGCTTTCCACATTTTATCCCACAATGCCGAAATGTTTTCTATTGTTTCCCCTATTAGCAACGGCTTTAACATTTCATTGATGCACATCTCCAAAGTTTTCAATCCTCCTGCCAATGGATGAAGATGCCCAGTACCAATTACACCATCTTTTGTTTCAATTTGTACAATTAATAAATCTATCTTTTCTAAAGTTAAAAATCCTGTTTTTGGAGGGTCTGTAAAAGGCACCGAAGTTAATTTTGTTTTCATAGAGGTGATAATCACGTGATTTTCTCTTCATTTATCTTTTTTGTAATTTTAACCTTTGAAAATCACTTTACTCAAGATATTTTAGTTTGATTTACTTATTTATTCATTCATTATTTGTTAAATAACGTTTTTGAGGGCTAGATATGGACGCATTGATTGACGGAATGAAGGTACCAACTTCTCTTTTAGATAATCTCTGTGAAACTGATTTAAATAAATCTAACAATTTAGACCTTGAATTTGCTTTAGAAAAAGATGGATACATTTTTTTAAGAAATATTATTGACGAAAAAAAAATTAAACAAGCTCGAGAAGATATCTTTAAAAAACTAAATGAGGTTGATGAACTTTCAAATCCATTCACTGAAGGAATAGCGTCAGGTAATTCAAATAGAGATAAATTATTCAATGATAGAGGGGATTTTTGGAAAAACGTAAGTACAATTAAATCACTTAGGAGGGTTACTAATGGAAAAAAATTGGAAAATATATTTACAAGAATTTTTAAAACTCCGTCTGTAGGTTTTGATTTTATATTTTTAAGGGCTGTTGCAGGAGGTAAATTTACTCATATGCATTGTGACGCTGGCTTTTTTACGCGCAAAACTCATAAAGTTTTAACATGTTGGCTCGTTTTTACTGAAGTTACTATTGATAGAGGACCATTATTTGTAATTAAAAACTCTCATAAATTTGATGATATCAAAGAAAAGTATAATGGGTTTGATGTTGATAAACACAAAAATAAAAAGGCTACAATAAGCACACATCCTGTTGATTTTGCCAAAAAAAGAAATACTAAAATTCTTACAGCTGAATTTAAACCTGGCGATGCACTGATATTTGGAATGTATACTGTTCATGGAACACTTGAAAATCACTCTAAAGATAATAAAATTCGTTTAACTTGTGATATACGTTTCCAACCAAAAAATGAACCAAAGGATCCTCGATATTTTGGAACTAATCCTGGAGGGACAACAGGAGCTGGATATGGAGAACTAAATAGTGCAAGACCACTGAATGAAGATTGGCATATTAGATAATATATAAAAATAAAGAATTAATTTTGATATAAATTTTATTTCATTATTTTGGAAATAAGGGTATTGATTTTTTATGGCTAATATTAATATTGAGGAGAGTTGGAAAATAGAACTCATAGATGAGTTTAATTCTACATACATGTCTGAGCTTCGCGTATTTTTAAAAAAACAACTTCTTTTGAAAAAAAAAATATATCCTCCTATGAATAAAATTTTTAATGCTTTTAATCTAACTCCTTTAGACAAAGTTAAGGTCGTTATAGTAGGACAAGATCCATATCATGGAGAAGGTCAAGCTAATGGATTGAGTTTTTCAGTTGAAGAATTTATGAAGATTCCACCCTCACTTCAAAATATTTTTAGAGAATTGTTTACAGATTTAAGATTAACTTCACCTCAAAATGGCAATCTGGAGTATTGGGCTAAGCAGGGTGTGTTAATGCTTAATAGTAGTTTGACTGTTGAAAAAGGTATGCCTGGTTCTCATCAGGGTAAGGGATGGGAAAAATTCACTAACAAAGTATTAAAGATAATTAACGAAAAAAAACATAATATTGTGTTCATATTATGGGGCAAAAAGGCACAAGAAAAAGGAGATTTTTTAGATAGAGATCGTCACTTAGTAATTGAAAGCGTCCATCCTTCACCTTTTTCAGTTCATAATGGTTTTTTTGGATCAAAACCTTTTTCAAAAACTAACCAATATCTAAAAAAAAATAATATTCAGCCTATTGATTGGCAACTTTAAACAGGAGTTTGTGTTACGTTTTATATATATTTTGAAAAGCTTGTTCTTGTTTGTGTTTGTTTAATATGAATAACGTTAACAACTCTAAAGGTATTATATTAGTCCTTATTGCAATGGCAACTTTTTCAGTGCACGATGCAATAATTAAATTTATTTTTAAAGAAGCAGCATTATATGAAATTTATTTTGGAAGGACATTTATAGCTGCAATATTATCTGCTTTATATTTATTATTAACAAATCAAAAAATTATATTTAAAACTGGCTATCCTATTTTGTCAGTTGTAAGGGTTATTTTACATTTTTTAGCTTTTAGTTTTTATTTCATTTCTTTGACCTACATGTCACTAGCAGTCGCAACAGCTTTATATTTTTCAACACCCCTTTTTATGTCTATACTAGCTAAATTTTTTTTAAAAGAAGATATAGGTATAAGAAGATGGTTAGCTATATTATTTGGTTTTATTGGTATATTTGTAATATTAAATCCTGATTTTAGAGATTTTGACTTCAAAAATTTATTACCTGTAGTTTGCGCTTTGTTTTATGCTTCATCAATGACTATATCAAAAAAAACTGCTGATAAAGATAATGTTCATACTCAACTTTTTTATTTCTATATCATTACAATTACAATTTGTTTAACCATGTTCTTATTGTCTGGCTCTGGACAATTTAATAGATTTGATGATCCAACGATGCAATTTATTTTTCGAGATTGGTTTTTTAATCCTAATTTTACATGGAAATATATTATAGCAATGGGAATTTTGGCATCGGTCGCTTTCACTTGTATATTTAAAGCTTACACTTCTTACTCTACCTCGATTACTTCAATATTTGAATACTCATTAATAATATGGTCAGTAATTATTGGATATATTATTTTTAACGATATACCTACTTTAAGAACGTTTGTAGGCATAATTTTGGTAGTAGGCGCAGGAATATTTATTTTTATAAGAGAAGAAATAAAAAAACAAAAAATAACTATTGAGACACCTTTAAGAAGGTAGAAAAATAAGACTTATTTTAAATATATTGGCTAATATTTTATAACTTAAAAAGGATGATAATGAATAATCAACATAAAGGAGTTAAAGCCCTATATAATTTTGTTGATGCATTTAACAGTGTAGAAAAGAATAAGATTATAAATAACCTTCATTTTCCTCATTATGTTCATTCAAATGGAAATGAACCTGTAATATACGAAACTGGAGAAGATTTTTGGAAATCTTTAAAAATACAATTTGATCAAATGATAAATGGTGAATATTGGCATTATTCAACATTAGATAAATGTGAAATAATAAATGAGACTGATAAGACAATACAATGCTTTGTTGAATTTAATAGACGAACTAAAGATAAAAAAAGTTATGGTACGGCTAAAGGAATATGGATTTCTACTTTAAGAAGAAATATTTGGGGACTACAAATTCGTTCAATGATACCTGTATCAGGTACAATAAGTGCTTTAGCTGGAACTAAAATGAATCATGATTGATAAATCAATAGATTTAAATGAAATTAGTTTTATAGGTAAAGGTTTGTCAAGACCAGAATGTGTTTTAGTTGATAAAGAACAAACATTACACATAGCTGACTGGCGTGGTGGAGTAACTTTAATTTTTCCAGATGGGTTTCAGCAAACAATTATAGCAAACGGTGATTTTAAACCCAAACCAAATGGAATAGCCCTTCATCCAGAAAAAGGATGGTTAATAACTCATCTTGGAGAGGATAAGGGAGGTGTTTTCAAATTAGATAATGAGGGCAACCTTTTCCCCATTCTGCTTGAAATAAATGGAAAACCCCTTCCACCAACAAATTATGTCCATATTGACAGTATTGGTCGAATTTGGATAACCGTAAGTACTCGAATTATTCCTAGAATTTTAGCTTGTAAACCAAATTTCAATGATGGATTTATTATTTTAATAGATCAAAACGGTCCTAGGATTGTCGCAGATAATTTAGGTTTTACTAATGAATGTCTTATCCATCCAATAACTGGAGATCTATTTGTAAATGAAACATTTTCTCGACGCTTATCTAAATTTGAAGTTTTGCCTAATGGTAACTTAATTAATAAAAAAATTGTGACCGAATTTGGAATTGGAGAATTTCCTGATGGTCTTGCTTTTGATACAGATGGTGGTGTCTGGGTGACATGCATTGTTAGTAATAAACTAATTTACGTAAATCAAAATGGCCATAAAGAAACTATTATTGATGACAGTGATTTTGATCACGTATCTGATGTTGAAATTGCTTATCAAAAAGGAATGTTAGAAAGGAAACATCTTGATAATATTGTGAGTCATAAGCTCATGAATATTTCAAGTATAGCTTTTGGAGGACTGGATTTGAAAACAGTGTTTCTTGGGTGTCTGCTTGGTGATCGGATTTCTACATTTAAATCAGAAAAAGCGGGGCTTCCACCATCTCATTGGAAACCAATAAAATTGGTGAATAAGAATTATTCATGAGTAATTAAGTAGATGTCAGAAATTGTTTTGATTAAATCACTAAATCATATTGTTATAATATTTATTTATTTTATGAGTTTTAGCTTAGCTAATTGTAAAAGCTTGGATAATTCTATTAGAATAATTGATGGCGACACTATCATTTTAAATTCTGAAAAAATAAGATTCTATGGGATTGACACTCCAGAAAAGAAACAAAAGTGTATAGATAGAAATGGTTTATAGTACCCTTGTGATGAGTTTGCCACTTATGAATTAAAAAAGATTATAAGTTCAGGCCAATTATTTTGTAAAAAAAGAGCAACAGATAGATACGGTAGATCAATTTCAATCTGTTATGTCAACGGTGTAGATATTAATTCTCTAATGGTAAAAAATGGGTATGTGGGCTGGTAAATTTATAGCTCCTTGGAGATGGCGTAAGCTTAAACGATAAAATATAATTACCTCCATTTAGGACCATAATACCATGCAACTAAAGAACGTCTTGTTCCAAAAGTAACTGGTGACACCCTATGCCTAAGGTATGACGGAAATATTATCACTGTACCCTGTGGTTTGAAATCAACGTTGGTCTTGATTTCGTCAAATTCAAAATTTCCACCAACATATTCATTACTATCACTCAATTGTATTGTGACGGACAATTTTCTATCCATACCGTCCTGACCATTCCAGTTAACATCATGATGCCAGTCATAATGTCCTTTGTCGTTATGTCTATATTCTATAAATTGCATTTCTGAATTATTTTTAATATCAATTTGGAAAGCTTTATTTGCTTTTAAAACATATTCCCATAATAGCATTTTAATCCATTTATCTGATAGCCAGTATATTTTACTCCTTCTAATATTTTGCATGGGCCCGTATGAAGAAAAAATAGATGCGTTAGATAATGGTGTTTTATTTGCAATATTTAAAATTTTTGAAATTTTTTCTTTAGATATAGTATTTTGCCATACTTGGAATAGCTCTCGCACAATTCTTAACCTAAATTATAAAGTAATATGTTAAAAGTAATTAAATTTAATTAAACTGTAAATTATGCAATGTAACCTTTAGGTAATTTTTTAGGTTTTGGTTTTAGAAGTGTTTTTAAGTGAGCAATTTCTTCGTCTGCTTTTTTTAGCTCAGCTTGTTCAGCTTCTCTGACTTCATTATTCATGTTTTTTTGAGCTCTTAATCGTCTCAATTCATACATTCTATCTTCTTCTTCTTCCGAAAGTTCGTTCTCGTCTCTCTCTTCGAGCAATTCAAGTTCAGTTTTTTTAACTTCTCCTTCAAGACTTTCTTCGGCTTTTGAATCATCCGCTGATGCAATAGCTTCATTAATGTCTACTGTTGGTGCTTCTGCAGGTTCATCCGCTGATGCAATAGCTTCATTAATGTCTACTGTTGGTGCTTCTGCAGGTTCATCCGCTGATGCAATAGCTTCATTAATGTCTACTGTTGGTGCTTCTGCAGGTTCATCCGCTGATGCAATAGCTTCATTAATGTCTACTGTTGGTGCTTCTGCAGGTTCATCCGCTGATGCAATAGCTTCATTAATGTCTACTGTTGGTGCTTCTGCAGGTTCATCCGCTGATGCAATAGCTTCATTAATGTCTACTGTTGGTGCTTCTGCAGGTTCATCCGCTGATGCAATAGCTTCATTAATGTCTACTGTTGGTGCTTCTGTAGGAGATGCCTCTAAAGCACTATCAATCTTGTTTGTAATTTCTTCAGTTAAGCCCACATTTTGATTTTTTTCTGTATTATTAGTTTTATCTATTAAGTCTAAGGATGAAACAGGATCTTTATTTTCATAAATTTTTTCTCCTACAACTTCCGCATTATCCACCATAGCGCCTAAACTTGGGTCAGGTGTTTGAATAACTTCTTTGGGTGCTGGAGGTGTTTTTGGTTTTGCATTTAAAAATGGAACAACGTATTTTTCACGTGCTATCTGAATATCCGTTTTAAGATTTTTTATGCGTGTATCCCAGTCTTGCATTTACTTACCTTGATTTAATCAACATATTTCAAATAATAGCTAAAATTATACAATTATTTTAAATAATCTCAAATTATCTTCAAAAAACATACCAAGTTTTACATTTATTATTTATTATTTAATAATTACATATCAAAGTGATAGGCAGAAAACATGAATGATGACAATTTAACTCAAAAAGAATTAATAAAAAAAATAATAGATGATGCATCTGGCGCAGTTGCTATACGATTATGTGCAATTGGAGTAGATTTAGGTATTTTTGAAAATTTAGCTCATAATGGTCCAGCAACCAGCGAAGAACTATCGTCAAGAATGAAACTTGATGAAAGATATATAAGAGAATGGGCACTCGGGTTGTTTTCATCTGGCTATCTAGATTTTAATAAAAAGGATAGAAAAATTTCTTTAAATCCAGAATACGTCCCAGTGCTTGTTGAAGAAGGAGGTAAATTTTCACAAAAAGGAATAATCCAACTACTTAATAGCACATTGTTACCATACCACGATCTCTTAGACGCTTTCAAAAATGGTGGTGGTATTAATTATGATAAAATTGACCAAGGTTTTTGGGATGGAATAGATCAAACAGGATGTACCAGATATAGGCATTTCTTAGTTAAAGATTGGATTGATGAAATGCCAGAATTAAAATCTAGGCTTGAAAAAGGTTCTGTAACTTTTGCAGATTTTGGTTGTGGCTCAGGAAGATCAACAATAGAGTTAGCTAAAAAATTTCCGAAAAGTCAATTTTTTGGATTTGATTTATTTGAACCTAACATTGTAAATTCTCAAAGAAACGCTGAAGAAGCTGGTGTTTCAGAAAATTTAAAATTTATTCAATGGGATGTTTCAAACAAACTTGAAGAAAAATTTGACTTCGTTGCATGCTTTGATCTTGTTCACGACATGATAGACCCTTTGGAGGGTATGAAAACAATAAGAAGTGCTGTTAAAGATGATGGGATTTTTGTTCTTATGGATATAAAATGTGAAGATGACCCAGCTGATAACAAAGGGCCAATGGTTCCTTTTTTGTATGCCATGAGTTTACATTTTTGTATGACAACATCTTTAGCAAATAATGGTGCGGGTCTAGGAACAGTTGGGCTACCCGAAGGCAAAGTAAAAGAGTATTGTAAGGAGGTAGGGTTTAAAACAGTTAAGCGAATAGAAATAGATCATCCGCTTAACGCTGTTTACGAAATCAGGCCAAATTAGACATGTTTAAGTCTTTCATTCTGAGGAAACATATAGCGGCTTGCTTCTTCGTCAATCTCAACTTTAAAATTGTGGTTGTTTGAGACATTTATATTTGTTGCTCTTTGACTAGCTGGTCTTTCATTTATCTCTGTCATAAGCCTGTTTAAATTAACTCTTTTTTCTAGCTCTCCCTCACCAATTACTTTTGGTAACATTCTTGTCCAACCCCATACACACATATCAACGATAGTGTATGTATCACCTAGCATATATTTGTTGTTTGCAAGTCTATCATTAAGAATGTCATAATGTCTTTCAGCCTCAAAAACATATCTATTTATAGCATACTTTATTTTTTCAGGTGCCATATGTTGAAAGTGGACAGATTGACCAGAATATGGACCAATTCCAGTTGCTACAAACATTAACCAAGACAGAAGATTTGCTCTAGATTTAGGAGTGTTATCAGGAATAAATTTTCCGGTTTTTTCAGCTAAATATAATAAAATAGCATTACTATCAAATATAACATTTCCTTCGTCAACGATAGAAGGCGCCTTTGCATTTGGATTTATTGCTATATATGATGATGCATGCTGTTCACCTTTTCTCGTATCAACGGGAATAGCTTCGTATTCTAGACCCATCTCCTCCAAACATAGTGCTATTTTCATAGGATTAGGACCGGTATTATAGTAAAATTTTAACATTTCTCTCTCCAAGACTTACAAATTAATAACTATGTTTAATAGAATATATGAGTAAATCAACATTATTGTTTAGATAGTCTATAAACGCCACCATCATATTCATCATTGATTATAATTATAGAACCATCATTCATTTCTGCTAAGTCTCGAATTCTACCAATTTTATTTTCTAAAAATATTTTTTCATCTACTACATTATTATTTTGTAATGACAAAATATGTAATCTTTTAAATTTTAAAGAACCAATTATCATTTTATTTTTAAATTTAGGAAACATTTTACCGTTATAGATTAACATTCCGGAAGGAGCTATAGACGGTATCCAAACTTTAACAGGATCTTGATAACCTATTTTACTAGTGCCTATTCCAATTTTTTTTCCACTTCCATATTCTTTTCCAAAAGTAATTAAAGGCCAGCCATAATTTTTTCCTTTCAAAACAATATTGAGCTCATCTCCTCCTTGTGGACCATGTTCATGCAGCCAAAGTGTCGACTTATTGGAATTAAATATTAATCCTTGAGGATTTCTGTGTCCTGCAGAATAAATTTCAGGAAGAGAACTCTTAAATGCTTTATTGTCAAAATATGTTCCATTTTTTAGAATTTTAACAACAGATCCAGAATGATTTTTAAAATTTTGAGCAGTATTTCTACTTCCTCTATCACCTATTGTAGCATAAATATGATCATTTTTAATTGCTAACCTACAACCAAAATGACGACTGCTACTTGATGTTTTGTTAGAAACAAATAATGATTTTTTATTTTTTAGTTTATCATTTATAAAGTCATAACTATTTACAGCAGTTGCAGATTGCGATTTGTTTACCTTTTTACTAAAACATAAATAAACTTTTATCCTTTTATTTTTTTGCTCTATTTCAATATCTAATAAACCACCTTGGCCTGAATTAAAGACTTCAGGTGCTCCCGTTATTTCAAACAATTTTTTTTTAAAAATATTAAGTCTATAAACTTTACCAGAACGTTGGGTGAATAATATTTCTTCTTTATTTAAAATAGAAATTCCCCATAAATTAGAAAGATTAGGACTAATTTTATCTAGAAGAATTTTAGAGTGGGAAGAGTGTGATATAAAAATAAATAAAAAAATTACATAAACATATTTCATTTGTCATGACCTCTTTTACTAAGCAAATAATTATTTTGAAGATATTTTTAACTATTTATATTAAAAAAGTTAAATAAAATTTAATGAGGATTTAATGAATTTACTTGTTGCTGATATTGGCGGAACAAATGCGCGCTTTGCTTTCAAAGCTGATAACACTCAAAAATTGTCTAATTTCTCTTTTTTAAAATGTTCTGACTTCACTAATATTTATGATGCTATAGAATTTTATAAAAAAGATAATAACTTAGACGTTAAAAATATGTCTATCGCAGTTGCGTCGACAACCAAAAATGATGCAATCAAATTTACAAATAATAACTGGGACTTTAAGCAATCTGAAATATTTAAATATTTTAAATTGGATAAACTAATTTTTATAAATGATTTTGTGGCTCAATCACTATGTTTTGGCTCTTTCTATAACAATTTGTCAGAAGATCAATCGCTAAACGATAAACTTGCTTCAGAGCACAATTTAAAAATAATTAGAAATGGTGTTCCAATAAAAAAAGCTCCTCTCTTAGTAACTGGTCCAGGAACCGGTTTAGGCGTTTGTACCTTATTTCAACTAGATGATCATCCTATTGCAATCGAGGGTGAAGGTGGTCATTCGTCTTTTGCCCCTAATTCAGAAATCGAAATTAAATTACTTCAATTTATGAAAAAAAAATATAATCACGTATCTAATGAAAGACTTGTCAGTGGATCAGGTATTGAAGAAATATTTAATTTTTTCCGTGTTAATAATGGATTGAAGCCAAGCACTTTGAAAGCTCCAGAAATTGGTGAAAAAGCGTTAGAAGGAGATTTGCAAGCCAAAGAAACCGTGAAATTACTATTTAGTATTTTAGGAACTATAGTATCAAGTGTAATCTTAATAAATGGTACTCAAAGTGGAGTAATTTTATCTGGTGGAATTACTCCAAAATTAAGAGAAATTTTGAGTATAAGTGATTTTGAAATTAATTTGTTAAATAAAGGTCGTAGACATGATTATGTAAAAAATGTTCCTATCTGGTTAACTGAAGATAATAATAATGGACTATATGGAGCTCTAAACGCAATTAATAATCCGCATTATATAGATAAATTAATTGTCAAAAGGTAGTATTTGTCTTTAAAATCTGACTGGAAAATTAAAATTTTCAATTATGTGGAGATTAATTTGTTAACAAAAGAACTAATATCATTTTTAAAAAAATTTGATACACCCACCATTTCCAACGCTTTAGACATATATAGAGGTTCAAGGTCTGCTGATGGATATACCAAGTATCCATTCGTGTCAGCAAATCCAAAATTAGAGCCCATAGTTGGAATTGCACGAACAGCAAAAATAAAAGCATCAACTTTACCAGTTCTTTCGCCTGAAAATGTTAAATCAATAAGGCTTAGTTACTATGAATATATAAGTAAGAGATCTGAACTATATCCTAATGCATCTCCTGTTTGTCTTATTGAAGATCTAGACTGGCCTAATCCAACAGGATCATTTTGGGGCGAAGTAAATGTTTCTCTTCATAAAGGACTGGGTGTAGCTGGAACAATTACAAGTGGTTTACTTAGAGATTTAGATGCAATAGACAAAAACTACCAAGTTCTTGCTAATGGAATTGGGCCTAGTCATGCTCATGTACATGTTCTTGAATATGGTTCATCTATAAATGTTCATGGTCTAAATATAAGCGATGGCGAAATAATTCATGCAGATCAACATGGGGCTGTGATAATTCCGGATGAAGCTATATCAATGATAAAAAATGGAATTAATCATATGACAAAAAAAGAAAAGCATTTGATTGATGCCTCAAAAAAAGACAATTTTAATATTAATAAACTCAGAGAAGCATGGGAAAAAGCTGCAAATGAGAAATGGGAAGGATAAGTTATGTTTGAGATAGACTCAAAAGCCAGAAGGCTTTCTCAATCAGAAAAAAACCAATATTTGAACGAAGGTTACGTTACGGGATTACCTGTTTTTTCTGAGAGTGCCGTGAAGGATCTTCACAATTGGTATAATGAATTAAGTTCAAAGTTACCTAATCATATTGATATAAATAAAACCAATATGTGGCATAAAGCTAGTAAAAAATTTCATGATCTATGTAGAACATCAACCATACTAGATTATGTAGAAGATCTTTTAGGGCCAAATTTTGTACAATGGGGCGGACAGTTTTTTAGTAAAGAACCAAAGGACGGATCGGTGGTTCCATGGCATCAAGATGCACAATACTGGCCTCTAAATCCATCTAATGCAGTAACAGTCTGGCTTGCCGTATTTGACACAGATGAAGAAAATGCTGCCATGAAAGTAGTCTCAGGAAGTCATAAGGTAGGAGGATTTGTTCATAAAAAAAATGAGGCAAAGAATCTGGTATTAGATCAAGAAGTCTCATTTGATCAATTAGATCAATCAAAAATTGTATCTCTAAATTTAAAAGCAGGTCAAATATCTCTTCATAATGATGCCCTGCTCCATGGTTCAGAGGCAAACAATTCAAATAGAAGAAGATGTGGAGTTACAATGAGATTTTCTCCTACAAACGTTAAAGGAGATTTAAAAGCTTGGCCTTTTTTTGAGACGCAACTTGCAAGAGGTATTGACGAATATAAGTTAAACCCTACAGCTCAAATTCCTAGAGGTGAGGCGACTCCATTAAAAATGTTTTCATTTTCTCATGAATTTGAAAATCAATGGTAAATCATACACATTCTAACATTTCAATATCTTGACCACTCTTTAATCTTTTAAGACCAATTGACTTGACTTTAATTTCATTTCTTGCAGTCATCCAAGCATCACTAGAAATTAGAATTTGATTTGCATCTGACATGTCGCATATATTAAAAGCTACATTCACTGTCTTACCAAGTATATCAAATTGTACAGTTTTGGTTCCAACTGTTCCTGCAACTAGAGAGCCTGAGTGAACACCTAGGTGTAGATCCCAAGGCATTGATGCTGAATTGGCAATTTCCCTTAACTTATAAGAACAATCAACACATGATTTAACCGGTGAAATTGTATGTGATGAAAGTCCAGCAACTGCTACTATAGCATCCCCAACAGTCTTAATTTTTTCTAATCCAAATTCTTGAAAAGCATTTTCAAAACTCTCAACAAGACTTTGCAAAGTCTCCACAACTAATTCAGGATTATTTTTCTCACAAAAAGATGTAAATCCAACTAAGTCACAAATTAGAATTGCAACATCATCATATCTTCTTGATCTTACTTTTCCTGATGATTGCAATTCATTAGCAACAGATGTTGGCATGACTGTTTTTAATATTTGCTGAGAGCGTTTTTTGTCTGTTTCAACTCTGTCTAAATAATTTTCTTCTGTATCTCGTAATCTTTTTTTCTCTAGACTAGCTCCTACTCTGGCCTTCAATAACGTCCCATTGAAGGGTTTAGTAATAAAATCATCAGCGCCATTAATTATACATTCTGCTGCAGTTTCAACTTCATCTGATGCAGTGACCATTATTACAGGTATCGACCTTTGTAATGGATCACCTTTTAAGTATTTAAGAACTTCAAGGCCACTCATGTCTGGCATCATTAGATCTAAAAGGATTAAATCAAACTTATTTTCAGTCGCCATTTGGAGTGCAGTTTTACCTCCTTCTGCAGAAAATATATTTTTATAACCGTCTTTCTTTAATCTTCTTTCAAGTGTATATCTATTATCTTCAATATCATCAACAATCAGAATATTTGCTTCTTCTTTATTAATCATCTCAATTTCCTAATTGCTTAGAAATTTTTGATAATAATCTATCAATATCTACAGGTTTAGTGTCATAATCATTACACCCACTTTCTAGTGCTCTTTTTTTGTGTTCTTCCATCGCGTGAGCTGACAAAGCTATAATTGGAATAGATTTTAGTTGATCATTGCCTTTTATATGCTTAGTGGCAGTCCACCCATCCATTTTAGGTAAACTTAAATCCATTAAGATTAAATCTGGTTTTTCAGAGGTCGCCATTTCAACGCCTTGCTCACCATCTACAGCAATAACAATATCAAAACCCTTTCTCTTTAGGCGTCTTGACAACATGTAAACATTATCTTCATTATCTTCTACATACAAAATTTTTGTCATTTTTTATCTCCATTATCTGCAGAAGCTTTTATAACGTTGCCAACTTCGTTAACAATTGATGATAATGTATCATCACTTTTTTCAAGAATTTTTTGCGTTTCGCCTGATAAAAATTTTCTTTCATCATCACTTAAGTCAGCCCCTGTTAATACTAAAATTGGGATTGTACTTAATTCAGTTTCTCTAATTACCTTCAAAAACTCAAAACCATTCATTATAGGCATCATTAGATCTAATAAGATTAAATCTGGCTTTATCTCTTCTTTTTGTAACACTGACATTCCAACCTGACCATTCTCAGCTTCAATGATTTTTACATTTTGTTTTTCTAATATTTCTCTTATTGTAAATCTTAAACTATCATCATCTTCGATAAGACAAATTTTTAAATTTTCTCTATCACCAATTAAGTTTCTAATAGATTTCATCAAGTATTCTTTTTGAACAGGTTTAGATAAAAAGTCTGCAGCTCCGAGCGAAAATCCTTTATTTTTTTCATCTAAAATTGATGCCATAATTACTGGTATGTTTGATACTTTAGGATCTGCCTTTAAAGTTCTTAAGACTGACCAGCCATCCATCTCTGGCATGAGAATATCGAGTGTTATTACATCTGGATTAAGATCTCTTGCTAAACGAATACCCTCTTTCCCATTTGGTGCAATTATCACTTTGTAGCCTTCTTTAAGCAATTGTCTTTTCATTAATTCACTTACTGTGGGATCATCATCTATAATTAAAACAGTCTTTCCCGAACTATTTTCTATTGAGACAACATTCTCTATCAGTGAGCCTGTTTGTTGATTTAGGTTTTTAACAGATTCGGATGCTCCAATAAAGTCAGCAAGAAAAGTAGCAGTAAATGTAGTACCTTTTCCTAATTCGCTATTAACAACAACATCTCCACCCATCAAGATTGCTAATTGTTTTGAAATTGTAAGCCCTAATCCAGTACCACCATATTTTCTTGTGGTTGAACTATCAGCCTGAACAAATGAGTTAAATAATCTGGCCATTTGCTCTTCAGACATACCAATTCCTGTATCACTGACGTCAATTGAAATTAAATCACCACCAGATTGCATAATTTTATTAACTCCAACTGTTATTTTTCCTTTTTCTGTAAATTTACAAGCGTTAGAAATTAAGTTTAAAACCACTTGTTTTACTCTAGTTTGGTCGGCAGTAACAAAATCTATGCCTGTTTTATATTTTATTACTAATTCGTTATCATTTTTTTGAGCGAGTGGTGATGACGTTTTCATAACATCATCTAATATTTGATTTAATTCGAATGTTTCATTGAATAATTCAACTCTCCCAGCTTCAATTTTTGATAAATCTAAAACGTCATTAATAAGAGTTAAAAGATGCTTACCAGCATTAAAAACTCTATCTAATGGTTCTTCAAAATCTTCTAGGCCATCATCAGCAGCATCTTCTTTTAACATTTCTGTTAAACCAATTATGGCATTTAATGGTGTCCTTAGCTCGTGACTCATATTTGCTAAAAACTGGCTCTTAGTCTGATTAGCCGCATTAGCTTTCTCTCTTGCTAAATCTAATTCTGTAATAGTTTTATTTAACTCTTCCTCACGTTTTTTCAGCTCAGTAATATCTGAAAATATTGTAAACACTCCACCATCATCAAGCCTTCGATAAGTGGCCTGCCAATAAGTTCCATTATAAAATCTTGGTGTTTCTACTGTCATTGATCCTTTTAAATTTTTTCTGCTATCTTTTACAGATTTAAAAAAATTACTTTTTTGTTCTTTATTATCAAAATCAAAAAAATCAAATTCTTCCCAAGATTTAATTTGTTCTTTGTAAGATATACCCGGTTGATATGTATCTATACCAGCGCCTTTATGTATATCAAAAGCTAAGGTATTTCTCATCGCCAAAGTATCATCTTTGTTCCACAAAGAAATTCCGTGAGGCATACTATTTAATGCATCAGTCATTCTTTTTTCTGTCTCTCTTACTTGGTCTTGAGCCGCCTTTACTTGCTTTTCTTTTTCTTTCAACTCAGTTATGTCAGAATAAACTAATAATTGTCCTCCATCAGCTAATTTTGTTTCACTTACTATCCAAGAGGTATTGTCAGTAAAGGACTGTTCAAAAACATTGTTATTTTCTGATTTAGATAAGTTTATGCGTCCTCTGTAATACTCTTTACTAGTCATTCCTTCGGGAATTTTTAATAGGCCTACTTTTTCAACATGTTCAAGCATTTTATTCCTATCAACACCCTCTTTAAGATCAAATCCCCATTTTTTTTGAATTTTTTTTGCTATCTTGTTACCCATTACTAATTTATGATTTTTATCCCATAACAAAATAGCATTAGGTGTTACTTCAATAGCATCACTTAATTGTTTGAGAGATGCTTCTCTTTGTTTAATTTCAGTAATGTTAGATAGAATTGAAAACACTCCACCATCTGGCAAACGAGTTGACGTAGACTGCCAAATTGATCCATCATAAAAAGGTGGTGTTTCTGTTGTGAATACTCCTTTAAATTTTTTTCGTTTTTCTACTGCATTTTTATAATAATCATCTTCATCTGACCTTTTATTAAATGTTAAAAATTTATGTTTCTTAGATTGTTTCATATACTCAGAATAAGAGGTACCAATATTCATTTTGACTTTACCTTTACTCCAAACTTCATTTGCATAATCATTGAACATTACTAAATTCATATTGTCATCCCACATTGTAATTCCATGTGGCATACTATTTATTGCATTTGAAATTTTTTCTTCTGCTTCTCTTACCTTTTTTTGACTTTCTTCAACTTCCCTTTCTTTTTTTCTTATATCAGAAATATCAGTCCAAATTTGTAATGTTCCTCCATCATTCAAACGAGTAAAAGAACCAAGAATATCGTATTTAATACCCTTAACATTTATTTTTGCTTCTACTATTTCCCTACCTTTCAGCGCCTTTATACCTTCCTTTCTTTTCTTTACCCATGCTGCAGCACTTAACCCTTCACTTCCTTCGAGAGATCCAGACTTAAATCCTGCTTCAAGCATTTCAAATCTATCAGAACCTGGTTTTAATTCGAATCCCATTTCTTTTTGAATATCACGAGCTCTTCGATTAGCCATAATTAATTTATTATCGCTATCCCATAACATGAGCATATTTGGAATTATCTCAATTGCATTACTAAGAATTTTAAGAGATTTTTCACCTTTTTTTATTTCTGTAATATTAATTGCATTTTGTAATGTGCCACCATCTGGCAATCTTTTTGAAATGTTTAAAACTGTATTTCCATTATTAAGTTCAATTTCGTCTCTTTGTTCATTTTTTAAAGATTCATATTCATTTTGCTTTGATTCATAAAATTTTTTCCTCGTCATTCCCTTTGGTATTGGAAACAATCCAAGTTGAACTCCATTTTTGACCATTGATATTCGTGATGTGCCAGGTTTTAAGTCAAAATTAAGTTTGCTCATATCATTAATGGAAGTTTTATTAGCCATTATTAATTTATTATCTTTATCCCACAAAGATATGCTATTTGGCATGACATCAATAGCGTCAATTAGTTGCTTTTGACTTTCTTCTACATTTTTAACTGCAGTAATGTCTGACCATAATGAGATTGTACTTCCATCTTCAAGCCTTGTATCCGTAAAAAGAAAGTAAAGTCCATTAGAAAACTTTGTTTCTCTGGTCCTTTGCCCAGAAAAATTACTCCAACTTTCTTTCATACGTTTTATGTGTGTTTTTTTATCTAAGCCACTTTGTAATATAGTAAAATTATGATCAACCAGGTGACTAACATGGTCAAATCTATCAACACCTAATTTTAAATCAAACCCAAATCCTTTTAAGTGATCAACAGCTGACTTATTGGTTGCTATCAGTTTGTTATTTTCATCCCATAAGAACAGTCCATTTGGAAGTATCTCTATACCATCCTTTAATCTTAACAGTTCATTTTCTTGTTTTTTAATGTCTGTAATGTCTGTCCATAAGCAAATTGTGCTGCCATCTTTTAGCCTCGTATCTGTAAAATGAAGCGTGTGATTAGTAAAGTTTGATTCCCTTACATTTTGACCTTTAAGATTTTTCCATGCCTTTTCTCTATTTTTATAATGCTCTTTAATGCTTATACCTTTTGGAGGCTTCTGATGATTAAATAACATATGTTTTCTTAATTCGCTAAAATTTTTACCTATTTTAAGTTCAAAACCATAATGCTTTGTCAGTTTTTGCGAACTATCATTAAATGCTATTAAATTATCGTCTTCATCCCAAAACATTAGACCATTGGGAAGCGTTTCTATTCCATCTTTTAATCTCAAAAGTTCCTTTTCTTGCTTCTTTGTATCGTTTATATCAGTTGCAAATTGGAGAGTTGAACCATCGGGAAGTCTGGAGGAAGATAAGAGATAAAATTTGTCATTCATTATAACTTCATAAGCCTCTTGGCTTTTCAAATTTTCAAATTGTTTTTTTCTAATTTTAAGAAAATCTTTATTTGACATTCCATTTGGAGCTGTCATATATCCCTTGTTAAGAGCATTTTGGACCATTTCTAATCTGGATGCTCCTTTAACAAGCTTAAAACCTCGCGAAGCATTATCATCTCTTGCTTTTGCATTAGCCATAATTAGTTTATTGTGATTATCCCAAAGCATCATATTATTAGGAATAATTTCAATAGCATCAGCTAATTGTTTATGTTCCATCTCTTGTTTTTTCAGTTCTGTAATGTCAGTGTAAACACTTAGTAAAGATCCATCTTCAAATTTAGTTTCATTTGCTAATATGAAAGAACCGTCAGAGAGATTTATTTCTCTTGTGTTTGAAGTTAATTTTGATCTCTCATTTAAACGTCTTTTAATATATTTTTCATTGTCAATATTGTCGGGGATTATGTATAAATCACTCTCAACTTGCGCCCTCAACATATTTTCGTATGAAACACCTTTTTCTAATTTGAAATTAATCCCAGATCTTTTCATTATTTCTGTATTACGTTTGTTTGAAACTATTAATTTATCTTCTTCATCCCAGAACATTACTCCTCCTGGAAAATTTTCAATAGCTACTGAAAGCTTTTGCCTTTCAATATCTTGTTCAACAATTTGAGTAACATTTGTCATTAAAGTAAGAATGTTACCTTCAGATGTAGGGGTATCTTTTATTTGAACCCATCTTCCAGTAGGGCCTTTAATAACATATTCCTGAGGCTTACCTGAAGACTTTGCTAATTTGTAATTATTACTTCTATGAACTAATTCTTCGCGTTTCATAAGCTTTGCATCTTCAACCATTTGTATTCTGTCAAAAAAGTTTTGGCCTATTTCAAAATCTAAATTAAATTTAATCCACCTTTCAGAAGTTTTTTTATTTCGATACATTACATTATCGTTTTTATCCCATAAAACGATTGCTGTTTCTTCATTATCAAAAGCATCAATTAAGCTTTCAGCTAATTTGATGTTTATATTCATTCGTTACTCCTTTAAAATATATTCTTTACATCTTCTTTTCTACAGATCTTAATCTGTAAGATAAGGCTTTAAGTGAACCTTTAACAAATACATCTGAATTGTTAACACGCTTATTAAATTCTTCTTTTGTTATGGATATGATTTCACTGTCTACTAAACATCTGGCAGTCGCCATTCTTAATTCATTTTCAATAACGCCCATCTCACCAAAGAGTTCATTCTCTTGAATAATAAAATTGGGATCGTTGCTTCGGTTGGTTGGTAAAAAAATCCCTACTGAACCTTTTACAAGCAAGTACATCTTGTCAGGCAATTCTCCAACTTTGAAAACACTTTGATGTTGATTAAATTTAATTTTTTCCATTAAAAATCTATAACCTCATTTTCAGATGCAAATTTTATCTTTATGTTCGATAAATTATTTTGAATTTGTTTGATTTCACTATCTTCTCTTGTGGGAGAATGATGAGAAATTAAAAAATTTTTAAATTCAAGTTCATTAGCTAAGTTAATTCCTTGTTCTACACTAGAATGCCCCCATCCTTTTTTATCTGGTAATTCTTTGTCTAAAAACATTCCATCCCAAATAATTGTCTCGGAAAAGTTACAAAATTCTATTAATTCCTTTTTCTGATTACTCTCATATTCATTATCTAATAGATAACAAAATTTCTTTTCTTCACTAGTAATACTATATCCTGAACAATTTCCTGGGTGGTTTAGATTTATTGAATTAATAGCTAAATCTTGAAAATCATTTACAACTTTTTCAAATTCTATGAATTCAAATTTGCCAATAATTTCAATAAAATCGACAGGAAAATATGGATTCTTAAAATAATTAGTTAGGTTATTATAAGTGTCTTTTGAATTAGAATGAGCTGATGTTAGAATAATTTTTTTATTTTCGTCAGAATTATAACTATTAAAAGCTAGTCCTTGAATATGATCATGATGAAAATGAGAAATAAATAAAATAGTCTGAAGATCATTAGAAAAATCAACTTTTGAAAAACCAGATCCACAGTCAAAAATTAATTGATATTTTGAAGTTTTAACTTCAACACATGGGGTGTTGCCACCAAAACCTATTGTATTTTTACTTGGGTTTGGAATAGATCCTCTAACACCGTGGTTGATTATCATTTGAGACTCATAATCATAAAATTATGATAAAATAATTATTTAACAAGTAAATATATATTTTGTTTGTTTTTAAAAATTGTCCGAAAAAATATCAACTTAAATTTATCAGCCCGTCAACTGCAACAATACCTTCTTTTTTTATTATGACTGGGTTTATCTCAGCTTCTTTGACTTCTTTTACAAAAGCCAATTGTGAAATATTGACTATTGCTCTAGCTAAAACATCAATGTTAATTTTTGGTAATCCCCTGAAACCTCCAAAGATAATAGAACTTTTTACCTCACTTATCATCATTTTTGCTTCTTTAAAATTTACAGGTGCTATTCTTACTGATTTATCATCGTAAACTTCTGATAAAACCCCACCAGATCCAATAACTACAATTGGTCCAACCACTTCATCAACTCGGTAACCTAAAATAAGCTCCGCTAACCCTGTTTCCATTTTTTGAATAATGAAATGTCTTTTATCAGCTTGTATTTTCAGATTTTGAAAAACTTTAAATAATTTGTCATATCTAGATTTTAAATCTTCTTCTGAAGTTATATTCAGTTCTACTCCACCTGTATCTGTTTTATGTTGAATTTCACTAGATAGAATTTTCATAACTAGAGGAAATCCAATTTTCTTACTCAATTGTCTAGCTTTTGTTAAGTTGGAAACAACATGAGAATTGACTGTATTAATACCCATAAAATCAAAAACTTTAAGAGCTTCAAACTCAGTTAAGTTTTTATTGTTTGAACTTTTTAAAATATTTTTTATATTCTTAAATTTTAAATCATCAATATTGTGATTGATAATTTCAGGCGCTTTATAGTCCAAATAAGCTTTAATACCTTCTGCACAGGATTCTGGAGTCCTGAAACTTGTTATGCCATTTTTATTTAATAGTTCTAAAGCCTTTGGGGCATCTGGTGCAACATACACAGCAAGAGGCTTTGAATTATTTACCCATTTTAATAAAGGATCAATAGCTTGATCTGGTCTAAACTTGGCAGATGATCCAACTACCATAATTACTAAATCACAATTATCGTTATTCATGAATTCTTGGATAACGTCATTAACAACCTCAGCTTTGGTCCCTACAATTGTCAAGTCAACTAACTTATTATTATCATAAGGAATATTATTTTTTTTCATTACTTTTGATATTGAGGGACCTGGGTCAATTACCTCAATATTTGCGTCTGACAAACTTTCTACTACCATGGCACCACCCCCACCCGTAGTTGTCGCAATCCCAACTCTTTTGCCTTTCGCAATTACTTTATTTTTAAATAAATTTGGCACTTCTATTAATGTTTCAAACATATGAACTCTAGCTATGCCATTAAATTTAATAAATGCATTAAAAGCTTCATCAGAACCAGCAATTGCACCAGTATGAGATTTTGCAAGCTCTTTACCTAAGTCAGATTTACCTAGTTTGTAAGTTATAACTGCTTTTCCCGAAGAATAAGCTAGACGTGCCATTTCAGCAATTTCGTTACAGTTACGCAAAGTTTCTAAAAATAAAATTATCGTATCAGTATTGACGTCATCAACTAACATTTTACCAATTTCACCAACAGACAGATCAGCTTCATTACCAACTGAAATTAATTTAGAAAAACCAATACCACGAGAGGAACCATGAGCTAAAAGTGCGCCTATTAAACTACCACTCTGGGATATTACCCCTAAACCACCCTTTTTAAGTTTCGGTAATTCGAGCATAGCATTAGCACTTAAAATGACTGCATCTGAAATATTTATTATCCCAATACTATTTGGACCTAAAATTCTTAAATTTCCTTTTTGGGCAATATCTAAAATTTTATTTTCTAGGTTTGCTCCTTGCAAACCAACTTCGCTAAAACCTCCAGATAAAATCGTTGCACATTTCACTCCTATTGAAATAGCATCATTAATCGAAGCAATGATTTTATCTCCATCAACTGCAATAAAAATATGATCAACTTTTTCTTCAATTTTCTTTAAATTTGAATAACATTTTAAGCCAAAAATATTATCTCTATTTGGATTAACTGGAAATATTTTACCCTTGTAACCGTGAGCAACTAAAAACCTTTGTATTCTGGATCCAGTTTTTTTTGTATCTGCAGATGCTCCTATTATGGCAATAGATTTAGGTTTCAAAAAAGGTTGAGTTAAATGAGTATTCATCATTATTAAATTTATTTATTTGGTCTTTGAGAAAATCTACGTTCAAATATATCCTCAGCTATTCTATTCTTCATCATTTCAGTTGATCCCCCCGCAATTTGCCATCCTCTAGATTTTCTAAAACAATATTCAACAAGCGACTCTTGTGAATAACCAGTTCCTCCCATTACTTGCATTGCTTCATTACAAATATCAAATCCTGCTTTATTACAAAATGCTTTTGCAATTGATGTTTCTTTAGATGATGGAAAGCCCGTGTCAGCATTAATTGCAGCTCTATATAACAATAATCTTCCAGCTTCTATTTTAATTTTCATATCTGAAAACTTCCATTGAATACCTTGGAATTCGCATATTTTTCTTCCAAATTGTTCTCTTGTAAGAGCGTATTCTCTAGCGACATTATAGGCAAACTCACCTACAGCTAATGATCTTGCTGTATTTCCTATTCTCTCAGCATTAAAGCCCGCAATCTGTTTTTTAAACCCGCCAGGTCCCAATAGTACATTTTCTTTAGGAACATAAACATTATCAAAGTAAAGAGCACACCATTCTTCTCCATTTGTATATTTTGAAGATTTGCCTTTTGAAAAACCTTCCATTGAAGTATCCATAAGCACGGATCCTATTCCATTTACACCTTCATGATATCTTACATATATTAAGAAAATATCAGCATCCGGTGAATTACTAGTAAAAACTTTGCTTCCCGAAACTCTAAATCCATCTCCATCCTCGACAGCTTTTGTTGTTAGATCGGTTACAGCTGATCCAGCATTTGGCTCAGTCATTCCTAAACCAATAACTATTTCTCCATTTAATAATTGGCTTAGATATTTTTCTTTTTGAAATTCTGTTGCGTACTCTGCGAAAGTCCTAAGAGGGCCAAAACTTCCTGACTGAATTACATCTGCACTTCTTGGACAGACTAATGCCACTTGTTCAATAGCGAGAACTGCATCCATTAATTTACCTCCCTGACCCCCATCTTTCTCAGGAAGTGTTATTCCCATCAAACCATTTTTTGCAAATAGTTTTGCTACATCTTTCGGAAACAAAGGATCATGAGCTCTTTGAAGGCTATCTTTGCTTAAATGTCTTTCTGCAAGACTTCTTACTGAATTTTGAAAGATCATTTGTTCTTCTGATAAATTAAAATCCATTGATCTTCCTTTCTTTTTTCTTACTCGAGAGATTTTAGTTTTATCAAAAAAAAAACCTATTTCTCAAGAAAGTTACGCATTTCCTCTTTAAATAAGTTCCAGCCTTCTTCTGTTTCTAATAAAATATGATTTTTACTTTTGATAGGAACAAATTTACTGTTTTCAATATTAGCCGCAAGAAATTTACCTTCTGAAATTGGAACCCTTGCATCATCAGTACAATGAAAGATAATAGTAGGAATTTTTAATTTAGATAATATTTCAGTTACATTTATTTGATCATTTGCATTTGAAATTTTTGCTGCATTTTTTGCAGATGTTGTAATTTTCATTATTTTATTGAATGAATCCATTTGTTCTTTAGAACCTTCCGGAATCATAGATGTAGTAAAAAATTGTCTAAAAGCAGGATTTTCATCTTCCCAACCACTTAAAATCATTGTCTGTTCCATTTTGCTTTTTGAATCATATTCAGGGTCATTTCTTTGCCCTTTACCCCTAGCGAAACCTCCAAACAAAATTAGATGTGAAACTTTATCTGGATTTTTAATAGCGTAAGCTATAGAGACAGCACATCCTTGCGAAACACCTAAAATGGGAAACTTTTCAATTTTAGCATTATTAACTACTGCTTCCATATCATCAACAAAGCTATCGAAAGATATTTCTGATGGATCTAGTTCGGAAGAACCATTCCCCCTTTGATCAAACCTTACTAAAGTATGTTTTTCTGCTAAAAATCTATACATATGTTTCCAAATTGGACTTCGCCAATCATGTTCAAGGCTACTCATAAAATTAGGCGCTTTTAACAAAGGAGGACCATTGCCAACTTTGGCATAGGCGATAATTGTATTATCTTTCGAACTACAATATCTAATTTCTTGATCACTCTCTGTTAAGATATCTGAGTTAGAAGAGAGATTTTTTTTATTGCCATTAACTAAAATTTTATAAACTTCTATTTTTTGGCTAATATTTTTTAAGTACTGATCACCTATGTACTCAATTTCATCTATTTCTAAATTTTTTATATTTTTAAAAATATCATGTGTTATCGATATTCCACCTGGATCTGCAATTGACTCCAACCTACTAGCAATATTTACACTGTTGCCAAAAATATCGTCTTCATCAATTACAACATCTCCTATGTTAATTCCAAATCTATACCATATCCTTTCGTCATTATTAAACATACTTTCTAATTCGTTAATTTTACTTTGTATTATTAAACTACTTTCAACAGCGCTCATTGAGCTTTCAAATGTCGCTAAAAAACCGTCACCAGTTGTTTTGATGATTCTACCTGTATATTTGTCAACAGTCGGTTTAATTATTTCTATGAAGTGTTTCTTTTGACGTTTTAAAATTTCAATTTCATTATTCTCTACTAATCGAGAAAAGCCAACCATATCAGCAGCAACTATAGCTAGTAATTTTCTTTCCATATTAGTACCGACTTAATAAAAACACTTAATTTTTTTTATTTAACTATTATTATCTATTTCAATAATATATTAGCAAAATTTGATAAGTAATGTTAATATGTATATGCCAGGGGAGCAAGATTATCTTGCTGAGAATTAAACCCTTATAACCTGATCTGATTAAAACCAGCGGAGGGAGAAGCATAAAAAGAATTCCGAAAATCTAAGTAATTAATATCTTAAAAATACAATTTTAGGTTTCTAGAAAAGTATTTGGCATTTCATAAAATTAAATGAGTTATAAAAAAATCTTTCAACCAAAGGATAAATAATGAATAAAGAAATATCTATTAAAACAGCTAATTTACTTGAAGATATTAGAAAAAAAGCTCCATTAATATGGAATTTTTCAAATTTTGTTTCTATGGATATAGCTGCAAATGCTTTATTAGCCATTGGAGCATCACCAGCTATGGCTCATGCAAAAGAAGAAGCAAATGATTTTAGTCAAATTTGTAAAGCAATTAATGGCGCATTGACAATTAATATTGGTACCTTTGATCCGTATTGGCAGGAATGTGCGCTAGAGGCATCAAGTTTGGCGAATAAAAATAGTATTCCCTGGGTTCTAGATCCTGTAGGTGCGGGAGCAAGCAGTTTCAGAAACAAAAATGTAGAAGAATTAATGAAATTTAAACCAACTGTTTTAAGAGGAAATGGTTCGGAAATAATGGCTGTTTCTGGTATAGCTGGAGGAGGAAAAGGAGTTGATTCAACCTCTTCATCTAATGAAGCTCTTGACGCAGCAAAATCCATTGCAAATGAAAATAACATTATAGTGGCTGTAACCGGTAAAACTGATTATGTTACAGATGGTAAAACAACATATGCTATAACAGGTGGTCATGAAATAATGACTAAAGTGACTGCTACTGGATGTGCTCTTTCATGTTTGATAGGAGCAGCCATTGCAGTTGGCGAAGATAAACTTCTTTCAACAGCTTCTATTATTTCGATTTATGGACTAGCAGGTGAAATGGCTGCTAAAGTTGCAAAAGGACCAGGTAGTTTGCGAATGCATTTATTAGATAATTTGGCTATTTTATCAGCAAGTCAAGTTTCAGAGAACGCTAATATTAAAAATGTCTGATTATAGTACCTATTTTGTTGCAGGACCTGAAAATATTTTATCAAACCATCAAATAGGTAATGAAAATAAAGAACAGTCCTTAGTCAGAATAGTTAAAGAACTAGCCACGAATGGACTTAATGTTTTTCAATTAAGAGCTAAAAATCTAGATGATAATAAAATTATTACATTATTGAAAAAGCTTAAATACGCTTTAAATGATACGAATACAAAGCTTTGTATTAACGATAATGTAAATGTTGCATCTAAAGTCGGCGATTTAATTGATATTCTCCACCTCGGACAATCAGATATGCACCCAGATAAAGCTAAAAGTATTATTGATCATAAAATTGAAATAGGATTATCAATTACAAATGAACATCAAATAAATGATATTCCAGATTGTGTAAAATATATTGGTGTAGGACCTATATACAAAACAAACTCTAAAAATGATGCATCTAAACCACTAGGAGAAAATGGTCTAAAGGATATAATTTTGAAGACTAATATCCCAGTAGTTGCCATAGGGGGTATCGAAACTTCTAAAGTTGGTAAATTATTTGATTTAGGAGTGTCTGGAGTAGCTGTTATTTCGAATATATTAAATAACGAAAATCATTTACAAAATTTTCTTTTACTAAAAAACGAAATATATAAGGATTAGACTTTTGAATATTCTAATTACAGGTGGTACTAGTGGTCTTGGCTATAGAACAGCTTATATCTTGGCTCATGAAAGTAAAAATAAAATTATATTAATAGGTAGTAATAATAAAAAAGGTCAGCAAGCTGTTGAAAGATTAATCTACGAAACTGAAAATAAAAATCTTAGATTTATAAAAGCTGACCTCTCATCCATTAACGAAATTGGATTACTAGCAAAAGATTTAATCAAAGAAAAAATTGATATTTTAATTAATAATGCAGGCGCACTATTTTACTCAAGAAATAAAAGTATAGACCAAATAGAAAAAACTTTTGCTCTTAATCATTTATCATATTTTGCTCTGACTAACTTATTATTAAAATATAAAGTTATAAAAAATGGTGGTAGAATAATCAATGTTGCAAGCGGAGCTCATAGAGGAATAGACATAGACTTCAATGATCTTGAAATGTCGAAAAACTATAACGGTTGGAAATGTTATAAAAAATCAAAACTCTGCAATATTCTTTTTACAAAAAAATTAAGTGACTTAACCTCTAAAAATAATATTACGGTTAATTGCCTTCATCCAGGGTTTGTCAAAACTGAATTTGGTAAAAATAATAAGGGTTTTGTTAGTTTAGCAATTAAACTTTTGATGAATTTTTTTGCTATAACAGTTGAAGAAGGAGCAAAAACAATTATTCATTTGGCCAATAGTGAGGATGTAAAGGATATAACAGGTAAATATTATTATAAAAGCAAAATTAAACAACCCTCTCAATATGCAGAAAATAAAAGTTCAGCTGATCAATTATGGAATAAGTCTATTGAAATGCTGAAAAACAAAGGTTTGACACTTTAAACAAAATACTGCACAGGTTAGCTTATGAATAATTATAAGTCTTCTATGATCACACCTGTTTTATTAGCGGGTTCACTGATTATTATAATCACTTTTGGAATCAGAGGTAGTTTTGGTGTATTTCAAATCCCAATAGAAAATGAATTTCAGTGGTTAAGAGTTGAATTTTCTTTGGCTATAGCCATTCAAAATCTTGGATGGGGAATTGGTGCTCCAATATTTGGTGCATTAGGCGAAAAATTTGGCGATAAAAAAATGATTGTAGCTGGTGCATTTTGTTACGTCATTGGTCTAGTTCTTTCTACATATGCACAAAATCCATTAGCTCATCAATTTTTGGAACTTATTATTGGCTTTGGTATAGCTGGTACTGGCCTTGGTATGATACTGGCAGTAGTAGGAAGAGCATCAAGTGAAAAAAATAGATCAATGGCTCTAGGAATAGTAACCGCAGCTGGGTCTTTTGGTCAAATGTTTGGAGCTCCAATTGCACAAGCTCTTCTTAACTTCTATAGTTGGCAACAAGTTTTTATTATTTTTGCGTTAACTATAATTTTAGTGATGTTGGTGGTTCCCTTCCTTAAAGACGCACCTATGGTAACAAAAAAAGAAGTAGAGATAAGTCTAACAAAAGTATTAAGTAATGCATTTAAAGATCCAACTTTCTCAATGATATTTTTTGGATTTTTTGCATGTGGATATCAACTAGCTTTTTTAACAGCGCATTTTCCTGCAATGGTTACTGAAATGTGTAGTGCAATAACTCCTTCTAGTGCATTACATTTTATAGGCGTGTCAACAACATCGAGTTTAGGCGCGTTGGCTATAGGTTTGATAGCATTCAGCAATATTTTTGGAACCATATATGCTGGCTGGCTAGGTCAGAAATTTCCAAAAAAGTATTTATTAGCAGGCGTATACGCTCTACGAGCATTAATTGGTTTAATTTTTATATTACTTCCAATTACACCTGTAACAGTAATATTATTCTCACTTTTTATGGGATCACTGTGGTTGGCTACAGTTCCATTAACTAGTGGTTTGATCGCACATATTTATGGATTACGCTATATGGGAACACTCTATGGACTTGTATTTTTTTCTCATCAAATAGGCAGTTTTCTCGGTGTTTGGATGGGTGGGAGGCTTTATGACGCTACAGGGGATTATACTCTTGTGTGGTGGATTGGAATTGGAGTTTCTGTTTTTTCTACATTAATACATATACCAATAAAAGAACAAAGGCTACAAACAGCCTAAAGTTG
>QCHB01000007.1 GCA_003278095.1 SAR116 cluster bacterium AG-390-L20 | reverse complement strand
TAATACGGGCTTATTTAATGCAACTGCATTTATAAAATGCATTGTTTCTTCATGCATGGGACCAGCATGTGTATGGTTTACAGGTTCACCTGGCATAGAGGACATAGGATATCTAATACCATCTTTAACCGTACTAAGCTGTACATCCTTATGTGTATCATCAATAAATAAAGATCCATCAGTACCAATTACTTCTATCCAAGTATTAGAAAAATTTGGATAGCCTAAAGGAAGGATCCATCCAGCACCAATTGTTATAGTCATCCCATCATCTAATGTAACCATAATCCATTGATGATCAGGAGTATTACTATTTTTAGAAAAAAGTTTACCCGAAGTTTGACTATAAACTTTCACTGGCTTTCTAGGTTGTAAACACCATAATAAAAAATCTAAATCGTGTGTTGCTTCCATAGCAGCAGGGGATAGAGCGGTTCTACCAGAAATTTTTTCACCAAGTTCACGAGTAATATGTCTGCTTACAAGGCAAGTGACTGGTTCACCTATCAAATTTTCTTTTAATGTTTTATTTACATATGCATATTTGGCATTAAATCTTTGCGAATAACCAATTGTAAATTTTACTTTATTTTTAATTGATACATTTATTAATTCTTCAGCTTCTTTTAATGTTGTAGCTATAGGTTTTTCTAAAAAAACGTTTTTCCCCGCTTTAAGAGCAGCAAGTGCCATAGGATAGTGTGTGGTCTCTGGAGTTGCAGATATAATAATAGTATCAATATTTTTATTATTTACTAATTCTTGCCAATTTTCCGTACCCATTTCTATATTGAGAGAATTTTTTAATTCTTTTAATCGATTAGAGTTTGTTTCAGCTATATATAATTTATCTACAAGCGGATTATCAGCGCAGGCATTAGCTCTAATACCACCACACCATCCAGTTCCTATAATACCTACATTAATTTGATTGATCATAATTATCCCCCGCATTAACTAAAAGTTAATTGATACCTAATAATTTAGCCGCATTTATACCTGTAATTTTTTTTATATCATCTGTATTTAGGCCAGGAGTCCCTAAAACATGGCCAACAGGATCATCTTCTGCCATATCGTAGGGATAATCAGTTCCCATAATAATCTTATCTGAACCAAACACATCTACCAAATATTTTAGCTGTTCATAAGTAAATACAATTGTATCAAAATGCATTTTCTTTAAATAATAAGAAGGGGGATACTTTAGGTTGTTTCCTCTACAATCAGGTCTGGCACCCCATGCGTGATCTATTCTTCCTGCATAAGAAGGTAAGTAGCCACCTCCATGCGAGGCTAAAATTTTAAGGTGTGGAAATTTTTCTAAAGTTCCATCAAAAATAAGATGATGTAGAGCAACAGTTGTATCTAAAGGATTACCAATTACATTGTTGAAATAATGATTTTTTAAACGATCACCTTGAGGATATCCATTTGGATGAATGAAAATAAGTGTATCTAATTTTTGAGCAGTCTCCCAGACTGGATCTAATGACGGGTCAGATAACTCATGTCCATCAACAGTTCCTAAAACCTGAAACCCTTTTAAATTTAGCTCTTTAACACCTCTTTCCATTTCTTTAACTGCAGCTTCGGTGTCCTGTAATGGAAGATGGCCTAAAGATAAAAATCTATCTGGCCTGTCAGTCGCCACCTTTGAAAGAGTATTGTTAATAATTTCTATAGATTTATGACCACATTTATTTCTAACTGAATAATATGCTTGAAAGGGAACTGGTATTAAAATTTGCATATCAATGCCCTGTCTGTCCATATCTTTAAGTCTATGATCAATATTTGTTAAATTAATTAATCTATCTTTACCTTGTTGTTTATTTTGTATGGATGATTTTTCGTTAGTATATCTAAAAGCTGGAACAAAATTTGGATCAAATAAATTTTCAATTAAATCTGCTGCCTCTTGAACATGCAAGTGACAATGAGCGTCTATAGTAATATTAGAATTATATCTTTCTTTTCTTTCAAAATGCTCTCTTGCAGCTGTTGCACCATATGGTTTGAGTTCCAAAAGACCCTCCTCAATAGTTAACATTTTATTAATAAGTTAATTATTATAAAATATTAAATTATAAAAAAACATAGATATCATCAGATAATTTGATTTTAGTTTTTATCAATTAAGTTTAAAATAAAATTCTTGTATGAGGTGTATGGTGAAATTCGGATTATTTGGTAGCGCTAAGCTTAATAGAATTAACAATGATATAGACAGTTCCCTTAGTTATAATGAATGGATAGATTATAATGTAGAAGCAGAAAGATTAGGTTTTGAAAGTACATTTACTGTAGAGCATCATTTTACAGGCTTGGGTCAAGTATCTGCGTCTTTAAATTTATTAACTTACCTAGCTGCTAAAACTTCTAAAATTAAACTAGGCACAGCTGTTCTCACTTTACCGTGGCATAATCCAGTTTTATTAGCTGAACAAGTAGCAACAATAGATTTATTATCTAATGGACGAATTCAATTGGGAGTAGGAAAAGGGTATAGATACAATGAATTTAAAGGCTTTAAAATAAATATGAATGAAGCTAATGAAAGGTTTAACGAATCTGTGGATATAATGGTTAAATCTTGGGAAAACAAAAAAAAATGGAGCTATACAGGAAAATTCTGGTCATTTGATGATATTATTGTTGAACCTTCATGTCATCAATCGCCTTACCCAACCCTTTGGATGGCTGCTGGTAATCATGAAGCTATAAAAAATGTTGCAAAAAAAAATGCAAATTTATTACTTGATCAATTTTCACCTTTAGACGAAGTCATAAAAAGAGTTCAAGTATATAAATCTGAATTGAATAAAAATAAATTAAATGACGACACACATAATAGAATAGCCCTAGCTAGGGCTTTATATATAGCTAAAGATCAAAAAGAAAAAATGGAAGTCATAGAAAAAAGAATTATGGCTAGATCAAAGGTTGATCAATTGTCAGAAAGACCTGATGGTAAAAACCAATCAAGTATAATGTCATTCAAGGGGCCTGATGAAGCTTTAAATGGAGCATTAATTGGAACCGAAGAAGAAATACATGAACGCTTGAAAAAGTTAAGAGATAATGGAGTAGGGTATTTGCTTTTAGTTGACGCTGGTGGTGGAATAGATCATTTAAGGTTATTTGCAAAAAAAATTATGCCTACTTATCATTAATAAAAATTCTAAAATAAAAATTTACACTATTTTGAACAACTTACAGGCATTTCCTCCTGTAATAAGGGAATAATCATTGTCACTCAAGCCTTCTGTGCCAATAACATGTTCAATCGGATCATCTTCGGCCATATCGTATGGATAGTCGGTTCCCATAACAATGTGATCAGCTCCATATTGATTAATAAGATATTTCAGTTGATCAAATGAAAAAACAACTGTGTCAAAATACATTCTTCTTAAATAATCAGAAGGTTTGTACTTTAAGTTATAACCGCTGCAGTCAGGCCTTGCTCCCCAAGCATGGTCAATTCTAGCAGAGTATGCAGGAAGATAACCGCCACCATGAGCTACAAAAATTTTTAAATTAGGATTTTTTTCCATTGTTCCATCAAAAATCAAATGATGAAGAGCAACAGTTGTATCCATTGGATTTCCTATAATATTAATAAAATAATGATTTTTTAATCTCTCACCCTCTGGATAGCCATTAGGATGTAAAAAAATAGGTACATCTAACTTAGAAGCAGTTTCCCAAATACCATCATATGAAGGATGTGATAATTCTTTTCCATCTTGAAATGTAATTATTTGAAATCCTCTTATATCAAGATTATTAATACATCTATTCATCTCCTTTACAGCAAGATCTCCGTTTTGCATAGGAAGAGTCCCTAATGCTACAAATCTATCTTTTCTTGAATTTGCTGTTTCAGAGAGTTTATTATTAATAATTTCTATTGCTTTGTAAGCCACATTGCTTTTTATATTACAATAATGTTGAAAAGGGACAGGTATAAGTACTTGTGTATCAATTCCTTGTGAATCCATCTTTTTAAGTCTTGTTTCAACATTTGTTAAGTCCATAAATCTATCTTTAACTTGTTGGACATTTTGCTTTGTTGTAATTGGATTGGAATGTCTAAAAGCAGGAACGTCAAACTGATCAAAAAGGCCCTGAACAACGTCAGCAGCTTCCTGCACGTGTAAGTGACAGTGTGCATCAACAGTTTTTGATGAAGGCCTAACTTTATAACCAGGTTGACCATGAATTCTACCAGAAGTACTACCGTATGGTTTTATACTCATTATAAACTCCAAAAATAATTAAAAAAAAATTATATAAATATTTGAATTAATTATCTAGTATATTAGATAAATTTGAAGATAAAGAAAGGTTAAACAGATGATTAAAAAGTTTAGTATTTTATTAATAGCAATTTTTATGTTAATGGGATCAGGATGTGCAACTTATAATTCATATGTACCTGATTGGGCAAAGATCGGTTCATCAGATTAATTTTTTTTATTTATTAGATAATACTTTATAATATTATTATAAATAATTGATATATATATATATTTATATATTTTTATACTTACATTATTTATATATCATTATTATATAGAGTAGTGATATATTATTTATAGGATTGTCGCATAATATATATTATGTAATTTAAATATCAATAATAAGTCCATCATAAGCTGGATAAACATTTGGTGGACATAATTTAGTAACAACGTCATGATCTGATTCAGGACTTAAATGAGTTAAATAAGCTATTTCAGGTTTTAATTTCGCAATCCAATTAAATGATAAATCAAAATGTGCATGAGCTAAATGAGGACTTTCACGTAGTCCAGTAATAATTAAAACTTTAAGACCATATAACCTATTGAAACTATTATCAGGGAAATCAACAACATCAGTACAATATCCAAATTTATCATTAAATATGAAACCAAGTGTGTCTATAACACCATGATTTTGTTTAATCGATTTGATAATAATATCGTTGATATTAAGTTCTTCAAAATATTCTATATGCTTTAATTCTAATGGCGGGTTAAAATAAGATTGAGAAGATGCTGATTTTTCAAATAAATAATTAAATCTAGTTAATAAAAACTCGGATGTTTCTGCATTAGTGTAGATCTTTATTTTTTCTCTATTATAAAAATAAAAAGGTCTTAATTCGTCCAAACCTGATATATGGTCTGAATGTTGATGAGTAATAAAAACAGCGTCTAACTTTTTTACATTATGTTCAATAAGTTGATTTTTAATGTCAGGGCCTGCATCAACTAAAATAGTGGTGCTTTCATTTTGAATTAAAACTGAACATCTTTGCCTTTTATTTTTAGGATTTGATGGATCACAATTCCCCCACCCTAATTTTCCTAAAGCAGGAATGCCAACAGATGTACCAGTACCTAAAACTGTAATTTTAATATTATTTTTCATTAATACAACTTATCAAAAATTTTATTGGAGTTAATATATAATTGACTGATAAACTCATTAAAATTACATTTTCTAATGTCTGACAAAAATTTAGCTGTTAAGTAACAATTTTTAGGTTCATTGATTGAACCTCTCAAGGGCGTTGGTGACAAATAAGGTGAATCTGTTTCAACCAAAATTTTGTCATTTGGAACAAGCATAGCTATTTTTTGGATTTCTTTAGCAGAATTAAAAGTCACAATTCCAGAAAACGAAATATAAAAACCTAAATCGAGCCCACATAAAGCCAATTTCTTTCCAGAACTAAAGCAATGAAGAATTGCGTGAAAGGGTCCATTTTTAAACTCACTTGTTAATATATCTATCATATCTTCGTCAGCATCTCTAGAATGAATGATGAGTGGTAAACCTGTGTCTCTTGCTACATTAATTTGAGTAATAAAAGACAATTTTTGCTCCTTTATGCTGTCTTTTCCATAATGATAATCTAGACCACACTCACCTATTCCAACACATTTATTTTTTTTTGATATGTTATTTACTAAATCATAATTTGAATTATTTTCATCTTTTAAAACTTCATTTGGGTGTATTCCAACAGTAAAAAAAACCTCCTCATATTTATAGGATAAATTTATTATTTTATCTATTTTGTTTAAATTTGTTGAAATTGAAATAATTCTTTTGACATTGTTATTCTTAGCATTATCTAAAACCTCTTCAAGTCTGTCATACAGTTCTGAGAAATCTAAATGTGCGTGGGTATCTATTAAATAATCAGTCATCATTTTAAACAAAAGTTCTTAAACACGTGGAAATAAAGATTTAGGTGTAGAAATTTTTATTCCCCCATCAAAATATAATTCAATAGACTTTATGTCTCTTTTAACTAATGGAATTTGAATATGATCTAAAATAGACTTTGAAGTATTTGGGATAAAAGGTTGAATCATTATAGAAATTTGTCTAATGGTTTCTATTAATGTGTACAAAACAACCTCCATTCTTTGAAAGTCATTTTTCTTTAGTGACCATGGAGCTTGATTATCAACATATTTGTTTGCATCTGATATTACCAACCAAATATTTTTTAAGAATTGATCAAATTTTTGTTCATCCATTAAACTTCTATAATTTTGTATAGAATGTCTTATAGAATTAATTAATTTTAAATCTTCATCTTGAAAATCATTTGGTTTAATTGGAATAACTTCGTTACAATTTTTAAATATCATAGAAATAACTCTTTGAAATAAATTACCATAACTATTCGCTAAATCACTATTAATTCTGTTAATAAGTTGAGAATTAGAGAAATCACCATCATTACCAAAAGGAACTTCCCTCATCAAAAAATATCTAATTTGATCAACACCGTATTTATCAACTAAGTCAAATGGATCAATTACATTACCTAAAGATTTGGATATTTTATTTCCTTCGTTTGTCCACCATCCGTGTGCAAATATTTTTTTAGGCAATGGTAATTCAGCAGCCATTAAAAAAGCAGGCCAATAAACTGCATGAAATCTTATTATATCTTTGCCAACCATATGAATATCTGCAGGCCAAAATCTAGAAAGAGCATCATTCTCAGAACTTGAATAATTACAGGCTGATAAATAATTTGTTAGAGCATCAAGCCATACATACATAATATGGTCATCGTTATTTGGAACCTTTACACCCCAAGAAAAACTAGTCCTACTAACTGAAAGATCTTTTAAACCTCCTTTTACAAAGCTGATAACTTCATTTCTTCTAGAATTTGGTAAAATAAAATTCTTGTTTTCTTCATAAAATTTAAGAAGTTTATCTTCCCATTTTGATAAATTAAAAAAATAAGAAGGTTCTTCGACCCATTCAACCGGCGCACCTGAAGGAGCTGTGCCATCAACTATTTCTGTTTCAGAATAAAAAGCCTCATCTCTTACTGAATACCAACCAGAATATTTATCTAAATATATAGATCCATTTTCTAGTAATTTTTTCCAAATTTTTTCACAAGAATCTAAATGTCTTTTTTCAGTGGTCCTAATAAAATCATCATTAGAGAAATTCATACATTTTAAAAGACTTCTAAAATTTTTAGATACTTCGTCTACAAACTCTTTAGGTGCCACTCCTTTGTTTTTAGCTGCCAATTCAACTTTTTGCCCGTGCTCATCAGTGCCAGTTAAGAAAAAAACATTAAAACCATCTAATCTCTTAAATCTAGCAATTACATCGCAAGCTAATGTTGTATAAGCATGACCAATGTGAGGCAAGTCATTGACATAATAAATTGGAGTGGTGATATAATAATTAGAACTCATATAAATAACCTTAAAAAAACTATATACCACAAAAATCTTTAAATGAATCAATTAAAACATCTGATTTGTTTAAATTTAATAAATTAGCTAAATGCATGTTTTTGTAGATTTGTGAATTCAAGTCTAGGAGTTTATCGGGTTTATAGTTATTTGAGATTTCTAAAATTAATTCTTTTTCTTTGTTTAAGGTGGAACCCAAAAAATTTTTATATTCATTATAAAAAACTGTTTTTATAATAAGATCATTTATAATTAAGTTTAAAACATCTAACGTAAAATTATTTTCTTTTGAATTTAACTTACTAAGAACTATTTCACTTAAATTTAAATAAGATTTGGATTTAATTAGATCGTCAAGGATATATTCATATAAAGTATATATATTATTTTTAATAATTTTAGATGCATTTTTTGGTGAACCAAAAGATATGTTTTTTAAAAATAAAATCTCCTGATCTGATTTATCTCTATAATTTTTGTAAATAAAGTCATTAAATTCTTTTTTAGATAATGAATTGACATAAAAAAAAGCGCATCTAGATTTTATTGTTTCAATAATATTAATAGGATTATTGGAGATAATAAAGATATAGGATTTTTGTGGTAATTCTTCTATTGTTTTCAATAGTAAGTTTAAAGAATTCAAGCTTAGATCTTCAATAGTGTCAATTATGGCGATCTTAACTTTTGAAACTGAAAATGTTTTATAGAAAAAAGATTTTAAATTTCTTACTTTTTCAATTGGTATTTTTTTTTCGTCTCCGCTTTCTTCTTTACATAAGTAAAAAAAATCTGGATGTGAATTATTTTCAAATAAATAATAAGATTTATTAATATTTGTTTTATCTAAGCAAAATTGATTAACCTCAAATATTTCAAAACTAATTTCATCATTCAGCTCAAAATGACACAACATAAATTTACATAATTTAAAAATAAAGTTTTTTTTACCTAAACCTTTTGACCCACCAATAATGAAGGAGTTAATTGTATTCGAACAAATCGTTGAAATAATTTGTTTTTTTATTCTATTACTAACAAAACTCTTATTTTCCAGATCTTTAATCATTTATATTAAGTAATTCTAAAACATGATAATTAATATTATTAGATATAATTTCTTTACTTTCACTTGCATCAATCTTAACTATTCTTTTTGGATGTTTGTTATACAAAATATTAAATCCATCAAGTATTTTTTGGTGATAATCTAAACCTAGTTTTTCAAATCTATTTTCATTTTTATTATTTCTTTTGTTGGTTCTTTCTAATCCAATCATAGGATTTAAATGTAAAAACAATGTTAAATCTGGATATAGTCCATAACAATAAGTATCGTGTAAATTAAACAATTTCTGTTCATCAATTTTGCCAACTAATCCTTGATACACAATTGTTGAGTCTACATATCTATCGCATAGTATTATTTCACTATTTTGAATTGCGGGGTTGATTAACTTATTTATATGTTCTCTTCTCAATGCATTAAATATTAATGCTTCAGAACAACTGTCCCAAGCATTTTTATCTCCAGAAACTAAATATTTTCTAATATATTCACCTTCCTTAGTGCCTCCAGGCTCTCTGGTAGATGTTACTTTATATTTTTTTTTTGAAAGGAACTTTTTAAGTAAATTTATTTGTGTACTTTTTCCAACACCCTCGCCTCCTTCAAAAGAAATAAAAAAACCTTTTTTAATACTAGTTTTATATTCATTATTTATCAACAATATCTCCGTAGAGCAAAAACTTTAAAATTGATTTAACTCTTACCAAAGACGACATTTTATTTATATTTTGAGCAGAAATAAGATCCTCTTTAATGGCTTTCTTACCAGGGATTGAAATATATACACTTCCAATTACATCACCTTTACGTATTGGGGCTGCTATTGGATCCATCCACTCAGCTTTGATATTTGTTTTATTAAACTCTAGTGGTGAAACAATTTTTTTAAACGGTTTTTTCGCTATTAAATCTACTTCTGATTGCTTACCGAGCCAAACATTGGCTCTAACAAGCGAGTTCTGTTCATTAAATAAAGATAATAGAGCAGTTTCTCTAAACACTATGTTAAAAAGTCTTTTACTTTCAAATCTTCTCTTTTTCTTACTATTAAGTCCGTTTATAACAACAGTTACTCTTCTATTATTCCTATTTACAGAACCAATTAAACCATACCCAGATTCATTTGTATGGCCAGTTTTAAGTCCGTCTGCACCATTCATAGTGTATAAAAGTGGATTTCTGTTAGATTGCTTGATTTTATTGTAAGTAAATATTTTTTCTTCAAATAATTTATATAATATAGGAAAATCTTGAATGATTCTTTTGGTTAATATAACAAGATCTCTTGACGTTGTCTGTAAATCTGGATGAGGCCAACCAGTTGAATTTGTAAAATAAGTGTTATTCATACCCATTATTTTAGCATACCTATTCATTTCTCTTGCAAAAGCTTCTTCATCACCTGATATACCTTCAGCTAAAACAACCGCTGCATCATTGCCAGATTGAACAATTAAGCCTAATAGTAAATCTTTAATTGACACGTTAGTATTAAGTTCAAGAAAAGATCTCGAACCTCCCATTCTCCAAGCTTTATCTGTGACTAAAAAAGTATCTAACATATTTAATGAATTATCTTTAATTCTATCAAAAACAATATAGGCAGTCATGACCTTGGCCATGGATGCTGGTTTCATAAGGTCATCAGCATTCTTTTCAAACAAAACCTCATTGGCTTCATGATCATAAATTATAACTTGTTTAGCAGGAGTTGTAATATCTAATATATTAGAAAATGATGATTTTATACTAATTGTGATAAAACATAAAAAAACATTAAATAAAAAAAAACGTCTATTAATCATTTTAAACATAAATTACCTACATAAATTTATTCAATAATAATTTTAGCACCCTGCATCCCTTTTTGTAATAACAAAGAATGAAGTTCGTCAACTTTTTTAACACTTTCAAAAGGTCCGGCTTTAACTTGATAAAAAGTTTTGTTCCTAATTAATTTTTTATATATTTTTACTTTTTCTATGTATGAAACTTTTTCTTTCATAATTTTAGCATTTTGAGATGAACTAAAAGATGCTAACTGTATAAATATTTTATATTCTTTTTTTAAATTATTAAGGTCATACTTTATTCTTTTTTTAACTGATTTATATTTTTTATTTGTCCCATCAATTTTAACAGAAGTTGTTTGAGGAATGTTCACTGTAGGAAGCTCTGCTTTAGGTAAGTCCATAATTTCAGGAAAAGAACCATTTTTGGCTAACTTTTCAAGAAGCAAACTTTTATCTTTAAGTATTCTAACTCTAACAAGTCCAGTACCATTTTTTTTTAAATCCAAAATATCGGCTGCTTTAGAAGATAAATCAATAATTCTGTCATTTACAAAAGGTCCTCTATCATTAATTCTCAAAATAATTGATTTATTATTTTGTAAATTAGTCACTTTGACTGCGCTAGGTAAAGGCAGCGTCTTATGAGCTGCAGTTAGCGCATATTGATTATAAATTTCACCATTGGCTGTCAGCTTTCCATGAAATTTTGGGCCATACCAAGAAGCAATACCAGTCTTATTATAATATAGGTCTTTCTTAGGAAAATAGTATTTTCCTTTCACGTTATACTTATTACCAATTTTATAAATTGGTTTCGCTGTAATAGTTTTCTCTTCTTTTGGAATTAAGTATTTTTTACCTAAGTTTGCGGCCACTTCAACGCCTGAAGTACAGCTTTGTATTAAAAATGTTAAAAATAAAAAATAAATTTGATTTAATTTTAAAAAATTTTTTTTAGAAAAACTAAGTTGTTTATTATGAAATAAATTAATTTTCATCAATAGAATCCGATAATTTACCTACGGCTATCGCAAAATAATTTGATCTATTCCAATTCAAAAGAGAATCAAAATTACTATAAACTAAATATCCATAATTTCCATAATCATTGGGTATAATAAGACGAGCTTTTATTTTAACATTTGGTAATTTTGTTTTGTTTTCCTTTAAAATACCACTTGATGACCATTTATTTAATAAATAATATTTATTTTCTTTTAATTCCTTATTGAATTGACCTATATAAACTTTTCTACCCCAAGTAATTTTATCTGACCATCCCACCTTATTTAAATAATTAGCTGCAGAAGCAAAAACATCTGGTTTGGATGTCCAAATATTCTTACTTCCATCCTTATCCCAGTCGCTTGCATAATTTATAAAGCTTGATGGCATAAATTGGCATTGCCCCATGGCCCCTGCCCATGATCCAGTCATTTCACTTAATGTGATATGCCCATCATTTATAATTTTAAGAGCATTAAATAATTCTTTTTTAAAATATTCATGTCTTCGGCCTTCAAATGCTAATGTTGACAGAGCTGAAACAACAGGAAAACCACCAGTTAATCTTCCGAAATCCGTTTCAATTCCCCATAAAGAAACTAAAAAACGAGCTTGAACTCCATAATGTTTGCTAATTACCTTTAATATTTTTTTATTTTTTTTATATCTATTATTTGCTTTTTTAATTCTTGACGAAGTTACAACCCTGGCAAGATATTGGTCTAAGGTTAATTTAAACTCAGGCTGCGATCTATCAAACTCAATAACTCTAGGAATAAACGCAACCTTAGTTTTAAAATCTCTAATTAATTTTAAGGAAATACCTTTTTTTTCAGCCTCATTTGATATACCTCTAACAAAATCACTAAATGTGTCATTTGAAAAAGCTTGAGTAGATAATAAACCTAAGGATATTGGAATATATAGAAAGAATTTAAACGTCTTAATTATGGCCATTAATATCCTCCCTAATTTAATTATTAAACATATCTTAATTTTTAATAACAAGGAAAAAATTATTTTATTAAAGGACAATTTAAATTCACATGAATATAATAAATAGTCTAATAATAATTATAAATATTACTTGCTATCAATATTAAGCTAGTTTAATTAAACCTTAATTGGATGGGTGACTGAGCGGTTGAAAGTACCGGTCTTGAAAACCGGCGAAGGTGAAAGCCTTCCGTGGGTTCGAATCCCACCCCATCCGCCATTATAAATCCCCTAACCCATTCTCCATGAAATACAGTTAATGAGTAAACTACCCTTGACCATTGAATAATATTGATTAAGAAAAGGGTACAGTACCCCCTACTTTACAGATATTTTGTAAGACAATTTGTCGGATTTGATTAACTGCCCTTTATTTTATTAAATTAAATCAATAACTTAAAGCTCAATTTCACTAAACTACATTCAGTTATTTAGTTAAATTTAATAAATTTTAAATCAAAAAAATTTATTGATCAAAAGCTGAAGCCACGCGCTGAAACTGGCCACAAATCTAAAACTTTCTCATCATCAATTACAACATACCAATCATGAAGATTACACGTTGGGTCACAGTGTCCAGGAATTAAAAAAACTTTATCATTTATTTTAAGAGAATTAGTAGGGTCGGATAACACACCATGTTCATCAGAACATTTTATATATTCCAATCCACCATTAACAATTAAAGGCAAACCACTATCTACCGACATTGATTTTAAACCAGCATCTACTATCGCATGATTTTCTAATGTATTAGACATTACGCCAGATAGAACAAATAATGAATTATTAAAGTTATTAGTATTATTTATTTCATAATTATGTTTTAAGGATGAGTAGTGAGCATCCATAAAAGCATATGAACCAACTTGTATTTCGTCATATACATCTTCTATAACTTCTAAGTCAAAACACCCTGTTCCAACACCAGTAATAATTGGACAATGCTGTTTAAAATTTGATTTTAAGCACTTGATTTTATTACTTGTTTTTATTACTTGTTTTTTTCTTAAATCAAAATCTTCAATATGTTGTATTGAGCCATTATAGGCTTGAAATCCTACAAAGTTTAAATTTTTCATTTTTTTAAGTAAATTTAAAAGATCATTAATCTGATCAAATGAATTTACACCACATCGATTAGCTCCACAATTATACTCTATATATATATTGATTTGTGCATTATTTTTTTCAGCTGATTTTTGAATATTTATAATGTTTTCTGCATCATCAACACAACAACCTAATCTTATTTCTTTTGATGCCATTTTGGTTAATCTGTTGATTTTATATAAGTCGGTAACTTGATTGGTTATTAAAATATCTTTAATACCACCTCTTACAAAAATTTCAGCTTCACTAACTTTTTGACAACAAATACCGTGAGCGCCACCATATTTGATTTGATATTTTGCGACATCAATTGATTTATGCATTTTTGCATGAGGTCTAAGTTTAACATTGTTTTCTAGAATAAAATTTTTCATCTTTAAAATATTATTTTGAAAAACTTTGAAATTTATAATTAATGAAGGCGTTTGTATGTCTTTAAGTTCCATACCAATGGTTGCTGGTATATTAAACCCAATTTCATATTTTTCTAAATTCATAAAAATCTCTGATACTATTTGTAATGATAGTAGTATAATTAATTAAATTGTATTATCTATATAATATATTTATTTAACATTTTGGATTTAATATGAAATTTTTACATACAATGGTTAGAGTAACTAATATAGAGGAATCAATAGACTTTTTTTGTAACAAGCTTGGTTTAGTTGAAATCAGAAGAAAAGATGTTCCAGAAGGCAAATTTACACTAATTTTTCTTGCGGCTCCAGAAGATGAAAAAAATGCAAAAGAAACTCGTTCTCCAGAAATTGAACTAACCTATAATTGGGAGCCAGAAAAATATGATTCTGGGAGAAATTTTGGTCATCTAGCGCTTTCAGTGAAAAATATTTATGATACTTGTCAAAAATTAATAGATACAGGCGTAACAATTAATAGACCTCCACGAGAAGGAAGAATGGCTTTTGTTAAATCACCTGATAATATTTCTATTGAATTACTTCAACAAGGTGAAAATCTTGAAGTAAAAGAGCCATGGTCAAGTATGAAAAACGTTGGAACTTGGTAAAATCCTTTTCCACTATTTGAAATAAATATTTAATAAATGAAATTTTACATTATGTTAATCTATTAAAATAAATAGGAGAGTTTTAAAATGTATAAAGTTCTAATAATTATGTGCTTTTTATTATTTTTATCAAACTGCAATCAACATACTAAGATCTTAAACAAAGAAAATATAGTATTACCTCCTATAACCTATCAAGAAAAACCATTTGAAATTAAATGGCAAATTGAAAAAAATTCAATAACTAAAATTCCTGCAAATATAAAAGATAAAATTAAAAATATTTGTATAAATCATAATAGAGTAGTTTTAATCAAAATAAAAACTTATGCTGATGACACAGCTAAAGGTACTTTTGATTGTCGAATATAGACTAAACGCTTAACAATTCTAACTGACTTATAATATCTACAACTATATTTATTTTATCATCCCGCGTTTTTAGATTTTTTTGAATAAAAAGTTTTTGATCAGGTCTAATTTTTATTAAGCCAGATTTGTCATTTATCCATTTAAATAGTTTATCTGTATCTTTGAAATAATTATTTTTAAAACCAATTAAAATACCTTTTGGCCCAGCATCTATAATTTTTATTTTATTTTTAAGGCATTTGTTTTTTATCATCAAAGTAGCTAATAAATTATTAACTTCCATAGGTGGAGGTCCAAATCTATCAAAAAGCTCTTCAGAGAAATTATCTATATCCTCTGTGTTTAATAGCTCACCTGCCTTCCTGTAAAGAGACATTCTGGTAGAAAGGTCATAAACGTATGTTTCTGGAATAAGAACTGGCAGCCCAAGAGATATCGAAGGAGACCATGTTTCTTCAATGGATTTACCACCCTCTTTATATGAACTTACAGCATCTTTTAACATATCTTGGTATAACTCAACCCCTACCTCTTTGATTTGTCCAGATTGTTCATCACCAAGTAGATTACCTGCCCCTCTAATATCCATATCATAACTTGCTAGAGAAAAACCTGCTCCAAGATTATCAAGTGTTTTAATCACATCTAACCTTTGCTGAGATTTCTTTTGTAAAATTTTATTTTTATCAATTGTAAAATATGAATAAGCACGAGTTTTACTACGACCAACTCTACCTCTTAGTTGATATAATTGAGAAAGGCCAAACATATCAGCTTTATGGATTATTATTGTGTTCGCATTTGGTATATCAATTCCAGATTCAATGATATTAGTAGATATCAAAATATCTGAAATACCATCTGAAAATAAATTAATTGATTTATCTAATTCATCTATCTTCATTTGCCCATGTGCAACACTAATTGATAAATCAGGAACCATTGTTTTTATTCTATTATACAAGCTATCTATATCTCTAACTCTAGGGCAGACAATAAACGTCTGTCCGCCTCTATTTTTTTCTCTATTTAAAGCATCTAATAGAACAACTTTATCCCACTCCAAAACAAAGGTTCTTATTGATAATCTGTTAACAGGAGGAGTGGTGATTAAGCTAAGTTGTTTAAGTCCAGACAAAGATAACTGAAGTGTTCTTGGAATTGGAGTTGCTGATAGTGTTAATACATGAATATTTCCTTGAAGTTCTTTGATTTTCTCTTTTTGCGCGACTCCAAAATGTTGTTCTTCATCTATAATTAGTAATCCTAAATTATTAAAATCTACGTCATTAGAAAGTAAAGCATGTGTTCCGATTACAATATTAATTTCACCAGTTTTAAGATCTTTTTTTATTTTGTTTTTATCTTTTAAACTAGTCATTCGTGATAAGGAAGAGATGTTTAACGAGGCTGTTTTAAACCTTTCAGAAAAACTTTTATAATGTTGTTTAACCAAAATTGTAGTTGGAGCTACTAAAGCTACTTGGTAGCCGGAATTTGCTAAGATAAAAGATGTTCTTAATGCAACTTCAGTTTTACCAAAACCGACATCACCACAAATCAATCTATCCATTAATTTGCCAGTTTCTAAATCTAAAATTACATCATTGATAGCCCTTTCTTGATCATCAGTTAACTGAAAAGGAAATTTTCTGGAAAAATTTTTATAATCTTCAGTAACAAATAGTTTTTCTGTTGATATTACTTCTCTTTGAGCTGCTACTCTTATTAGTTTCTCAGCCATATCCTTAATTTTCTTTTTGACATTTGCCTTTCTATTTTGCCAATTAGCGGCACCAAGTTTATCAAGATCTCTTGAAAAATTTGAATCACCTACCCTGCTCAATAAATTCATGTTTTCAACAGGTAGATATAACTTGTCTCCTCCACTGTAAATTAACCTCAGGCAATCATGATCTACACCAGTGGAAGTAATCATTTCCAATCCATCATACAGGCCTATTCCGTGATCAATGTGTGCTATCAAGTCACCAGCTTCAATGGTATTTAAGTCTTTAAGAAAATTTTCTGTTTTTCTTCTCCATGATTTCTTCTTTTTTTCTGGCATTCCAAAGATATCACGATCAAAAATAATTAAATGGTCAAGAACTTCAAAACTTTCTAAATATGGGGAATATGTAAAATTGAAATTAGTCCTGAGTTCATTATAAATTAAGTCTTTAATTTCAATAATATCAAATTTGATATTACTATTATTTAAATCTTCTTCAAAAAAATGAATTAGGTTGTTAATACTAGATTTTTCTTCAGTAATTATAATGATTTTTTTATTATCTAAACTCTTTTTGATACAAAATTTAACAAAATTATTTATTTTATTAGTATCTTCTGAATCTATATAATTAGAAATTATTAATGGTTTAGATAACAAATTTATTTCATGATTATCTTTATTTTTAATTTGATCAAATTCATTTAAATTGATTGTTTTAAATGATTTTAAATGATCTTTTAAATTTTTGGTAGTTAAGTATAAATCTTCAATTGAGATTAAATTATACTCAGGATTTTCTGTTTTTCTTTCTTTACTGAAATGTTTGATCTCTAATTCTCTTTCAGCAATTAATTTAAAAAAATTTTTAGTTAGTAAGAAGATAATCTCTTCATCTTTTGGTAAAAAATCAAAAATTGAACATAAAGTTTCTTTATGAAGTAAGGGTAAATAATGTTCTATTCCATTAAATTTAATACCTGATGAAACTTTTTCGTAAATAGAATTCTTGATGCTTTGATCAGCGTATAAACTTCTAAATTTTTTTCTAAAATTTTCAATATTCTCTTCACTCAATAAATATTCATTAGAGGAATAAATATTAATATTTTCAACTTGAACACTAGATCTTTGCGTGAGTGGATCCATTACCTTTATTGTTTCAATAGTTTGACCAAAGAAATCGATCCTAAAAGCTTTTGAGTATCCAATTGGAAAAATATCTAAAATACTTCCCCTTAAACTAAATTCACATAATTCCCTTACAGTTTGAACTCTTTTATATCCAGTATTAATTAAAAAATTAGTTAATGTGTTTAAAGAATGTTCAGTTTTATTAGTTAAGGAAATAAAATTTTTTTTATAAAAACTTCTTGGAGCAGTTTTAGTTACTAAGGCGTTAATAGTTGTTAAAAAAATATTTTTTTCTTTATTTTTTTTAAAAAAGCAAAGTTTTGAAAAAGATTTTATACGTTCACTTACAATACTAAAATTTGGCGATGAAATATCATATGGAAGACAGTCCCAAGCAGGAATTTTGAAAATATGAATATCCTCAAAATTATGTGATAAAAAATTATAAATATTTGATAGTTCAGAATCATTCTTTGCAATGTAAAAAATATTATCGTTTTTTAATAGTGTTGATATTAAAAATGGAATTGTACTATCTCGAACCCCATTAATATTATTAATTTTTTTCACTTCATATTTTAAATTAAACAATTTAAAAACCTTTAAACTCTCTAATCAAATTAATAATATAATTTTCTTTATCAGAATTAGTTTTTTCAACATCAATTGATAAACGCCATATTCTTGGATCTCCAGACTCAAGTAATTTTTGATAAGATAAAAGGTATTCATCACTTAAATTGTTTAAATTATTCTCTGCAAAGCTACCAAGTAAAATATCTGTTTCACGTGTTCCTGTATATTTAGATCTATATATAAGTTTTTTTATAAAAACACTTCTATTGTTCAATTTTTTCTCGATTTGTATAAAGTAAATTTAAGTGAGTATAATTATAAATAAAGGATTTTAATTTCTTGTCTAATTTAATCATCAAAAGACCTGAAAATATTTTTAAATTGTTCTCTTCATTACTTAATATAGACGGAGTTGGAGAAAAAAAATTAAAGTTATTAGAAAAAAAAATTGGTCCTTCTATTATTAATCTACTATTTTATCTACCAATTAAAACTATTAACCGTTTTCAAAATACATCTTTAAAAAATATAGATCATGGTGAAATTATAACATGTGAAGTTGAGATAATAGAAGTTAATATACCAAACTATAATTTTAAAAAAAGAAATAATATTTCAAAAATAGTAACTTTTGGCATAAATGAAGAAAAAAGTATAAGATTAGATATTATATATTTTGGCCAAAACACCCAGTATTTGAAAAATATCTATAAGGTTGGAAATAGAATTCTTATAAGTGGGAAATTTGAAAGTTATAATGGTTTAGGTCAAGTTGTTCATCCTGATTATGTAGTTTCAAATAATACAAGTAATGAAATACCTAAGATTGAACCTGTATATCCTTTATTTCATGGCGTTAATCAAAAGTTTATTTTTAAAATTATAAATCAATCAATAAAAAAAATGCCTGATGTAATAGAATGGTTATCAGATGGAGTTTTAAAAAAATATAAATTTGAAAGTTGGCAAACTTCTATTACTAAAATACATAATCCTGAAAACGTTAAAGACGCCCAACTGAATAGTATTTATAGAAAGCGACTTGCTTTTGATGAGTTGGTTGCAAACCAAATATCAATGTTATTAATTAAAAATAAAATAACTAAAATTAATCATAATTTATTACCTGACAATAATTCTCAAATAATAGAAAATTTGTATAAAAATTTACCTTTTAAATTAACTAAAAATCAAAGAGAAGTTGTTAACGAAATCCAAAAAGATATTCATAATCAAAAGACAATGGTTAGAATGCTACAAGGTGATGTTGGCTCAGGTAAAACAATAGTAGCATTAATTTCAATGTTACATTCAATATCTGATGGATCTCAATCTGTACTTTTGGTACCTACCGAAATATTGGCTTTACAACATTACAACACTATAAAAAAACTACTTGCTCCAATGTATATAAACGTTGCCTTATTATTAGGTGCATCTAGATCAAATCATAATAAAAAAGAAAGAACAGAAGTTATCAATTGTATAGCCAATGGTCATTTTAAAGTTATTGTTGGCACACATGCATTGATATCTAAAAATGTCACATATAAAAACTTGTCTCTAGCAGTAATAGATGAACAACATAAATTTGGTGTAAAACAAAGATATGAAATCACTCAGAAAGGTACAAATGTTAACATATTAGTTATGACAGCCACCCCAATTCCAAGGTCCCTTGCCTTAACCGCTTATGGTGATATGGATATGTCAATCATAAAAGAAAAACCAATTGGAAGGAGACATATAAAAACTTATGTTCTACCTCAAAGTAAAATAAATGAGGTTTTATCATCCGTCGAAAGAGCAATTAAAAATGGTGCTTTAATATACTGGGTTTGTCCTATGATTGAAAATTCAGAAAATGAAGATTTAATTGCAGTAAATGAAAGGTTTGATTTTTTAACAAGTTTTTTCTCTAATATTGATATATCTCTAGTTCATGGGAAACAAAATCAAATTGACAAGGAAAAGGCGATTAATGACTTTAAGGTCGGTAAAAGTAAGATTCTTGTAGCCACCACTGTTATAGAGGTTGGTGTTGATATTCCTGATGCAACTATTATGGTTATTGAATGTGCTGAAAGATTTGGATTATCACAAATCCATCAATTAAGAGGAAGAGTTGGAAGAAGCAATAAAGAATCCTCTTGTATATTATTATATAAATCACAACTAAGCCCAATCGCATACTCAAGATTAAAGATCTTAAAAGAAACTGATGATGGTTTTAAAATTTCCGAAAATGACTTGATATTAAGAGGACCTGGTGAAGTTCTAGGAAGTAAGCAGTCAGGAAATATAGATTTCAAATTCATAGACTTACATTTACATAGTGATTTAATACCTGCAGCAAGAGATGAGGCTGTTAATTTATTAAAAAATGAAAATCAACAAAACAAAGTAAACACCCTTTTATCTATTTTTGAAAATAATGACGCTATTAAATTATTAAAAGGTGGATGATTATTTACGATTTATCTTTTGCTAATTTTAGGCGTTACTATTCCGCCAGAAATAACCATTTTGACTGCATCCTCTACTTTCATTTTCATGAAAATCAAATCTTTCTTGGGTAAAAATAAAAGAAATCCACTAGTTGGGTTAGGAGTGGTAGGTATGAAAACATTTATTAATGTTTCTCTATTTAAAGTTTGAACCTCACCTTTAGTTTCACCAGTAACAAAACCTATGACCCAAATACCCTTTCTAGGATATTCAACTAAAACGACATCCCTAAAACTTTCTGAATTAGTAGACATAACAGTTTCCATAATTTGTTTTATGGCACTATAAATACTTCTCACAACAGGCATTTTATTCAAAACTCTTTCACCCGTTTTCAGTAATGTTCTTCCAATAAAGCCAGGGGTAATTGCACCAATAAATGTTATTACAACAATACTAATTATTAATCCTAATCCAGGTATTTGATGAGGTAATTGTTTTGTAAAGTCTAAACTATCAGGTAATAACCCTGCAACTTGGGTATCAATAAAAGTAATTATAATCCAAGTTACATAGATAGTAATTAAAATTGGAGAAGTAACTAAAATACCTGCAAGAAAGTACCTTCTGAACCGAGCAAAAATACCTAATTTTTCTTCAGACAACAATATCTCCTAATGATATATTAATTTATAATAAAATTTAATATGTTTATAATTAGCACAAAAAAGATTGCATTATGAAAAAAATATCAAAAAAAAAATCTGATGAATTAAATAAACTTGTATCAATTGATAAAATTAGACGTGTAATTGAAATATTGAGAGATCCTGATGGTGGATGTCCATGGGATTTAAAGCAAGATTATAGTTCAATAGCACCGTATTCAATTGAAGAAGCCTATGAGCTGGTAAATGCAATTGAAAAAAATGATATAAATGAAATTAAAAGTGAGTTAGGTGATTTGTTGTTGCAAGTTGTCCTTATATCTCAAATTGCTTCTGACCAAGGTGACTTTAATTTTGACGATGTTGCAGACGAAATTTCACAAAAGATAATAAGAAGACATCCTCAAATCTTTGATAAAAATTATAAGATTAATGACTTACCCCAAGAAAGTTGGGAAAGAATAAAAAATTTAGAAAAAAAGAATAAAAATAATTCAAATAAAAGTACATTAGATCAAATTGAAAATAATATGCCCACTATTCTGAAATCATTAAAAATTCAAAAGAAAGCAGCATCATTAAATTTTGATTGGATTAGTAAAGATCAGGTACTTAAAAAAGTTGATGAAGAATTAAATGAATTAAAGGATGCCTTGAAAGAAAAAAATAATAAAAATATTGAAGATGAACTAGGCGATTTGTTTTTTACATTAATAAGTTTATCCAGACATTTAAATCTTGATCCAGATCAAACATTAAAAAAAGCTAATCAAAAATTTATTAAAAGATTTAATAAAATGGAAAACATTATTGAAGATAAAAAATTAAAATGGCATAATTTAAAACCAATCAATTTTAAAAACTTATGGAATAACGCTAAAAGATTAATAAATGAGGATTAAATGAATTCTAATTTACCAAAAACAATTTTCATTACTGGTGCGACATCCGGTTTTGGAAAAGCTACAGCTACATTATTTAACGAAAAAGGATGGCAGACTATAATTACTGGAAGAAGAGCCGATCGTCTTGAAGAACTTGCAAAAGAATTAGGACCAAAATCTTTACCATTATCCTTTGACGTAAGTGACAAACAGTCTGTACAAACAGCAATTAAAAACTTACCTCCAAACTTTAATAAAATATCCGTACTATGTAACAACGCTGGTCTAGCACTTGGATTAGAGGGTGCAGATAACGCTGACCTAGATGATTGGGACCAAATGATTGATACAAATATTAAGGGATTAGTATATACGACGAGAAGTATTTTGCCATTAATGGTGGATAATAAAGAAGGTCATATTATCAATCTTGGATCTGTTGCGGGATCTTATCCTTATCCTGGTGGAAATGTTTATGGTGGTACAAAAGCATTCGTAAGTCAATTTTCATTAAATTTAAGAGCTGATCTAGTTGGTAAAGGCATTAATGTCACATCACTTGAACCTGGTCTTGCTGAGACTGAATTTTCAATTGTTCGATTTAAAGGTGATAGAGAAAAAGCGTCTCAAGTATACAGAAATACTAAAGTTATTAGCCCAGAAGATATAGCTGAAACAATTTTTTGGATTTCCACAAGACCTAAGAATATTAACATTAACCGAATTGAAATAATGGCTGGAGATCAAGCTTTTAATCCATTCAATGTTGTAAAAAAAGACTAAGAGGCATCACTGAGATAAGGATGATTTTGGGGAATTGCTATTTCTTTTATATGATCCCAAATCTCCTGATTAGAAGCTGCTAATATTGGACCTTTTGAGTTTAGCTTAAATTTTTCTTTGTTTTTCACCATATATACAACCCCACCTGCTTCTCTTATAATCAGATCTAATGGTGAATGATCCCAAGGTGTTACTCTACCATGAAATAAAAATTGAGTTTGATTTTTTGCTAACATAATAGTTTCAATTCCAGCACTGCCAACAAAAATCCTCTTAGTATTGTTCCGTAAGTTATTCAAAATAGATTGTCTATAAGGATCTGGAATACCCTTAGTTCCTCCAGAACCTAAAATCTCAATAGGATTAAAAGAATTTATTGATAGTTTAGTAATTTTTTTTGTATCAACATCCATAGAAAATGAACCAAAACCTTTAAATCCATAAACAAAGTTTTTTTTATATGGATAATATATAAATGTAGCAATAGGAATTGAAAAGCATGCAAGCGAAATCATCGAACAAAAATTATCTTTCCCATTTATATAATTTTTAGTTCCATCTATTGGGTCAACAACCCAAACCAGTGGTTTATTTAATAAACTTAAATATTGTTTTTTATTTTTATATGAACTTTCTTCACCAATAAAATTTTTGATGTTAAGAAAACCATTTAATTTTTCAAAAATTAATTCTTCACTTTTTTTGTCAGCAATACTAACAAAATCATCATCAGAAGTCTTAGTAGAAATATCATTCAATTTAAGATTGTTAAAATATTTAAGAATAATACTTTCATTAACGTCCTTAAGTAAAAGTCTGATATATTTAACTATTTCATCCCTTGTTTTTTTATCATTTATTAAGTTGTCAGTCATAGCTATTTAATCTAATTAAATCCATTCTTATATGGGAGAAATTAGATTTAAAATATTTTAATTTTTTTATAGAAATTTTTGTTTTTATTTTATTTCCTATAAAATTAATATCACAAAATATATCATTATAAACAAAGGAGTTTTTGTGTAGCCACGAAGAAATTTTTAATGAATCACTAGGTATATAAAATATTACATCTATAAAATTTTTATCCACTAATTTATCTAGATAATTTTTTAAAGTTTTCATTCCTTCTTTGGTTAATGCAGATGTTTTAACAAATTTGCTTTTAAATTTAATATCAAAATTGTCGATATTAGAGTTCAAATCAGATTTATTAAAAATATTGATAACTTTGTTCTCCAATAATTCTTCAGAAAAACCAATTTCTTTTAATGTGTCAAAAACTAGTTTAGCTTGATTTTCTAGATCTGGATTAGATAAATCGTGTACAACCAATAAATAATCTGAAGAAAAAAGTTCTTCTAAAGATGAATTAAATGAATCTATTAATTCTGTTGGCAAAGCAGAAATAAATCCTACAGTATCAGATAAAATAATTTTTTTCTTATTTGATAAATTCACTAAACTCATCTTCGTATCTAAAGTAGCAAAGACCATATCTTTTACTAAAACATCAGAAGAACTCAAATTATTAAAAATTGTTGATTTACCACTATTTGTATAACCTACAAGTGAAAATATTAAGTTAGAATCATTTATTCTTGGTTTACGTTGTACTTCTCTTGTCTGCTTTACTTTTAATAATAGTTTTTTTAATTGCTTGATTTTAGTATTAATCATTCTTTTGTCCAATTCTATTTGACTTTCTCCTGGTCCACCCACTTTACCTAATCCTCCTCTTTGTCTTTCGAGGTGTGTCCAAGACCTAACTAATCTAGTTTTTTCAAAACTAAGATTAGCAAGTTCAACTTGTAATTTTCCTTCCTTAGTAGCAGCACGTAAACCAAATATTTCTATAATAAGTTGTGTTCTATCTATAATTTTTTTATCAAAAAACCTTTCTAAATTTCTATGTTGAATTGGAGATAAAGAACAATCGATTATAATAAGATCTATTTTATTAATATTAAAATTATCTTTAATCTCATTTGCAATCGTTTCACTTATTAGCAAAGGTGGTTTAGGCACATTAATATTGACAATTTTTTCAAAAATAATAACACAATCTAAGGCTTGAACTAGGCTTCTTGTTTCTAAAGAACGGGAAATAAAATTCTTCTGATTAAATATTTGATTTTGACAAAATTTATTATTTTTAAAAATTGGAAATAGTAGAAGAGTTTTATATTTATTCATAAAACTATTAATTATTGTGTAATTTATTAAAATATAAATTTTTTAGATCAATAGCCATTTGACCAATTTTTCCGTCGTTAATTTCTATGTCATCAACCTTAATTATTGGTGTTACAAATGAAGAAGCGCTTGTTAAAAAAACTTCTTTAGACTTATAAAGTTCTTCTTTTTTGAACTTTTCTTCTTTTACAATTAAATTATTTAATTTAGCAAAATGAGCAATGGTCTTTCTAGTAATACCTGATAATATTTTACCATCAATAGCTCTAGTAATAATTTCATTATTATCATTTATAATCCATATATTAGAACTAGATCCTTCAGTTACATAACCATCTGAGTCAATAAAAATTCCTTCGAAAGCACCTCTTTTATTAGCTTCTGTTTTAGCTAATACATTAGGTAATAATTGAGTTGTTTTAATATCTGGCCTTGACCATCTATTATCATCTAAGGTAATAGCCTTTACCCCATTTAAGTTATTATTTATATTATTCAATTTTTTAGTTACAATGATAGATAATAAAGGTTTTATGTTCATTCCTTTATAACTATGGTTTCTTTCAGCTACTCCCCTTGAAACTTGTATGTAAACACTTCCAAAAGAAATTCTATTTATTTTTATTAAATTATTTATTATTATTTTTAGGGATATCTTAGATAAATGGAATTTTATATTTATAGAATTTAATGAAACAAATAATCTATTTATATGTTCTTCAAAATCATAAAAAATTCCTTCATTAAATAAAACAACTTCATAAACAGAATCTCCGAAATGATATCCCCTGTCATTTATATTAACTTTTGCATTTTGATAATTATGATAAACTCCGTCTACATATGATATATTAGGCATTAAAAGAAATCCAAATTAACAGAAAGTAACTCTTCGACTTTTTTCATTGATTTTATAGGAACAAACATTACAACAATATCCCCTGCTTCTATTATAGTGTCTCCTCTTGGTGAAACAATACTTTTATCTTCTTTTACAACAGCTCCCAAAGCAACATCTTTTGGTAATTTTGTATTTTTAAGTGGTTTACCTATTATTGAAGAAGATTTTAATGCTTCAAATGATATAACTTCTCCAAATTCTTCGATTATAGAATGTACATGTTCTATATGGCCACTTCTAACCTCCTGTAATATAGAAGATGCTGTTAAATTGGGTGGACTAACCACACCCTCAAGATCTAATGAATTAAAAAGTGGGATAAAAACAGGCAAATTTATTAAAGCTACAGTATGTGAAGCTCCTGATCTTTTAGATAACAAAGAAGAAAGTATGTTGACTTCATCATTATTTGTCGCTGCAATATATGTCTCACCTTGCCCCAATCTTGCCTCTAAAATTATTTCAGGATCTAAAGAGTCTCCTGAAATAATAGTAGCATATTCAAGCATTTCTGCAGCATGTCGTGCCTTTTCTTTATCTAATTCTAATATTGTTAAATTAGTTTCAGGGGATAATTTATGAATTTCTTCAGCAACTCTTATTCCAATAGCACCTGCTCCAGAGATTGTTACTTTTTCAGCAGTTGTTTCAGAATGACCAAAAGCAATTAATGTTCTATTAATTTGATCTGTAGGACATGCCAAATAAATTCTATCTCCAGACAAAATAATATCATCGCCTCCTCTTGGCACTACTAATTTTGTCCCTCTTATAATAGCCATGACAGTAACTGTTAAGTCAGGAAATAAATCAGCTAAATTTCTTAGTGGTGTATCAAGAATTGGACAGTCATTTTTACATGAAACACCTAACATAGTAACTAAAGAACTAGCAAATTCAGCCACATCAAATGCTCCAGGTGTTCTCCATTGATTAACAATAGCAGTTGCAACTTCATCTTCAGGAGAAATAATTCTATTTACACCTACATCCTTTAAAAGATAATCGGAGAATTTTGGATCAAGATATGATTTAGATCTAATTCGTATAATCATCGTAGGAGTTCCAAAAATAGATTTAGCAACATGACAAGCTGCAATATTAATTTCGTCCGATTGTGTAACAGCAATTATCATGTCGGCATCTTTGATTCCAGCATCTTCAAGAACATTTGGGTACGATGCAAGTCCAAGAACACCTTGAACGTCATATAATTCAGTTACTCTGTGAATAGCTTCTGTGTCAGAATCAATGACAGTAATATCAAAACCTTCATTTGAAAGATGTTCTGTAATGGATGTACCAACTCTACCTGCACCACATATTAAGATTTTTTGTTTCATAAATTCACCAACATCATATTGAATTAATTGAATTTTTTAATATTTATGTTTAATTCTTTTAACTTTCTATGCAAAGCAGATCTATCCATACCAATAAAAGTCGAGGTTTTAGCAATATTACCTTTAAACCTTTTTAATTGTTCATTTAAATAATTAGCTTCAAAAATTTTTCTTGCATCTTTTAATGACAAACTAAAATTATTTATACTATTATCATGTTTTTTCTTTTCATTATAACCTAATAATTCTGGAGGTAAGTGCGATGGCATAATAAGAAGGTCTTTTTGATTACCATACATAATTATTAACCACTCTATAATATTTCTTAATTGCCTAATATTTCCTGGCCAATCATAATTTTGTAAGATGACTAGAGTTTCAGAGGATAGTTGCAAATTTTTACTTCCTAATTCTTTTGAAATAAATTTAAGATAATAATTTACTAAATCATTTATATCTTCCCCACGTTTATTTAGGGGTGGAACTTCGATTGGTGCTACAGATAGTCTGTAAAAAAGATCCTCTCTTAAAACACCATCTTCCATAGATTTTAATAAGTTTTTATTACTTGCTGAAATTACTCTAACATCAACGTTAATTTTTTTATTTGAACCAAGTTTATAAAAACTTTGATCTTGTATCGCTTGAACTAACTTTCCTTGTGTTTCAATTGGCAAATCACAAATTTCATCAAAAAAAAGAGTTCCATTATTTGCTTGTTCAAATAAACCAGTACTTAATTGACTGGATTGATTGTCTTTTATTTTCTCATTCCAACCAAATAATACTTGTTCAACTCTTTCAGGAGACAAAGTTGCACATGATGCAATAATAAATGGATATAAGCTTCTGTTTGACTTCTTGTGTATCCATCTGGCTATTAACTCTTTTCCAGAACCCGACGGCCCAGAGAGTAGCACTCTACTATTAGTTCGTGAAACTTTATTTAATTGTTGCATGATATTTTTGAAGACACTTGAACTTCCAACTAATTTCATGCGCTCATTTTCTTTTAATTCAAAATCTAAAACTTTTATCTTAAGATTGCGTTCTTTTATAGCTTTATCAACCAAAAGAGTTAATCTTTCAGATTTAAATGGTTTTTCTATAAAATCATAAGCTCCATTTTTTGCAGCTTTCATAGCAGTCTCTATGTTTCCGTGTCCCGACATCATTATAACTGGGATAAATGAATCATGCATTTTACTCCAAGATAGCAATTCTAAACCAGAATCTGTATTATTGTTCATCCATATATCAGTAATTAATAACGTTATGTTTTGATTTTTTAGAATTTGAACAGCTGTTTCATAACTATTAGCAATTATGGCGTTATAACCTTCATCTTTTAGAATTTCAGCTACCATTTCACAAATATCAAGCTCATCATCTACAACAAGAATAGAGATTTTATTTTTTAACATTCAATATTACTCATAGTCATTATTTTGAAATTAACGGGAATTTTAATAAAATAGACGTACCTTTTGTCCCTTTTAAAGTTCTAATAAATATAGAACCATTATGATCATCTATTATTTTTTTTGTAATAGCTAGGCCTAACCCACTACCACCTACCTTGGTTGTGAAATAAGGCTCTATAATTTGGGAAACTATAGATTTTTCAATACCAGTACCATTATCATTAACATAAATTTCAGCAAAATTATTTTTTATTTTAAAAATAATTGATATTCGCGCATTTTTTATGTGGTTTGAATAGACATTTTCATAAGAGTTTTTAATAAGATTTCCACATGCTTGCCTGATTTGTTTTTCATCACCCATAATCAGGGCATTCTCAATCACATCATCAACATCAATCAAAACTTTTTCAAATGATGACTTCATTGGATTTATATATTCTACAATAACTTTATTAATATTAATTACTTTTAATTTTGGAGATGGCATTCTAGCAAAAGAGGAAAACTCGTCCACCAAATGATGGATATCATCAACCTGTCGAGTTATCATGTTTAATGATTGCTCAAAAATTTTTTTATCTATTTTTCTATTACTACTCAATTTATTCATTAATCTTTCAGCAGCTAAACGAATTGGAGTAAGAGGGTTCTTTATTTCATGAGCAATTCTTCTTGCTATATCAGACCAAGCACCCATTTTTTGAGCAGCTATTAAGCTAGTGACGTCATCAAAGGTTAGAACATAACCCAAAATTAAATCGTCAGATTTTTGTACTACGAATCTTGTTATTAAATTCAAAACTTTATCACCTCTAACAATATAAATTTTATCTTCAACCACATTTTTTTTAGATATTAAAAGACTATTAATTACATCAGTGAATTCGGGAACTATTTCTAAAATAGGTTTACCAAAATCTTTTCCAATAGTTATTCCTAACAAATTAGTTGCAGTAACATTAGGGAGATTAATCTTAAGATTTTTATCTAATCCAATTACACCTGAATAAACACCTGATAGAACTGACTCCGAAAACTTTCTTCTTTTATCCAATTGGTCATTTGCATGCTCTAAATCAACCCTATTGGATTTAAGATCTGAAATCATTAAATTGAATGCTTGCACGAGCCTTTTAATTTCGTTGATATTAATTTTAGATAATACTTCATCTGATATTTTGTAATCTAGGTTACCTCCACCTACTTCTTCTGCACCTTTTATAAGAGAAGTTATTGGTTCGAAAAGTCTATTGGCTATGTTCAACCCAATTACTAAAGAAGTAAATAGTAATATTAAGGTAATTAATAAAAATATCACAATAAATGAAATTTTAATGTCAAATTGCTTTATTTCTATTGACTGATAGTCCGAAACCGCAATAGATGTGCTTTTAATTGCATTTAAAACCCTTTGATCAACAAAACTTGTTATAAGTAAATATGCGTCAATATACTGAGGTAACTTTATAAATGCCCTCATCTTATTAGAATCATCTTCTTTAACGATTAAAATTTTTCCATTATTTGCAGTATCATAAAATTTAGGTGGAATTTCTGTATAGGTATATTCAAAAACAAATTCTGAGAAAGCTAAAACATTACCGATGGAGTCAATAATAACTGCTTCTGATAAATTATGTTGACGAGTATATTTATCTAAGAAGTTATTAAATTTGTTTTTATCTGACGAAAAAATTGCTGAGTTAAAATTTATTAAATTTACTAGTTCTAAAATATCTCCCCTCATCCCACTTTGATGTTCATCAAGATATTGATTAGCAACTTCTACTGATTGTGAGATAGCAGTTGAAATTTTCTTATTAAACCAACCGCTTAGGGCAGCATCAAAAATAAATATTGAAAAAAAAGAAATTAATAGTGTTGGTGTCAAAGCAATTATAGAGAAAATTAATAATATCTTTTTTTGTAATTCTTGACCAGTTTTCTCAAGTTTAATTTGATTTAAAATAAAGAAAATATTTTTTAAAAGAATATAAAAAATAATAACTATTAATAAAAATGAAATGATAAGTGAAATAGTAAAAATATTTTCATAATCATTAATAAGTTTAAATTGATACAAGGATTTATATATAAAAAAACAAATTAATAATGAAAGTAGTATAGAAACTAGAAATAACTTTTGTCTAAATACATTTAATAAAAGCATTTTCATTCTATAACCTAATTTTATAGAAATTAAAATTTATATAGTACTTAATATAAATTTCTAAACTTTTCTTTTTTTAATTACTTCAATATTATACATATTTATTTTTGACCTCAAAGTATTTCTATTAAATCCAAGACATTTAGAGGTTTTAATTTGATTACCCCTGAATAAATTTAAAGTGGTTTCAATTAAAGGTTTTTCAATCTTTGAAATGAAATTATCGTGTAAATTATTTAGTGATAAATTTTCATCAAAATCTTTAAAATATCTTTTTAGATAATTTTTAAAATATGTCTCTAAGTTTTCTTCGTGTTTGCTTTCAACAACTAACCTATCTTCAGATAAAACTTCTTTTATCAAAGAGGGCATTATACTTTCTGTTGATGATAACAAACATAATCTTTCAATTACGTTCTCTAATTCTCTTACATTACCAGGCCAAGAATATTCCTTTAATAAGTTTATACCTTCATAAGAAATAGTTTTATTAACAAATTTATTTTGAAAATATTTTTTTAAATAATGTGAGGTTAAATCAGGTATGTCTTCAAATCTATCTTTGAGAGATGGCATTTTAATAGGTACTACATTTAATCTATAATAAAGATCTTCGCGAAAAAAACCTTTTTCAACATCACTATAAATGTTATTTTTTGATGAAACAAAAAATCTTGGTTTTATAAATTGAGGGTTATTTGATATAAGTAGTGTTAAATTTGTTTCTAAAAAATTTAAAAGATTATATTGTTGAACTGAAGAAGATTCAGTTATGTTTTTTATATATATTGAGCATCCACTGAGTTCTTCTATTGAGTTAACATCTATAGATGTAAATTTTTTAAATTTTTCAATTAAATCTTCAGTTTTATAATCACTAAAGAATTCCATATTCAAATTTAAAAATGGTTTTTTATTTGACAAGCTTAAATCATGAATAGATTTAGCTATTAATTTTTTACCTGTACCACTTTCACCAGATATTAAAACAGTCAAATCTGTATTTACAATACGAGAAATAATTTTATATATTTCTTGCATAGCGACTGATTTACCAATAACTGGTCCAGAATCATAAATGGTTTTAGATGATTTGTCTAAATAAGAGTTATTAATTTCTGATTTTTCAAAAAGGAAAGTGTTAGATACTAAACTTAAAAGCTCATCTAAATCAAATGGTTTTGGTAGATATTCAAAAGCACCTTTTTTTTCAGCTCTTACTGCAGTTAATAAAGTTGTTCTAGCTGACATAACAATTATTTTTAGATTTGGTTTCAATTTTTGTAATTTAGGTAAAACATCTAACGCATCACCATCAGGTAATCCAACATCTGTTATCAATATATCTGCAAAATCTGATTCTACTAATCTCCACATTCCAGCAGCTGTGCCACTGGATTTGACATTATAACCAGCCCTACTTAATGCAGTGGAGATAACTACCCTAATACTTCGGTCGTCATCAACAACTATTATATTTTTTACATTTTTAATTTCCAAAATTTAAACTCCTTTTAACAAATGTTATTTTAAGGGAAAATTAATACAAAAATTTGTAAATCCTGGTTCTGATGAAACATTAATTACTGCATTCATTTCTTCCAAACCATTTGCTACAATTGATAATCCCAGACCTTTACCATCTGTTTTTGATGAAACAAAAGGATCAAATATATTTGGCAACATATGCTTTGAAATCCCTTTTCCATAATCAATAATTTCAATCTGGAGAGGTAAAGTAGAAGGAACATATTCTTTTGAAAAAGATGTAATTTTGTTAGAATTAAAACTAGTTTTAATTTTAATTTTACCAGTAATAGAGCTGGCTTCTGAAGAGTTTTTTAAAAGATTTAAAATTATTTGAATTAGAAGGTTTTTATTAGCAAAAAATTTAGGAAGAGATGGATCAAAATCATCAATATATTCTATTTCAGCTCCAAAACTGTTTTGAGCAACTCTCCTACAATGATTAAGAATTTCATGTATGTTAATATATTCACATTCTAATTTTGAATTATTATTACTTATGTGCTCCATTCTATCTAGCAATGATATAATTCTTTCGCTTTCAATTGTAATTAATTGGGTTAATTCCAACAAATTAGAGTTACCCTTTAAATCACTTTCAATTAATTGAGAAGCCCCTTTAATTCCAGCAAGTGGATTCTTTAATTCATGCATCAGCATATCGACCATAGATGAAAAGGATTTAGATATTTTACTATTTATCCTTTGTGATTGAAACATCTCAGAAAGGGCTAACTGACTAATTTGTACAATTATTTGATCGCTATCAAAAGAAAGTGGAACAACATGAACTCTGACTTTCCTATTTGGAAAATTAATATTACTAAAATCTAAACTTTCTTCAGTTATTCCAGATTTAGTTTTTCGAACTCTAGATAGTAAACTTAATAAAGGTGTGTCGTCTGGGAAGAAATCATAAATTGATTTTCCAATAATCAAAGTTGAACTCATTCCAAAAAATTCTTCACCAATAGAATTGATATAATCAACAATGTTATCTTTGTTTATTAAAAATACTGGCGTTCTTAATTCATTTAAAATATTATTATACATAATCAAATTTATTAGTTTAAAATTTATACTTAATAAATAACGACTATAAATTAACCAATATTTATAATAAACAAAATTAATTTAAGGTAATTGCTTAATTTTTAATCGTGTTTGGAGATTTGAGTGACAAAAAATTTTGATAATTTAGTTATTATATTACTTGCTGGAGGAATTGGAAATAGATTAAATAAACAAACTAGCAAGCAACTAATATACTACAATAATGAAACAATATTAGAGAAAAATATAATTAGATTTAAAAAATATATTAAAAATGTACCAATTCAAGTTGTCTCTAATGAAAAAGATATAACAAAAGTTAATGAAATACATAATAAACATAATATTTTATTACCAGTTTTAGGTGGTAAAGAAAGACACGAAAGTGTATATAACGCTCTTGTTGCAATAGAAAAGTTTAATCCCCAATATGTATTAATTCATGACGCAGCTAGACCATTGATATCATCTGACGTCATTAAAAGATTACTTGAGTACTGTGATAAAAATATTACGTGTGTTGTACCAACATTAAATCTCACAGACTCCATAAGATCTGTGTCAAAAAAAATAATTAAAGACGTTGTCAATAGACAAGATAAAGTATTAGTCCAAACACCGCAGTTATGTAATTATAAGCTTTTAATTAATGCTCATAAAAAAAGTAAAAAAGTTTATGAAGATGAAAGTTCTCTTTTTTTAAGCAATGAAATGAAAGTTATTGCAATTGAAGGCGATCCTCTTACTTTAAAAATAACTTACCAAAAAGATTTAAAATTATTGGAGCCACATTTGTGTGTTAGTAATGTTAAATATATAACTAAAATTGGGAATGGTTTTGATATACATAGATTTGATATTAAAAAAAGTGCTGATAAAAACTTTATCCACTTAGGTGGTATTAAGATAAATAATATAAACTCATTAATAGGTCATTCAGATGCTGATGTTCTTCTACATGCAATAACTGATAGTATTCTAGGGATAATAAACAAAGGTGATATAGGTAAGTTATTTCCTCCATCAGACAATAAATGGAAAAATGCTAATAGTTCACTTTTTTTAAAACATGCATCAATAATGTTAAAAAAAGAAAAGGGAAGAATTAACAATATAGATACAGTAATAATTTGCGAAAAACCAAAAATATTAAATTACTCACAAAAGATTGTAGAAAATATTGGAAGAATTTTAGATATCAATCCTAAAAAAATAAGTATTAAAGGAAAAACTTCTGAAAGTATGGGTTTTATAGGACGTCAAGAAGGTATTGCTGCTATGGCAATAACTTCAGCACAAATACCTGAAATAATTTTAGATGATTAATAACATAAGATTTTTGATTTTTTTATCAAAGCTTGCAGAAGTTTATCCGATCGGCCGTTTTAAATACGCACCTGGAACATTAGCTTCTTTAATTGGGTTGGTTTTTGGTTACTACATTTTAATAATGTTAAAAATTAAATTTTTTTTATTGTTTGTATTTATTTTTGTGATAATTGGTTATCTCCTTTGCGAAGCTCACATAAAATTGCACAAAAAAAAAGATCCAAAAGAAGTCGTGGTAGACGAGTTTGCTGGGCAATTTGTAGCTTTATTAGGTATAATAGATACTAGTGATATTAGTTATAATTTAACATCTTTATTATTATCGTTTCTTTTATTCAGGTTTTTTGATATTACAAAAATAGGTCCAATAAAAAAACTCGAGAAATTACCTGGTGGATTTGGCATTATGATTGACGACTTAGTTGCAGGTTTATGTGCATTTTTAACCCAAGCAGCTATTTTAACGTCTATAAGCCAACCTTTAATTTTAAAAACTTTATGAGCTAAAAATGTGGGAAAAAATTAATAAGCAATCTGAAATATTATTAAATCAATGTTTAGAAAAAAAATTAATCGTTACTACTGCAGAAAGTTGTACAGGTGGTATGATAGCCTCATCTATTGTTTCAATAAGTGGTTCGAGCACTATTTTTAAGTCTTCTGTTGTTACATATTCAAATGATATGAAAAGTAAAATTTTAAACATTCCTTTAAAAATAATAAATGAAAATGGAGCAGTTAGTAAAATAATTGCTTATGATATGGCATCTAATGTCTTAAATCTCATGAATGCAGATATATCAATTGCCGTTACTGGGATAGCAGGACCAAGTGGGGGAAGTAAAAACAAACCTGTGGGACTTGTTTATATTGGAATTGGCACAAAAAAAAATATTATTACAAAAGAATATTTATTTAAAGGAAATAGACTTAAAATAAGACAGGAAACAACTTTGGAAGCATTAAAACTTTCAAATGAAATTATTGAAAGTTTTAAGAAAGTTAATTAAATAGTTCATTTGCTCGTTTTTCAAATGCACCTACCATTCTTCGTGCAGCTTCAGAAAATAAAGTTTCCATTAATGTTTGTAGAAAAATAGATTTAAATTTAAAATCAACCATGAATTCAACTTCACAACCTTTTATGTTGTCTTTAAAAATCCAATAATTATCAAGATGCTGAAATGGCCCATCTTTATAATTTACAATTATCTTTTTATTAACATGATCTAAAATAACTTGTGATGAATATATTTCTTTATATATTTTAAAGCCAATAATCAAGTCAGCATCAAAATTGTTTTTGCAATTGTTTTTAACTCTAGCGCCTAAGCACCAAGGTAAAAATTCTGGATATTTTTTAACATCCGAAACCAATTTAAATAAATTTAATGGGGAATGATTTATTACCCTACGCTCTTCATGCCTCATTTAATTATTTCTTTTTAACCCATTATACAAATTAACCCTTGCTTTTTTTAATTTTTCAAAATCTTCGCTTGCATGAAAGCTGCTTCTTGTTAGGGGAGAAGAGGAAACAACGAGAAATCCTTTTGCAAGTGCTATTTTTTGATAATTTTTAAATTCCATAGGATCAATATACTTTTCGACTTTATGATGTTTTATAGTAGGTTGAAGATACTGTCCAATAGTTAAAAAATCAATATTTGCTGATCTCATGTCATCCATTACTTGGTAAACTTCATTTTCATTCTCACCAAGTCCTACCATTATTCCAGATTTAGTGAATATATTTGGGTCAGTTTCTTTCACTTTTGCAAGCAAACTCAATGAATGAAAATATCTTGCTCCTGGTCTTACAGTTGGGTATAATCTTGGAACAGTTTCAAGATTATGATTAAAAACATCAGGTTTTGCATCAATAACTTTTTCTAAAGCTCCATCTTTTCTTAAAAAATCTGGAGTTAGTATTTCAATAGATGTTTTTGGGGATAATTTTCTTATATCAGCAATTGTATTAACAAAGTGCCCTGCTCCACCGTCATTTAAATCGTCTCTATCAACAGATGTTATAACAACGTGACTTAAATTTAATCTTGCTACTGACTTTGCAACTCTAATAGGCTCAGATAGATCAAGTCCCCTAGGTTTACCAGTTGCAACATTACAAAAAGAACAAGCTCTAGTACAAATATCTCCCATAATCATCATAGTTGCATGTTTTTTTGACCAACAATTACCTATATTAGGGCAACTAGCTTCTTCACATACAGTTGTAATTTTTAAATCATCTAATAACCCTTTAGTTTCATCAAAAATTTTCCCCAATGGAGCTCTTACTCTTAGCCACTTTGGCTTTGGGGGTGAAATATTATCGGGCTTATGTATTTTTTCTGGATGTCTTATTTTTTTTATTTCATTCATTGTCTTTATCATTAAATATTTTATTAACTTATTTTAATAATGAATTGCTTGATTGTATGCATCAAGGACAGATTCATGCATACTTTCAGAAAGTGTTGGGTGTGGAAAAATTGTATGCATTAATTCCTGTTCAGTTGTTTCTAATTTTTTAGCTATTGAAAAGCCTTGTATTAACTCAGTAACTTCTGGTCCAACCATATGAGCACCTATCAGTTCTCCTGTATCTTTATTAAAAATTGTTTTTATCATTCCTTCAGAATCTCCTAAAGCAATAGCTTTACCATTTCCTATAAAAGGAAACTTTCCAATCTTTATATTTAAGTTTTGAGATTTTGCATTTTGTTCTGTTAGTCCTATAGACGCTACTTGAGGTCTACAATATGTACAACCAGGTATAGAGCTTTTATCTATAGGTTTTAGATTTTTATGACCAGCTATTTTTTCTACACATAAAATGCCTTCATGACTTGCTTTGTGCGCCAACCATGGTCCAACAGTTACATCCCCAATAGCATATATACCCTTTTCATCTGTCTCTAACCATTCGTTGGTTATAATATGACCTTTATCTATTTTGATATTATAATTATTTAAACCTAGGTTTTCAGTATTAGCAATAATACCAACAGCCAAGATTAATTTTTCAGAATTTATTTTTTCAATTTTACCATTTACAGAAATTTCAGCGGACACCGATTTATCAAGAGTGTTTACAGATTTTAAAGTTGCATTAGTTTTAATGTTTATTCCTCTTTTTTTAAAATTATTTTCTACGATTATGGATATATCTTCATCCTCATTTGGTAAAATGGATGGCAAAGCCTCTACAACAGTAACATTAACTCCTAAATCATTATAAAAGGATGCAAACTCCATTCCTATAGCGCCAGAGCCAATAATAATGAGTGAAGATGGCAACTTTGGAGGCGTCATAGCAGTCTTGTAGTCCCAAATATTTATGCCATCTGAAGATACAAAAGGTAGATTCCTAGATCTTGCTCCTGTTGCGATAATAACGTTTTGTGTTTTTTTTCTAATAATCTCTTTTTCAGTTTTTATGATAATTATTTTTGAATCAACTGTGCCTTTATCTAAATATCCAAAACCTTCGAAAACATGAACTTTATTTTTTTTTAAAAGATGATTTATACCACCCGATAACTGAGCTGCTACTTTTCTTGAACGTTTTGTTATATTATTAATATCCATTTTAATGTTAGAAATAGTAAAACCAAACTCTCCAACATTATCAAGCATATGTCTAATTTCACTTGCTCTGAGTAACGCTTTTGTTGGAATACAACCCCAATTTAAACAAATTCCGCCCAAATGTTTGTCTTCAACTAATGCAACAGACATTCCTAGTTGAGAGGCCTTTATAGCAGCCACGTAACCTCCAGGGCCACCACCAATTACAATCAGGTCATAATCATTTTTTGTCATATTTATTCCTACAAAAGCATTAACGAGGGATTTTCAATAAAATTTTTAAATTCTGATAAAAGTTCAGCTCCGACTGCGCCATCAACTACCCGATGGTCACAAGACAATGTAACTGTCATTATAGTAGCTATTATTATCTGTTCTTTAATAACAACTGGACATTTTTCACCTGATCCAACTGCCAAAATACATCCTTGCGGTGGGTTTATAACTGCTGAAAATTCTTTAATACCATACATACCAAGATTAGAAATTGAAAAACTGCCTCCGACATATTCTTCTGGTAACAATTTTCCACTCTTAGCTTTATCAGCTAAATTCTTCATATCGTAAGATATTTCTAACAAGCCCTTTGATTGGACATCTTTAATAATGGGTGTAATTAATCCACCCTCAATTGCAACGGCAACAGATATATCAGTAGTTTTAAAGTATTTAGTATTCTCATTTTCCCAACTAGCATTTGCTTTAGGTACTTTCATTAGAGCCGCACTAGATGCCTTTATAATCATATCATTTACTGATATTTTATATTTATCTTTAGCTTTAGAGTTTAAAACACTTCTGATATTTAAAAGTTCGTCTATGTTACAGTCTATAGAAAGATAGAAATGAGGTGCTTCGTTTTTTGATTTAACAAGCCTGTCTGCAATCGTTTTTCGCATTGCACTATTTTTAACTAGTTCAAAATTATCTGGTGAAGCTATATTTATATTTTTAACATTTTTATTATTATTGAATTTTTCAACGTCTATTTTTAATATCCTACCATTAGGTCCAGAACCATTTAATAAACTTAAATCTATATCTCTTTTTTTTGCAATTCTTTTTGCAAGAGGTGTAATAAAAATTCTTTTGTTATTTGTATATAAAAATTCTTCTTTTTGTTCACTATTTAAAACAGGTTCAGGACTAGTTACTATATTTTCTTCATTATCTTCCAATTTAGTCTCAAATATAGTCTCTTTTTCTGTAGACTTATTATCATTTTTTTCTTCATCTAATTCAGTATTTAAATCTGTTAATTCTTCACCGTCTAGTAGCAAAATAGCAATTGGGACATTAACTTTTATTGCTTCTTGACCTTCATTAACTAAAATTTTACCAATAACTCCATCATCTATGGCTTCGACCTCCATTGTGGCTTTGTCAGTTTCTATTTCAGCGATTAAGTCACCAGATACAACCTTATCACCTTCTTTTACTAACCATTTTGATAAAGTACCTTCTTCCATTGTTGGACTGAGTGCTGGCATCAAGATATCTATACTCATTTCATATCCTCAATTTTTATAACACACTTCGCTACATGCGTTAACGATATCATCAACTTGAGGTAGAGCTAATTTTTCTAAATTAGCAGCGTAAGGCATTGGTACATCTTTACCCGTTACTCTTTTTACAGGAGCATCTAGCCAATCAAAAGCATTTTCATTAATGGCTGCAGAAATTTCTGCACCAATTCCCGCAAAAGGAAAACCTTCCTCACATGTCACGGCTCTATTAGTTTTTTTAACAGAATTAATTATAGTTTCGATATCCAAAGGACGTAACGATCTTAGGTTAATGACTTCAGCTTTTATTCCTTTTTCATTCAAAATATCTGCTGCTTCAAGAGATTTTCCTACCATTATAGAAAACGCAATAATGGTAACATCTGAACCTTCTTTTTCGATGTTAGCTTGTCCTATTGGTACCAAGAAATCATTATCATCTGGACAACTGAAGGATTGTCCATACATAACTTCATTTTCAAGAAAAATTACAGGATCTGGATCTCTTATTGCAGATTTCAACAATCCTTTGGCATCTTTACTAGACCATGGTGAAACAACTTTTAAACCTGGACAATGGGAATACCAACTAGCATAACATTGACTATGCTGTGCTGCAACACGAGAAGCTGCCCCATTAGGTCCTCTAAAAACAATTGGGCAACCCATTTGACCACCAGACATGTAGAGTGTTTTAGCCGCCGAATTAATTATTTGATCCATTGCTTGCATTGCAAAATTAAAGGTCATAAATTCTACGATGGGTTTCAAGTTACCAAAAGCTGCTCCGATACCAATACCTGCAAAGCCATGCTCTGTGATTGGAGTGTCATATACTCTTTTGTTACCAAATTCATCAAGCAAACCCTGAGTTACTTTATATGCACCTTGATATTCCGCAACCTCTTCTCCCATTACAAAAACTTTTTTGTCAGATCTCATTTCTTCAGCCATTGCATTTCTTAATGCTTCTCTTACTGTAATAATACTTGAATTAGGCTCTAGTGTAACAGGTTTATCTATTTTAAGCTCAGTTGTAATTTTTTCTTTTTCTAAATAAGGTTTATCAGCAATAGTTTTTATCGAAGTATGGGGTAATTCGTTTGAATCAATTAACAATGCTATTGGGGTGTTAACTTTGACACCCTCAGTTCCAGCTGGAACTAGCAATTGACCTATTTTACCGTCATCTACTGCCTCTACTTCCATTGTAGCTTTATCTGTTTCTATTTCTGCAATTAAATCACCAGAAGAAATTGAATCTCCTTCATTTACAAGCCATTTAGCTAACGTACCCTCTTCCATGGTTGGGCTTAAAGCAGGCATTAAAATTTCAATTGTCATTTAATCACCACTAATTGATAGTTATATCAGTATATAATTCAGATGGGGAGGGTTCTGGTGAATCTTGTGCAAATTTTGCGGCATCAGCTATTATAGATTTTATTTCAACATCAATATCTTTAAGAACTTTGTCTACAACACCCATTTTATTTAATAAAACTTTAATATTTTCTATCGGGTCAGATGTCTTTCTAATTTGCTCAACTTCGTCTCTAGTCCTATATTTTGCTGGGTCAGACATTGAATGCCCTCTATATCTATAAGTTTTCATTTCTAATATATAGGGTCCTTTGCCTAATCTACAATATTCAATAGCCTTAATTGCAGCTTCTCTAACAGCAATAATATCCATTCCATCAACAATTTCTGATTTGATGCCGTATGCTTTACCTCTATCAGATAAATTATCACCAGCAGAAGACCTATTTACAGATGTGCCCATACCATACTTATTATTTTCTATAACAAAAATAACAGGAAGTTGCCAAAGTGAAGCTATGTTGTAAGATTCATAAACTTGCCCTTGGTTAGCCGCACCATCTCCAAAGTATGTTATGCAAACATTCTTGTTTCCATTATATTTATGAGAAAAAGCTAAACCTGCTCCAATTGGAACTTGAGCAGCTACTATACCATGCCCCCCAAAAAATCCTTTTTCACGGCTAAACATATGCATAGATCCACCTTTGCCTTTTGAATAACCGTCTTCTCTACCCGTTAACTCCGCCATTACACCTTTAGGATCCATATCACATGCTATCATGTGACCGTGATCTCTATAAGATGTGACGATACTATCTCCTTCAATTTGTGCAGACTGAATACCTACGACAACTGCTTCTTGACCAATGTATAAATGGCAAAAACCACCAATCTTACCCATACCATACAGTTGACCAGCTTTTTCTTCAAATCTTCTAATAAGAAGCATTTTTTTATACATATCTTTTAATAAATCTAGATCATAATTCATTTTTGATTTATTTTTAACTAAAGACGATATATTTTTTTTCATATTTAACCTGTATTACTAGCAAACAAAACTCACAATAATTAAATTATCTTTTAACAAAAAATTAAGATTATTCCTAACAATATCTTAAGTTATTTAGGAATATCAATGACTATTTGATCAGAATGTATAAGACCTAATAACTTGTGTGCAATTTCCGAAATGATATCAGGATCTAAATTATTATCCCGAAGGAGATTAATTTCTGAAGATATTTTTACTTTTTCATCAAGTAAAATACTATATTCCTTTTTGGCTAGTAATATTTGATTATTTAATGAAAAAATTTTCCAAAGTGATCTTTCTCCAAAAAAAATATGAGATACAAAAAAAATAAATATTAATAAAGAAAAAACTGTCATTAGATTTAAAAGTAAATTTTTTCTATTTAAATATTTATACATGTTATATTATCCTAAATATTAAATTTTTTAAAAAAATTATTGCCAAAATAATAAGCATCCTCTCCCAACATCTCTTCAATTCTTAAAAGCTGATTATATTTAGCAGTTCTATCACTTCTCGATAAAGATCCTGTTTTGATTTGACCAGCATTTAAAGCAACACAAAGATCGCTAATAAAAACATCTTCTGTTTCACCAGATCTATGAGAAACAATAACCCCTAAATTTGCGTCTTTAGCCAACTCCATTGTTTCTAGTGTTTCTGAGAGTGTTCCGATTTGATTAAGTTTAATTAAAATAGAATTTGCTGAGCTATTTTTTATACCTTTTAAAAGTCTTTTTTTGTTAGTAACAAAAAGATCATCACCCACTATTTGAACCTTTTTCCCAATTCTCTTAGTAAGCTCTTTAAACCCGTTCCAATCATTTTCATCAAATGGATCTTCAATAGAAACAATAGGAAATTTATTACAAATATTCTCCCAAAATGTAACTAATTCGTAAGAAGAATATTTTTTGTTCTCTCCTTTTAATGTGTAAATATCTTTTTCATAAAATTCACTAGCAGCAGCATCAATTGAAATAAAAATTTCTTCTCCCAGTTTGTATCCACTATTTTCTACAGATTCTGCGATATATGAAAGTGCTTCTTCAAGACTATTTATATCTGGGGCAAAGCCACCTTCATCACCTACAGCAACTGAAAATCCTTTTTTAGATAAGAGTTTTTTTAAATTATAAAAAATTTCTACACCTGACCTTAGAGCATCAGAAAATTTAGTAAATCCAATTGGCATTATCATACATTCTTGAAAATCTAATCCATTATTTGCGTGAGCTCCCCCATTAATAATATTCATCATTGGAATAGGTAAAGTGTTGGCTCTCATACCACCAATGTATTTCCAAAGAGGTAAGTTCTGTGATATAGCAGCAGCTCTTGCAACAGCCATTGAAAATCCTAGTATAGCATTAGCTCCTAATTTATTTTTATTTGCGGTACCATCTAGATCAATTAAATCGCGATCAATAATTCTTTGTTGATATGGATTTCTTCCAGAAAAGGTATTAAAAATTTCGACATTAATATTTTCAATAGCTTTAAGAACACTCTTTCCATTAAATAACTTTAAATTATTGTCTCTAAGTTCGTATGCCTCGTATTTACCAGTTGAGGCACCAGAAGGTACAGCCGCTCTGCCAAGACTTCCGTCAGATAATTTGACATCCACTTCTAAGGTAGGATTTCCTCTACTATCTAAAATTTGTCTAGCTAAAATATCAGATATATAAACCATATTTACTCCAACATAAAATAAGATACTACACCTTAATTATTTTATCTATTTCAATTAATTTAGTAAGTAATTTTTTAAGTTCAGATAGTTTTACCATATTAGGTCCGTCACTCGGTGCTTTATCAGGATTTTCATGAGCTTCAATAAATAATCCAGAAATACCAATAGATACAGCTGCTCTAGATAATATTGAAACAAATTCTCTTTGACCGCCTGACGTTAAACCCAAGCCTCCCGGTTGTTGTACTGAATGTGTTGCGTCAAATATAATTGGGAAACCAAATTTACTCATTTGTGGAATTGAACGCATGTCTGAAACAAGTGTGTTATAACCGAAGGAGGTTCCTCTTTCTGTTAACATTATATTATTGTTTCCAACATCTAAAACTTTATTTATTACATTTTCCATGTCCCAAGGCGCTAAAAATTGCCCTTTTTTTATATTTATAATTTTTTGCGTTTCAGCAGCAGCAGTTAATAAGTCAGTTTGTCTACATAAAAAAGCAGGTATTTGAATAATATCAACAACATTTGCAACTTCTTTACATTGATAGCTTTCGTGAACATCAGTAAGAGTTGGAATATTAAATTCTTTATTTACATCTGATAATATATTTAAGCCTTTTTCTATACCTATGCCTCTTTCAGAGCCTTTACTTGATCTATTGGCTTTATCAAATGAAGATTTATAAACAAAATTAATGCCTAGTTTTTTACAAATTTCATTTATTACTCCTGCGTGATTAATTGCATGATCTTTTGATTCTATAGAACATGGTCCTGCAATTAAAAAAAAAGGATGTATATTAGAAACTTCATATTCTGCTATTTTAATAATGTTTTGTTTCATAATTTACAACATTTTATAGACATTACAACAAACGAGACTGTTTTAAACTTGCATTAATAAAAGAAGAAAATAGTGGATGAGGATTAAATGGTTTAGATTTTAACTCTGGATGAAATTGCACACCTATAAACCATGGATGAGAAGAAATTTCTAATATTTCAGGAAGCAAATTATCAGGAGACATTCCAGAAAAAGTTAAACCATTATTTTTAAAATCTAAATTGAATTTATTATTTACCTCATATCTATGACGATGACGTTCTGAAATGATATTTTTTTTATAGATAGATTTCACAAAACTGTTTTCAACTAATTTACAATCGTATGCACCTAACCTCATTGTTCCACCTAAATTTGAATCTTCACTTCTTTTTTCTAAACCAGTTTTTGTTTGCCACTCAGTTAAAAGACCAATCAAAGATAAATTAGTTTTACCAAATTCAGAAGAAGAAGCATCTTCAAGTTTTAAAACATTTCTTGCAAACTCGAGAACCGCCATTTGCATCCCAAAACAAATTCCAAAAAAAGGAATATTATTAAGTCTTGCAAAATTAATAGATTTGATTTTTCCCTCGGAACCTCGTTTTCCAAAGCCACCTGGTACAATTATTCCATTAATATCTTTTAATATATTTTTAATATCTGAATTTTTATCTTCAATTAATTCTGAATCAATCCACTTAATAGTTATTTTAACTTTATTGGCTAAACCACCATGATTAACGGCTTCAATCAAAGATTTGTAAGCATCAATCATAGATGTGTATTTACCTACAATACCAATATTCACATTACCTTCAGATGAATTTTGTATTTTATTTATTTTAATCCAACGGCTTAAATCTGGTTTTTTTAATAAATCAAGTTCAAAATGTTTACAAACTTGATAGTCAAGTCCTTGATTGTGATAAGCAACTGGAACGTCATATATTGAAGATGAATCAAGTGCTTCTATTACCTTTTCAGATTTTAAATTACAAAAAAGTGCAATTTTTGATTTTTGCTCTTCAGGAATAATATTTTCTGTTCTACAAAGAAGAATATCAGGTTGTATACCCATTCCTTGTAGCTCTTTAACAGAATGTTGAGTTGGTTTAGTTTTAAGTTCACCAGCTGTTTTTATGAAAGGTAAAAGTGTAACATGTAGAAAACAAGTTTTAGACAATCCCAACTCATTTCCTAGCTGTCTAATTGCTTCAATGAAAGGAAGTGATTCTATATCACCGACAGTTCCTCCAATTTCGCAAAGAATAAAATCTTCATTATTGATATCAGATAAAATATATTCTTTTATTGCATCTGTAACATGAGGTATAACTTGAATGGTTGCACCTAAATAGTCACCTCTCCTTTCCTTGGCTATTACATTCGAATAAATTTTACCAGTTGTTATATTATCAGATTTTTTTGCATCTACACCTGTAAATCTTTCATAATGTCCTAAGTCCAAGTCTGTTTCAGCACCATCATTAGTAACATAACATTCTCCATGCTGATATGGACTCATAGTTCCAGGATCAACGTTTAAATAAGGATCTAACTTTCTTAATTTAATCTTGTATCCCCTAGCCTGTAGAATTGCACCTAGAGAAGCTGAAGCTAATCCTTTACCTAAAGAAGAAACTACACCTCCAGTTATAAAAATAAACTTAGCTGCTAATGTACTATTCATTTAAAGCCTAATAAATTAATTAGTTACCAAGAGGAACAGTAGGCTCCGTTGTTGAGCTTTTTTCTATTGATTTTTCAACCTCGTTAGCAATAGAAGGAGCATTATTCGACGATAATAAAGCAAGAATTATTGAAGTTAAGAAAAAACAAGCACCTAAAAATGCTGTCAGTTTTGTCATAAAATTTGCAGTGCCCCTAGCTGTCATGAAACCACCTCCAGCACCACTGCCTGATCCCCCTATTCCTAATCCACCACCTTCACTTTTCTGTAGTAAAACAGCACATATGATACATACAGCTAAAATAATGTGAATTATTAGAATTATAGTAATCATCATTAATCCTTAAATGTTATAATTTTTGTTTAAATGTTTAACGGCTGAACCATAAATTGCAAGAAAATCTTTTATTTTAAGACTGGCTCCCCCAACTAAAACCCCATCAACATTATTTACAGACAAAATCTCTTTAATATTTTGTTCATTTACTGAACCACCATACAAAACCTTGACATTTTTTTTTGATTTTGAAAAGACTATCTCTTTAATATTTTTGTGCATTTCTCTAATTTCGCTTTGGAGAGGAATTTTTCCAGTTCCTATAGACCATATGGGTTCATATGCTATAGTTAGCTCGTTAAAATCTTCTGGTAAACAATCAGTAATTTGTTTTTCAATGAAATCTATGGCTTTTCCATTCTCACGTTGATCTAAGTTTTCACCAACACAAATTATAGGACTTAAGCTTGATTTAATTCCAAATTGAGCACATTTTTTAACACTCTCATTAGTTTCTTTATTATATATTCTTCTTTCAGAATGACCTAATATTACATAATCACAGCCAAATTCTTTTAACGAAATAGCTGATATTTCTCCAGTAAATGCCCCAAAAGATTCATGATGACAATTTTGTCCACCAATAGAAATCGGAATATTTTTGACAAGCTTACTTAAAAAGTCAATATAGATAGTAGGCGGAAAAATACACAATTGTACATTTTTCGAAAAATCATAATTTTTTAAATGTTCAACAAAGGATTTTATTGATTTTTTGTCTAAATTCATTTTCCAATTAGCTGCAATAAACATATGATAATTATTCCTTCAATTAACTAAATAAAAAATTAAATTATTTATAAATATACCTAAATAGTATATTAATTTTAAAATATCAACAATCGTACTAGGTATCAAAATGTTAAGAGCTCTTCGTAATCAAACAAAGTCAATATTTTTTAAGTGTTTTCTTGTTTTGTTAATCTGTGGATTTGCATTGTGGGGAGTTGGGGATTTAACAGGAGGAGTTGGAGAAAAAAAAGTTTTAACCGTTGATAGTGATTATGTAACAGTTGAAAAAGTTATTAATGAACTAAATAGAATAAGATACTCTTTACCTGAGAGACCAAGTTTACAGGAAGCTATTAAAAAAGGTATGCATCAAAGTGTGTTACAGAAATTTGAACAAGAAATGTTATTAAACTCTGAAGCTAAGTCTTTAAAATTAAGTGTTCCAATGGTTGTAAAAACAAAAGCAATAAGGGAAGAAAATGCATTTAAGGATCCACTAGGTAAATTTTCTCAAAATAAATTTCTGCAATCTCTAAAAAATGCAGGTTTGTCAGAAGCAAAATATTTAGAAATGATCAATACTGAAGCTAATTTTAAACAAATATCAATGCCATATTCACTTAATGAAATTTATGATGATAAAATAATTAAAAAATTAATGGATTGGCAAAATGAAACTAGAACTATAAGTTATGAAACTTTTGAAATGATTAACAAGAATGAAATTTCCAAACCCAAAGATAGTGTATTAGAAAAATTTTATAATGTTAATGAAGCAAATTATAAAATACCCCTTACAAGAAATATTAAATTCTTAGAAATTGATCCTTCAATTTTTGAAGATCAAGTAGTTATAAATCAAAAACAAATTAATGATAAATATGAAATCGAAAAGTCTAATTATCTTATTCAAGAAAAAAGAGAAATTTTACAAATAACTACACAAGATAAAACAAAGGCAACAAAATTTATAAATTCAATTAATAATGGTAATGATTTTATCGAACTTGCGAAAAAATATTTTGATTTATCAGAAAACGATACCAATATTGGTTTTGTTGAAAAAACAGAGCTACCAGTAGATAGCGCAGATAAAATTTTCAAGGCTAATTTAAATGAAGTTTTAGGACCTATAAAAACAAAATTTGGATTAAGTATATATAAGATTATTAATATAGTTAAAGAAAAAAAAGTAAAATATGAAGATGCCATTAAAGATGTTGAAAAAAAATTAGTGAAAGAATTATCTGTTGAAATACTTTTTGAAAAATTAGACGAGGTTGAAGATTTAATAGCGGAAGGCAACAACTTAGACGAAATCTCTAAGTCTGAATTGTTTAACAAAAAAAATGTCCCTGTAAAAAATATTAATATGATTTCTAAAGATGGACAAATTTATTCCTATTTAACCGAAAAAAAGTTTCTTAATAAAGAAAGAGCTTTTTTAGAGAATATTTGGAAAACTGATGTGGATGAATTAAGTGAAATTTTTAATTCTAGTGAAGACACATTTAATTTAATTGAAGTTATTAGTGAAAACTCAGAAGAATTACCTCCTTTTGTTAAGGTTAAAACTAATGTTTATAATGACTGGTTAAATAAAGAAATAATTTTGAAGTCGAAAGAAAAAGCGAAACAAACTGTTCTTAGAAAGAATAATTTATCATTAAAAGCTATTGTCGAAAGAACAAGTAAATCTATAGGTAAAATTAACGACGCTTTTTTAGTTAACAAAGTTTTTGATATAGAAAATAAGGAGATTAATTTTTTAAAATCTCAAAATTATATATTTGCAGTTAAAGTTTTAAAAACAATGACAAAAAAATACACTTTTAATAAAGAAATTTATAATAATTTGCATAAAACATTGTCACGCAGTTTTTTTAATGATTTTTCAAATTTTTATTTTCAAAATTTAGCTTTAAAACATAAATTAAAAAGAAATTATTCAGAAATAGACAAATTTTTAAACGAGAAAGAAATAATTAATTAATCTAAATTTTTTTTTAATATACACGAACCTTCATTTAATAGTGACTTTATTAGTAACATTCTTTGATCTATTCTATCATATGAAGAACTGTTCTTATCTTTATATTTTTTATTGATAAAGTTGACAGCTCCTTTAATTGTAAAACCCTCTTCATACAACAATTTCTTAATCATCAATAAATATTTAATATCTGAAGAAGAATAATATCTTCTTCCACTTGGACTTTTTCTAGGTTTTACAAATAAAAATTTTTTTTCCCAAAATCTTAATACATGTGTTTGAACACCAACAATACTTGCAGTTTTAGAAATTGTATAAAAGTTATCTTCTTCAAACATAAGAGTTAAGCTTTAATTTATTTAAATTTAGATTTTAAAATATTTGAAGAATTAAAAGTGACAACATTTCTTGCTTTTATAGGGGCTTCAACTCCGGTTTTAGGGTTTCTGCCAATTCTTATTTTTTTATGCCTTACTGAAAAAGTTCCAAAAGAGGAAATTTTAACTTCTTCACCGTTTTCTAATCCACTTAATATTAATTCAAAAATTTCTTCAATTATAATAGAAGATTCTGATAGCGAAAGACCTACATTATCACTAATGGCTTCAATAATATCATTTCTCGTCCAAGTTTTTTTCATAAATTAACCATAATATAATTTGAATAATATAAAAGTTTTTTTTTAATTTTGTGGCTTTCCAATTCGAACTATTGAAGCTCCCCAACTTAGTCCACCCCCAATTGCCTGAAATCCTAAAAGATTACCATTTTTAATTTTTTTCTCCGATAGTGCATTATCTAATGCTAAAGGTATAGAGGCTGCTGATGTGTTACCATGATGTTTAACAGTTGAAATTATTTTTTTTGAATTCATTTTCAATTTTTCAGCTACTGCTAATATAATTCTTTGATTAGCTTGATGTGGTACTAGCCAATCTATTTGGCTAATTACTTTATTTGAAAGAAATAAGGCTTCATCTAAAGATGAAGATAATTTATCAATAGCGTGTTTAAAAATTTCTTTGCCAGACATTTCTATAAAACCAGAAATTTGATTGTTAGAAACACCTCCATTTGTTTTTAATAAATCATATAATTCACCTTCTGAATGGATTACATTAGATAAAATTCCCCAATCATTCAATTTTTCATCAATATTATCAAATTTTTGCAGTATAACAGCACCAGCACCATCACCAAACAATACTGAAGTAGTCCTATCATTCCAATTTAAAAGTTTTGACATTGAATCAGCCCCAATAACTAAGCAACTATTGTAATGATTATCATTCATCATAGATTTAGCTATGGATAGAGCAAAAACAAAACCAGCACATACAGCTTGAACGTCAAAAGAAACTGCATTTATTCCTAATTTTTTTTGAACAAGAGTAGCTGTGGCTGGAAAAGTATTATCGGGTGTGGTTGTTGCAACAATAATTAAATCAATTACTTCTTTTTTGATTTGAGCATTTATTATAGCATTTAAAGCAGCATTTACAGCCATATCAGAAGTTGTTTCGTTTTTTGAGACAAAATGTCGAAATTTTATACCTGATCGTTTTGTTATCCATTCATCAGAAGTATCTATAAATTTAGTGAGATCTTGATTTGAATATTTATTTTTTGGTAAATATGAACCAACTCCCGTCAATAATATTTTGTTAGAAATAATAATTTCTCCATTTATATTTAAATTTATACGCTAAGGTTAATTTTACTAATTTTATCTTTCAAATCATGAATGAAATTATATTTTACCATATCTACCGCAACACAAATGGCATTGGCAAAACCAAAAGCATCTGTACCACCATGACTTTTTACCGCTATTGCGTTTAAACCTAAAAAAACAGCTCCATTATATTTTCGTGGATCCATTTGTAATCTAAAATTATTGATAGCCTTTTTAGCAAATAAATATCCTATTTTGGAACTTAAAGAGCTAGATAATGCTTTTTTTAAATAAGATGTAACTAATAAAGCTGTTCCTTCAGCAGTTTTTAAAGATATATTTCCACTAAAACCGTCAGCAATAATTACATCTGAAATACCTTGAGCTATTTTATCACCTTCAATAAAGCCCGCATAATTAATTTGACTTTTTAACTCAGACAAAATTTGTGAGGCTTCTTTTATGTAATCAAGACCTTTTTGTTCCTCTTCACCAATATTTAGAAGTGATATTGAAGGATTATCGACACCCATTACAATATTTGCAAAAGCCTGTCCCATAAAAGCAAATTGAACTAAATTGTTAGCATCACAATCTATATTTGCACCTAAATCTAGCATGCAACTTTCACCTGTTATTGTTGGAAAATAAGCTGCAATTGCTGGCCTATTTATACCCTCAATTGGCCTGAGAAATAATTTTGCCATTGCCATTAATGCACCTGTATTTCCAGCAGAAACTATAGCATCAGCTTTCCCAGATTTAACATATTGAATAGCCATTCCCATAGACGAATTTCTACCTTTTCGAACTGCAATACTTGGTTTTTCGTTTGCATCAATAATTTCATCAGTATGAACAATTTCAGATTCTTTAAGTGCTTCTGAAGAACTTATTAATGGCAATAATTTCATTTTATTTCCAAAAAAAGAAAATTTTACATAAGGATGTCTTATTTTTGTTTGAGCTGCCCCGTCAACTATTATTTGAGGAGCATTATCACCACCCATAGCATCCAAAGATAAGTGAATAGATTTTGTCAAAAATAACTCCAATAAAAGTTAACTAAAATTTAAGGTATAAAAGATAACATATCATTAATAGCACATAACTAAAGCAAAGTAATAAGTATTATACTTTAAAAATATTACTCATATTTAGGGAACTTAAATTCATTTAATAAAAAGTAATGATCTTTTTTACAGTCAAACTCTAAAAAAATTTTTTCACAATATTTTAATAATAAATTTGGAGAATTACCGAAATCTACAACATTTCTATAAACATTTTTAATAATATGTTTTTTTAATTTTTTAAAATCTTTATTATTTAAACAATCACAATAAACTCGTTGCCGTCCCATATATGAATTAATCATCTGCTTTATTTTAATGTGAACACCCGCATCTCCTGCACCTAATTCTCTAAGGCTTAAATCTAGATCCAAAAAGATTTTATCAAACAAATTTTGTGATAATTCTCGTCCTTTGTCTCCGCATCTAGAAAGATAATATGTCAAAAAAATTGAAAACAAAACTAATAAATCAAATCTGCCGTCAATTGTATCAGGTACCAGAAGATCATCATAAAAAGCTTTATTTCTAGATACATTAACAATTTTAAGATAAAAACTATCTATCAAATCTCTTTTTTGTAATTGAGAACTTGTATAAGAATTGAAAAACATTTAAATTTACTATTATTAATTTAAGTATATTTATATAACAAAAATTTCTAACTTGGAACATTTATGTACTATCAAATTATTTTAATTTCCATCTTTACAGTCATTTTAACATCCTGTTCTCCTACAATTCAAAATAATGGTATGTCCGAAGTTAAATTTGACAAAATTACAATTGAAATTGGAAAAACCACTAAAAACGATTTAATTAAGAAATATGGACCTCCAGTTTTTGAGGGTATATTTAATGAAAAAGTAATATATTATGTATCACACAAAACAAGTTATAAATTATTAGATAAAGTAAAAACAAAAAAATTATTAATTTATGAAATCAACCTAAATGATAAAAATATTGTTGAAAATTTTAAAAAGTTTTCCGAAAAAGATGCCTTCAACATTTCAATCTCAGATAAGGCAAGTGAACACAATAGAGACAGCGTATTTATTTGGAAAGAACTTTTAAACAATATGAGAAAAAATAACATTCAAAATTAAAAATGTGAGTATGATCTATTTTGAAAAGATAGATGTTGATTTTGAAATAAAATATGTTTTTTTTTAAATTTTTGAAAAAAACCTATACGTGTCAATTTTATATTTAGATCTGATGATATTTTTTTTAAAGAATTTTCATGAATAGGTTTGCAAGAAAATAATAATTCATAGTCATCTCCACCATATAAAGCAGCGTTTAAAAGAATATCTTTTTTTAAATTAATAGAAAGAGGCAAAGGTATCTTTTCAGCATCAAGTACAATTGACAAACGTGAATTTTTAGCTAAATGAGAAGCATCTTGAACAAGACCGTCTGAAATATCAATCATTGAATTTGCTATTTTATTCAAAGAAAGCCCGAGATCAACTCGTGGCTCTGGAAACAAATACTTTTTTTTAGCTAGAGAAAAACCTTTTAACTTTGATTTAAAATTATCAAGGCCAATTTTTGAAAGCCCCAAAATACCTGAAACAAATAATAAATCTCCTGATTTTGCTCCACCTCTAGAGATAGATTTCTTATTCAATGTTTCTCCAAAGATAGTTATAGTTATATTAATATTTTGTAATGATGACGTTAAATCACCTCCAATTAACTTTAAACCAAATAATTCTTGATCTTCATCAAGTCCCTTAGCAAATTTTGGTAAAAAATACTTTACTTTATGTTTAGGAATGCTTAAGGACAAATTATAAAAAATTGGCTTTGCGCCCATGGCTGCCATATCAGATAAATTTACTCTTAAACTTTTTTTTGCAATATCTTTGGGATCTTCATTTCCAAAAAAATGTATTCCTTCGGCTAAGGTATCTGTACTAACTATAAGATCATATTTAGACCTTTGTTTAATAACAGCTGCATCATCGCTTAATTTCCTAGCCACTTCATTAGTAAGAGGCTTAAAATATTTTTCTATGTAATCAAACTCATTCATTAGGTATATATTTTAAGTTAGTTATTTAGATATATTTTCTAAAATACCATTGGCAAAATTTGGATTTCCACCAAAAGATTCAATAATACTTATATACTCATTAATAATAATTATTTTTTTAAATTTTTTATCATAACACAATTCGTAAGTGGCTAACCTGAGTATAGATTTTTCAGTTACACTTAATCTATTAAAACTCCATTTTTCTGACAAATGTTTAGAAATTATATTATCAATACTTGGTATATTTTTGTAAACACCTTTAGTAATTGAGTTAAATAAATTAGTATCAATTTTCTTTATGCCCAATTCAATCAAAAAACTTGGTAAGTAATTATCTACATAAGATTTAATTAATAAATCAATCTCACTTTCTAGAAAGGATGCGCCATAAAGAACTTGAGTTGAACATATTCTTGAAGCAGTTTTTTTTAAAATTGAATTATGCCTAACATTATCTTTAATATTAAGTAGTAATTTACTCATAAGAGATATTATTTTTGTGATTAATCAAAGACAAACATGCTAAAGCAGCACCTGCTCCTTTATTAAGTTTTGTAGGATCTGATCTTTCAATAGCTTGATCTTTATTTTCAACAGTTAAAATCCCATTTCCTATTGGCAATGAATATCTAATTGATAATTCAGTCAAGGCTCTAGCTGACTCATTAGAAACAACTTCAAAGTGATATGTTTCGCCCCTTATTATACATCCCAATGCAATAAAACCATCAAAAAAATCATTTTGTGACAATTTTTCAGAGAAAATTCTAATTGCAGGAGCTATTTCTAGTGCTCCAGGAACATGTATTATTTTATATTCAACAGAATGTGATTTAAGAACCTCTATAGCTCCATTTAACAAATTTTGAGTTATTTTTTTGTAATATGGAGAACAAACCAAAAGAACTTTTTTATTTTTAAACATTTAATTAACCTAATTGTTTCCAACTTTTGATACTTAGACCAAAACCATCCAAAGCAATTGCAGTAGCTTTAGTATTAGATAAAATTGTCATATTCTTAACGCCTAGATCTAATAAAATTTGTGCTCCAACTCCATAATCTCTAATACTTTTTAAATTTCTGGTTGAATTATTTGTATTTCTAGAAAATTTATTGGATAAAGACTCTGATGATAAATCTCTTATAAGTATAATTATCCCACTTTTGTTATTTGAAATAGTTTCCATTGCTGAAGACAGTTCCGAACCTGTCCTATGACTTGACTGATCTCCAAGAACATCCGACAATAGATCTAATGCATGCACTCTTACTAAAATAGTATTTTTCTTATTAATCACTCCCTTGACTAAAGCAATGTGTTCAGAATTATCTATAATATTTTTGAAAACAATGACTCTCCATACACCTCCAAATTTACTTTCCAATATAGATTCTGAAACTCTTTTAATATAAAATTCGTGCTTACGTCTATATGAAATTAAATCTGAAATAGATGCAATTTTAATTTTATGTTTTTTTGAAAATTTTATAAGATCTGGTAATCTTGCCATTTCCCCGTTGTCTTTCATTATTTCACAAATAACTCCAGAAGGGTTTGAATTTGCTAACTTAGCAATGTCTACTATAGCCTCAGTATGACCAGCTCTTATCAATGTTCCACCATCTTTTGCTATAAGAGGAAAAACATGACCAGGTGTTGTTATTTCATTTTTAGAAACGTTTAAATTTATTGCAGTTTTTATAGTTAAAGATCTATCACCCGCTGAAATACCAGTAGTAACACCATCACTTGCTTCTATAGAAACTGTGAAAGCAGTTTCAAACCTACCTTCATTTCTTCGTTCCATAAGAGACAAACCTAATTTTTCAGATTGAATTCGAGTTAAAGATAAGCAGATAAGTCCTCTGCCATATTTTGCCATGAAATTAATTGCTTCAGGTGATGCATGTTCACCTAAAACACATAAATCTCCTTCGTTTTCTCTATCTTCATCATCTACAAGAATAAAAATTTTACCCTTTGAAGCATCCTCTATAACCTCTTCAATTTTAGACAAACCCATATCAACTCCAAGATAAAAAATTTAGATATTAACATATTTATTTATTAGCATTAATTCTCTCTAAATATCTAGCCAAAATATCAATTTCAATATTCACAACTGTATTTACTTTAAAGTTTAAAAAACTTGTGTTAGCCCATGTATGTGGAATAATATTTACAGTAAATGTTTTAAATGACACTTCATTAACCGTTAAAGATACTCCATCAATAGAAACAGAACCTTTTGGAGCGAAGTATTTCATAAATTCTTTTTTTATAAAAAAAGTTATTTTATAAGATCCATTTATTTTTTCGATAGATTTAATCTTACCAGTAGTATCAACATGACCGTAAACAAAATGACCTCCTAATTCATCACCGACTTTTAATGATTTTTCTAAATTAATGATTGTTCCAACCTTCCAATTAAGGAAATTAGTCTTAGATGCTGTCTCATCGCTTACATCAAAAAATAATAAGTTATCAGTATTTTTTTTTAATGTTAAACAAATACCTGAGCATGCGATTGAAGCACCAATTACTAAATTTTCATGATCAAAAGTGTTGTCTAATTGTGAAGATTTTATAACAGAGATTGACAATTCCCAATCATTAGGACGGCTTATATTTTCAATTTTACCAACACGGCTAACAATGCCTGTGAACATATTTTATCCTCATTTAATCAATTTTCTTATTTCTAACACATCATCATCAAAAGATCTTAAATAAGATAATTTATAATTTTTAACATTATTCATTGAATGGATATTTAAATTATCAATCATTGGAACTCCATCATTTCCAATAATTTTACCAGAACGAAATATAAGAAGTTTATCAATTAAACCTAAAGATAATAATATAGTATTTATTTTTGAACCAGCTTCAATTAATAAGGTATTTATACCTCTCATAGCTAAATCATTAAAAATAGTATTAAAATAATTTTGATTGGTTGGGCCTTTTTCAATTTTAATATTTTTTATTCTTTTATTTTTAGGAAAATTTTTAGTAATTTCTAATAAAGTATAAGTCAAAATGTCAGTATTTGGTGATGAATTATATATTTTAAAGTCATGAGTAACTTTTAAGTATCTATCTAAAATTACTTTTGTAGGACTTCTGTTTTGTAGACCAGCTAATCTACAATTCATTTCTGGATTGTCAGCAATAATAGTAGAACTAGTAGTCATTATCGCATCATTTTGAGACCTAATTAAGTGTGTGTAATTCCTACTTAAATCATTTGTAATCCATTTAGACTGATTATTGTTCAATGCAATTTTTCCATCTAATGAACAAGCAATTTTTAGTGATACAAAAGGTTTTTTATTTAATATTCTAGAAAAAAAGCCATCATAGATATCTAAACAATCATCATGCAAATAATTTTGATAAACTTTAATATTATTTTTTTCTAAGATCGTAATTCCTTTACCTGCTGTTCTCGGATCAGGGTCAATACAACTAATGAAAATTTCAGAAATACCAGATTCAGCTATTAAATTAGCACATGACATTCCAGTTAAATTTTTATGAGCACATGGTTCTAATGTTACATACATAGTTGAACCAGACAGATTATTTTTATCTTTTACGCTATTGATTGCGTTCTCTTCAGCATGAGGTCTTCCAGAGCTTGAAGTTCTTCCTGAAGATAATAAAATATCATTTTTGACAATCACGCAACCTACTGGAGGATTTTTCCCAGTTATCCCTTTAGATCTTTTGGCAAGCAAAATCGCATAATTCATCCATTTATTATGATTAAATAACATTTTATAAACTTAATAAATTAATCTTTGATTTCTGTTTCAACAAATTTACCAAAATCACTTGCTTCTCTAAAATTTCTGTAAACAGAAGCATATCTTATATAAGCTACATTATCAATTTCAGCTAAGGCGTTCATTACTAATTCCCCTATAAACTTTGAATGTATTTCATTATCACCACTGGACTCTAATTGCCTAACAATTCCATTAACTGCACGATCAATAGCCTCATCGTTTGTTTGACGCTTTCTAAGAGCCATAAGCATAGATTTTAATATTTTATCTCTTTCAAATTGAATTTTTTTTCCATTTCTTTTAATTACAATTAAATCTCTTAATTGAATTCTTTCAAACGTTGTGAACCTTGAGCCACAACTTGTACATAATCTACGCCTTCTAATTGTAGCTCCGTCTTCACTTGCCCGAGAATCTTTTACTTGCGTATCGTCTTTTCCACAAAAAGGACATCTCATAATAGTCTCCCTAAATTAGTAAATTGGAAATTTATTACATAAATCCTTTACTTTATTATAAGTTATTTGCTCTTGCTTTTCACTTGAACTATTATTGATGAATTGATCTAGGACATCTGCAATAAAATTTCCTACTAATTCAAATTCTTCCACTCTAAATCCTCTAGTTGTAGCAGCAGCTGTTCCAAATCTAATTCCTGATGTAATAGTTGGTGGTAAAGGATCGAAAGGAATACCATTTTTGTTACAAGTTAAACCAGCATTCTCTAAAGCGATTTCTGCACTTGATCCAGTTATATTTTTGTCTTTCAAACTTAGTAAAACTATATGATTGTCTGTTCCTCCTGAAACTATATCATAACCTCTATTTATTAAGGTATTTGCGAGACATTGAGCATTCAAAACAATATTTTTAGCATAAGTTCTGAATTCATCTGTTAAAGCTTCACCAAAGCCTGCAGCTTTACCTGCTATCACATGCATCAATGGACCACCTTGAAGGCCAGGAAAAACAGCAGAATTTATTTTTTTAAAAAGTTCATCATGATTAGTTAAAATCATCCCTCCTCTACCAGATCGAAGAGTTTTATGAGTTGTTGTAGTTACAACATCTGCAAAATGAATAGGATTGGGATGAACTCCACCTGCTACTAAACCTGAAAAATGAGCCATGTCTACCAATAAAAAAGCATCAACTTTATTAGCAATTTCTCTGAATTTTTTAAAATCAATTATTCTAGAATATGCTGATCCACCAGCTATAATCAATTTTGGTTTATGTTCTATTGATAGTTTTTCTATTTCTTCAAAATTTATTAGTGCATCTTCTTTTGTGACTCCATATTGAATTGCGTTAAACCACTTACCTGAAATATTTGGTTTTGCTCCATGTGTCAGATGCCCACCAGCATCTAAACTCATACCAAGTATAGTATCGCCTGGTTTTAACAAGCTAAGAAAAACAGCCTGATTGGCTTGAGCACCAGAGTGAGGTTGAACGTTTGCAAAATTAGCTTTAAAAAGTTTCTTTGCTCTATCGATTGCAAGCTTTTCTACTTCATCAACAAATTCACACCCACCATAATATCTTTTACCTGGTAAACCCTCAGCATATTTATTAGTTAGAACTGACCCTTGTGCTTGTAAAACTGATTTAGAAACAATATTTTCAGAAGCTATTAATTCAATTTGATTTTGCTGCCTAATAAGTTCTTGATTTATAAATTTAGATAAAATTGGATCATAGCTATTTATATCATCATTAAAAAAACCATCTTTATAAAACATTTATTATTCCTTAATCTTAATTATACAATTATTAAATTTTATTTACTCTTAAACTATGCCTTCCAGCCTCAAAATCAGTATTTAAAAATTCATAAACTATATCTGTAGCCAAACTATCCGTTATAATTCTGCCACCTAAAGCGAGCACATTAGCATTATTATGCTTTCTACTTTTAGATGCCATTTCGGCGGTTGTACATAGTGCTGCTCTAATATGCGAGTATCTATTCGCAGCCATAGAAATACCTATACCAGTGCCACAAAATAATATTCCTTGTGAATTGAGATCATTTTTTAATTTATCTGATAAAAGTTTTGCATAATCTGGGTAATCAACTGCATCAAGGGAAAAACATCCTAAATCTTCTATTGGTTGTTTTTGTTTATTTAAGAAATCTTTTACTAATTCCTTCAGTTTATACCCACCATGATCTGAGGCCAAAAAGATTTTTTTTAACATACAATTAATACCAATGACTTATCAACTTATAACCATAGATTTAACCTAGAAAAGTAGAAACTTCAATTTGAAAATAAATAAATAATATAAATTGTATATAGTTATATGTTTGTTAGAAAATAGTTCAATAAACCTTCACTTACAATCCAAAAAGTAAACAATGAAGGAATAAATGCAATTATAAAGGATATAAAAAATTTAAGTTTAAGGTTGGTTTTAATTGGAGCTGAGTTTGCATTTCCTTGTTCAGGTTTATCAGAAACTTCGACGCCAAAAGGAAGAGACATAAAAAACACAATTAACCACATCATTAAATGAACTAATATAAATGATACTGTACTCATTTAACGATCTCTAAACTCTATTAACATGGACTTTGACTATCGGTCTTTTAGAAAAAGTTAACTTGAATTCTCTTCTAACTAATTTTGAAATTTGATTAATAAGTTCTTCATCTAACATTTCTTTAAAAGAAGATATATTTTCTATAAAATCCTCTATTTTAAGAGATAAATCGATTAAAACATTCTTAACAATACTACTGTCAGACACACCTGTTTGAGATATTTGCGGAGAAATAACGAGGTATCCATCTTTATCGATAACAATAGAAATAGTAACAAATCCATTCCACAAAGAATGTCTTCTAGTTGTGAACCTTTCATTATTAATTGGTATTATTTCGCCTGCGTCAAATACATGTGTAGTAAAATCAATTTTAGATATTGCATTTGGTGTGTTTGCATTTAATTTAATAATTTCTCCATTTTTTGGTTTTATAACATTTGGCACTTGACAATTACTCGCTAAATTTGCGTGTGCTTCAATATGTTCTCTAGTTCCGTGAACAGGTATAGAAATTTTAGGTTTAATATATGAGTACATCTCTATTAGTTCATCTCTTGATGGGTGTCCTGACACATGAACATTTTTATCATCATCTGTAATTATTTCTATGCCCCTTTCTAGAAATCTATTTTGAACTTTTAAGATTGCATTTTCATTTCCTGGAATTTTTCTACAAGAAAATATTATTGTATCACCTTTAACAAGTTTTATAAATTTATCAGTATCCTTAGAAATTCTAGATAATGCCGAATTTGGTTCTCCTTGTGATCCTGTGGAAATTATAAGAACATTTGACCTTGGAATTAGGCTTAAATCCTTTAAAGACAATAAATCTGGAATATCTGTTAAAAATCCAACCTCTTTTGCAGCATCTATGGCTCTCAATATTGCTCTCCCTACCACCAATACTGTTCTATCAGTTTTCAGTGCAATATCTAATATTGATTTAATTCTACTTATATTTGAAGAAAAACAAGTAACAAGAACTGTACCTTTTCTATCTTTAATAGTATCGAACAACCCTTCATATGCGATATTTTCAGACGGAGTTTTACCATTAACTAATGCATTCGTTGAATCACAAACCATTGCTAATACTCCACTTGCACCTATGGAACGAAAATTTTCAATATTAGTTTTTTCATTTAGATTAAATGATTTTTCTAACTTCCAATCACCTGAATGAAAGATGTTACCTTCTTTTGTAGAAATTAATAATGAAACTGGATCAGGTATTGAGTGTGAGGTTTGAATAGCCTTAATTTGAAAAGGGCCAATTTTTAATTGTTCATTAATAGTTAGAGTGTTTAATTTTAATTTTTTTTCCTTATTATTTTCTTTCAGCTTTCTTTTTAATAAGGCCATAGTAAATGATGTACCCCAAATAGGACAATTAATATCATCTGCAAAATAAGGTATTGCTCCAATATGATCTTCATGACCATGAGTTAAAAAAATACCTAAAAAATCATCTCCTAAAGATTTAATAAATTCAAAATCTGGTAATAAAACATCTATGCCTAAATCAGTTTCATCAGGAAATGAAATGCCTAAATCTATTAAAATCCATTTATCTTCATAATGGTATAGATTTGCATTCATACCAATTTCTTCAGATCCTCCAACAGGTAGAAACAATAAATCAGATTTTTTCCAATGCATTTGATTACTTTCTCATTACTCAAGTATGATTGTTTTTTAGAAATAAATTTACCAATCCAATTAAAGTCAAATCATCAATAATAAGATCAATTGACTCTATAGAATCTTTAAACAAATGACTCAATCCACCTGTAGCTATGACTTTATAATCCGAAAATTGATCAATTGATTTAATTTTATGTATTAAACCATCAATCATTGAAACATAACCCCAGAATATACCTGACTCCATGGCATTTATAGTGTTTTTACCTATAATTTCATTAACATTAGTCAGTGATTTTATAGAAATTCTAGGAAGTCTTGCTGCAGCTAAATATAAAGCCTCCAAAGATAAATTTACTCCTGGAGCAATAACACCTCCATTATAACTACCATCTTTACCAACTAAATCAAACGTTGTAGCTGTACCTAAATCAATTATAATTGCTGGAGATAAATTTAGTTTTGCTGCTGCAAAAGAATTTACTAAACGATCAGCACCTGCTTCATTTGGATTGTCAATATTAACTTTGATTCCAATGTCAAAGTTTTTTTCTCCAACGACAAGTGACTTAACATTGAAATATTTTTTTATTAAAGATTTTATGTTTAAAAGTGTTTCAGGAACTACTGACGCAATGCATACCCCTGTAATATCTTTCATTCCAAAATTTGATAAATTTAACATTTGTAATAACCAAGGGTAGTAAATGTCGTCAGTTCTTTTGGAGTCATTATTAATTCTCCAACAACTTTCTTGTCGTATGTTTTTATTATAAGAGTACAAAGCAAAAACGGTATTTGTGTTTCCACAATCAATAGCTAGAATCATGATAAATCATCAACTGGAAAAGTAATTGACTCAACAGAATAATAATCCAAAGTACTATTTCCAACTTGCACTTGTAAACAACCATCATCTCCTAAACCTACGAAAACACCTTTTATTCGCTTTTTAAATGGATTGAAAGTTAAGATAATTGTTTTTTTTCTATTCTTAATATGTTCATTAATATTATTTTTAAAATAAGAAAATCCCTCATCTTGCCAAATAAAATAATTATGAAAAATTTTATTTAAAATTTCGTGTGAAATTTGCTCTAAAGACATTTTATTTTTAATATGATCATTAAGTTTAGTTGTTTTCCATTTCAGTTCATTTTTAGGTGTTTTTAAAATATTCAAGCCTATACCTACAATAATAAAATTGTCAAAAGCCTCTAATAAAACACCAGAAATTTTTTTATTATCAATTAATACATCATTTGGCCACTTCAATCCAATAAGATTTCTATTAATACCAAAATCTATTAAAGTTTCCAATATTGTATATCCTATTAATAATGATAATTGGTGCCAATCTTTTTTATCCTTTTTTGGTCTAAAAATAGACGATAAAAATAAATTTCCTTCCAAAGATTCCCATTTATTTTTACTCCTGCCTCTTCCATTACTTTGTGAGTAAGATAAATAAGAACTGCCTTCTAAAGAACCCTTAATGGCTTCGTTTTTAGCAATATCGTTAGTGCTAGAACAAGTTTCTAAAACATTTAAATCGATATTAATCAAAAATATTACCTTTATAATTAAATTGATAAAGCTTCACCTGTTTAAAGCGAGATATGCTGAATATTTTTTAAAAAGCTTATTACGTTTTATTTTAACATAATTTCCAATTTTTGGAATTACGACGTAATTAAAAACAGATAACAGTAAACTTGATATACAGATAATATTTACTATCTTTGTAAACCAATTATGCGTTTCATATTCGTATTCCATAGAAAAATTTTCATTAATATTTAATACTAAATTCCATAAATATTCTGAATTTGAACTAGAAAATAAATTATTTAAAAACCAGCCAGAAAAAATTAAAAATATTGCCAATATAAATAGAATTGTTTTAGTCAAAAACATTTTTTCGTCAATTTTATTGTATAAATGGATATCACAATTATTTTGACACAAAAATACAATCAACATATTTTTAAACATGGTATACGATAATAAAAAAATATAACAAAAATATATCATTATAAGAAAAAAGATAAATATTTCATTAAATGGTAAGATCAAAGAAAAAATTAATGTTTTAGAATAAAAACCTGAAAAAAAAGGAACTCCAATTAATGACAAAGAGCTAATTAATATGAATAAAAATGTCGAAGGAGTCTTAGTTAAAAGTGATCCCATTTTATTTATTTGATGTTCACCATTAAGTTTAATCATTATAATCGCAAAGCATAAGAAAAGCATTGTTAAGGATAATGTTGAAGTAAGCAGATAAAATAAAGCACCGTTATATGCTTTTAGCCCAATTAAAAAGATTATTATTCCGAATTGAGAAGAAGCAATATAAAATGCTAAACTTTTCAAGTCTCTTGAAGTGTAAAATAATAAAGTGAAAATTATTGTTATGATAAGTCCAAGCAGAGTAATAATATTAAAAAAATGGTAAGATGACTGAATTAATGGTAAAAACCTTAAGAGAAAATATATTCCAGAGGGTAAATATATTCCTGAAAATAATAAAGCAAATGTGGAATGTTTATTTTTCAAAAAATAATATATTGAACTTTGTTTAAAAAATTGTCTGCATCTTAATAAAAAAGATAAAAATAAAATAAATAAAATTAACTCAAAACTACCAATTTCTAAGTCAAACAATATGAATTTATTCTTTGTTTCAAGGTAATTACTTTCAAATATGACTTCAAAATTAACTGAATTTGTATATGAGTAAAGAAAGAATAAACATAAAAAAATACCTAAATCTGACAGTCTGTTATACAGAAACACAAGATCTTTGTTATTTGAATCCATTTGTTTTTTTGAATGATTTATAAAAAAATAGGAAGACATTATTATTATTTGCCAACCTACAAATAATTGAATCAAATTATTTGAAGAAACAAGTGTTAATATACCAAATATTGATAGAGACGAGTTTTTAATTATTTTTAGATCAAATTTATTTTCTTCATATATACTTATTAAATAAATGGTGAAGATAGTTGCAAAAAAAGTTATGATTATAATTAAGACTGATACAAATAAATCTAACCTTAAAGACCAATCTATTAAAAAGTGTTCTAATTTTAAAATTGAATAAAAATAAAGAGGCAGATCATTATCAAAATTTAATAATTTTAAAAATATAAATATACTTATTATGAATGTTGAACCCATAAAAGCTGAGTGTAAAATAAATAACAATTTTGTTTTTTTAAATTTTTCTAAAAACTGAAAAATAAAAAAACTCAGTAAAGGAAAAACAAATAATAATATTTCCATATTACAACTCTAACATTTTAATATCAAAATATTTAATAAAACAGGTTTTAGCTAATTTAAATAATTAATAAATTGTTAGATTAATGATTATCCACCAAAATCGTCAAGCATAATATCTTCTCTATCAACACCTAAGTCAAGAAGCATATTAATAACCGATTGGTTCATCATTGGAGGACCACACATATAAAATTCACAGTCCTCAGGGGCTGGATGATCTTTTAAATATTGTTCGTACAACACATTGTGTATAAAACCAGTATGGCCTTCCCATTTGTCTTCAGGCATTGCGTCTGAAAGAGCAACATGCCAGCTAAAGTTAGAGTTATCTCTATCTAATTTATCAAAATCTTCTACGTAAAACATCTCTTTCTTTGATCTGGCACCGTACCAAAAAGTTACTTTGCGATTTGTCTTTATTCTGTTAAATTGATCAAAAAGATGACTTCTCATCGGAGCCATACCAGCTCCACCTCCAATAAAAACCATTTCTTTATCTGTTTCTCTCGCATAAAACTCACCAAAAGGTCCAGATATTACAACTTCATCACCTGCTTTTAAATTAAAAATGTATGATGACATTTTACCTGCTGGAATACCTGAGGAACCCGGTGGAGGTGAAGCTATTCTTACATTTAACATAACTATACCTTTTTCGGCAGGACAATTAGCCATTGAATAAGCTCTTTCAATAGGTTCATTACTTTCGGCATTAAAATCCCATATTTTAAATCTGTCCCAATCTTCATGATATTCTTTATCAACGTCAAAATCTTTATAAGACAAAGAATACTTTGGAGCCTCTATTTGTATATAACCCCCTGCACGAAAATTTACATCTTCACCTTCTGGTAACTCTAATATTAATTCTTTTATAAATGTAGCCACGTTGTCGTTACTACGAACTTTACATCTCCATTTTCTCACACCAAAAACTTCTTCTGGAACTTCAATTTGCATATCTTGCTTAACTGCAACTTGACAAGATAATCTGTCACCACATGACGCTTCTCTTTTATTAATGTGCCCTAGTTCAGTTGGAAGAATTGATCCACCACCGGCATGAACTTTAACTCTGCATTGAGCACATGTACCGCCACCGCCACATGCTGAAGGTACAAAAAGTTTTTCAGAAGCCAATGTTTGTAATAATTTACCCCCTGCAGGAACTGTTACTATCTTTTCACCATTAATAGTAATATTAACATCACCAGAAGAAACTAATTTACTTCGGGCTAATACTATTATTGAAACTAAAGTAAGTACAATCATTGTAAAAAGAGTTATACCGAGAATAAAAGTGTCCATTTATTTAAATCCTTAAAGTTTAACACCAGAAAAACACATAAAAGCCATAGCCATTAATCCAGCAGTAATGAATGTGATACCTAAGCCTTGTAGACCATCTGGAATATCACTATATTTTAGCTTTTCTCTAACGCCCGCCATTGTAGCTATAGCTAAAGCCCAACCAAAACCAGATGCTATTCCATAGGTTGTAGCCTCAGAAAAATTATAATCTCTTTCAACCATAAATAATGAACCACCTAAAATCGCGCAATTTACCGTTATTAATGGCAAAAATATACCTAAAGCGTTATACAAAGGTGGAAAATATTTGTCTAAAATCATCTCTAAAATTTGAACTAATGCTGCAATAACACCAATATAAGATATCAATCCTAAAAATGTCAAATCAACATTAGGAAAACCTGCCCACGCTAAAGCCCCAGGCTTAAGCAAATATGATAATATAATATTATTAGCTGGAACAGTTATAGATTGCACTATCATTACTGAAATGCCTAAACCAATAGCTGTAGAAATTTTTTTAGATACAGCAATAAATGTACACATACCAAGAAAAAAGGAAAGTGCAAGATTTTCAACAAATATTGCTTTTACAGCTAATGAAATTAAGGCTTCCATTAATGGACCTCTAATGATTGTATTTTATACTCACGAGCTTCGACTTGTGATTTCTTCCATGAACGCACACCCCAAATTAAAAAACCAATTATAAAAAACGCAGATGGCGGCAATAATAATAAACCATTGGGAACATACCACCCACCATTGTTAACTGGGTCTAAAATGGTAATTCCAAATAATGTACCTGAACCAAAAAGTTCTCGTACTACCCCTACGCACATTAATAACAAGCTGTAACCTAATCCATTTCCAACTCCATCTACAAAAGAATTGAAAGGAGTGTTTTTCATAGCAAACGCTTCTGCTCTTCCCATAACAATACAGTTTGTTATTATTAATCCAACAAACACAGATAAGGTTTTCGATATTTCATAAGCATAAGCTTTTATTATTTGATCAACAAGGATAACAAGAGAAGCTATTATAACCATCTGGACAATTATTCTTATGGAGTTTGGAATATAATTTCTAAGAAAGGATATAAATAAGGAGGAAAATCCAGTAACAGCAATGACAGCTAAAGACATGACAAAAGCTACATTCAAAGAAGATGTTACTGCTAAAGCTGAGCAAATACCCAAGACCTGAAGGGTTATAGGATTATTATCAACTAGAGGATCGACTAGTAATTGTTTTCTAGTCTGTGACATTAAGCCGCTCCATTTTTTAAATTATTAAGAAATTTTTGAAAGCCATCTTTACCCATCCAAAACTTTACTAGATTATCTACGCCATTAGAAGTAAGTGTGGCCCCTGCTAATGCATCAATATGATGATCTTTATATTTTTGAGTTTTAGCAACTTGTATCATTAATTCGCCATTTTCATTATTTAACTTTTTACCTTTCCACTGAGCTTTCCATTTAGGATTATCAACTTCAGCACCTAAACCAGGTGTTTCAGCATGTTGGTAAAATTGAAGACCAAAAATATCATTAAGATTATCTTCTAATGCAATAAAGCCGTATAATGTAGACCATAAACCATATCCATGGATAGGTAGAATAACCTTATCCAAAGATCCATCATCTTTTTTTAAGAGATAAATAGTAGCATAGTTAGTTCTTCTTCCTATAGATGCAGGATCATTTTCAAGGGATACACTTAGCAATGGATCCTGAGCTGCTTTTTTATCATCAAAAATGGATGGGTCAAATTTATCAGTAAACTTACCACTGTTAAGATCAACTACTAGTGGTTGGAATGAAGAAAATGTTTTATTTACATCAATACCCTCATGATAAACACCCGCCACTTGCAAAATATTTTTTTGCTTATCAATTGCTTTATTAACTTCCTGTATAGACTTAAGGTTTACAGCAGCAAAAGAAACAACCATAGAACAAACAAAGCATAAAGCAGTTGCAACTATAACTGTTTTGACAATACCATCAACAGGCATATTTTTAAATTTTGTAAATATATTGTTTGATTCAGACACTTAATTTAGCCCTTCTTTTGATGTTTGCCATTACTACAAAATGATCTATCAATGGAGCAAAAATATTTCCAAATAAAATCGCTAACATCATTCCCTCTGGAAATGCTGGGTTTAAAACTCTTATCATCACAACCATGAAACCAATCAAAGCTCCGTATATATAACGACCCATGTTAGTGTGACTAGCAGAAACTGGCTCTGTGACCATAAATACTAAACCAAAGGCGTAACTACCAATTACTAAATGCCAATACCACGGCATGCTAAACATAGGGTTGGTATCAGAACCAACCCAATTTAAAAAAGAAGAAAAGATTATCATACCTAACAAACATCCAACTATCATTCTATAGTTAGCTATCTTTGTCATCAAAAGAAAAACTAACCCCATACCTATTGCCAGCGTTGAAGTTTCGCCTAATGATCCTTGAATATTACCTAAGAATGCGTCTAGCCAAGTTATTCCATAATTACTAAGACTTCCATAACCTTCTGAAGCGGAGATACCTAAGGAAGTGGCAGCAGAGTAACCGTCAACTGGTGTCCAAATTGAATCACCTGACATGTAAGCTGGATAAGCAAAATATAAAAAGGCACGACCTGTAAGGGCAGGATTAAGGAAGTTTTTACCTGTCCCCCCAAATACCTCTTTTCCAACAACTACTCCAAAGGCTATGCCGAGAGCAACTTGCCATAATGGAGTAGATGCGGGTAAAGTTAGCGCAAAAAGCATAGAAGAAACTAAAAAACCTTCATTAACCTCATGTCCTCTTATTGTAGCAAACGTGACTTCACATATACCACCTGCAATCAGAGTTGTTAGATAAATTGGAAGAAAATATAATAAACCATGAGAAACGTTAGATAAAAGGCTTTGTGGATCGAGTCCAATTCCTGTTAATTTTAAAAGAGCAATTCTCCAACCTATTTCACCATTTGAACCAACTGAAGCTAAAGCTGTGTTGGTTTGAAAGCCGGTATTATATAGAGCCCATAATATGCAGGGTATTGTAGATATAACGACGTAAGTCATTACTCTTTTCATATCAACAAAACTTCTAGCATGAGGAGCAACTTTTGTTACAGTATTACTTGTAAAAAATATTGTCTCAACCATTTCAAAGATTGGATAATATTTTTCATATTTTCCACCTCTTCCAAAATGAGGTTCAATAGAATTGAAATAACTACGTAATGACATTAATTAACCTTCTTTCTCAATTTTTTGAAGACTTTCTCTTAAAGCTACACCATATTCATATTTAGCAGGACAAGCAAAAGTGCATAAAGCCACGTCTTCTTCGTCTAATTCTAAAGCACCTAAAGACTGAGCAACGTCAGTATCCATAACCAACAATGATCTTAATAATTGGGTAGGTAAAAGGTCTTGTGGCATTAAAGTTTCAAAGACACCTGTAGGGACCATTGCCCTTCTACCACCATTTAGATTTGACGTTAAATTAAATAACTTAAAAAAACTAAACGCTGATAGTAAAACTGGCATTACAGAAAATTTGCTAGGCTGTGGTTTAATCCAACCAAAAAAATGTTTTTCTTTATCTTCTTTTATAATTGTTATTTGACGAGAATATTTTCCTAAAAAAGCCAAATCATCAACAGCATGAAATCCAGACAAGACTGAACCTGAAATTACTCTACAATTTTCAGTTTTTGGGTATTCACCTTCAAGTATATCATCTAAAGATGCACCTAAAACTGTTTTAACTAATCTTGGGTTGTTGGCAAGAGGTCCTGCAATGGATACAATGCGATCTATATTAATAAAGCCCGTTGAAAATAGTTTACCTATAGCTATAACATCTTGATATCCAATTGACCATACAGTTTTGTCAGAGTTTGGAGGATCAAGAAAGTGCATGTGCGTTCCTGGCAAACCAGCAGGGTGCGGACCTGCAAATTCGTATGTTTCAAATTCACTAAATTTAATACCGCTATTTTCTTTTTTACAAATGAAAACCTCACCATCTGTAAGGGAAGAAATCTTTTTGACGCCTTCATTAAAAGCTTTTAAATCATTATTAATGATTAATTCTGCGTCTGGGCATAACGGCTCAGTGTCCATAGCCGTAACAAAAATTGAAGAAGGTTTTGAATCACTTGCTGGAACCTTTGAATAAGGCCTTGTTAGGAATGAAGTCCATAAACCACTATCAAACAAGCAATTTTTAATAAATTCAGTCTTATTTTTAATCTTAGAATGTAATTTTGTTATCGCTATTCCCTTATGAGCAAAATCTTCAACTTCTATTACAACGCTTAAAAGAACTCTTTTTTCGCCTCTATTAATTTCTGAAACTTTTCCTTTGCAGGGAGAGACGTACGAAATTTCTTGATGGTCTTTGTGGCAAAAAAGTGGAGTACCTCTAACAACACTGTCACCAACATTGATAAGCATTTTAGGTTTAAGACCATTGTATTCAGGTCCTAATACAGCAACTGACCTAGGATGTTCAATATCATTAATAACTTGCTTCGGAATTCCCAATATCGGTAAGTCTAAACCTTTTTTTAATTTGAATTTTTTCATTAAAAATTATTTAGCCTTTAAAACTTGAAAAATGAGGATTATGTATACTTCTATTAAATAAGATTTATATATAATGTATTAAAAAAAAAACAAGGTTATATATAGATTTTTTTGAGTTTTTTTTTAATTTTTAAATATTAAATTGATATGCTTTAAAAATGGACAATTTAAACTAACAATCATTCAATTTATAATGTATTAGTTTATGAAAATCTTATGAAATAGTAATTACTCGTAATGTCATACTTTAATTTTTTTATATATATAATTCTTTATTTGTTATTATCATCATGTGCTGAAAATAAAAACCATAATATTGACCTTAAAGGTAATACTATGGGTACTTATTATTTAATAAGCTTAGTAGACATTCCAAAAACTATAACGAAAGAAAAATTACAATTAGAGATTAAAGATGCTTTGTCTAAAGCTAATAAAATTTTATCTAATTGGGATGAAACTTCAGAAATTAGCCAGTTAAATAATAATAGAACTACAGAACCAATCAGTATCTCTAATGATTTAATAAATGTTTTCAAAGAGGCAATTATTATAAATGATAAAAGTAATGGATATTTTGATTTAACATTAGATCCATTGATAGAATTATGGGGGTTTGGTTATTCAAAAAACAACACTATTGAAAGAGTACCAAGTAAAGATAAAATAAAAGACACTCTAACCTTAGTTAATCAAAATAAACTGCTACACATTAACTCGAAAAATCAATTATTAAAAAAAAATGAAAATATTAAACTAAATTTATCAGCTATAGGTAAAGGTTACGGAATAGATATTATTGCTAAAACATTAGATGATCTAAATATAAAAAATTATATCATTGATATTGGAGGGGATATATTTGTAAAAGGGCATAATAAAAATAATACAGATTGGGTAATTGGAATAGAAAATCCAAAATTAGATGAGAAGTTGATTAAAGAGATTATTACTGTATCAAATAAAGGAGTAGCTACTTCAGGCGATTATAAAAATTACTTTTCAAAAAATGGAACAAAATATTCACATATTTTAAATCCTAAAAATGGGATGCCGATTACACACTCAACAAAATCAGTGACAGTAGTATATAAAAATGCAATGAGTGCCGACGGATGGGCAACAGCAATGCTTGCTATGGGAAGTAAAGTAGGATTAAAGGTTGCAGAAAATGAAAAAATTGCCGTTATGTTTGTGGATGAAGTAGAAGATAAATTATTGAAAATTAAAAGTAGCCAGTTTAAAAATTTAAATAAGTAAAAATTGAATTTAATCTCATAATAACGTATTAGAACTATATGGAAATTTTTTTTATAACATTTATACTCCTTTCTATAATCCTAATATTAATGTCACTTGGTGTAATGTTAATGGGTAAAAACATTAAAGGCAGTTGTGGTGGTCTTAATGTAATTTCTGGATCAGATAAGTGCTCAATATGTAATAAGGATATTGATCCTAATAATCCTCTTATTGACCAACTAAATTGCAAAAGAAATAAATAACTTTTTATCCTTTCATTGGTATAAGTGCTAATATTAAAAATGATAAAGAGGAAATTAATCCAAAGAACCAAGATTTATAAATCCAATTTTTGCCTTTTTTTATCCAATTCTCTCTAAAGGCTCGGCCAGAAAAAATAAGTGCAACCAATAAAATTAAACCTTGTATAGAGCTGTATGATAAATCTAAAAACATAAATTATAACCATTCAATAACATTATTAAAAAAAAATTTTAATTAATTTACTTAATTAACCTGCTCTCTCTTTTTTTCAAACATATAAATTCCTAAGAAAATTAAAATTAAAGAAATTAAGTGATACAATTTGAATAACTCACCAAGAAGAAGAACAGCTAAAATAGAAGCAAACACAGGTACTAGGTTAGTATAAAGACCTGATCTTGCTGGTCCAATTTTTTCAACTCCTTTCATAAAAAATATTTGCGCTAAAAAAGATGGAAAGATAATTATAATACTTAAAATGATTATACCTTTCATACCTGGCAAAACTAAATTGCTAGTGAAAGTTTCATAAAATAATCCAGGTAAAGATCCAATAAATGCTACATACGAAAAGAATGTAAGTAAAACTAAAGCTCCAATTTTAGGTTTTTTTCTAAGCCCTACAGCATAAACAGCATATAAAGTACAAGCAAATATCATCACAATATCTCCTTTGTTTAATTGAAGTTTCATAAGTGCATAGAGATTTCCTGAACTTACAACTAACAAAACAGCAACAAATGTAATGATTACACCAATTAGTTGGGGTATATTTATTTTTTCTTTTAACCAAATTCTAGATATAATTATTATAAAAGCAGGCATGGTACCTTGAACTAATCCTAGATTTATAGCTATAGTATCATGTGCGGCAATATAATAAAAAGAGTTGAAACTAGTAAAACCAAACAAGCCCATAATAACTAACCATTTGAATCTATATTTTAGAACTTTCCAAGTTTCAAATAACTCTTTTCTACATAAAAAAGTTAATAAAATTGATACAAAAAACCATCTGACGCTTACGACAAGCAATGGTGAAACTTCATCTACTGCTGCCCTGCCTGCAATTGTATTAAAAGCCCAAAACAAAGAAGTTAAGGTTAATAAAAAATGTGCATTAGTGAATATTTTCATACAAAAATAGTGTTCAAAAGGAACTTAATTATTGAATAAGAAGTATTTAGTTGTTATTTATTACTACAAGTCTTTTATCACATATACAAATTTAAAATTTCGGGAGTAAAAATGTCAGATACTCAATACTTAGCAGCCTCAACAATTGAAGAAGCTGTTAATGCTCATTCAAAAGCAAATGGTTCGGCTAGATTTTTAGCTGGAGGTACAGATTTATTAGTTCAAATTAAAAGTGGAATTAGAAAACCTAACTTAGTTATAGATGTAAAAAAAATAGTTGAATTAAATTCGATAGAAGAAATATCAGAAAATGAATTTGTAGTTGGTGCCTCTGTGTCAGGTGTTAACTTAAATAGAAATAAGAAGTTTTCTAAACTTTGGCCAGGTGTTCTTGAAGCTTTTAGACTTATTGGTTCTGAACAAATACAAGGAAGAGCTTCGTTAGGTGGGAATATTTGTAATGGATCTCCAGCAGGTGACAGCGTGCCAGCATTGATTGCTGCTGGATGTATAGCTTTAATAGCTGGGCCAAATGGTAAAAGAGAGATACCAATTGAAGAATTTCATATTGGTCCTGGAAAAACTGTGTTGGATAACGGAGAAATGTTAGTAAGCTTAAAATTTCCAAAGCGTGAAATAAACTCTTCTGACACCTATTTGAGGATGACACCTAGAACGGAAATGGACATTGCTGTTGTAGGTTGTGGAGTTAACATTACTTTTGAAAACAACGTTTGTACTGCCGCTAGGGTTTCTTTAGGCGCAGTTGCTCCAACACCTCTTCTTATAAAAGAAGCATCAAAAATAATGGTCGGCTCAGATCTTAACTCTGAAATTTTGGATAAAGTTTCAAAGATATGCATGGATTTATGCGACCCCATTGACGACAAAAGAGGAACTATAGATTACAGAACAAAAGTTGCTGGTGTTTTATTTAAAAGAGCAACATTAACTACAATTGATAGAATTAAAGGAAATTAACTTATGGCTAAAATTCAAGTGTCAACAAAAATTAATAATGAAAATGTCGATTATCTATGTGAACCTCATGACACTATGTTAGACGTTTTAAGAAACCAATTAGAGTTAACAGGTTCTAAAGAAAGTTGTGGCTCAGGTGATTGTGGTTCCTGCAGTATTATTTTAGATGGTGAACTTGTCTGCTCATGCTTAATGTTAGCCGCTGAAGCCGAAGGTAGTAAATTAGAGACGATTGAAGGTATGTCAGAAGGTGGAAAGCTTCATGCCTTACAACAAAAGTTTTTAGAAAAAGCAGCGTTACAATGCGGTATTTGTACACCTGGTTTTCTGATGGCATCAAAAGCTCTGCTAGATCATAATCCATCACCAACTGAAACTGAAGTAAGATTTTGGTTAGCTGGAAATTTATGTAGATGTACTGGTTATGATAAAATCGTAAAAGCGGTTCTTGAAGTTGCTGAAGATATGAAGGAGAGTGTTTAATGAATGAAATTAGTAATAAATGGATCGGCAAAAACACTGTTAGACCTGATGGTGCAGAAAAAGTAACTGGTAGAGCTCAATATTCTTCAGATACTACAATGCCTGGAATGATATGGGGACATGTATTAAGAAGCCCTCACCCTCATGCTAAGATCAAATCCATTAACACAAAAAAAGCTGAAGCTCTCGACGGTGTTAAAGCTGTAATTACTTCTAAGGATATTGTTGATTTTCCCTTAGATAAACCTGTAATTCTTGGTATACAAGATATGCGCTGGATGTGTAGAAATGTTATGGCTAGAGACAAAGTATTGTTTCATGGTCATCCACTAGCAGCAGTGGCTGCTACCACAGAAGCAATAGCAGAGGAAGCATGTAATCTTATTGAAGTAGATTATGAAATTTTACCTTGGGCAATTGACATTGAAGACGCAATTAAACCAGATGCACCAATTTTACACGATCATATTAAATTTAATGATAAACCGTCTAACATAGCGGGTACGCTAGAGCATAAAAAAGGTGATATAGAAGAAGGTTTTGCAAAAGCCGATGTTATTATTGAACGAGATTTCAAGACAGAAGCCGTCCATCAAGGTTATTTAGAAACTCATTCATGCCTAGTAAGTGTAGCGGCCGATGGTAGAGCTACTATTTGGAGTTCAAGTCAAGGCCAATTTATGGTAAGGGCCATGACATCTTTTCTTACAGGTATTCCCCAAAGTAATATAAGAGCTATACCAGCTGAAATTGGAGGAGGTTTTGGTGGTAAAACAATTGTTTATCTTGAACCTCTAGCGACAGTTTTGTCCCAAAAAACAGGTCGTCCTGTTAAAATTGTGATGAATAGAGAAGATACAATGAGGGCTTCTGGACCTACGTCAGGCTCAAAAAGTAAAATTAAAATCGGAGCTACCAAAGATGGAAAGATTGTAGCTGCTCAAGGTACATATTATCTTCAGGCTGGTGCATTTCCTGGGTCTCCTATTAGAGGTGCCGTTGGATGTTCATTAGCGCCTTATGATATTCCTAATGCGCATACGTTTGGATACGATGTTGTTTCGAATAGATGTAAGGTTGCAGCATATAGAGCACCTGGAGCTCCAATTGGCGCTTACGGCGTTGAATGCGTATTGGATGAAATTGCAGAAGCTTTAAAAATTTGTCCGCTTGAGTTAAGAAAATTAAATGCTGCAAAAGAAGGCACCAAAGCTGTACATGGGCCAACGTATCCAACAATGGGTTACATGGAAACTTTAGATGCTGCAATAAACCATCCACATTACAAATCCCAACTAGGGAAGCATCAAGGAAGAGGTGTTGCAAGTGGATTTTGGTTTAATGCTGGCGGAGAATCTAGTGCACAACTTAATATTACAGAAGATGGAAATGTAGTTGTTACTACTGGTCACCCTGATATTGGGGGTTCTAGAGCTTCTATAGCAAATATTACCGCAGAACTTTTAGGTATCCATCATGATAGAGTTTCTGTGTTAATAGGAGACACTGCAACCATTGGATATAGTAATTTGACTGGAGGAAGTAGAGTCTTATTTGCATCTGCAATGGTTGTAACTGAGTCCGCTAAAATAGTAATTAAGCAACTTAAACAAAGAGCCGCTAAAATTTGGGGAATTGATGAAGAAGCTATTGAATGGGAAAATGGTGAAGCTCGTCCAGCTGGAGATAATGCTGGTAATTTTGATCCATTATCTTTAGCAGAATTGGCTGGTAAAGCTACAGCCACTGGAGGACCTATTGGTGCAGGTTATCAAGTGAACACTGAAGGAGCTGAAGGCGGATTTGCAACTCATATTTGTGATGTTGAAGTTGATATGGACTTAGGCATAGTAAGAGTAAAAAAATACACTTCTATACAGGACGTAGGAAAGGCTATTCATCCAGATTATGTTGAAGGTCAACTGCAAGGTGGCTGTGCGCAAGGAATTGGATGGGCCTTGAGTGAAGAGTATATTTATAACAAACAAGGTCATTTGGATAACACAGGGTTCCTTGATTATAGAATGCCAGTTTGTTCTGATTTACCTATGCTAGATACAGTTTTAATTGAAGTTCCTAACCCAAAACATCCGCAAGGTGTTAGAGGTGTAGGTGAAGTTCCACTGGTTCCACCTTTGGCCGCCATTTCAAATGCTGTATATCAAGCTATTGGAAAAAGATCTTATAGTTTACCGATGTCACCACCAAAGGTATTGAAAATTATCGAAGGTAACTAGTTTTAAAGTTTTGATTTTTGTTTTAATTTTATGACGCAAAGTAATAAAACAATTATCATATTAGCGTACTTAGCTGCTTTTTTAGGTGTATGTGGGCATGCTAGTTCAGAATTTTTTGTAAAACTATCTGGTATAACTGGTGTTGAAGTCTCTGTTTGGAGATTTGGATTAGGAGGATTTGCACTCTTAATTCTATGCATGTTAAATCCTACTTCTAGAAAATTAATTAAACCACTAAAAGAAAATGCTTATCCTATTGTAATTCTTTCTGTTTTAGGAATGGCTTTCGGTCAATTTCTATTTCACTGGGCTTTAGATTTTGCATCTGTTGTACAAGTTGCCACTATGGTAACAATAATGCCGATAGGTGTGGTTTTTGTGGCAAGAGTTATTGAAGGAACAAAAATAACACCTCCAAAAATTATCAGTGGTATTGGAGCTTTCTTAGGATGCATATTTTTGTTAACGGATGGTTATCTTGATCAACTTAGTGGAACAAGTAACAGTTTAATTGGAATATGTTTATCAATAGGATGCGCTCTAATTGGCGCAATCTATCTTGTAATGGTAAAGCCTTATGTGCAATTATACGGATCTGTTCGAATGACAACATACACTTTCACCCTTGGATTTTTGGCATTATATCCATCTATTGGCATAATCTGGGGTATATGGGTAAACCCACTTGATCTTTTTGATCGATCAAGTGTTGAATATTTTTCAATCATTGCACTTGGTATTTGGAACACTTGCATTGCCTTCATTTTGTGGCTGTGGGGACTTTCTAAAATACCTGATGTTGCTCGAGGTAATTATTTATTCTTTTTAAAACCTGTAATAGCACTTTGCCTCGCTTTTTTTATTTTGAAGGACGATATCAGCATCAATCAATTAATAGCAATATTTGTAATAACTGGTTTCGTTATATTAGAGATTTTCTACACACCAATCTCTAAAATAATTAAAATAAATGATAATTAAAAATAATACACTTTCCTCAATTTGCTACATGATTTTTGTCTCTTTATTTATTGGTGGAACAACTATGATCGCTAAAGTATTGGGCACAGACTTATTGGGAAAACCATTAAATCCAATGCAAATTAGCCATTCTAGATTTTTTTTTGCATTTATTTTAATTTTTCTTTTTTTTTTGAAAACAAAATCAAAAATAATTCAACCTAACTATAAACTTCATTTTAGTAGATCTTTTTGTGGATGGATTGGGATAACTATATTATTCGGAACTTCAATTCTAATACCTGTTTCAGATGCAACAGCTTTGATATTTATCAACCCAATTTTTACAATGATTTTTGCTATACCATTATTAGGAGAAACTGTTAAAACTATAAAATGGTTCGCGGTGGCTATTACCTTTATTGGAGCAATTGTTTTAATTAGGCCAGAAAATAATCTTCTAGAAATACAATTTGTCTATATATTATTAATTTTTGGAGCTTTAGCTTTAGGACTAGAGTCTATATTTATAAAAATTCTTACAATAGAAGAAAAACCTAAACAAATATTGCTAATAAATAATGGAATTGGATTAATGATTTCATCGATACCGATATATTTCATCTGGATTTCACCAAACATAAAACAAATTTTAGCTTTGTTTTTTGTTGGTACACTCATGCTTTGCGCACAAATATGTTTTATTCAAGCAATGAAAAGAAGTGAAGCTCATTTTGTAGCACCCTTTTTTTATTTCACTTTGATTTTTGTATGTATTTATGATTTCTTTATTTTTCAAATTTTACCTGACAAAATCAGTATTATTGGAACGATTTTAATAATTGTTGGAGGAATAATTCTATATGTAAGTCAAACAAGATCTAAGTTAAGTAAAATCTAATAGTAAACAATATTTTATATTGTTATAAAAAAATAATTTTTAAATAAAATGGGTAATAGATAGTATGAATATTGCACTTATTGGACTTGGTTCAATGGGCTATAATTTAGCTAAAAATATGGTTTCTAAAAATTATCAAGTAAATGCGTATGAAAAAAATAAATTAATTGTTGAAAGCATAAATAATGACAATATCAAAAATTTATGTTTATTAAATTCTACTAAAGAGCTAATTGATAAGACCCCCTCACCAAGAATAATATTGCTAAGCCTTCCAGCAAATAAAATTGATGAGTGTATAAGTGATTTAATAAATTATTTAAACCCAAAAGATATAATTGCAGATCTAGGAAATTCATTATATTTACATTCGATTAAAAGAGAAAAACTTTTAAAGGATCATAATATTAGTTTTTTAGGAATTGGTATTTCAGGCGGGCCTAGAGGAGCTAAAGACGGCCCTGCTATAATGGTTGGAGGCTCAAGAAGCGCATGGGAAAATGTAAGGTGTATATTTGAAGATATAAGCGCTAAAATTGATAACAAAAGTGCCTGCTGTTATTTTGGAAGCGCGGGATCCGGTCACTTTGTAAAATTAATTCATAACGGGATTGAATATGCACTTATGCAAGGATTAGCAGAAATAAGTAATATTTTAGAACACGCTTATAATATGGATAATGATTTACGAGCTAAAAAATTCGAAGAAATATTAAAAACCCAGTCCTCTTCTTTTCTTTTAAAAATTACCTCGGAAATTATAAGTGCTCAAAATAATAATAGCCAATATTTCATAGACGAAGTAGATAACAAAATAGAGCAAAATGGAACAGGAATTTGGGCCATAAAGGCAGCTTTAGAACTTGGAGTAAGTATTCCATCAATTTATGAAGCTGTTTCTACAAGGTCTCTTTCAAATAATTTTAAGCAAAAATCAAAAGTTAAAAATAATGATCAAATACTTTCTGAAAAAATTGACGACGTTGAAATACCCCTCGAAGAAATCATCTTTTTTAATTTTGCCTGCTCCCTATATCAAGGCCTTAATCTTATAAAAAAATCTAATGTTTGGGATTTTTTTGATTATAACATAGAGGATATTTTTCAGGCATGGAGTGCAGGATGTATATTACAAGGCGATTACATTAATTTTATATCTCAAAAATATAAAAATCACAAAAACTTAAATTTTGAATTTCTACATAGTTTAATTGAAGAAAAATGTTCAAAAAAATTCAAATTAATAAGGGAATTTAATTCAAACGGAATAAGATCTGGCCTCCCTTGCCCTGTCTTATCTTCAAATCTTGCATATTACGATTTAATTTTTTCAAATCATAAAATTGGAGAAACTATCCAATTACAAAGAAGTTTTTTTGGACTTCATCCAATAAAGAATAAAAAGGATGACAACAAGATAAAACCTTATTGGACTAAATTATGAATAAAAAATTTGTTACTTTTTTGATTATGGGTGTTGCTGGTTCGGGAAAAACAACAATTGCAGAAAAACTTTGTAAAAAAATGAATGCTTTTCTAATAGAAGGAGATGACTATCACAGTAAAAATAATGTAAAGAAAATGAGTTCGGGTATCCCCTTAAATGACGAGGATAGATATGATTGGCTTATTAAAATTAGAGATGAAATTATTAAAAGGGAAGAAAAAGAAAATCTTGTTGTCACTTGCTCCGCCCTCAAAGAAAAATATAGGACAATACTTAATGTTAAGAATTATTATTTAGTTTATTTAAAGATTAAGAAAGAAACAGCTCGAAAAAGGATAAGTAGTAGGCAAAATCATTTCATGCCAAACAGCTTGGTTGAAAGCCAATTTTCAATTTTAGAAGAGCCTGAAAAAGCCATAACTTTAGATGAACCCCTAGAACCAGATAAAATGGTCAATCAATTAATGTCAATTTTTAAAAATAGCAAGCCTTAGTATGGAAATTAAAATCAATAAAAACAGTCATATACCTAATGTTATTGAACTCGAATATGAATTCAAAGATATTTTTAATAAGATGGAATATTCTAATCAAAATATTTTTATTACTGGTAAAGCTGGGACTGGTAAAACAACATTATTAGAATACTTTCGTATCAACTCTAAAAAAAATTTTGTTATACTTGCTTCAACAGGGATATCTGCAATTAAAGCCAAAGGTAAAACCATACATTCCTTTTTCTTATTCCCACCCAGAATATTAATCAATGAAAAAATTAAAAGATTAAGAAGCAATTTAATTAAAAACGTTGATACTATTTTGATTGATGAATGTTCTATGATTAGATGTGACGTTCTTGACGCAATAGACCAGTCACTAAGACTTAATAGGAATAATGATGAAATTTTTGGTGGAGTTCAAGTTATACTTTTAGGTGACATTCATCAACTTCCACCAGTGATACGAGATAATGAAAAAGATATCTTTGATAATTTTTATCCTAATGGACATTATTTCTTTCATGCTAATTGTTATGAAAATAGTAATATAAGGACATATGAACTCACAAAAATATATAGACAAAAAGATACTGAGTTTATTGACATACTTAATAAGATTAGATCTGGAAATATAACTAAAACAGATCTCATACCCTTAAATAACAAAGTAATTAATCAAGGATCTAATGATTTATATGAGTCTATAATATTATCACCCACTAATCGTAAGGTTGACGCTATTAATAGTGCAAATCTTAAAAGTATAAGTAATGAAATATTTTCATATCAATCGTCAGAAACAGGCGACTTTAAAGAAAAACCCGCTGACGAAGTTCTTGAGTTAAAAGTTGGTGCTCAAGTAATGTTAATTAAAAATGATATTAAATCTCCTAAGAGATGGGTGAACGGTTCTATCGGGATAGTTACTGATTTAACGCATGATAGCATTCATTTGAAAATAAAAAATAAGGTTCATAAAATAACACAAGACACTTGGGAAAAATTTGATTATTTAATAAAAGATGGTCAAGTTTTACATGAAGTTGTGGCAACTTTTACCCAATATCCGATCAAATTGGCTTGGGCAGTAACAATTCATAAAAGCCAAGGACAAACTTTTGAAAAAGTTATAATTGATTTAGATAGAGGTTCTTTTGCACCTGGTCAAACCTACGTGGCTTTGAGTAGAGTAACATCTTTAGAGGGATTATTTTTAACTAGGCCAATAAATATCTCAGATATACTTTTTAATAATAACCTAAGTTTGTCTTTTCCTAATTAGACTTTAACTTTCTTTGCTCACGAAAGGCTATCAAAATACCAGAAAAAGCTATAAAGAACATACCAATTAAATTCAAAAGAGTTGGCCACACTCCAAAAAATATCTTTCCCCAAATAGCTGCAAATACTAAATAAGAATAATCCATTGGTGCCAACCAGCTGCTTTCTGCTGTCTGGTATGCTTTTGCCAATAGAATATTACCCGAAATATTAAGAATTGAACACGAAAAGCAAAATACAAAAACAATTAGAGTTAAAGATGGCCAACCTATAAAAACAAATGGACTATTCCCCCTAAGAAAATTATTTTGAAATATTAATTCAAATAACAATATTCCTAGCGATGCTGAAATAAAAAACATTACCCCTACAGCTAAAGTAAGAGACATAACAGACTCTTGCCTGCAGTACTTCCTTATTAAAATAATATTACAAGCAAAGAAAAAGCCTGCCATGACAGGTAAAATTTGTAAAAATTTAAATTTTTCAGACCATGGTTCTAAAATAAGCAAAGCTCCAAAACTTCCTAATATTAGGGCAAAAAATCTCCATAAACCTATTCTTTCCTTAAGAAATATAATTGCTAATAAAGATACAAAGATTGGGAATGTATAAAGACCTGCTGCCATTTGAGCAAAACTTAATTGTGGCGACGCTGCAAAAAAACAAAACATGCAGGTAGTCATTGTCAATGCTCTCAAATATACCGGTTTCCATTTAAGTGGAAATAGAATGTCAATCCCATTAGTTATCTTAGCAATACCAAATAACAAAATAATATTTCCGATTGAACGTATAAATTGAAGTTGCCAAAAGCTTGTTTCACTAGCCATGTATTTAATTAAACTATCTTGTAAAGATAAGATTATAACACCTATGATTAACATAGTAAGAGAGGAAACAGGATTATCAGTTACCTGTGGATTAAAAAAATTAAATTTCAATACCTTAAAACCATATCAAACCTTAAAAATAGGATTTTTTATATAAGCTCTCTATTTCATCTTTATAAAAAGCCTCAATCACACGCCTTTTCATTTTAAGAGTTGGTGTTAATTGACTATTCTCTATACTAAAAAGTTTGTCTGATAAAATAAATTTTCTAATTTTTTTGTTTTGCGATAACTGTTTATTTACATTGTTAATAATATTTTGGAAATCTGTTTTCATTTTATTAACATTGCTTCTATTTGCCTTTAACAATGTTTCACTTGGGATAAGTACAGATATTAGAAAGGGTCTATTATGCCCACAAACAATAGCTTGTTCAATTTCATCGTAAGACATTAAGAGATTTTCGATTGGTACAGGCGCAATGTTTTCTCCACCTGAGTTTACAATCATCTCATTTATTCGGCCAGATATATATAGGTATCCATCTTCATCTATCGATCCCAAATCTCCAGTATGTAGCCAACCATCTATTATTGTATTATTAGTGTTTTTTTTATCCTTCCAATATCCTTTCATGAGAGAATTGCCTTTAACAAGTATCTCATTCTGTTTAGATAATTTAATATCAATACCTTTTATAACTGGACCAACAGAATTGATTTTTATGTTATTAATTGGATTACATGATATGAGTGGTGAGCATTCGGTTTGTCCATAGCCTTGCAAAATATTAATACCAAGAGATTGAAAAAACAAACCAATCTGTTCATTTAAGGCAGCTCCACCTGAAATAAAAGCTTTTAAATTACCACCAAATTTTTTTTGAATTTTTTTTCTTACTAATTTATCTAAAGCAAAATCTTGAAGTTTTTCTATAAAAAGTAATTCACGTTTTTCAAATTTTTTTGTTCCTAATTCAATAGTTTTAGAAAACAGTTTTTGAGTGATCTTACTTTGATTTGATAACTGATTGTTTATTTTTTTATGCAGTACCTCATAGAGCCTAGGTACAGCAGTCATTAAAGAGGGTTTGACACTCAGTAAATCATTAACAATTTGATCACGATTTTCGTTGAAAAAAATTTCTGCTCCAATCAGAATAGGAAGGTAAAAGCCAGCAGTGTGTTCATATGCATGTGAAAGTGGAATTATAGATAAAAACTTATGGTCTTTAACTTCTAGTTCTTTAACAAGTTCATTTGCACCTAAGATATTTGATATAATAGACTTGTGAGTAAGCATTACACCTTTAGGTTTACTGCTTGTGCCAGACGTATATATAATAGAAACCACATCATCTTCTTTGACTTTATGAAGAGTGTCTTCTTTGAAGCTAGATTTACTTAAACTTTTAGATCCCTTATCAATGAGATTATCGAAACTATTAATAGTCTTATTTAATTTTGTACTCTTAACTTCATCAATGCATACTATATGTTTTATTTTATCTAATTTTGGCAAAATATTTTCTATAGTTGATAATAATTTTGAGTTCAAAAAAACAACAGAGGCTTCAGAGTGAGATAAGAGATAAAATATCTCATCTTCGTTGCTTGTGGTATAACCAGGAACAGTAATGGCACCTAAAGATATTATAGCTAAATCAACCACACACCATTTATAGGAATTTTCAGCTATAATTGATATCTTATCATTTTTTCTAACACCTATTTCATGTAAACCAACACTTAAGTCTTGAACAAGATTACTAGCTTCGTTCCAAGAAATATGGCTCCATTCACCATCTTTTTTGAAACCAAATAATGTTTTATTTTGATACACCAATGAATTTTCAAAAAAAAGTTTTGTTAAAGTGTTCATTTAAATTAACCTAAATAATTTTAAATTATTTTTAATCATATTTTTAATTAAATAAACAATAGTTTTTATTAATATAGAAATGTTTTATTTAATTTTTATAATTAGAATATTCTATAATTTTGAAAGGTGTTTCAGTCATCAAAAAAAAATTTAAATTTTTCTTAGTCGCGTTAATTTTTTTTATAACACTTATTTTCACTATGCATAAAGATAATATAAATTTTAAAAGTAGTTTTGATATCAATTTGATTGGAAATGACTTAGACCAATATTTAAAAAACAAAGAAAGTCAATTTTCTGATCTAAAAAAAAATGTTCAAAAAAAAATAATATGGTCTAGAAAGAAAAATACTAAAACTAAAATTTCAATTGTATATATACATGGTTTCTCTGCTTCATCAGAAGAAGTACGTCCCCTTCCTGATTTAATCGGAAAAGATATAAGAGCAAATATATTTTATACAAGATTAACAGGTCACGGAAGAAGTCCTGATGCAATGGGTTTGTCATCTATATCTAACTGGGTTAATGACCTACATGAAGCAATTGAAATTGGAAGTAGAATTGGTCAAAAAGTAATTTTAATTTCTACTTCAACTGGTGGCACATTGAGTGCTATTTCAGCATTAAATGAAAATCTTTCAAAAACAATATTAGGATATATATTTATTTCACCTAATTTTGGTATAAATCATAAATTAGCCAATTTGATTTCATGGCCTTATTCTGAATATTGGTTGCATTTATTTATAGGAAAAACAAGAACTATAAAACCTAGAAACGAATTAGACAAAAAATTTTGGACATTATCATATCCGACAAAGGCTCTTATACCTATGGCTAGATTAGTCAAAAAAATTAATAATAAAGACTTTAGTAATGTAGATAACCCTGCTTTATTTTATTTTTCAATGGATGACAAAGTTGTTGAACCTAAAAAAACTGTTGAATTTATTGAAAATTGGGGAGGTGATACGAAAACTATAAATGTAAAAATGTCAGAGTTTGATGATAAATATTCACATGTAATTGCAGGTGACATTTTATCACCAGGACAAACAAACATTGCCCGAAAAAAAATGGTGAAATGGATAAACAGTTTGCCTAATTAATAATTCTCTTATGTTTTTGATAATATTCCTTCTACAAGTATCTGCACTCTAAAAGCCTCATCAATCGTTGCTAAACTATTAGGTTTATTGTTAATTTTAAGAACTAAGTTGTCAAGTTGCGCTTTTAAGCTTATCGCCCTTGGATCTTTAGGCTCTTCTCTAAGAGAAATAAATTTGTTACCACTAGATACTGATTCTTTGTAGAACTCAGATACTTTTCTACTATTTTTAGACCCTTTGATTGTAAGTTCCTGTCGGTCTGGTTGCATGCCACCGACACTTGCAAAAATATTAACGGGCAAACCATTTTCATTTTCTAATTTTGCAAGAACAGAAGTTTCACATAATTCTTGATTTTTAGGATATGAAGTATTAGCCCAAATTAGTTTAAGAGGACCTAAAACACGTTCAGTGAAAAATATAAAATGAGATATTACCTCTCTTGTCATACCGCCCTCTTTTTTAAACCTAAGCCAATCTGCTTCTTTTTGCCACTGGCGAGGCCAAGATGAATATGTAACTATTATGTCAACACCTAACATTTCTCCCATTTCATCATTATTTTTGTTTTTTAATATATCAGCTAAAGCAACTCCTGATGCTTGAGTAAAATTCACAGCCATGGGAACATCATAATTTTGAAGTTTTTTAATAAAATTTCTACTTTCTTGAATGTTTATGCCAAATGGTTTTTCTAAAAAAAGAGCTTTTCCCATTTCAACAGTTTTAATAGCATATACTTCCCTTACAGTTGGTGGACATGCTAAATAAACTAAGTCTGCTTTTTCAATCGCCTCATTAGCACTTTTCATAATTTTAGATTTACAATCTAGTTTTATCGCATTTTCACAAGCAATTGGGCTAGGATCCCATAAATAATCTGGGCTAAATTTTTTGTGCAACCTCATATGCTTCATCATACGAGTACCCATTATACCCAAACCAATAATGGCTACACTAGTTATCATTTTCATTCCTTATTAATATAGATATTAGAGTTACTTAAGCGGAAATGTTGAGGTGGCATGACATAAAATATCATTTTTATTATTTTCAGAATATACTTTTGTTTCTCCAATTGCGATAGTACTCCCAAATCTTTGAACCACACTTTCAATAATAAAATAATCTCCAAATGCAGGACGTATAAAGTTATTATTTTGTGAAAGTGTGCCTCTCTGTGATTTTAAGGATGTGTTCATGGCAATTGACATTGTTGTATCAATAACAGACATTATCACCTGTCCAGAGAGAGCACCAGTGACAAACTGATATTCTTTTGAGTTTTCTAACCTAGCTACTACCCTTCCCTCTTCTATTTTCAAAAAAGATAATTTAAGTTGTTTTACGTAGGGAGCAAAAACGAAATCATATATTCTTTCAATATTATCAATAGTAATAGTTTCTGTTGGTAATTCATTTTTCATGGGTTTGTCCTTGAATGGGAAATAGATAAAATTGTAGCAAAAATTTATTCATTATGTCTCAGAAAAGATTCAGTTACTCCAATACCAGCCGCATCATATGCATCATAAATTTCGTCTGCGCCAGAGGATTTTAATAAATCTGGATTACCCTGAGATCTTGTAGGCACTATTATTCTTCCTTTAAAACCATATCTTCTAGCCTGTTTTACCGACCAATTTTGAGCGTGAAATTCAGGTAAAGCAAGGATAATAGTTGTTAATTTACCAAACCTTAATTTAGACCAAAAACCTGGGTCCTCGGCATCTGCAAAGGATACTCTTTTTCCTTGTTTCAAAAGGTCTAGTGAAAGGTCAGTATTAGCATCAAAACCAACCACTTTAATGTTATTTTTAGATAAATTTTCAAATATTGCATTACCAATACGGCCCATACCAACAATCATAACTTGAGCTTCACCACAAGTGTGCGGTTGTTCGTCAGGATGATGTTTTTCTCTTTCAAACTTCACTAAATATTTTTCTAAGATCACATAAATCTCATGAATATATTTATTTAAAATAGACCCAATGATAAAACTTAGACTGACAGAACAAACTAAAACTGCAAATAAACTATCATCAACTATTCCAATTTTAAGCCAGTGTGCTAACAAAATTAAAGAAAATTCAGAATATGTTAAAAGTGAAATTGAAATTAAGAAGGAAGAGTAAGCTCTTAAATTTACAAAAATTAATAAGAAAAAAAGCACAACTAATTTAATAATTAGAAACATTATTATTATTAATGACCCTGAAACAATTTCAAAGCTTAAATTCAACTTCATTCCCAGTGAAATAAAAAAAGCCAATAATAAAATCTCTCTTAAACTCCAGATTTTTTCAGCTAAATTTTGTGACCTTTTATAATTAGAGAGTAACATCCCTAAAATAAGGGCTCCTATTTCACCAGTTAAACCTAATTTTTCAAAAAGATAACCTCCTAATAATAACGCAATTAATACTGAAGCTAATAATTCTAATTCCTCACTTGTTTCTAATTTAATTAAAAACTTTTTTAAAATAGGGATAATTAAAGGAATAAAAAATAAGTATAGTGTATTAAATGATAAATTATTACTACTAGTGTATAGTAATAAAGTTAATGCTAAAATATCTTGAAATATAAGTATTAAGATAGAAATTCTACCATGAAATGAATTCATTTCTTGTCTATCTTCTAATGATTTAGATGCGATAATTGTACTTGAAAAAGTTAAAGCTATACATAACAAAACCTTAACTTCTAAGTTAACATTTAAGTTAATTAAAAAGAAATAAACAAAACTTACTACTGCCGCGTGAATAAAAAAGACTTTTAAAAAGGTAAAATTTAAAAAAGCCGAAGGTTTAACCTTGAGGCCAATAGAAAACAATAGTAACTCAACGCCAATTTTTGAAGGAAAATCAAGTAAACCATTAAAATCTGCAAAATTAAAATATTTGAATAAAAAACCAGAGAAGATAAAACCAATTAAAATTGGTAAAGATAAAATTTTAAAAACTTGTCCGCAAATTAATGCGCCACCCATCCAAAATAAAAACATTTCCATAATATTTATATATAAAACTGTTAAAAATAATTAAATCATAACAAAAAATTAGATAATTATTTTATCATAAAGATAAATTTGAGATTAATTATTGGGCATTATTTTAAAAATTACGATTGTATGTGATATTTACAAATTTTTAATTTATTATAATAATTAGTTAAATTTAATAATTATCTATTTAAAATATTTATTATAAAGACTATTTTCATGGTCTACAAGATTAGAAATATCGATGAAGCTTTTATTAGCGATGACTCAGTTAGAACAAATTATAAAAAATATTATAATTGGTTTAACAATCAAGACTTTTCTAATTTAACAAAAAAAAAATCAGAAGCTTTTAAATTTTTTAAAGATACTGGAATTACATTTAAAGTTTATTCTGAGAACAATGATGACGAAAATCTCATACCATTCGATATTGTACCTAGAATAATAAATAGAAGAGAATGGGAAAAAATTGTTAAGGGCATAACTCAAAGAGTTGTTGCTATTAACTTGTTTCTTAATGATATATATTCAAATCAAGAAATTATCAATTCAGGTATAATACCCATAAGTTTATTAAAAAATAATTCTGCATTTTTTCCTGAAATGATGGGTCTTACTCCTCCTAATAAAATATATAATCATATATCTGGAATTGACTTAATAAAAACGGAGAAAAATAATTTTTATGTTTTAGAAGATAATGTGAGAGTTCCCTCAGGTGTTTCTTATATGATTGAAAATAGAGATACTATGATGAAATTGTTTCCTGATTTATTTTCTAAATACGCTGTAACTGATAATAGAGATTACCCTAATAAATTATCCAAAATTTTAAAAAATTGTTCACCTTTAAATCGAAACAAAGAACCTAATATAGCTATTCTTACACCAGGAGTTCATAATTCTGCTTTTTTTGAGCACGCCTTTTTAGCTGATCAATTAGGTGCAGAATTAGTTGAAGGCAAAGATTTAAGAGTTCTTGATAAATTTTTAAAAATGAAAACTATTAGAGGCTGGGAAAAAATTGACATTTTATACAGAAGAGTTGATGACGAATATTTAGATCCTCTAACATTCAAGGAAGATAGTTTTCTAGGTGTGCCTGGTTTAATGGAAGTCTATAGAAACAAAAATATCACAATAGCAAATGCACCAGGAACTGGAATAGCTGACGATAAAGCTATATATTCTTATATTCCAGAAATTATAAATTTTTACCTTGGTGAAAAAGCTATATTAAAAAATGTGAAAACTTTTAAATGCAGTGATCAAAATGATTTAAAATACGTATTAGATTTTATAGGTGATTTAGTCGTAAAAGAGGTACATGGATCTGGTGGATATGGTATGTTGATTGGTCCGTTATCCAATAAAAGTGAAATTTCTGAATTTAAAAATAAAATTTTAAAAAATCCAAATAATTATATTGCTCAACCAACGCTTTCTTTGTCTACCTGCCCAATCTTTACAAAAAAAGGCTTATCCCCGAGACATGTTGATTTGAGACCATTTGCTTTATTATCAAACGATGGTGTGTCTGTAACAAATGGAGGTCTTACAAGAGTAGCATTAAAAAAAAATTCTTTAGTAGTTAATTCCAGCCAAGGTGGTGGTACTAAAGATACTTGGATATTAGGTGAATAATGTTAGGTAGTACCGCAGATTCCTTGTTTTGGATGTTTAGGTATATTGAAAGGGCTGAGAATATTCTTTGTTTGATAGAAAGTGGTTTTCAACTCCATCTCATTTCTTCAAAAAATTTAAAAAACGAATGGGATGCGATTCTTAAAACCAGTTCAATTAGGCAATTTTTTGCAAAAAATAATACACAACTAGACAGTCTAAAAATTATAAACTTTATGTTTAAAGATGAAAAAAACTCTAATAATATTTATCTGTTAATTTCAAAAGCAAGAGAAAATGCAAGAAGGTCTAGAGTTGCTATTACTCTTGAAGTTTGGGAGTCGATCAATACTTGCTGGCTATACTTAAAGGAACAGACTAAAAAAAATGTGACTGAAAACAAAGTTCAAACCATTATAAAAAATATTAGAGAAAAAATTGCCCTTATTTATGGTTTTTTACAGAAAACTATGTTGAAAGACGAAATCTTGAGTTTTTGTAGTTTAGGCACATATATCGAAAAATTTAATAATACTGCAAGAATATTGAATACAAGACAATATTTACTCGTTGAAGAAAAGTTATATGGATTGGAAAATTACAATAATTTTCAATTAGAAATGATTTTAAGATCTATTTCGTCATATAGATCCTTTATGTGGAAAAATCAAAATACAATAAACTCTAAAAAAGTATCAAATTTTCTAATATCGGATAAAGATATGCCAAGATCATTAATGTTTTCTATTCAAGAAACTATAAGTTGTATAAAAATCATACTTAGTAGGAATATTTATAAGAGCAAATGCTATAAAACAGCCCAGAATATTTATAAAAAAATAAAATCAAGAAAAATGTTTTCTAATAATTATTCATTTTTGAATGATCTAATAGAATTAAATATGAAATTAGCTAATGAAATAGAGGATGAATTTAATTTTCATTAAAAATTATGATTTTAAAAATTCAGCAAAAAATAAATTATCATATTAATGGTATAGTTAATTTTGGCTATAACAAATTAATACTAACTCCACAAAATGACGACAATCAAATAATTAGATTTTGGGATATTAGTATTGAAGGAGGTAAAAAGGAACTTAGTTCATCTGATCATTTTGGTAACTTAGTCGATTTAGTGAGCATAGAAAGTAATTCTACAAAAATTAAATATGATGTTGTTGGAGAGATTGAAACTAAAAACACTAGTGGAATTACTAAAACATCTAAACAAGACTTACCACTTTGGTGTTATACATCTGACACTAAACTTACGAAGCCAGGTAATAATATATTTAGCTTTTATAAAAAAAATCCTTTAGATTTCAGTGATCTAATTAAAAATCTTCATACTTTATCTAATAAAATTAAAACTAGTATCAAATATAAAAGTGGAAAAACTGATTATAAAACCAATGCTGAAGAAGCATTCAGAAATAAAGTAGGAGTTTGTCAAGATCATACTCACATATTTTTATCTATCCTTCGACTAAATAACTTGCCATGCAGGTATGTAAGTGGTTTTTTTCTACCAAAAAACAAAAATCAAAATCTTGCTATGCACGCCTGGGCTGAGGTCTTTGTTGAAGATTTAGGATGGATAGGTTTTGATATATCCAACGGAGTTTCTCCTGATGATAGTTACGTTGTTATAGCAAAAGGTTTTGATTATAACAACATTGCTCCAGTTAGAGGTGTTATTAATGGTGTATTCGTTGAAAATCAAAATTTAGAGTTAAGTATTGAAAAATTGGATCAATAAGTTGGATAAAAAATGACTTACTGTGTAGGGCTAAAATTAAATCGTGGCTTAGTTTTTATCTCAGATACTCTTACTAATGCTGGTATAGATAATATAAATACTAATAAAAAGATGTTTAATTGGCACGAAGATAACGAAAAATGTATTGTTTTACTTACATCTGGAAATTTAGCAACGTCTCAAGCTACTATTAATCTAATCAATGAAGGTATTCAAGACCACGAAAATAACGAAAAAAACATTCTAAAAGCAAATTCAATGTTTCAAGTAGCAAGAATTATAGGTAAAATTTTAAGAAATATTTCAACTGAATACGCATCTGATGGACAAGCTGGTGAAAATCCCTATTCGTCCACGTTTATACTTGGCGGGCAATTTAAGGGACAAACCCATAAGTTGTTTTTGATTTATCCTGAAGGTAATTTTATTGAAGCATCTGAGGATCAACCTTTTTTTCAAATTGGTGAGACTAAATATGGGAAGCCTATTTTAGTACGAGCATTGGAACAAGATGCAACTTTTGGTGACTCTATAAAACTTTTATTGGTATCTTTTGATAGCACCATGAAAGCTAATGTTTCTGTTGGAATGCCAATAGATATTTGCACTATGAAAAAAGATCAATATCAAGTTAACAAACAAATTAGAATAGAAAAGAATGATCCTTATTTTCAGAAAATTTCTAATGGCTGGGGAGAATCTCTCAAAAAAAGTATAAAAAAACTGCCACCATTTAATTTTTAATTATTATAAATGATTTAATTTTTTACAACTCAAACAGTATCACTGAAGATAGACTTATGTACAAAAACGAGTTTATAAAAAATATAAGTGTGATATTTTTTTAATAACTAACACAATTCTTTTTTTTTAACTTTTTAATCTCTTTTATACTCTAAATAAAATCGTTAGAATATTTATTTACGAAATTATACTATACTAGTAACTAAATGATATAACACTTAAGGAGTATGTTTTGACAACTGAAAAACATCTCTGTGACATGCCAGAGAAATTAGTTTTTCGTGGTGGCTTTGGATTTAAAAAAAAACAACCTAATGTCCTACTTCTTTTACCAAAAACAAAAGGACCAATCGGCATAAAAAACTTTAAAAAGTTAATTAAAGATAATTTCAACTTACTTGAATATGACGACATCGCAACAGAGAAATTAGGTATTTTCAACATAACTGATGTTACTTCTCTTGAAAGCAAAGCTTTAGCTATAAGTAGTGCTCTAGAAAAATGGAAAGGAATTAAGTTTAATATTATATGTCATTCTACTGGTTGTGGCTTAGGAACATTTATAACAAAGCAAAATTTTGAAACTTGTAAGAGTATTGTTTTAATAAGTCCCTGGAACAAAAGAGATAAAGAGTTTTCTTCAATACAAAAACAACGAATAGAAAATTCCAAAACTCTAGAAACTATTACGTATATTAAAAGTGAATATAATCTTTTATATCCCGCTGAGTATATTCATAAGTATTACGTACAATTTAAGGAGTACATACTTGATCAGAAAAATAAAAAAGTTGATGTTATTAATTTAGAAAAACGATTGAAATCCATTTTGGATTGTAATGTTGGAGACGAACTCCATAAACTTAAACAGCCTAAACTGTTTATCAATGCTCTTGATGATAAATTAATGAAAGTGTATCATGGCATAGAACTTCAGAAAATCTGTAATAACTCAGAATTAATTACTCTTAATAGTGGCGGTCATATGCTAACAGAAACGCGAACAAATGACCTAATTAAACATATTAAGAAGTTTTTCAAATTTCATAGGAAGATAATATGAATATGGATCAACAGTTATCAAATAATATTCATAATTACATTTCTATTGAAGGACTTGCAATAGCTAAATTCTCCAGATCGGTTTTTAAAGAAATGCAACGCGGGAAAATAACCGCTGCAAATTGTACATGTAGTGTTTGGGAAAACTTTAATGAAACGATAGGTAAATTAACTATCTGGAATGATCATTTTAAAAAAAATAGCGATATTATTTGTCATATCAAATCTGCAAATGACATAATTAAAGCACATGCAGATAAAAAAGTTGGGATAATTCTTGGATGGCAAAATACAAGTGCTATCGAAGACGATATAAATAAACTTCAAATTTTTTATGATTTAGGAGTTAGAATAGCCCAACTAACATACAATACACAAAATCTGGTTGGTTCTGGTTGTTGGGAAACAAACGACGGAGGTTTATCTGACTTTGGCAAGGATGTAGTAAGTGAGATGAATAGACTAGGCATGTTAATTGATCTGTCACATGTAGGACCTAAAACAAGTTCAGATACAATTAGTTTATCAAAGTCACCTGTTGCATATACTCATTGTTGTCCAGCTATTAAGAAGCATCCAAGAAATAAAACAGATGAACAGCTTAAGGAAATCGCTAATAAAGGGGGAATGATAGGGTTTGCAAGTTACACACCTTTTTTACCGAAAGGTGCAGATAGTAGTATTGATGATTGCGTTGAGGCAATGGAATATATTATTAATATTGTAGGAGAGGATAGTGTAGGTATAGGTACGGATTGGGTTCAAGATCAAGATATAGCATTTTATGAATACTTACAAAGAGACAAAGGAACAGGAAGATTTGTTTCAACTCCTTACAAAGATGTACCACCTATGCCAAAAGGAATTTCAAAACTAAGCCAATTTCAAAACTTTGTATCAGCAATGAAACGCGCTGGATGGTCAACAAAACGTATTGAAAAAATACTAGGACAAAATTGGTTTTTATTTTTTAAACAAATATGGAATTAAAAAAGTTAATAAACAAATTATGATATAAACTATTATTTATGTAGATTAAATTTGCAATTAAAGTGGTGATCCCTACGAGATTCGAACTCGTATTGCCGCCGTGAAAGGGCGGTGTCCTAACCATTAGACGAAGGGACCACTGAGTGACTGTATTAACTCTAATTATAACAAAAATCAAGTAACATCTGCATAAATAATATCATCCAGCATAAGCTCAATAGATTTTGTATTATTCCATGTATCAACATTTAATGTACCTAAGAAATTAAAATTAACATTTTCATAATTATCAAATACTTTGTTCAAAGCATTATTAAGAAGATTGAATTTTTTAACTTTTAATTTTTTTGACGACGCATCATTGATATAAAAAGATGCATGTTCATTATTTGAACCAAACCTTCTGAAAGATGAAATTTTAGAATTAGGTATAATAAATTTTGGCTCTTCCATACCCGGCCCCCATGGACCTAATTTATCTAGCCATTCTGCCAAATCTAAAGTACAAGCGGAAATTGGTATTACTGAGGTTGCAATATATGAAACTTTAGGAATTTCATCATTAACTAAGTTATTTACCTTTTTATTTATATATTCAATAAAATTATTTATATTATTAGGATCAATGGTAAATCCAGCAGCCATATCGTGACCTCCACCAGAATTAATTATATTTAAACTTAAAGCTTCTAAAATTATTTCCCCTAAGGGAATACCGTGAATTGATCTCCCAGATCCCTTACCTATACCATGTTGATTAATAGCAATTACACACACTGGCCTATTATATAATTCCTTCATTCTACCAGCAACAATACCTATAATACCTTCATGAAAATCATTACCATAAACAACTAAAGCAGCTGGAACCTTACTATTATTTTCCGAAATTATTTTTTCAATCTGTCCTACAATTTTACTTTCTAATTCAGAAGTTAAAAATCTTCGCTTTTTATTTAAATCATCTAACTTACTTGCAATTTCAAAAGCTTTATTTTCATCAGTCTCTTTTAAAAGATATACACCTAGTTCACTATTACCAATTCGCCCCCCAGCATTAATTCTAGGACCTAATGAAAACCCTAAAGCTTGAGGATTTGGTGCACTAGTTAATTTACTAATATCTGAAAGAGCTTTGATGCCAAAATTTTCTCTTTTTTTCATTATTGAAAGACCTTGCTTTACGAATGCCCTATTTAATTTAATTAGAGGTACTAAATCGCAAATAGTCCCCAATGCTACGAGATCTAAAAATTGAAATAAATCAGGTTCCTTTTTATTTTTAAAAAAACCTTTTTTTCTTAGCTCCCTATTAAGTCCAATAAGAAAAATAAATGTCACTCCTGCAGCACACAAATCTTCATATCCTTTATGATTGTCAACTCTTTTAGGATTAATGATTGCATATGCTGGAGGTAATCTTATATCTGGGATATGATGATCAATAACTATTAGATCTATATTAACAGAATTCATAGCTTGCAAAGGTTCAAATGATGAAATACCACAATCGACAGTTATAATTAATTCCGAACCTTTTTCATGAAGAGCTTTTAGAGCTTTTTCATTTGGGCCATAGCCTTCTAAAAATCTATCAGGTATATGAATAAATGTTTTACAACCACATTGCTCCAGATAACTTGATATCATCGCAGCAGATGTTGCTCCATCTACATCATAATCTCCAAAAATTCCAACAGGACGCGAGTTTACGACTTCATCAACCAACCTTTTGACACCTTTTTCTAAATCTTTAAATAAAAAGGGCTCTGGGAGAAGATTTTTCAGCTTTGGAGTAAAAAAATTATCAAAATCATCTAAATTTATTTCTTTAAACATTAAATAAGGAGAAATAAAATTTGGTAAATTATATTTTTGAGATAAGTAGTCTACAAATCTTCTAGTAAAATCATCTAAAACAATAATTTTCCAATCAGCATTACTTACTGATTTTTTAGAATTGTATAATATAGTTTTGGACAAATTAAAAACTTATTAAAATTTTACGAATAAATGCTTAAGCAAACAGGTTTAGTAATAACACCATCTAATTTTATTATCGACATCAATGCATCTTCTAAAACTGAATTATTAGCTTTGTGAGTAATAATTACTAACTCTGCTGTTTTATCTTCTTGATTTGATTTTTGGATAACACTTTCAATGGATATATTGTAATCTTTAAAGATAGATGTTAAATCGGCAAGAATACCGGATTTATCTACGACATTTAGCCTTAAGTAAAACTTATATTTTTCTCTATAAGGTTTTGTTTTAAAATCAACTTTTACATCATAAGAGTTTCTGCCAAATGAAAATAACTTGGTTCCGTTAGCAATGTCCACTATATCTGCCAGTACAGCTGAAGCTGTAGGTTCGCCCCCTGCTCCAGCTCCTGTGATCATAACAGAGCCAGCTAGGTTTGATTCAATTTGAACGGCATTAATTACACCAGAAACATTTGAAAGACCAAAGTTCTTTGCAATCAGCCATGGCTTAACTGAACAAAATAATTCTTCTTTCCCGTTAAGGTCTTTTGAAACTAGAGAGTTTCCTAATAATTTTATCTTATAACCCAAATCATTACAGTACTTTATATCATTAAGTGAAATTTCTCTTATCCCTTGTATGGATAAATCTTCTAAATTTGGCATTTTCCCATATGCCAAAGCAGATAAAATTATTGTTTTGTGAGCTGCGTCAATACCATCAACATCAAAAGAAGGATCGGCCTCCGCGTAACCCTTTTTTTGAGCATCAGCTAAAACCTCTTCAAATCCTTTTTTAGCCACTTCCATCTCTGATAAAATGTAATTTGCCGTACCATTTAGTATTCCGGTTAATTCCGTAATATCATTTACAATTAGACCCTCTCTTATAAGCTTTAAAATAGGAATACCTCCAGCTACAGATGCTTCAAACGAAAAAAATAAATTATTTTTTTCGGCTAATTCAGCAAGTTGCTTACCATATTTTGCTATTAATGCTTTGTTGGCTGTGATTAAAGATTTATTGTTTTCTAATGCTGCAAAACATAGTTTTTTTGCAACTCCTTCATCACCACCTATTAATTCGACTATTACGTCAATATCATGAGAAGATGCCATTTTGAGCGGATCATCAAAAAATTTAATACCACTCACGTCAATTTTTCTTTTTTTATTTTTTGACTTTGCTGAAACAGCTACTAATTCAAATTCAAAAAGATTTTTTTGTACTCTGAAACCTTTTATAAGTTGATAGGCAACCTCTTCACCTACATTCCCAAGACCTGCAATTCCAATTTTTAAAAGGCTCATAATTTTTATCCTTTGTTATTTTATAAATACTTATATGATAAATTTAAAGTAAAAAAAAGGTGCGCAAAGCACACCTTTTGAATAAAATTGAATAAAATCTATCTTTTAGAAAATTGAAAGCTTTTTCTCGCTTTTGCTCTACCGTATTTTTTACGCTCTACAACTCTAGAATCTCTTGTAAGCATACCTGCAGTTTTAAGTGGTTTTCTTAGTTCAGGCTCAAATAAGCTTAGTGCTCTGCTCAAGCCATGCCTAACTGCACCAGCTTGTCCTGACAAGCCACCTCCTTTTACTGTAGCAATGACATCGAACTGGTCTTTACGCTCTGTTATATCAAAAACAAAATTAAGTTGCATTTGTAAGACAGGCCTAGCAAAGTAGTTAATCATTTCTTTGCCATTAATTAAAACTTTTCCAGTACCCCTTTTCACCCAAACTCTAGCTGTAGACTCTTTTCTTCTACCTGTAGCATATGACCTTCCAAGTTTGTCTATTTTTGGTTCAATCTGGATAATTTGATTTTGTTCATCTTCTTTTAATTTAGATAAATCACTTAAATCATTAATTTCTTTGTTTTCTTCAGTCATAATTAAACCTTTAACTATTTTTTCTATTCATAGATTTTACATCTAAAGATTGTGGAGATTGCGCCTCATGTGGATGATTGCTACCAGCATAAATATATAGCTGTCTCATTACTTGACGTCCTAAAGGACCACGAGGAATCATTCTTTCTACTGCTTTACGTATAACTCTATCAGGAAATCTACCATCTAAAATCTTATCAGCCTTTCTTTCCTTTATACCTCCTGGATAGCCTGTATGCCAATAATATGTTTTTTGTGATCTTTTATTTCCTGTTAAGACAACTTTTTCACAATTTGTAACAATTATATTATCTCCACATGCCATGTGAGGAGTAAAGCCAACCTTATGCTTGCCTCTTAATCTATTTGCAATAATCACAGCTAAACGTCCTAAAACCAAACCTTCTGCATCAACAATAAACCAATCTTTAGTTATGTCTTTAGGCTTAGCCGAATAAGTACCTTTTAAGGCCATTTGATTTCCTTTATAAAAAGCTTAAATTCATTTAATTAAACAAAAGTACATCTAACCCTTTTAATTTTATCAGTCAATCAAAAATTTTAATTATTATTTATTATTTTCAACAGCTTAAAACGATGAGTTTTATAATACCACATTGAAAATGTGGGTAAAGAATCCTAGATTAAATCAATAAAAAATATTATATTTATATTTTATGTTATTTAATTAATTTTCAACTAATAAGACAAAGAGTTTTTTATGGATAATGATGGTAAATTCAAAAATATTTTGAAGAATATTACAGATGGAAATGAATTAAATATCACACAAAGTAAGTTAGCTTTTGAACTAATAATGTCCGGAGAAGCTACTGACGCTCAAATTTCATCATTTTTAACTGCTGTAAAAATGCAAAATCATAACCCAATAGTTATTGCGGCAGGTGCAGAAATACTTAGAGAAAAATGTTTAAAAATTCTATCAAAAGAAGACACAATAGATGTAGTTGGAACTGGTGGTGATAATTTGGGAACGTTGAATATTTCTACTGCAGTATCTTTTGTATTAGCTGGAACTGGTGTACCAGTTGCAAAACATGGTAATTATTCTGCAACTTCTAAGTCAGGCGCTGCTAATGTTCTAAAATCTTTATCAGTTAATATAGACTGCGGAATAGATATAGTAGAAAAATGCTTGAATGAAATAGGTATTTGTTTTTTGTTAGCACCAAAACATCATTCCGCAATGAAATATGTTGGCAAAATAAGACAAGAAATTGGAATTAGGACTATATTTAATTTACTTGGTCCATTGTCTAACCCCGCTTTAGTGAAAAGACAATTATTGGGTGTATATGATAAATCATTAATTTTACCTTTTGCAGAATCTTTAAAAAGGCTTGGGTCAACACATGCATGGATAGTTCACGGAAGTGATGGATTAGACGAGGTAACTATCACAGGTAAAACTCATTGTGCAGAATTAAAAAATGGTTCAATTAGAGAGTTCACAATTAATCCATCTGACATAGATATTCCTTTAGCTAACATCAATGAAATTATTGGAGGAGAACCAAAAGAAAATGCGAAAGAAATAATTGAATTATTTAATGGTAAAAAAAGTACATTTAGAAATGTAGTTCTATTAAATTCAGCTTCAGCTTTGGTTGCAACAGGTCATACCAAGTCTCTAGAAGAAGGTGCAAGTATGTCTATTAATTCTTTAGATAATGGAAAAGCTTTGAATAAATTAAATGAGTTAATTGAAATGACAAACAGTTAAGGTTTAAAGACACTGATGATTACAAAATTACAGGAAATTATAAACTATAAAAAAGAAGAGTTTTCTTTCAGAAAAGGCCAAATAACAGATTTTGAATTGCATTCAATGATAGACAAACAAAAAAAACCAAGAGGCTTTATTAACAAACTTAATGATCCAAAGAAATTAAACTTAATTGCAGAAATTAAAAAAGCATCTCCAAGTAAAGGACTTATTAGAAATGATTTTGATGCCTTACATTTAGCCAAATGCTATAAAGATGGCAATGCTTCATGCTTATCTGTTTTAACTGATGAAAAATATTTTCAAGGAAATAATAAATACATAAACATTATAAAAAGAGAAGTTGATTTACCGATCCTAAGAAAAGATTTTATAGTCGACCCTTGGCAAATAAAAGAGTCAAGATCACTAGGAGCAGACTGTATATTGTTAATAATGGCAGCTTTAACATTAAATGAGGCGATTATGTTAGAACAAGAAGCAAAAAATTTTGGAATGGATGTTTTAGTAGAAACTCATACAAAGGAAGAAATAGAAATGGCTAATAAGCTTGATACCCTATTAGTTGGTATAAACAATAGAAATCTTAAAACTATGGAAGTTAATATCAATAATACTTTAAAGTTAAAAAGTTTTATAAACCCTGATAAAATTATTGTAGCCGAAAGTGGTCTTAAAAATAATTTAGATTTACAATTACTCAAAAAAAACGGAATACACAACTTTCTGATTGGAGAGAGCTTAATGAAAGAAAAAGATTTAACTTTGGCAACAAAAAAAATATTGGGGTTAATAAATTGAATAAAAATAAATTAACCCATTTAGATGACGATGGAAATCCATCTATGGTTGATATCAACAAAAAAGAAATGACAAAAAGAGTTGCAATTGCAGTTGGAAAAATAACAATGCAAACGGAAACTCTTCAAAAAATACTAGATATAAAAATAAAAAAAGGCGACGTGCTAAATATTGCTAAAATAGCAGGAATAATGGCTGCAAAGAGAACTGACCAATTGATACCATTATGTCACACGATACCATTATCCTATGTTAATGTTGATTTGAAACCTGAAATAAAAGAATCATGTATAAATATAAAAGCTGAAGCAGCCTTAGTTGGCAAAACTGGTGTTGAAATGGAGGCTTTTACTGCGGTTTCATTCGCTGCACTTACGATTTATGATATGTGTAAAAGTATTGACCGAAAAATGGTTATATCTGACATAAAACTTATTCATAAATCGGGCGGAAAATCTGGAGAATTTAATGCAAAAGTCTAATTTGTTATCATTAGACGAAGCTATCAAGAAAATTAAATTAAGTTTTGATAAAATTAGCTCTGAGGATGTTTTTATCCAAAATGCTTTAGGTAGATGTTTATCAAAACCAGTTGTAAGTAATATAAATAATCCAAAATATGACGTATCTTCTATGGACGGTTATGCCGTAAATTACAATAATTACATAAAAACAAATGAAGAGACAACGAAGAAGCTAAAAGTAATTGGAGAGTCTTCTGCTGGAAATTCATTCTCAAAAAAAATTGAAGGACTAGAAACAGTTAGAATTTTTACTGGCGCAAAATTACCTTCAGGAAGTGATACAGTAATTATCCAAGAAGATGTTAGAAATTCATCAAATAAGAAATATGTTGAAACAAAGATTAATATCAAAAAAAATCAATTTGTTAGAAAAAAAGGTTTGGATTTTAAAAAAAATGAAATCCTTTTTAACGAAGGTATAGTAATTAAGTCGCGACACATTGGTTCCATTGCAATGACAGGCCAAACTTGGTTAACTGTTTCAAGAAAGCCAATTGTTTCAATATTATCTACTGGAAATGAAATTATAAAAGTAGGAGAAACACAAAAAAAAGACCAAATACCAAATGGCAATAGTCTTATGCTTGCTTCAATGATTCAAGAATTTGGGGGAATCCCAAAAATATTACCTGTTGCTGGTGATAATGAATTAGATATATATGAAATTTTAAAAGACGCTAGTGATTGTGATTTAATCGTAACTACTGGTGGGGTTTCAGTTGGTAAATATGACCTTATTCAAAAGGCATTAAAACATTTTGAAAGAAACAAAACTGAATTTTGGAAAATTGCTATGAGACCTGGAAAACCATTATTGTTCTCAAAAGTAAATGGTACTCCTTTGATAGGGCTTCCTGGCAATCCAGTTTCATCAGGAGTTTGTTCTCTAATTTTTGTTAATACTGCTATTAGGACAATGTTAGGAAATACAAATCAATTTCCAATATTTGAAAAAGCTATTTTGAGTGGAGAATTATCACAAAATGATCAACGTTTTGATTTTGTTAGAGCTAATATTAAATATAAAAATGGTGATATTTATGCCATACCAATTAGTAAGCAAGATAGTTCTATGATAACTAAATTTTCTCATTCAAACTGTTTGATAACAAGAGAACCTTTCGATTCGATTAAAAGTAATGGTGAGATAGTTAAAATATTAAAATTTCCAAATAATGTTTAAAAGCTTGCATTTTATAACATATATGTTAGAACAAATCATGAACGTTTGAGGTTGTGATGTTAACACAAAAACAAAATCAGTTATTATCTTTTCTTATAAAGCGAATAGAAGAGGACGGTATTTCACCCTCTTACGAGGAAATTTGCAAAGAATTATCTTTAAAATCAAAATCTGGAATTCACAGAATTGTAAAATCTCTGGAGGAAAGAGGTTACGTTGAGCGTTTAGAAAATAAAGCTAGAGCAATAGCTCCAAAAAAATATACCAATGGTCAAGCATATATAACCAATGTAATAAATCTTACTAATAAATTTTTAGATAAAAAATCTAGCGTAATAAATGAACCAAAAAACTATAATACTGAACAAATTCCCCTTTTGGGAAAAATTGCCGCAGGTACACCAATAGAGGCAATATCTAATTATGACGAATTTATTGAAGTGCCATCTTCATATATATCTTCCAAGGAGTGTTTTGCACTATACGTTGAGGGTGACTCGATGATAGATGAAGGTATTTACGATGGAGATACTGTTATAATAAATAAACAAACAGATATTAAAAATGGCGATATAATCGTCGCCTTAATTGACAAAGAGGAAGTCACACTTAAAAAGTTTAGACAAAAAGGGGATAGCATTGCTCTTGAACCTGCCAATAAGCAACATAAAACTCAAATTTATGGCCCTGATAGAATTACTATTCAAGGCAAAATGTGTACACTTATAAGAAAGTATTAAAAATGTCTTTATATTTTCTATAATTTATGTAACTAGTTAACAACTCATTAAATACGAGAATAATTTTGAAAATTGTAACTAGATTTGCTCCTTCACCTACAGGTTATTTGCATATAGGCGGCGCTAGAACCGCTATATTTAATTACTTATTTGCCAAAAGACACAACGGTAAATACTTAGTTAGAATAGAAGATACAGACACAAAAAGATCAACTAATAAAGCAGTTGAAGCTATATATGATGGTCTTAATTGGCTTGGTATTAATTCTTCAGAAAAAGTAATATACCAATCTAAAAATTTAGAAACCCATGTGAAGGTTGCTTATGAGCTTTTAGACAAGGGCTTTGCTTATAAATGCTTCTTAAATTCAGAAGAATTGAATGATTTAAGGATTAAAAGTAGAGCTAATGGAAAACCGATAAAATCTCCATGGAGAGATAATAAATTTTACAGTAAAAAAGAAGAATATGTTATAAGGCTTAAAATGCCCATAAATGGTACGACTACTATAAAAGATTATGTGCAAGGAGAAGTATCGGTAAAAAACGAAATACTTGATGACATGATAATTCTTAGATCTGATAAAACGCCAACGTATATGTTATCTTCAGTAGTTGACGATTATGAGATGGGTATAACTCACATAATTAGAGGAGATGATCACTTCAACAATGCATTTAGACAAATACAAATTATTAATTTTTTAAACTGGAAAAAACCTTCTTATGCACACATACCATTAATACATGGAACAGACGGTTCTAAATTATCTAAAAGACATGGAGCAACGAACTTAATCGATTATCGTAATATGGGCTTTACAAGTGAGGCAATGTTATCATATTTAACGCAATTAGGATGGACATCTCATAATGATAATGATGACGATTATGAATTAGAAAAAGCCGTTGAATTATTTTCACTAAAAAAAATTAACAAATCTCCTGCTAAATTCGATATTAAAAAACTTTACAACATTAATTCAAAGTACCTAAATAAGATTGATATTAATAAAATATATAATTTGTTAACTGAAAGATTTGAATTAGTTTTAAATACCAATCAGGAAATAAGAGTAAAAGCACTATTACCTGAGCTTTTAAAAAGAGTTAATGTATATATAGACCTGAAAGATGACCTTGAATGGATAATTGATGATAACTTTCTTTGTGAAGACACAAATAAGGTAAAACTATTACAAGAAAATAATTCAATAATTAACGGTATCGGTGATTTATTAAAAAAATGTGAATGGAGCAAAATGTCTATAGACCATTGTTTAAAGAAATATTTTCAGGATAACACTCTAAAATTTAAAGAAGTTGGACCAATTCTAAGAATTGCCTTAACAGGAAAAACAAATGCTCCAGACTTGGTATCAATTATTTATGAACTAGGTTGTACAATTTCATTAAATCGACTAAATTATAGATACTAATTTCATAATTAATTATCGATAAAAAATTTTTAAGTAGGTTATACATGTCAAAAAATTCATATTCAGAAAAAAATAAAATTGTCTTTAATGGTAAAGAATTAGAATTAGAAACTTTATCTGGATCCGTTGGACCATCTGTAGTGGATATAAGATCTCTTTATAGTAATTTAGGCATATTTACCTATGACCCTGGTTATGGATCTACAGGTTCGTGTGAGTCAGCAATAACATATATCGATGGTGAAAAGGGTGTTTTATTACATAGAGGTTATCCAATAGACCAATTAGCCAATAAAAGTAGTTTTTTAGAAGTTGCTTACTTATTACTTAATGGTGAATTGCCTAAAAAACCTGAAAAAGATGAATTTGAAAATGCTATTACTTTTCATACCATGGTTCATGAACAATTAATTAATTTCTATAGGGGATTTAGGCGTGACGCTCACCCTATGGCTATAATGGTAGGTGTTGTAGGTGCTCTTTCAGCTTTTTATCCTGATTCAACAAATATTAATGATCCTTATGAGAGATTAGTCTCCTCTAGAAGATTAATAGCCAAAATTCCAACAATTGCCGCCATGGCTTACAAATACTCTCTTGGACAACCATTTAATTACCCTCAAAATAACTTATCATATGCAGAAAATTTTCTTCATATGTGTTTTTCTGTACCTGCCGAAAAATATAACATAAACCCTATTATAGCAAATGCTATGGACAAGATTTTGATTTTACATGCTGATCATGAACAGAATGCTTCAACTTCAACAGTTAGAATATCTGGTTCATCTGGCGCAAACCCTTTTGCGTGTATTGCAGCAGGAATAGCCTCTCTTTGGGGTCCTGCCCATGGTGGAGCAAACGAAGCCGTGTTGAAAATGTTATCAGAAATTGGAACTGTTGATAGAATTGGAGAATTTATAGATAAGGCTAAAGATAAAAATGATCCGTTTAGATTATTTGGATTTGGTCACAGGGTGTATAAAAATTATGATCCTAGAGCTGCAGTTATGAGAGTTTCATGTCATGAAGTGTTAGATTTATTAGGTGTAAAGAATGACCCTTTGTTGGAAATTGCAATGGAGTTAGAAAAAATTGCTCTTAATGATAAATACTTTATAGAAAAAAAACTTTATCCAAATGTTGATTTTTATTCTGGTATTATACTTAAAGCAATGGGATTTCCAACGGATATGTTTACTGTTTTATTTGCTGTTGCAAGAACAGTTGGGTGGGTTGCTCAGTGGAATGAAATGATAACTGACCCTGTTCAGAGAATAGGAAGACCAAGACAACTTTATACAGGGGAAATTAAAAGAGATTTTGTGAATTTAGACAAAAGATAATTAATATTTATAATTATTTATTATTTTACTTATTTCTTTACATGAGTTAGTTGAAAATTTTAATTCTTTTGTTTCTTTATAGCCCATGTTATTAAGAATAAATTGTGAATACTTGCTAAATATTTTTTTTTTATTTTCAATGTCCTGAATAAATTCAATTAATAAATTACTTATATGAAAACCGTTACACTTTTCTTGAAATAAGAATGGTACTAACTTATCTCCTAACAAAAAATTAGGAAGTAACACATTTTGAAAATCAACTAATAACCTTCCTATAAAAGCGCTTAAAAAATCTGATTTGTATATTGCTATAGTTGGAACTTTAAATAAAACTAACTCAAGAGTAATTGTCCCACTGCATGCAATTGCTAAATCAGCATATTTAAGTAATTCATAATTTTCTTCAAGAATAACTACATTAGTATTAGTTGAGATATTATACTTATTAATTGTTGAAGAAACATCATCAAATTGAAGCTTGGTTGTTGGAATAATCCAATTTATATTAGTAAATTTTGGATTTTCACTTTTAATCAAAGAAATAAATTCAGGAAGCAAATATTTTAATTCACTATCTCTACTACCAGGTAACAATAAACAATTTATATTTTCAGGATTATAGTAAGATTTATTATTAATTAGTTTAAGGTCATTTTGATTATTACAATTTAAAACTTTTTCAATAACAGGATTGCCAACATAATTACATTTAGTATTCAGTTTTTTTAAAATAGCCTCTTCTTTTTTAAATAAACAAAACAAACCGTCATGAATATTTTTCCATTTTTTAATCCTTGATTTTCCATATGCCCATACTGTTGGAGGTACAAAATGTATCAAAGGACATTTAAAATTAGTTTCAGAAAATTTTAATTTTAACTGTTTTGCTAAGGCAAGAGAAAAACCCTTAGTATCAATTGTAATTACAACTTTTGGTTTTTCTTTTAAAATCAATTTAACAATTTGGTTTAAATAATTATTTAACTTTTTAAAATTATAAATAGTGTTTAAAAATCCAATAATATTAAATGAATTCATTTCATAGTCAGAACGCAAGCCTTCTTTTATCATATTAGAGCCACCTACACCAAAGAATTTTAATTCTTTACTATTCTTTTTCAAACCTTTCATTATCGAGGAACCTATCAAGTCACTTGAAGATTCACCGGCTAATATAAATATTTTGTTATTATTGACCAAAGGCATAAATTTGTTACAAGTTATTTAAAAAAAATTTAGATTGAATAGATACAAAAGTTATTCTCTTTAATATACGCCATTACTTTATTTAACTCTACAACCAATGTACCCTTTGAAGATACAACAATAGAGCTAAAACGTAATTGTTTACATTTTTTAACTGTCTCTAATCCTATTACTGGTAAATCTAAATTGGTATTCTGGCCAGTTTTAGGTATTTTAATTAGTACAGGTCCAAAATCATAACGATTTTTATTATGATTATATAAAATTCCAACTCTATCAATCATAGAGTTAGTTCCTTCTAATCCCTCAATTGCGTAAACAAGTTTATTATTTACAACAACTGACTGACCAACATCAAATTTTGAAATTGTATTAAGAAGATCAACGCCAAACTTAGTACTTTTACAAACAAAATCTTTAAAATTTTGAGAAAATAACTTTTCTTGATAAAAACCCATTGGTAAAAAGCAATCTTTTAATATTGAATTAATTGGAAGTATTTCAAAGCCATTTTTATTAAAAAAATCCTGTATATAATTTAAAGCTGAATTATCTCCCACAGATATAATTTGATTTATTAATTCATTAGCTTTTTCGTTAGTAATTTTATCAAAATCAGTCGGTCTTTCAATTTTACCTGCCATCACAATATGAGTTATATTGTTAGTTTTTAACACGGTTAACCAACTAATAGGATCAAATAAAGATACAATTTCTGACTTATTTTGAAATGAATTAGGACAAGAATAATCTTTGACACATAATACAAAAGCTTCTTTATTTTGCGTTGCTATTTGTACTGGTAAATTACCACTACCTGCAATTATAGCAATTTTCATTAAAATTTATCCATTTTTGGATGAACCAAGGGTCTATTTGAATTTTCTGAAAGAAACACTAAAATTTCTTTTACAAAAGAATTATCACTATATGTATCGTTAACTTCAGATAACCGTTCATTAAATGTCCCTTCAGGAGCAAATAATAACCTGTAAACATTTCTTAATATTTTTATCTCTTCTTTTTTAAAAGATCTTCTTTTCAAACCTACTAAATTTAATCCACTTAGATACCCTCTACTGCCAACAACTGAAGTAAATGGAATAACATCACCATCTATAGTGGTACCAGCACCGATAATGGCGTGTTTTCCAATTCTACAAAATTGATGAACAGCACTTTGTCCCCCTAAATATACATAGTCTGAAATTTCAACATGACCACCAATAACCGCATTATTAACAAAAACAACATTATTTCCGACTATACAGTCATGTGCCACATGAGAACCGACCATAAAAAATCCGTTGTTACCTATAATTGTTTTTTTTGTGCCTACATTTGTTCCAGGATGTATTGTAACATGTTCTCTGAAAATATTATGGTTACCTATTATAAGTTCAGTTAATTCTCCATCATATTTCAAATGTTGAGGGTCCGATCCAATCGCAGAAAAAGGGTAAATTTCGTTGTTAAAGCCAATAGTTGTATTACCTACAATAATCACGTGAGAATGAATTTTTGTGTTTTTATTAATTTTTACATTAGGTCCAATTATAGAATAAGGACCTATGATCACATTGTCTTCAATTTCACTATCATTATGTATTATAGATGTTGGATGGAACTGCTTACTCATTTAGCTTTTTCCTTATCAACTAACATTGCAGAAAATTCACACGAAGCTACTAATTTTTCTCCAACAAAAGCTTCCCCTCTAAATTTATATAATGATCTTTTACTAGTAATAAGATAAATTTTATAAAATAACGTACACCCAGGAGTAACAGGTTTTCTAAATTTTGCTTTATCAATGCCAGTAAAAAAAACAAGATTATTTTTAGATAAAGACTGATATTCGTATGATATTAAACAAGCAGCAGTTTGAGCCATTCCTTCTAAGATAAGCACCCCAGGCATGACTGGATGTTCAGGAAAATGTCCAGGAAAATATGGTTCATTAAAAGTAACTGCTTTTATACCAGTTATACTTTTATTTAAATTAATATCAGTGATTTTGTCTATCAATAAAAAAGGATGCCTGTGTGGTATCAGCTTGATTATATCATTATATAAAAGAGTTATTAGATCTCCATTATCATTTTTTAGAACCATTTTAATTATTCTTTCTTTTTTTTAGCTTCAATCTTTGAGATGCAACTATTCTTTTCCAATCTTGAATGTTCTGTGCAGGACTCCCTCCAATATAACTTCCTTTTGGGAAACTATTAAAAACTTTTGAAGCACCAGCAATAACTGAATCTTCACCAATAGTAATATTATCCTTAATACTAACATCACCTCCAATAGTCACATTTTTTTTTAATACCACAGACCCAGACAAACCAACCTGACCAGCTAAAATACAAAAATCATCAATGGTTGAGTTATGTCCAACATGTACTTGATTATCTATCATAACATATTTACCTATAAAGGTATCATCAATTAGGCCCCTATCTATGGTACAACCTGAACCTATATTAGTGCCCTCACCAATAAAAACACCACCAATATGTGGAATTAATTGTGTTTTTGATTTATTAGGTATAAATCCAAAACCAGACTTACCAATGACTGTATTAGAAGAGATTGTTACTTTTTGATCTATTATTGTATATTCAATAACTGACCCAACACCCAAGAAACATCCTTTACCAATTTTACATTTAAAGGAAATACTAACTCTTTCTGATATAAAAGTATCATCCCCTATAACTACTCCTTTATCTATAAAAGAAAATGCGCCAATAGAAACATTGTTACCAATTTTTGCTGTTTTGTGAACAATTGCTGATGGATGAATGTTATTAATTTTATTTTTGAGATGAAAGTTACCAAAATATTTATCCAAAATTATTGAAAAACC
>QCHB01000006.1 GCA_003278095.1 SAR116 cluster bacterium AG-390-L20 | reverse complement strand
AACTGTTTGGTTATTATCGTCATTAATTAGAGAAGTTTCAATAAGAGCACCCGTAGGACAAGCTTGGACACATTCTCCGCAGCCTACACAACTACTTTCTCCCATTGAAGAGTTTGTATCAAATACGGGATAACTATTTGCTCCTCTTCCAGACATGCCTAACACATCATTTACTTGAACATCTCTACATGCCCTAATACACAAACCGCATTGTATACACGCGTCTAAAGCAACTGTCATAGCAGGATGACTGTTATCAGTCTTAGGGACTGTGTCAGAGTTTTTAGGAGTAAACCTAGAGGAGGTAATTTGCTTTATATTAAGTGTATTCCAAAAGTGATCCTCTTGATATGTTTTCTGTTTTATTTTTGGTTGATCAGTTAAAAGTAATTCTAAAACTAATTTTTGGGACTTTTCTACTTTTGGGTTGTTAGTAAAAACTTCCATTCCATCAATAGGTTTTCTTATACAAGAAGCGGTTAATACTTTTTCACCCTTAACTTCTACAACACAGGCTCTACAATTACCATCGGGTTTATATCCAGTTTTTCCACTATGGCAAAGATGAGGGATAATTTTACCATGTCTTTTAGAAACGTCCCATATTGTCTCATTGTTATTGGCAATCACAGGCTTGCCATTGAGAAAAAAAGATACTTTTTCAGCCATTACTTTTTATCTCTTCACTAAAATACATGATACTTGACTTAATTGGATTAGTTGCCGCCTGACCCAAACCACAGATAGAAGAACTTTCCATAACCTCACACAGATCTTCTAAAAGAGAAATATCCCAATCACGTGTTTCCATAATTGAAGCTGCCTTTTCACAACCAACCCTACAAGGTGTGCATTGACCGCAACTTTCTGATTTAAAAAATTTAATCATATTTAAAGCAACTTCCTTAATTTTGTCTTTATCGGATAAGACAACTACAGCAGCAGAACCTATGAATGTATTAAATTCATCTAATGTGTCAAAATCTAATGGGACGTTACATATAGAAGCTGGTAAAAGGCCCGATGATGCTCCTCCAGGTTGATAAGCTTTAAATTTGTGTCCCTCAACCATTCCACCTGAAACTTCTATTATATCTAATATTGTAGAACCAGAGGGTAACAAATATAATCCAGGGTTTTTTATTCGGCCAGATACAGAAAAACTTCGTAGTCCTATTCTGTTGTTTTTTTTGACTTCTGTAAAAATCTGAGGCCCTTTCCTTATTATTTTGGCCACCCAATAAAGTGTTTCAACATTATGAACTAAAGTAGGTTTACCAAATATACCTGACTGACCTACATAAGGTGGTCTGTGCCTAGGTAACCCTCTTTTCCCTTCTATGCTCTCTATCATGGCACTTTCTTCACCACAAATGTAAGCTCCAGCACCTCTTCTTATGTCAAAGAACCCAACCGGAATAATTTTTGCCTCTTCAAGTTTTATAATTTCTTTTTTCAAAATATATAAAATTGCTGGATATTCATCTCTTATATAAATAAAACATTTTTCAGCGGATACTGCAATTGATGCCATTAAAGCGCCTTCTAAAAACATGTGAGGTTCTGTTTCTAGATAATGCTTATCTTTAAAAGTTCCTGGTTCACCCTCGTCCCCATTAACTGCTAAATATCTTGGACCAGGTTCCTTTGAAACAAGCTCCCATTTTTTTGCAGTTCTAAACCCTGCTCCTCCTAAACCTCTTAAATCTGCCTCTACAATATTTTCATACCAATTTTCTTTACCGGCTTTGATCTTAATAGTTTGTTCGTATCCACCTTTTTTGATATAATTTTCAAAAGTTTCATAATTAGGTATGTCTGGTTTACTTCTATTGTTTTTTATGGCTTGATCAACTTTTTCTAAACTTGCATTTTCAATATGGTAATGGCCAATTTCTAAAACTGGGGCAGAACTACATCTTCCCATACATGGAGCTCTAAGAACTCTTAAATCTTGTCCTTGGTATTTTTCAGTTAAATCATTTTCTAATTTTTTAGAGCCAAATAACTCACAAGACAAGGAATTACAAACTCTTATGGTGGTTTTAGGTGGAGTTAATTCTCCATCTTTAACTATGTCAAAATGCGCATAAAATGAAGCTACTTCATAAACTTCAACACTACTTATGTTAAGTAATTCAGCTAGTACAATAAGGTTTTTTTCTGATAAAAATCCAAAATGGTCTTGAATTAGATGCAAGTGTTCAATTAATAAGTCTCGCCTCAATTCCAATGGAGATAATAAATTCTTAAGAAATAGAATATCGTTTGATAAATCTTTATCTTTAAGAAAATTGTTTGATTTATTTTTTTTCATTTATTAATTAACCTAAGAAATATCTATAATACACTGATCATAGGATCTTACAATCTGTTGTGCCTTCAACTTTACTTCTTCAATTAACATACCAGGTTTATAAAGGTTTGAACCTAAACCAAAAGCTGTAATATTTACTTGCAACCAACTTTTGAATTTATTTTCATTAATGCCACCAACAGCAATTGAAACAATATTTTTTGGAAGGACTGCAGATAAGGCTTTAAAATTATCTTCTTTTAATAATGAGGCTGGAAAAAACTTTAACCCATCAGCACCAGCATCCAAAGCATCAAAACATTCTGATGCTGTGAAAACCCCAGGAAAGCTTAGCATGTTTAGTTCTTTTGTTTTTCGTATAACTAAAGTATTCAAATTAGGAGAAACTATAATTTTTCCTCCTATTTCAGCCACTCGATAAACCTCATTTTCCTTTAAGACTGTTCCTGCGCCAAAAATACCATTTTCCCCATGGAATTTTACCATTCTTTCTATTGTTTCATAAGGTTTTGGTGAGTTAAGAGGAACTTCTATCATACTTATTCCAGCTTCAATTAATACATCTGAAACACTTTCAGCTTCAAGAGGAGATATACCTCTTAAAATAGCAATTAGCGGTCTTCTAGATTTAAAAATATTCTCTTTATAACTCAAAATTTTCTCTTAATTAAGTTTATCTTTAAAATGCTGCAAACCTTTTAATACCATATCTACAGAGTTAAATTTTTGTATTGAAGAAACTTTTTTTATTAATACGTTCTCGTATATCTCAATCAAATCGACATTTCCTATCAAAACTATATCATTATTTTTCCAAAACTCTAAACTACCTATCAATTCCAAAGCCAGCAAATATCCTGATAGTCTAGATCTATAAATAATTGCTCCTTTGGAATTAATAAGATCATCCGCTCTAAGTTGAAATAATGCGTTAGCAAAAAGTTCTGGTTTATTCATTATTTTATTAGCTGAATTTAAAATCTCTGCTTTTTCTAAATTATCAGATATCATACTATGGCTTAACACAGAATTCTTAGAAATTATTTCAAATAGCTCCCCTGTCATAAACGTTCTAAATATTTCCAGACTGTTTTTATTGATTTTAATCCATTTGCTGTGGGTTCCTGGCAAGCAAATAGAGCCTTTAAAGTTTTTATTATTGGTGAGAAATCCAGCAATTTGTGTTTCCTCTCCACGCATAACATCTGGAGGATCATTCTGTGAAATTCCAGAAAAAATTTTTAAAGAAATTCTATTATCAGTTAAAACAGGTGAAATGTAATTAATGTTATTTAAGTTGCATGGAGCTTTTTGATATGGAGCTTCAATCCATCCTTGACGGGCACCCACCATACCACTTGCAAAAACATCTATTTTTTTGTCTTTAATTAACCATTTTTCAATTAAATTTATAAAAGTATTTTCAAAGTTGTTATTTTTTACAAACTTCATTCCATCATTAGTTTCAATGGTATCAGATACAACATCTTCTATTATCAAATAGGCACGAAAGGAACTTGTTCCCCAGTCAACAGCAATCCATCTATCCAAAATATATCCTTCAATATTGATAATATTTTAAATTATAAATTTTAAGAGATTAACAAATATTTATGTGATTAAATTTCGTAAATTATTCATAGCTCTTAATCTTTCCAAAATACAAATAAGGACAAACTTAACTAAAGTATCCTCTTTTTCAAAATAATCCTTGATAAAGTCTACTCCTACTGCATGTACCGTAGTATTTCCAACTGATTTAGCGGTTGCAGACCTAACTCGGTCAGTAAACAAAGCCATTTCTCCAAATGAATCACCTGGATTAAAAGTAGCTATAACTTTATCTAGTTTTGATACAAGTTGCACTTGACCTGATTCAACATAAAAAAAGAATTTAGGCTTCTGATTTCTCATAAAGATAGTTTCATCATCATTATAATCTTTAATAGGAAACTTAACCTTTTGCTTTGATAAAAATCCATCGTCAATTAGATGGTAGGTTTTACTCTTACTATTATGAAAAATTCTATCTAAAGAATATTTTATCATACCGCGAGTTAAAGATGAAGAAACTGCAAATGCTTTACGTAAATTTGAACTATTAAAAGCAAAAACTGTAACGTCTTCTTTTAAAAAATAATCTAAATCATATGGCTTTGAAATCAAAGCTTCAGCAAAACCAATTGGGGCACCTGGTTCTAAAGTAAAAGTTTTTCCTTTTTCATCTCTCGCTAATACAGAGCCTTCTTTGATAATATAACATTCTTCATGATCTTTATTTTTTAAAAGATGTTCTTTTTTTAGTTCATGAACTTGATATTCATTTTTAAGCATTGGTATGTATTTAGATAAGATAATACTAATCTGTTTTTCTTTTTCTTTTTCTTTTTCCAAAATATCCCCCACCAATAAAAATTAATTATTTGAATATTTATTATAAATTAAAACATAAATCTATTGGAAGTTTATTAAACGCTTATTTAAATTTTACAAAATAGGAAAAAGAATAAATTATGCCGCTGGATTCGAGATTTTAATTTCAGATGAAGTAGCCTCTGCCTCATAATTATAAACAAAAACACCAGCATATTGATTTTCTTTAAATACAAATGTCTGTTTTAATTCTTTTATGAAAGCATCAGATTCTGTTTCATATTTTTTTAATCTATCAATTGTGTCAAATTTGATAAATATTGATAAATCTCCATCTTTACCAATCATTACATTTAGAGATTGAAATTTGTACTGACTAATTTTTTTTCCTAAATTATCTGAACAAAAAGAGGCTGCAACCTTCGCTTCAGCAACAGTTCCAAATTTATATTGATAAACCTTAGCAAACATTATAAATCCCCCAATTTATCAAGCGCATTATCTATCAACGAGTTGGCTTCATTACCCTCAACTTTAATTTGGTTGTGAATTTTAGTAACTATATTCATCTTTTCTTGTAATTCATTACCTTTAGAAGATAACATGACTGTCATGTTTCTAATTTCACATAAATTAGCATGAATTAAGTTAGTTGCATCTTTTTCTGGTAGATTGAGCCCACTACAAATGTCAATAAAGTTTTTATAATCTGAAAGCGTGAAGTCCCTATAATTATCCATAAATATATCTATTGATTTAGAAATTTTTTGAGATGTTAACTCTTTTTGTTCTGTTTGGGTATCAATCTGAAGTGCTAATCGAGATACTAATTTCTCAATTAATTCAATTTTCTCTGAAGACATTTCTTTAACTTCAGTAAAATTAAGCAAGCAGAATGTACCTAATGCATATCCATCTTTATTCCTTACTGGAAAACCACAATAACTGTGGCACATTCCAGATGTTGCAGCTGGATGATATTTAAAAATGTCATGTTTTTTTAGATCAAATACAACTAAAGGATTTTTTTCAAGTAAAACGTATGAGCATATACTATCTGCTTTGTCATTTTTTTGATGAAGTTCTTTTTCAAAGCCAATAGCCGAGATACTACACTGATTTTTAGAATCATATAGACTAAAACTTCCACCTTCATAACCACTAATATCTTTTGCTATTTCCAAATAAATGTCGAACAAATAGACTTGGTCAGTCCCTATTATTCCAGTTTTCTCAGTAGCTTGAGCTCTTCTTTTTTCATTTATTGGTGTTGGTGCGGGTACCCATTCCATTTAAAATTTCCTTAAATATATAAATAAAATTATAATAATTTATTTTGAAATTGATTTAAACAAAAAAATCTTGGGTAAAAAAGTTGCACTATAAATAAACAAAATAAGCAGCCTTTGAAGGCTGCTTTTGCAATTATAAAGAAAGTTTAATTATAAACCAGTCTGAGAAACTAATTTAGTCGTCATATAAGCGTCCAAACCTTCAGGACCACCTTCTGATCCATATCCAGAGTCTTTCACACCTCCAAAAGGTGTATCCACAAGCCCCAAACCATGATGATTAATAGACACTTGTCCACTTTCTATAGATTGACCTAAATCTTGTGCTGTTTTTGCAGAATTTGTGTAAGCATACGCAGCCAAACCATAATTTAGACGATTAGATTCCTCAACAACTTCATCAATAGAACTGAAAGAATTAATAGGAGCTAAAGGACCAAATGGTTCTTCATTCATAATTCTTGCCTCATTGCTGACGTTTGTCATAACAGTCGGCTCAAAGAAGTAACCTTTATTACCCTTTCTCTTACCACCTGTTAAAACTTTTGCACCATTTTCAACAGCATCTGCAACAAAACCTTCTATTGCTGTAAGTCTTCTATCATGGGCAAGCGGACCCATTTTTACGCCCTCGTCTAGACCATTACCTACGTTTAGGGATTCAGCTTGTTTAACAAAACCATCGACAAATTCTTCATACACTGAGTCATGAACTAAAAATCTTGTTGGAGAAATACAAACTTGACCTGCATTCCTAAATTTATTCGCGCTTAAGATTTTTACTGCGGCTTTAACGTCAGCATCCTCACATACAATCGCAGGTGAGTGACCACCAAGCTCCATAGTTACTCTTTTCATATGAGTACCTGCTTGTGAAGCCAATAATTTTCCAACAGCTGTGGATCCTGTAAAAGTAACTTTTCTTACAATTGGATGCGCAATTAAATATTCTGAAATTTCAGCTGGTATACCATAAACCAAATTAATTGATCCTTTTGGCATTCCTGCCTCATCAAAAGCTTTTATTAATTCTGCCACACTAGCAGGCGTCTCTTCAGGTCCCTTTACAATGGCTGTACAACCCGCTGCAAAAGCTGCCGCTACTTTTTTAACAACTTGATTAAGAGGAAAATTCCATGGTGTAAATGCAGCAACAACGCCAACTGGTTCTTTAAATACGAATTGATATACACCTTGAGGAGCTCTAGAAGGAATTATTCTACCATAGGCTCTCCTACCTTCTTCAGCATACCAGTCAATTGAATCAGCGGCTCCCATTGTCTCCATCTTTGCTTCGATTAGAGGTTTGCCTTGTTCCATAGTCATCAAAGTAGCAATTTGATCAGCTTTACTACGAACAATATCAGCTGCTTTACGTAGTATTTTTGATCTCTCATATGCAGAAACATTTTTCCAACTATTAAAAGCACTTTCAGCTGCATTTAAAGCAATATCTAAATCTTCTTTTCTGGCGTGAGAAACTTTTCCAATAACTTCTTCAGTTGCTGGGTTAATAATTTCGAGACTCTCTTTTGCTGCTGCTTCTCTCCATTCTCCATTTAGAAAAAGATGGGTATCTGGATAATTGGTTGACATATATAAACTCCCTTAATTTTATTTAAATAATTTAATGGTTAATACTTTATAGAATTAGTCGATGGAATACACTAACTTTCTGCGAGTGCAATTGGAAAATTTTGTTCAAATAAATCTATATCACTATCTAATCCAACTGTTACTCTGATACATCTGTTTTGCGGATAAGAATACGGCATTCTAACGAATATACCCTTTTTAATAAGGTTTTCTAATACGCTTTTTGCAAATGATGCATCCTTAAGACAATCTATTGCTATAAAATTCGTGTGTGAAGGAATAAACTTACAATTATTACTTAAAGCTATGTCACTTATTCTGTTTCGAGCAAGTGATGCCTTTTTGATGACTTCACTTATAAAATCATTATCTTCAAGTGCAGCTAAAGCACCCACTTGCGAAACTCTTGACATCCCAAAATGATTTCTTATCTTTTCAAAATTTAAAATTAAATCTTTTTCCCCTATAGCATACCCTACCCTCAATCCTGCCATTCCATAAGCTTTGGAAAAAGTTCTCATTCTAATGATGTTTTTTATATTTGTTGATATATTAGGAATTAATGCTGGATCTACGAAATCTATATATGCCTCATCTAAACATAATATAGTATTTTCAGGAAGACTTTGAACTAGGGATTCTATATCTAATGGTTTATTAATTGTACCCATAGGATTATTTGGGTTTGAAACATATAAAATTTTTGCTGATGTTTCTTTAACTTTTTTTAATAAATTTTCTAAATCTTCAGTATCATTTTTGAAAGGAACCTTGTGTAATTGACCACCAAAACCTTCAACATGATAATTGAATGTTGGGTAGGCTCCATCGGTAGTTACAACATTATCACCTTTTTCAATTAATAATCTAACTAGGTATCCAAGCAGGCCATCAATACCTTCACCGACAACAATATTTTCAGGTTCAACCATGTGTTTTTTTGCAAGTGCATGCTTAAGTTCAAAATTTTCAGGGTCTCCATATTTCCATGTTTTTATTATTTCATTTTGCATAGCCAAAGTAGCTTTTAATGAAGGACCAAAAACACTTTCATTAGCCCCAATACGAGCTTTAAAAATTTGTTTTAAGTTTCTTTCTTGAGCTTCAGGCCCAATAAATGGAACTGAAGAAGGAAGTTTTTCGACTATTTTTGTATATTGAATACTCAATATTTACTCCATGTTTTATAAGTATAAATTAATTAGCATAACTTATAAATTATTCAAATTATTGACTTTATATCCTTTTGGGTAATTCATTGCTTATTAAGAAGCTTGTTCTCGATATTATATGTTTTAATAGCTGTTTTAGAAAAAAGAGCTTTTTTTTCATCTATTGAGAATTTTTCAACAATTTTTTTATAATTATTGAATAAATCATTAAAAGTAATTTTTAATTTCGAAACAGGAAAATTGCTCGCAAACATGCATCTTTCAGGACTAAAAAAATCAATTAACTCATAAATAATATTTGCATTTTCAGAATAATTCCAGTCTTGTCCATTTACTCCAAATTCAGACAGTTTTATAAAAGTATTTGGTTCTAAAGAAATCAACCTAATGTCTTTTCTCCAAAAATCCATACCTTCCTTAGATCTATCCCAAGGAAACCCAGCATGATTTATGACTACCTTAGTATTCGGTATAAGCCTAACTATTTCAACAGCCTCTTTTAGGTGCCAACAAGGAACTCTTAAGTCATAATTCAAATTATATTTTTCTAATAACTTTAAGCCTGACCTCCATTTTTCATCCTGCATGGAACCATCTTTAATGTATTGCAGAGAATTTCTTGAAAATTTTACGCTCGGCTTTGATCTTATACCCTTGACAATATCAAAACTTGCTTGTTCAGCTATTACTGCTTCAGCATTATTTTTATGAAACCATGCATGGCCAACAATGGCATTTGGAAATTTATTCTTTTTTGATACACTTTCTAACCATTTAGTTTCACCAACTTGATCTTGTCTGTTCCACTCTGCCTCACAGTGAACAGTACCAATTACATTATGACTTTTTATATCTTTAATATAGTCAACTGGAAGGTAACTTTTTCTGATTGATTTATAGTTTCCTAAAAAAAATTCAGGATCTATTTTATCACTCAAAAAAGGGTAATAATTTTTGTTTAGGTCCCAGAAGTGATGATGAGCATCTATAATTTCAATGTCTTCACTCAACTAAATATCTCACGTAATTATATTCTTTTTATTTAATACCAAATAAGAAGATATTATAGAAATTCCCGACATAATAAATAGTGCAAATAAACATATATTAAAATTTTCAGCACCACCAAAGAAAATAATTAAAAAGCCTGCCAACCCTCCTGAGCCAACTTGAAATGCTCCCATCAAACCACTAGCAGCACCTTTATTTAATTTAGAAGAGTTTATAGCTCCCGTCATACTATTTGCTACTGCAAAACCATTTGAGCAACCAAATAAAATACATATTAATGACAAAGTTAAAGAACCGTTTTCCCCTAAATTATTATTTAAAAAGAATATAAATACAGTACAAAAAGAGCATATTGTTCCTACAAAACACATTTTCTCCAGACCAACTTTAGGAGTTAATTTACTGTTTATTATGTTACCTAAAATATAACCTACTGAAGTAAGAGAAAACCATATCCCAAATTCAGATATGCTAACTCCTTTTCTTTCAAACTCATATGGCATAAAACCATTCATTGCAAAAAACATTGAAGTTTGCATTGCCGTTGTGATTGTAAAAAAATTAAAAGAAAAATTCTTAACTAGTCCCTTATAAACTAAAAATACATTTTTAAAGCTTACACTTTTAGCTTTATTAATTAGTGTTTCTTGTAATGTTAGTGACATTAAAATTATTAATGTTAAGCTAATTACACCTAAAGCAATTAGGTTAGTTCGCCATCCAAAAAATTCGGCTAAAAATCCTCCAAAAATAAAACAAGAAATAGGAATAATCGCCATTATAGCTGTCATTTTGGACATTTGTTTTGCCGCTTCACTTATCTTAAAGCAATCACTCAAAATAGTTCTTCCAACAGATAAGCAAGCAGCAGCTCCAAAACCCTGAACACATCTTAGTATTAATAAAATATCAATATTAGAGGAATAAGAAGCTGCAAAAGCTGAGATTGAATATATTGTGGCCCCTAATAATAAAATTGGTTTCCTTCCATATTTATCTGAAAATGGTCCAGACAAGATTTGTCCAAGTGCTAAAAAAATAAAGTATAAGGTCAAAACAAGCTGAGTATCAGAAAATGAAATATTTAAATCTTCTTTAATAAGGATCAATGCTGGTGAGATAATAGTCATACCTATCACAGGAACGGCAACTATTACTGCCAACAAATTAATATTCGGCTTTATCAAATATTACCGCCAATCTTACAAAGTTAATAGTTATTGTTAAATTTAAAGTTTAATTGTTTTCAACTTCGTGGACTTCGATTACATTTCCATCTGGATCATAAAAAAATATTTGTTTCCAGCCTGCAACTGCAGTTTCACCCCAATCTGAATAATTAACACTTAATTTATCAAGATGTTTTTTAAAGGCTTCCAGATCATCAGTTCGATAAGCTATATGTCCTTTTTCTAAAGGATTTATAGAATGTCCAGTCTTAAAGCAAACATCTAAATCTTTTTCAGCTAGATGAGTTTGTATTTTACCATCTGAAACGAAAGCAACATCGCCTGAGTATCCTTTTTTTTTCTCTAAAATTGGTAACCCTTGAGTTTCAGTTTTGAGTTTCATAACTTTTAAGTAGAAATCATTCATTTCGTCTACTTTATCAGAAGATAAGTTAATGTGATGCAATTCGATTTTCATTCTAACCTTCAAACTAATTTAGAGACTTATTCAATATTATTTTTATCCTATTAACAGGTTAAAAGAAACTAATAAATATTTGTTAGAAAATGGCGAGAGTGACGAGACTCGAACTCGCGACCTCCGGCGTGACAGTTCGTAAAAAACCTATGCGTATGGTGTAAATAGATAGGTATTCAGGGAAATACGACTACAGAGTTCCCACCGATTCCCTCGAAAAAGTGTGTACAAAATGTGTACAAAGAAATTTTTTACTCAAACTCAATTTCAAAAAAATATTCTTCTTCAATGTTATTACTATCTTCATTAATTATTTTTTTTGATAAAAAGTAGATATTATCTCTTTTGGTATTTATTAAGATATTTTTTGAAAGTTTTTTACATATACCTATTGATAAAAAATTTTCCTGTGCTTCCAAAAGATTAATTTCACCAGCTACATATCTTTTTAAAATTTCATTTTTCTCATTCATTTTTGACTCATAATTATAACTTTTTTATTTAAAAGTCGTACGATTATTGATCTTTCAATTTATTTATTTGTTTCGTTACAGAGGGCCTGGGATTTAAATTAAGATTGTAACGAATTAAATCGCCGATTCTTGGTTGAATAAAGGATGATCTACTACCAAAAATAACCCATTCATTTTTAGGATCATAATTACCATATGAAATCACTCTATCCTCGTTGATATATACAAAATTTTCAATTCCTGGAAATTTTTTATTTCTTTCATTAGAAGCTAAAAATAAACTCGCCCAAAGCTCATTTTTATGAGAAAAATCGATCTGTTTTGTCTGTAATGCATTCAATAGTTTTTTCCATCCATCTAAATCCCTTATATTCTGATGTCCATGAACTAACTCATAACCTAATTGACACAAACCTTTCAAAACAACAGTTTGACCAGCGACAGTGTTTTGTTTAGCATTTGGTTTTCCAATTCCAGGAATTTCTAATATGGACTTCCAAAAAATATCTAAATATTTAGCTCTTTCTTCCAATAATTTTGGTGTTACTTTTGTAGAAATTGTAGAACCTATACACATTATTGACGTTAAGTTATTTACATCTTTCCTGCTCAACCGACCATCATCTAAATTCCAATTGTTTTGATCTTTTTGACTTGGTTCAAATGGAAGGATTTTGTTAATTAGATTGTCCTTGACGTACTGATTAATCTTATTTGCATGGTCAAACTGCCAACCATCACTAACTTGAACTCTTCTACTATGTGTATTTAAATCATAGAATAACTGTTGCTCACAAAACTCGTCTAATTTTAGATGACATTCTACAGCCACATGACATTTTGTAAAAGCAAGATTTTGAATGGAACTCCAAAAATCAAGCATATAATCAGATAAATAATCTTTATTATGATAAGCCGGCTCTAATAACCCTTTTTTTGGATAATTATTTAATTCTAATGTCTTTGTTAAAAAATTTGATACTTCCTCAAGTGCTCTTTTTCTATGCTGTCCATCTATTAAATAAATTGGATTACTAGGTGCTAATGTAGCAATAAAACAGTTTGTCGGATTGCCAGCTCTGTCTTCTACTCGTGTCAATTGAATATTTGTTTTGTTATTAGATTTATTTACTTTTAATGTCGCAACTAATGGAGGAAAAGATGTGTAAGGTGGTATATTAAGTTCTGAAATCAATTTCTCAAGTTCATCATTAATATCATCACCATTTTTTTTCATTTCTATAATTCTTGAGTTTACTAGCCCTTGTAAAGTATACAATGCTAATTTCTTAGTGTGATTTCTTACTTCTTCCCTTTGAGCAACATATTCATCACCAAGAATAGGATCAATTGATACATTTGTTTTATTTTTAACTTTAGTAAATTGAATTAAATCGCGCATAGACATATTAAAAGTTATAGTTGGTTGACCTAAATTAAAATGAAAAAAAACATAAAAATTTTTTCCTGAACTATCTGGACTACTACCATCGATCATGTCCTGAATATCAATCGTTTGATTACTATTATTTATAAATTCATCCATCGCAAACTCCAAATTTTTTATTAATTATTATTTTTTTATAATATATTATATGCAGTGTCAAATAAAAAAATACGCAGCGTATAATTTTAATAGAATAATTTATAAAAAATACTTAAAAACATTAAAATAAAAATTGTGCACAAACCTGTGTACAAGCTAAATTTATGTTAGTTTTGGAAGAGGTGTTTTGGGGAATAAACCATTGATTTTACTTGTAAAATTATGGCGAGAGTGACGAGACTCGAACTCGCGACCTCCGGCGTGACAGGCCGGCGCTCTAACCAACTGAGCTACACCCCCATAAAAGGTTTAATAATACTTGATAGAGGTAGACAATCTTTTGGTCAAGAAAAGAATAGATTTAAGACTATAAAAATTAATTATGTTTTTTTTTAATTATAGGTATGAAATTAAAATATTTTGAGAATACAAAAAATTCAATAAATATTGCAAATATCATAGTGCTAATAAGTGTGTTAGTAAAAAAAGGTATTGCCATGATATAACAGGTTATTAAACCTTCAATGTTTGGCTCATAATACGAACCTGCAAGCCATACACCTAAATTAGAAAGAGCAAAAAATATTAAAGATCCTAGAAATGCTAAAGTTAATCTGTTTATTATATTTTTTGAAAATTTTGAAATCAAACCAACTAATACTAAACTACCCCAGGTCCAAATTAATAAACTATGAAAACCTACAAAATAATCTGTTATTGCAAATCCTAAAATACAAAAGGGAAGGGACCATAATCCAAAGATGATAGGAAGATATAAGCTTAAAGCAATAACAGGTGTAAAATTTGGTGGGTGAGGAATTATGCGGAAAATTAAAACAATACCAACACAACTTAAAAACAACAAAATATTTTTGACAACTTTACTTTTATACATAATATCAAATTAGACCAAATTCACATTTAAACAAGATTAATTTTATTAAAATGTAGCTTCTAACCCCAAAAATAAAGTTCTACCAGGTTGTGGATAAACATAAGCATCACCGCTACCGCTAGCTATTAAATTTGTGTAATATTTTTTATTAAAAAAATTATTTACTGAAGCTTTAAGACTGAAATTTTGTATCTTATGTGTAAAGTTCAAATCAGTAATTTGGTATGACTTAGATTTTCTAACATTATAATTTGGATCATTACCTGCTCTTTGTTTTCCAATATATTTATGTTCAAGAGAAAGGTCTGATTCATTTTCTAAGTAATAATATAACGAAATAGCACTTGAAAGTTTTGGCACGTAAGGTGTTTCATTACCTTTTTCCGTGCCTTTGGAAAAATATGAATCTATATATGCAGCATTTGATTTTATATTAAATTTCTCATTAATTGATTTATCAAATTCTATTTCTAAACCCTGTTGAATAGATGGGTCAAAATTTTGGTTAGCCCAAGCAGCCGAATTATAAACAATTTGGTTTTTTATAAGTGATCTAAAAATTGCAAGTTTATATCTTGAATCTTTATTCTTTTTTTCATATCCAACTTCTAAATCATTTGAAAATTGGTGTTCAAGGTCAGTTAAACTTGGACTTGGACTAACTAAAGAAATAAGTTCATCAAGCCTTGGAGATCTAAACGCTCTAGAAATGTGCGCAAAAATATCTCCCTGATTTTGAATATTATAATTTAATCCCATAGACCAAGCATAATTGTGCCGATCATTTGATAATAAGCTTTTTTTAGTTGAATAATTATCTGCATCTATATCATAATAATGTAATCTAAAACCTATTTCATATTCTAAATTTGACATTGATGAATGATTAAGTCTTAGAATACTAAACGGCTCAAATATTTTTTGTTTTGCAATATTATGGTATGGAGTACCAAGGTAGTTATTGCCAATAGCTCTATAACTAGAATTGTAATAATCAATTCCTAATTTTAATTCAGAATTAATAGAATCACTATTAAATTTCTGGTTAACTTTTGAACTAAGTGTATAAGTGCTTAAATCAGTTTTAGCTTTGATATTAACATTTTGATACATAGATGATGTTTTTTGGTCTTTTTCTTCATATTTTATTACATTAGAGTATTTACTACTTTCAAGTATATTTTCAGAACCAATTTTCCAAGATTTAATTTTATCAGAACCAAAGCTGTCTAAATTACCTGACCTAACATATCTTGGCCTAGTATAGTAGTCACTTATAATAATACTACCTGGTAAACCTGTGTATTGATCAGAAAACCCTATTCCAGTAAAAAATCTAGTTAATGGGTCTTTTAGATAAGTCGCATTAAATTCAAAAATATCATTTTCAAATTTGTTATTTTGTCTGTAACCCGAACTCTTTTCACTAGATGCAAAGGTCTGTAAGACAATATCATCAACTTTTTTATTTATGTTAATAGAATTAATTTCAGTATTAAAAGATTTAGCAGAAGATTTAAAAGTGATGTTATTATCAATAAACTTTGGATTTTTAGTAATAATATTTATAGCCCCTCCCACAGCACCATCACCAAAAAGAACTCCAGATGAACCTCCTTTTATTATTTCTATTTCATAAACATTATCAATTGGTATTCTAGATAAATTAGCTCCTGCTATTGTCATATCTGACAATCGAATTCCATTAACTAATACCATTATATTTCTTGAAGCTTGTTCTCCAAAACCTCTAATTTTAACAGTTGATTTAGCATCAGAACCGTAATAAAGCTTCTCAAAAAATACACCAGAGTATTTAGACAACAAATCACCTAAAGTTTTGTAAGATGATTTTTTTATAGTTTCGTAATTAATAATTGTAGTTGAGCTACCAATAACATTTTTGTTAATTTTGGATGGGTGAATTGTAATTCTTTGTGGTTTTATTTCGTTGGTGAATGATTTTGAAGCAGAAACAACTAATAGTATAAGAGATAAAATAAACGCACGTGTAATCATAATTGCCTCCAGCAAATAAATAAACTTAGAGAGCATAAGCCCTCACCTATTTAGTCGCTAGACGATATAAAGAACGTGCCATCTACTCTACCCGGAAGCTGACAAAGCGACAGTTTCTGGCAGGTCTCCTGGCTCATGCATCACAGCTTAGGTAACCTTCCCAGATATAAATCCAGTGGCATATTTACCCTCACTCAGCATTTACAGTTGCGGGGACAGCTTTGGGTTACAATTTATATAAATTACCAAATTCCCATTTTAAGCTTGAAGAAATCTTCGAAGCACCATAAACAATTAATTAATAGTTTAATTAATCTTAACATTGCAAGTAGTAAATTACTTTTTTTTAAAATGATAAAATTATCAATAATTGGAAATGGCTACACAGCTCAATTTTTGTCTAAAGAAGCTTTAAAAAAAGATGTACAAGTTTCTATAATTACGAGAAATATTTCAAAACCTAAAAAAAATATCCATTACTTTAACTATTATGATTCTAAAAATATTGCATTAAAACTTTCTAAAGAAAATATCATTTCTACAGTTCCCCCAAATGAAGAGGGTTTAGATCCAGTTATCCAAAATTATGGAAAATCCATTGCATCAAATAAAAATAAAATTATCTATTTTTCTGCAACTTCAGTGTATGGAGAGGGAGATATAGATGAAGAAACTAAACCTGATCCTAAACATAAAAGAGGTATAATTAGACTTGATGCAGAAAAAGAGTGGATTAAAACCAATCGTAATGTTTCACTTTTTCGAATTGCAGGTATATATGGTACTAAAAGACATCCAATGATTAAATATCTAGAAGGAAACAATGAAATTCTTGTAAAAAAAGACTATATCCCAAATAGAATTCACGTTGAAGACTTGTCTTCAATAGCCATTCAATTTTTAATTAAAAATCTAAATAATAAAATTATAAATATATGCGATCAAAACAAAGTTAGCAGTTATGAAGCAGTTAAATACGTTACAGAAAAATTAAAATTAAAAGAACCATTAATTATTAAATATAATCCAAACCAAGTTTCTGATAGTTTGAAGTCTTTTTATGTTTCTAATAGAATTATCAAATGTAAAGTTTTGGGAAATGAACTTAAATATAAATATAAATATCCAGATTACGCAAAAGCTTTACTTACTTTGACTAAAAAATTAATAAAAAATAAATAAATCTAGGATAAATTCTTTGTCAAAATTCTCTAATAATTGTCATAAAGTAACATTCATTAAACATTGGACTGAAAGTTTATTCTCTTTTCGTATTGAAAGACCACAAAGTTTTAAATTTAGATCTGGTGAATTTGTAATGATAGGCTTACCAAATGAGGAGGATAAACCAATATTAAGGGCTTATTCAATCGCCTCACCAAGTTGGTCAGAAGAACTAGAATTTTATTCAATTATAGTTAAAGATGGTCCCTTAACATCGAAATTAAAAAATATTAAGATTGATGATAAAATAATCATGATGCCTAAGTCTACTGGCACATTAGTTTTAGATGCTTTAAAGCCTGGCAAAAGGCTATTTTTACTCTCTTCTGGAACTGGTTTTGCACCCTTTGCGTCACTTATAAGAGAACCCGAAACGTATGAAAAATTTAAGATAGTAGTTGTAACTCATACTTGCAGAACCGTTCCTGAACTTGCTTATAGCCAGGAAATAATTGATGAAAGCAACAATGACGAAATTATTAAAGATTTTATTGAAAATAAATTAATAAGTTATCATTCAACTACAAGAGATAATTTTACGAATAATGGAAGAATAACTGAACTGATAACTACAAATAAAATTTTTAATGATCTTAACATTGAGAATATATCTTCAGACGACAGATTTATGTTTTGCGGATCAATGGGCCTAAACAATGATTTAAAAGCTATAATGGTAAAACATGAATTACAAGAAGGAGCAAATAATAACCCTGCCGAATTTGTCTTAGAAAAGGCTTTTGTAGGTTAACTTACCATTTTTCTATGTCAGGCCTTAGCTCTACGTCAAATGACCAAGCCGAGCGTTTTTGTTGTGATATTCTATAAATTTCTTCTGCTATATCTTCAGGTTGTGCAAATTCTATTTCATCTTTATTTTTTTGATGTTCAATCCTACTTCTTGTCCATGGAGTATTAATTGATGCGTCTATAGTTATATATGAGACGTGAATACCTTTTGGGCCAAAATCACGAGCTAAAGATTGTGCTAAAATTCTTTGAGCCGCCTTAGTAGGTGCAAAATATGGTGTCATAGCGACCCCCCTGTGTGCAGCAGTATTTCCTGTGACTATAATTACACCCTTTTTATTTTTCAACATATCTGGTATCAAAAAATGAGCTAAGTACATAAGTGAGGTTGTATTAATTCGAAAGTTTTTTTCTAACCATTCTGGTTTTCCGTTAAGTAAATTTTCAAAATTTCCTTTAACTGCATTATGAATTAGTACTTCTGGTGAGCCCATTTCATCTTTTAATTTTTTACAAGTGTTTTCTAATACAGTTAAGTCTGAAACGTCACAGATATACCCTTTAGAGTCTGGTAATTCTTTTTCAAATTTTATTAACCTTTCACTAGATCTAGCTATCATTGCAATTCTATAACCAGCTTTAGCGAAGCGTCTAGCTGTAAAGCCACCCGTACCTTCCCCAAGACCAGTAATCAGACAAACAGGTTTAGTAAAATTTGGCATATTGTATCTCCAAAGAGAAAATAAAAATTTATATAAAAGTAATGAATAATTTGTATTATGTAAATAATTAGAGATTGAAAAGTTTTATATTTAAAATGGTGGGCGGTGACGGTCTCGAACCGCCGACATTCTCGGTGTAAACGAGATGCTCTACCAACTGAGCTAACCGCCCATTTTATCTAAGTTTATACGTAATTTTAATAAAGTTGACAACTATGAACTTATTTATTTTGCTATAATTTGTATTGATTAAATATAAAGGACTAATGTTGAAATCGAAAATGAATAAACAGGCAAAAACTTGGATAATAAAACAAATAAAATTACTAGCCCCCAAAAGAAAAATCCAAATATTAGATTTTGCTAGTGGGAATGGAAGCAATAGTGTTCATTTAGCAAGAAAAAATAGAATTGTGACGGCCATAGATAAAGATAGTATAAAACTAGTTCAGTATGATCATTTTGAGTATATTAATACGATCTGTTTTGATCTTGAAACAAATCAAAATTGGCCCTTAAAAGAAAAATATTATGACATAATAATAGTTGTTAATTATTTATATAGACCTAAAATCAAAAAATTAATGAATTTGTTAAAAAATGGTGGGTATTTATTTTATGAAACTTTTTCAGTTGGCAACGAAAGATACGGTTCACCAAAAAATCCAGATTTTTTATTAAAAGATAGAGAGCTAATCAATCTATTCAGTAAAAAAAACGAGGTATTGGCTTATTTTAACGGGAAAGTTATTGGAGAAAAGATATCCATTAAACAAAGGTGTTTAATAAAAAAGACGTCTTGAACAAGACGCCTTTCTAAAATTGTAAATTTATAATTAATTGTTAACTGCATCCTTTAAAGGGCTTCCAGCTTTAAATTTTGGTTGCTTAGAGGCTTTAATTTGAATGGCTTCTCCAGTTCTAGGGTTTCTTCCTGTTGTAGCGGCACGGTTGGCAACAGAAAAGGTTCCGAAGCCGACTATACGCACATCTCCACCTGATTTAAGAGCACCGGTAATAGACTCAAAAACACCATCAACTGCTTTACCCGCATCTACTTTTGAAAGACCCGAAGCTTCAGAAACACTTGCCACCAATTCATTTTTATTCATTCGTACCTCCGTTTAAAGTTTAATAATTAGATATTTATATATGATTTTACCATAGAACTCTAGTAAATAAAGATGATTTTTACAAAGAAGACTATGAAATTAATTTATTTTAATGGGAAATATTAGCTTCATCTGACAAATTAGTTTCACTAGCCGGATTTAATTTACTAGCGTCTAATACACTTATTTCTTGAGGTGATTGAACTAAAGCATTTTCAATTACCTGATCAATTGAATCTATGGGTATGATATTTAATTCTTTTTTTATATTATTTGGTATTTCTGTTAAATCTTTTTTATTATCAATCGGTATTAAAACTGTTTTTAAACCGCCTCTTTTAGCTGCTAATAATTTTTCTTTTAAGCCACCAATTGGAAGAACTCTTCCTCTTAAAGTTATTTCGCCTGTCATACCAATATCACTTTTAATTTTTATATCTGTTAAGGCAGATACCATACTAGTTACCATTGCAACTCCTGCCGATGGCCCATCTTTTGGCGTAGCACCTTCTGGTACATGCACGTGAATATCGTTTTTTTCTAAATCAATAGGGTTTAAGCCATAAGATAATGCTTTAGATCTTATGAAAAATTCAGCTGCCTGAACTGACTCCTTCATGACATCACCTAATTTACCCGTTGCAGAAACCTTACCCTTACCCCTTACTTTAACTGCTTCAATAGATAATAATTCACCACCCACTTCTGTCCAAGCTAACCCCGTAGTTATACCTACAAGATTATCTTTTTCAATTTCTTGTCTTTGATATACAGGTACACCCAAAATATCATTAATATTTTCTTTGGTAATATTAAAAGACTTAGCTTCTTTTTTTTCAATTAAAGTAACTATTTTTCTTGTCAATTTCGCTAATTGTCTCTCTAAACTTCTAACTCCAGCCTCTCTTGTGTAAGATTGAATTATTATTTTAAGAGCTTCCTCATTAATAGAAAATTCGGCTTCTTTTAGTTTACAATTATCCATCTGTTTTTTAATTAGATGCCTTTTGGCTATTTCTAGTTTTTCGTCTTCCGTATATCCAGAAAGTCTAATTATTTCCATCCTATCTAATAAAGCTTGAGGCATATTTAATGTATTAGATGTAGTAATAAACAGTACTTTTGATAGGTCATAATCTATCTCTAGATAGTGATCTTGAAAAGTCTTGTTCTGTTCTGGGTCTAACACTTCTAAAAGTGCAGAAGAAGGATCACCTCTATAATCATTACCTAATTTATCAATTTCATCCAATAAGAAAAGTGGATTAATTGCAGAAGCTTTTTTCATTCCATGAACTATTTTTCCGGGAAGTGAACCTATGTAAGTTCTTCTATGACCTCTTATTTCTGCCTCATCTCTAACTCCACCTAAAGCCATTCTGATATATTCTCTACCTGTAACTTTGGCTATTGATTTTCCTAAAGAGGTTTTACCAACACCTGGTGGACCAACTAAACACAAAATTGGACCTTTAATTTCTTTAGTCCTCTTTTGAACAGCTAAAAACTCTATTATTCTGTCTTTAACTTTTTCTAAGCCATAATGGTCATTATCTAATATTTCTCTAGCTTTAACTATATCAGTTTTAACTTTGTTGGTTTTTGTCCAGGGAATTGAAACTAACCAATCAATGTATGACCGACTAACGGTAGCTTCAGCACTCATAGGACTCATATTTTTTAATTTTTTTAACTCAGATAGTGCTTTTTCTTTAGCTTCTTTTGTTAATTTACCATTCTCAATTTTATCTTCAATTTCATCAAATTCATTTTTGCCATCTTCAGATGACCCAAGTTCTTTTTGAATTGCTTTTAATTGTTCATTTAAATAATATTCTCGTTGTGTTTTTTCCATCTGGGTTTTAACACGACTTCTTATTTTCTTTTCAGAACTTAATATCTCAATCTCATTTTTAATTTTTATTATTAAACTTTCTATACGTTCAATTGGGTTTATCATTTCAAGAAATGATTGTTTTTCTTCAATATTAAATACTAAATGATTTATTATTGTATCTGATAAAGTATTAGCATTCTTAATATCAGAGATAGTTGACAATATTTCAGTACTTATTTTACCATTTAATTTTGCGTATCTTTCAAACAAATCAAGCAAATTAGAAGTAACTTCGTTACCTTGGACTAATGATACTTCTTCACTCTTTGATAAAACTGAATCGGAACTTAAATAAGAACTAGATATTTTAATATTTTTTACAACACATCTAGATTTTCCTTCAACTAAAACTTTTACTGTGCCATCTGGAAGTTTAAGCATCTGAAGTATATTGCCTAAGGTACCAACTTTGTATAAATCTTTTTCTTTGGGATCTTCAATAGAGGGTTTTTTTTGAGTTAGTAAAACTATTTCTTTATTTTCTTCCATGACTGCTTCAATTGCATTGATAGACTTCATTCTACCAACAAAAAGTGGAGCGATCATATGTGGGAATATAACGATGTCTCTCAGGGGTAATATAAGATGAGTTGATTTAGTCAAAGTAATATCCTTTAAAATTATATAGTTATAAATGATATTTTTTTTTAAAACTTCAAGTTAAAATTAAATTTTAAAGAGAATTATTCATTTCTTTGGATTTTTTTTCATGAACCAAAAGAGGTTTAGTACCTTTTAATACTACTTCTTCATTTATAACAACTTCATCAATATATGGTTCTGATGGAAGTTCAAACATAGTATCCATTAAAATATTTTCAATAATTGACCTTAATCCTCTAGCTCCAGTCTTCAAACTTATGGCTTTTTGAGCTACTGCTTTAAGGGCATTTTCTCTAAACTCAAGTTTAGTATTTTCCATTTCAAAAAGTTTTTGGTATTGTTTAATTAATGCATTTTTGGGTTTTGTTAAAATCGTAACTAAAGCATCTTCATCAAGGTCTTCAAGAGTTGCTAAAACTGGAAGGCGTCCAATAAACTCAGGAATCAGACCATATTTAACTAAATCTCCTGGCTCTACTTCTTTTAAAATATCAGAACTAGATACATCTTTCGTATTAATAATATCTGCGCCAAAACCAATTGAAGATCCCGTATTTCTATTAGAAATCAGCTTATCTAAGCCTGCGAATGCTCCACCACATATAAAAAGTATATTAGTTGTATCAACTTGAAGAAACTCTTGTTGAGGATGTTTTCTACCACCTTGTGGTGGGACAGCTGCTATAGTACCTTCCATAATTTTGAGTAAAGCCTGTTGGACTCCCTCGCCGCTTACATCTCGTGTAATTGAAGGATTCTCAGATTTCCTTGAAATTTTATCAACTTCGTCAATATAAACTATCCCCTTTTGAGCTCTTTCAACATTATAATCAGAAGCCTGAAGTAATTTTAATATTATATTTTCAACATCTTCACCAACATAACCAGCTTCAGTTAATGTTGTGGCATCAGCCATAGTAAATGGAACATCTAAAATCTTTGCTAAAGTTTGTGCGAGCAAAGTTTTTCCACAACCAGTTGGCCCGACTAAAAGAATATTTGATTTAGAAATTTCAATGTCATTCATATTTAAAGTATTTGTTAATCTTTTATAATGATTGTGGACAGCTACAGATAAAACTCTTTTAGCTTTTCTTTGACCAATTACATAATCATCCAATATTTTACAAATCTCAGCTGGAGAGGGAATACCTTCTTTATTTTTAGTAATTGAAGACTGATGCTCTTCTTTAATTATATCCATACACAGTTCAACACATTCATCACAAATGAAAACTGTAGGTCCAGCAATTAATTTTTTGACTTCATGCTGACTTTTTCCGCAAAATGAACAATACAAGGTTGTTTTATTCTTCCCTTCATTTTTTTGTTCATCCATTTTTCTACCTCACTGATTATATTCATATATTATTATTCTATGGGTTTTATTTAAAATGCAATATAAAATGTTGATTTGTATTATTTAGCAATTGGTCTCTTGTCCACAACTTCATCTATTAAACCAAGTTTTAGTGCGTCCTCAGGGGATAAAAATGTATCTCTATCCATTAATCTTTCAATTTCTGCAATTTTCTTGCCAGAATGTTTAACATAAATACCGTTTAGTCTAGTCCTTAAATTAATTATTTCTTTTGCGTGAATTTCTATATCGCTAGCTTGACCTTGAAAGCCCCCTGATGGTTGATGTGTCATTATTCTTGCATTAGGTAGACAATATCTCTTATTTTTAGCTCCTGCAGTCAGTAATAGAGAACCCATACTGGCTGCCTGCCCTATGCACACAGTTGATACATCAGGCCTTATATATTCCATTGTATCATATATTGATAATCCTGATGTAACTACTCCACCTGGAGAATTAATATACATTGAAATGTCTTTTTTTGGATTTTCAGCTTCTAAAAATAATAATTGAGCACATACTAATGACGCAATATTATCATCAACGGGTCCTACAAGAAAAATTATTCTTTCTTTTAAAAGTCTAGAGTATATGTCATATGATCTTTCTCCTCTACTTGTTTGCTCAACAACCATAGGAACTAATGCTCCTGTTTCATTTATTGACGAAAATGAATTAGAAAAATTTTCATACATATTAATTTTTTCTCCCTGTATAAATTTAATTTAGTTTAAGTTTTGAACTATTTTTTACTTACCTTTTTAGATGCTTTCTTAACTTTATTTTTATCAACTAATTTATTTGAATTTTTTGCTTTATCTGCTTCTTTTTTTAAATCTAGTTCTTCTTCTTTATAAAGTTCGTCTAATGAAACAACCTTTTCTTTGGTATTTGCTAACTCTAAAATAAAATCTATAATTTTATCTTCAAAAATTGGACCTGATAATTGTTGTTGAGCTTCAGGGTTATTTTTAAAATAATCCATAACTTGTTTTTCCTGTCCAGGGTATTTTTGTATTTCTTTCATCATTGCATTTCTAGTATCTTCTTCTTCTACTTTTATGTTATTTTTTCTGCCTATCTCAGATAGTAAAAGACCAAGTCTAACTCTTCTTTTTGCAATTTCAGAAGCGTCTTGTTTTTCTTCTTTTTTCATCCCCTTATCTGGTTCTGGATCTTGATTTTCTTCATAATCTTTAGATGCCTTATCAGGCTTTGCATTAGGATTCATTGCTTTACAAATATTATTATATTCTTCTTTTTCCAAAGTTTCTGGCAGATCAAAGGAAATATTATCAGCTAATTTATCAAGAATTTGTCTTTTAGATTTTTCTCTACTAGCTTGATCATGTTGCTTAGTGATTTGATCAGAAACAGCAGATTTTAAAGCTTTTAAATCTGCCATACCAAGTGTTTTGGCAAATTCGTCATTAATGATCAATTCTACATCTTCTTTAATTTCATTTATAGTTGTTTCAAAAATAGCTTTTTTACCAGCTAGATTTTTTGCTTGATAGTCCTTAGGAAATGTAACAGCAACACTAACTTTTTTTCCAACTTTACTTCCTACTAGCCCATCCTCAAAACCTGGAATGAAAGAATTAGATCCAAGTTTTAGATTATGACCTTTGGCTTCTCCCCCTTCAAATGGGATCCCATCAACTTTTCCTAAAAAATCAATTACAACAGTATCACCTTTTTTGGCACTTCTATCTTTGTTTATTTTTTTAGTTCCAATATTTTCTTTGGCTATTTTTTCAACTGCATCATTTATATCTTTGTCAGTAACTTTAACGATAGGCTTAATAATCTCTAAGTTTGACAAATCAGGAATTTCAAATTCAGGCATTATCTCAACTGAAAGTTTTGCCTTCAAATCTTCCCCTTCTTCAAATGATATAATCTCTATTTTTGGTTGAGAAGAAGGAGTTAATTTATTTTTCTCCATTGTATCTTTAGTCACATTATCAACAGATTCTTTGACAACCTCGCCTAAGACTTGTTTACCAAATCTATTTTTAACTACTGAAACGGGTACTTTTCCTGGCCTGAAACCAGGTAGATTTGCCTCTTTTGCAATATTACTAAGCTTTTCATCTACTAATTTATTAATCTCTGCATTAGTAATAATAACTTCAAATTCACGTTTCAGACCTTTAGATAAAGTTTGTGTAATTGCCATAATAGTATCAAATCCCTTAAAAATAAAAATTTTTAATTTTAATTTATGGTGCGGGCGAAGGGACTTGAACCCCCACACCTTTCGATACAAGAACCTAAATCTTGCGCGTCTACCAATTCCGCCACGCCCGCAAAAAAAATTATATTTATATTTAAATCAATTGCTAACTTAGGAATGATCAAAGGTCAAGTTAGAATGATCATAAAAACAATTGGGGCGAGTGACCGGCTTCGAACCGGCGACCTCAGGTACCACAAACCCGCGCTCTAACCAACTGAGCTACACCCGCCATAAAGTAAAATAAATATATGTAATGTTGAAAACACTTTATTTAATTTTACGAATGTATAAGTATTTAATATTATAAAAATAATCAAGGTTTTATTAAATGACAAATTTTTATGATATGGCTAATAGAAATAATAATCTCGGCACAGAAACAGCTTTTACAGTTTTAGCGAAAGCTAATAAATTAGCTTCTGAAGGAAAAAGCATTATTAACCTAGGTATTGGTCAGCCAGATTTTCAAACTCCAGAACACATTGTCGACGCAGGAATAAAAGCTCTTAAAGATGGTCATCATGGATACACTCAATCCACAGGCATGCCCAAATTAAGAGAGGCTGTCTCATATGACATTTTTAGAAGGCATAATGTAAAAGTTTCGCCCGACAATATTATAATCGTACCTGGTGGCAAAGTTATAATATTTTTCTCAGCAATGTTGATGGGAGAGAAAAATAAGGAAATATTGTATCCTAATCCTGGGTTTCCTATTTATGAATCTGCAATTAACTATTCTGGGGCTAAAGCAATTCCATACAAGTTAAGTGAAACCAAGGGGTTTTCTTTTTCAGCCGATGACATACTTAAAAAAATTAATCAAAATACAAGTTTAATTATAATTAACAGTCCTGCAAATCCAACTGGAGGTGTTGTTGCTAAGCTTGAACTTGAAAAACTTGCTAAGGGGTTAGAAAGATTTCCTAAAGTAGTCTTAATGAGTGACGAGATTTATGATCAATTTTGTTTTGGGGAAAATGATTTCACATCAATGTTAAAATTTCCTGAATTAAAAGACAGACTTATTATTCTGAATGGATGGTCCAAGACTTACGCCATGACTGGTTGGCGGCTTGGTTATGGAGTATTTCCTAGAAAACTCTACGAAATAGCTGAAAAATTAGCCGTCAATATTCACTCATGTGTAAATGCCAGTGCTCAATTTGCTGCATTAGAGGCTTTAACTGGTCCTCAGAATTGTGTTGAAGAGATGAATCAGACCTTTAAAAAAAGGGCCAATTTCATGTTTTCAAAGTTAAACGAATTAAAAGGATTAAATTGTCAAAAACCTAATGGTGCGTTTTATTGTTTTCCCAACATAAAAAGTACTAATAAAAGTTCCATGGAACTTCAAAATATATTATTAGACAAAATTGGAGTTGCAACAGTAGCTGGAACATCTTTTGGAAAATTTGGCGAAGGCTATATTAGATTATCTTGCGCCAATTCTCTTGAAGCAATTGAAGAGGCAATATCTAGGATGAAGAATATTTTTTAGTAATACTGCCTAATTTTTAATCAATTTTTTTTAATGTCATAGAAGTTTATAAATAAAATTTTGATAAAAGCTTATTTAAATATAAATAATATCACATTTAAGGCGGGATGTATGAAAAAAATTGAAGCTATAATTAAACCATTCAAACTTGATGAAGTTAAAAATTCTCTTTCCTTAATAGGTATACAAGGTTTAACTGTATACGAAGCCAAAGGTTTTGGCCGGCAGAAAGGTCATACTGAACTCTACAGAGGTGCTGAGTATGTGGTCGACTTTTTACCTAAGGTTAAAATTGAAATAATTTTAGATGACGATCTTGTCGAATCCGCTATCGAATGCATAGAACAATCAGCTAAAACTGGAAGAATTGGTGATGGAAAGATTTTTGTTTCATCAATAGATCAAGCCATTCGTATCAGAACTGGTGAAAAAGGTAATGAAGCAATATAAATATTAATGGAGTAAATAATGTCTGACGCAAAATCAATTATGAATATGATTAAAGAAAAAGAAATTCAATTTGTAGATTTAAGATTTACAGACCCAAGAGGCAAAATGCAACATTTATCTCAGCATGTAAGTACGATAGACGAGAAAAGTCTTGCCGAAGGTTTTATGTTCGACGGATCATCAATAGCTGGTTGGAAAGCAATCAATGAATCTGACATGAAGTTAATGCCTGACTGCTCTAGAGGTATTGTTGATCCTTTTTTCTCGCAACCGACATTATCAATATTTTGTGATGTTTTAGACCCCATATCTGGTAAACCTTACGAAAGAGATCCAAGATCAACTGCGAAACAAGCATTAGCTTACATGGGTTCGATTGGAGTTGGTGACACTGCTTACTTCGGTCCTGAACCTGAATTTTTTGTTTTTGATGATGTAAAATATGAAGCTGAAATGAACTCTTCTTTTTACAAAATTGACTCTTCAGAAGGTCCTTATAATTCTGGTAAAGATTTTGAAGAAGGTAATATGGGCCATAGACCAGGTATTAAAGGTGGCTACTTTCCAGTTCCGCCAGTAGATTCTGCTCAAGACTTAAGAAGTGAGATGGTTTTATCATTAGTTGATATGGGGGTGCCAATGGAAAAGCATCACCATGAAGTAGCACCATCTCAGCATGAATTAGGTATGATGTTTGGGACTTTGATAGATACAGCCGACAATGTTCAACTTTACAAATACGCTGTACATAATGTTGCTCATTCTTTTGGTCAAACAGCTACTTTTATGCCAAAGCCTGTAGCAGGTGATAATGGAACAGGTATGCACACACATCAGTCAATATGGAAAGATGGGAAACCACTTTTCGCAGGTGATAAATATGCTCAACTTTCACAAACTTGCCTTCACTACATAGGTGGTATTATTAAACATGCAAAAGCCATTAATGCATTTACTAACCCATCAACGAATTCTTATAAAAGGTTAATACCTGGTTTCGAAGCTCCTGTAATTTTAGCATATTCAGCTAGAAACCGTTCTGCTTCATGCCGCATCCCGTTCACAGACAGTCCAAATGGAAAAAGAGTTGAAGTTAGATTTCCTGATGCTACTGCTAATCCTTACCTAGCTTTTTCTGCAATGTTAATGGCAGGATTAGATGGAATACAAAATAAAATAGATCCAGGTGAAGCAATGGATCAAGACTTATATGAGCTTCCAGCTAGTGAACTAACAAGTATTCCAACAGTGTGTGGTTCATTAAGAGAAGCTCTAGACGCTCTTGCGAGTGACATGTCTTTTTTAACTAAAGGTGATGTATTTACGGAAGATCAAATAGAGGCTTATATTGATCTAAAAATGGAAGAAGTTGTTCAATTTGAACATGCACCTCATCCAGTTGAGTTCAAAATGTATTATTCAAGTTAATTTTAAAAAAACCTAATGGAAATTAGGTTTTTTTTATTTCAAAGCACACCAAATATTGCTAGATATAGTAACACTACGTTAAAATAAAACTAAGTGTTGTACTAATCAATGAATAAAACTTTACTAGATAATAATTATAACGCTACTGAAATTGAAGTTTTAGAAGGTCTAGAACCAATAAGACATAGACCAGGTATGTACATAGGTGGGACAGACAACAATGCCTTACATCACTTAGCTATAGAAATTATAGATAATTGTATGGACGAAGTAGTTGCTAAATATGCAACACTAATAAATGTAACACTTTATAGAGATAATACTATCTTAATATCTGACAATGGAAGGGGGATACCAGTTGATAGTCACCCAAAATTTAAAAATAAATCAGCCCTTGAAGTTATAATGACAACTCTCCATTCAGGAGGTAAATTTACAAATAAAAATTATACAACCTCAGGTGGTCTTCACGGAGTTGGAGCATCAGTTGTAAATGCTCTTTCTTCTTTTTTAAATGTTCAAGTTATTCGTGAGAGTATTCTTTATAAACAAGAATTTTCAAAGGGATTACCGACAACAAAACTAAATAAGATAGAGTCAACAAAAAAAACCAGCGGAACTAGCATTTTATTTAAACCAGATGCAAGTATATTTGGTGAAAATAATTTTTTTAATCCCGACAAGCTCTTTAAAATCTTGGAATACAAAGCTTATCTTTTTGGTGGTGTTCAAATAAATTGGGAATGTGATACATCTTTGATTAAAGAAAATAGTCAAACACCTCATTCAAAAAAAATATGTTATAAAAATGGAATAATTGATTATATTAAATTTAAAACCTCAACAATCCCAATGTTTACTTCATCAACTTTTCACGGAAAAGTGAAAATTAAAGATGAAAATGTAGAATGGGTAGTCGCTTGGTTTACAAATAGTGAAACGAGTTTTACAGAAACTTACTGTAATACTATTCCAACACCTCTTGGTGGCAGTCATGAATTAGGGTTTAGACACGCACTTACAAAAGGAATAAGAAATTTTGCAGATATCAAAGGATTTAAAAAAGCTAATGAGATTATTTATGATGATTTAATAAATTCAACAGGTTCTATTTTGTCTATTTTTATTAAAGACCCACAGTTCCAAGGACAAACAAAAGAAAAACTTGTAAATTTATCAAGTGCTAAACTTGTTGAAATTGCTATAAAAGATAGATTTGAAACTTGGTTGTCGAATGATCTTTCAATTGGTGAGGCAATATTAAACCGAACTATTGATAATTACGAAGAAAGAAAAAGGAAAAAAAAAGAAAAGGATATTTCTAGGAAAACTATAACAAAAAAAATTCGTCTGCCTGGGAAATTAGCTGATTGCAGCAGTGATAAATTTGAAGAAACTGAACTATTTATTGTAGAGGGTGATAGTGCTGGAGGTTCAGCTAAACAAGCCCGTGAGAGAATGACGCAGGCAGTACTGCCACTTAAAGGTAAAATATTAAATGTCGCTAGTGCATCAAGTGAAAAAATGTCTCATAACCAAGAAATTAATGATTTAAAACAAGCCATTGGATTAGAACAAATAAAGTCAAATAATATTGAAAATTTGAGATATAATAAAATTATAATAATGACAGATGCAGATGTTGACGGAGCTCATATTGCTGCTCTTTTGTTAACTTTTTTTTATAATTATTTTCCTAAAATAATAGAAAAGGGTCATTTATACCTTGCCCAACCTCCCCTTTATAGAATTACACATAATGGACAATCTCAATATGCCCAAACAGAAGAAAATAAAAATGAAATTATTAACAAAAAGTTTTCTGGTAAAGGAATTGTGAGTCGATTTAAAGGGCTAGGAGAAATGCCTCCATCACAGCTAAAAGAAACAACAATGTCTTCTAAAACAAGAAAGCTTTTAAAAATCACTATACCTAAAAGAGATATTATAGAAGCTGATCAAAGAAGATTAGTTGACGAGTTAGTGAATATACTTATGGGAAAAAAACCAGAACTTAGATTCAAATATATTCAAGAAAATGCAAATTTAGTAAATAATTTCGATATTTGATTAGTATGTGCTTGAAATGATTAATTTGACATTAAGTGAATATAAGTAAATATATTATTATTAAATTTGTAAGGAAAAGGCGTGAATTTTGAAGAACTAGGCTTATGTAAAGAGATAATATCTTCTATTAACGAAAAAGGTTATAAAAATCCTACAGAGATTCAGAGAATCGCTATACCCCATATTTTGACGGGTAGAGATTTATTAGGATGCGCACAAACTGGTACAGGTAAAACTGGTTCGTTCGTTATGCCCTTAGCTGAAATATTAAGTTCTGGAAAATCAAAATCAAGGATGCCTAGATCACTTATTTTAGCTCCAACTAGAGAATTAGCTATGCAAGTAGCTGAAGAGTTCAATCTTATAAATAAATTTCTTAAGTTACAGATGGCATTATTAATTGGTGGAGTATCATTCACCGAGCAAGATAATAAATTAGCAAAGGGTGTTGATGTACTTGTAGCGACCCCAGGCAGACTTATCGATCACATCGAAAGAGGTAATGTTATTATAAAAGATATTAAAATACTCATTGTTGATGAAGCTGACCGAATGTTGGACATGGGATTTATTCCAGACATAATGAAAATCAATAAATTATTACCAAAAATAAGACAAACATTATTTTTTTCTGCAACGCTTTCTAGTGAAATAAGAAACATTGGAAAAAATTTATTAATCAACCCAAAAGAAATAACGATTAACCCTTATTCATCAACCTCTTCAAATATAGACAGTTATTTTTTTCAAAGTTATGATAAGAATAAATTAAATGACCTCAAAACATTATTGAATATTGATTCATTTAATAGTGCCGTAGTTTTTTGTAATAAAAAAAATGACATTGATAAAGTGCATAGATTTTTAAAAAAAAATAATTACAAAAGTATTTGTCTTCACGGAGATATGAATCAAAGTTCAAGGACTAATTCTCTAAAAGAATTTAAAAATAAATTTGCAAATATTCTTGTTGCTTCTGATGTCGCAGCAAGAGGTATTGACGTTAAGGATTTAAGTCACGTATTTAATTATGATGTACCAAATAATCCAGAAGATTATGTGCATCGTATAGGAAGAACTGGAAGAGCAGGAAAAAAAGGTAAAGCATATACTATTTTTAATGAAAAAGATGAAAAGAACATTTTATTGATTGAAAAACTAATCAAAAAGAAAGTAAAAAAGCTAAATATAAAGGATATAAATCTTAACAATCGTAATTCCAATATAAAAGATTTAAAAGAAATAAATCCAGATAAAATAAACTCAAAACAGAATAACAAATCCAAATTTTTACCTGTTGAAAATTTTTTAAATTTTAAAGAAAGTGGTAAAATTCCTGAATTTTTAAACATAAAAAGATCAATTTAATGCTTTTTCTATTATCTCAGTCAAATCATTTGAAGGATTTTGATTAATAATATTTTTGAGCACTTTTTTAATTTTATTTTTTCTGCTCTCATTATAATTTTTAAACCTAGTAAGTGGTAGTATTAGTCGAGCCGCTACTTGAGGATTTTTTTTATCAATAATACTTATTTGTCGAGAAACAAACTTATAACCAGAGGAGTCTTGAGCATGAAAAAGTAAAATGTTTTCTTTCTGGAAAGTGCCTAATACAGACCTTAGCTTGTTGGGGTTCTTCATATCAAATGATTTATGTCTCATTAACTTCTTTATAAGGTCAATTCCCTCAACTTTAAAATGAAGCGAAGACATCATTTCAAACCATTTTTCTAATACTAAGTCATTATTACTCCATTTCTGATAAAAATTATTTAAATAATCCAACACCATTTTTTTATTAGTCAAACACAAAGATTTTAATCCAGCTATAGAAAGTGTCATATTATTACTTCGAGCAATTTTGGAAGCTATCTTGATTCCAATTTTACTTTCTATCAATATTAAGTATTTTAGTATTTTTTCTAGTAAAGCTCTTTCACCTACAAATTCTAATTTATCGATTTTTTTATAAAAAAGACTTGATGCTAATTTCTCTAAAATATCTTTTAAGTTAAAAGCAATTGACTTTATAAGATCTATTCTTTTTAAATAAACATCTATTGGATCTACAATATCAAATAAATTTTCATATGAATTTCTTGAAGGTAATTCTAAAAAAAGCGCCATCAAAGAAAAATCTATTTTTTTGTCAGATAATATAGTTCTTAATGAATCACAAAGAAGCTTAACTGTAGATTTATTTAGATAACAATCCAGATATAAATTTTGAATTGCATCCCATCTATTATAAGAATCATTATCAAATTGAAGTATATGAACATACTCATTAATTGTTAAGTCAGCTTTTAATATTACTGGGGCTGAAAACCCTCTCAAAAACGAGGGAGTAAGGTTTATTTCATTAATCATTACTTTTATTGTGTCTTCATGTTTACTAAATAAATAGACATGTTCATTTTTGGATTTTGAATTATTTAATTTAAATTTAACAAAATTGCCTTTTTTATCTAAAAAAGATAATTTTATAGGTATAGGTAGATAACTTTTTTGACCATTAATTTTTTGAGACAAATTAAATTTTAATCCAGAATCTTCAATCTCTCTCTTAATACTTAGAGTTGGTGTTCCTGCTTGAGAATACCATTTTTTAAAAATTGTTAAATCTAATTTACTACCTATAGTAAGAGCTTCTATAAAGTTTTCACAAGTAACCGCTTTTCCGTCATAGCGTTCAAAGTACACATCCATTCCTTTTCTATATAAGTTTTCACCAAGATAATTAAATATCATTCTAATAACCTCGGCACCTTTTTCATAGACAGTTGGTGTATAAAAATTGTTAATTTCAATATAATTTTCAGGCCTTATTGCATGGCTATTAGACCCGGCATCTTCAGGAAATTGTATAGACCTCAAGAGTAAAACATCCTCTATACGTTTTACGCCTCTTACATTCATATCTGCAGAGAACTCTTGATCTCTAAAAACTGTTAATCCTTCCTTTAACGTCAATTGAAACCAATCTCTACAAGTAACTCGATTACCAGTCCAGTTGTGAAAATACTCATGCGCAATAATAGCTTCGATATTTTTAAAATCTCTATCTGTAGCAGTTTTATCGTCTGCAAGAATAAATTTTGAATTAAAAATATTTAAACCTTTATTTTCCATTGCCCCCATATTAAAATGATTAACAGCAACTATCATAAAAGTATTCAAATCGTATTCTAATCCATATTTTTTTTCGTCCCAACGCATTGCACTTTTTAGACTTTTCATAGCATGTTTTGTAAGAAATTTGTTCCCAATTTCAGTAAAAATCTTAATTGTAATTATTTTGTTTGAACAAGTTTTAAAATTAGATTCATAAAACTCTAAATTACCAACTACAAGAGCAAATAAATACGATGGTTTTGGAAAAGGATCATGCCAAATTTTGAAATGTCTTAGGTTATTTTTCGAACCCTCTTCAATTAAATTCCCGTTTGAAAGTAATGTGTTGAATTTATTTGAAGACTCAATTTTGACTGTGAATTTACTTAAACAATCTGGCCTATCTGGAAACCATGTAATTTTTCTAAAACCTTCAGGTTCGCATTGAGTGCAAAACATATTATTACTCTCATATAACCCTTCTAAACAAGAGTTATCTCTTGGAAAAATTTTTACTTCAGTAATTATTTTTACAGAATTAGCGCTACTTGGTATTGGTATTGAAACAGCTTCATTGTTTTTTTCTAAATTATCTATTTTTATACTTTCTGTTTGTATTTCATCTACAATTAATAAAAACTTGGTAGTAATTAAATCTATTCCATTTAATTTAATTGAGTTGTTGGGATTAAAGTTTTCAATTAGAGAACAATTATTTTTTTTGAACATAATTTTAGATTTTACAATTGTAAAATCATCAAAAATTAAAAATTCAAGATAAGTATATTCTGGCAACCATTGTAAAGGCTTATAATCTAATCGCTTTTTAATAAGCGGCATCATAGTAAGTTAATTAACTTTCTCTCGTAGCAGTATAAGCTAAATTGGAATGCTCTTCACAATAAGGCCTACCTGGCATTATTGAAGTTCCACAGAAAGAAAATCCAGGCAGTTTAGGATCGCCTATGGGCCAACAGCAACGATTTCTAGACCATTCAACTTCCCTAAGTAGAATTTTAAGAGGAAGTTCTTTACTTGTTTCAAAATTAGAAACACTTTTATTTTTCCTTGGCTCACCTAATTTTGAAATTGGTGAATTTCTTTTTGGCAGACCTAGCCTATGAGCCTTACCTGCAATTGCATTTCTTGAAACACCTAATTCCAGTCCAATCTTAGTAATAGGCAAGCCCTCATCCCATAATTTTCTTAATCTTTCTAAATTTTTTTCGTCCCAAACCGAATTATTTTCCATTAATTAACCTATATTACCAAATTTTTAAAAAATCGTTTACCAAATCAATTTGACTTTCTATCATATATTTACCGTAATGAATAGACCGACCTAAAGATTTTGCATTTTTTAATAGTTCGGTCTCTTCTGGGTGCATAATGATGTCAGCAATCACAGAGTTTAAAGGACTATTTGATACATCAAATGGTAACTTATCTGTTTTTTTAAGACCTAAACTCGTTGCATTTATTATGATATCACTACAAGCTAATGAATAATCACTTTCTGGAAAAATCTCTACCTTTAAAAGATTAGATTTAGCATTTATTTTGTTTTTCAAGTTAATAGCTTTATTTATATCTCTATTTACTAAAATTAAAGATTTTATTTGTTCATTAGCCAAAGAACATCCAATTGAAGCGGCTGCACCCCCAGCTCCAAAAATACAAACACTTTTATTTTTTAATGAATAATTTTGTCCAATAAAACCATTAACGAAACCTTGACCATCAAAATTATTACCTATTAATTTTCTGTCCTTATCAAATTTAATCCAATTGACCGCGCCTGTAAATTTTGCATCTGGTTCAAGATTATCACATAATTTTGCAATATCTGTTTTATGAGGAATAGTAATAGTCATGGCTTCAAAGTTCTTAATTAATTTTAGTGAACTTACAACATTTTCTAAATCATCTGAATTAACATGAATTGGTATCATTACTGCATCTATTTTTTTACTTTTAAAGATTGAAGTAAATATTGATGGTGCTTTTACATGATCAATGGGATCAGCAAGACATCCATAAATTTTAGTTGTACCTAACATTAATCAGTCTTTATCTATTTTATTAAAATTTAAAGATGCCGAGTTTATACAATAACGTAATCCTGTAGGGTTAGGCCCATCTGGGAAGACATGGCCTAAATGTGCATTACATTTTGCACAATGCACTTCAGTTCTTTGCATAAAAAAGGACTTATCCACTGATTTGCCAATTACATCTTCTGAAACAGGTTTATAAAAAGCTGGCCAACCTGTACCAGAATCATATTTCGTTTTACTTGAAAAAAGGACAGTGTCACAACAAATACATTTATAGTTACCATTATCTTTCTTATCCCAGTAAGCGCCAGAGAAAGCAGGCTCAGTTCCATGTTGTTGGGTAACTCTATATTGTTCTTCACTTAAACTTTTTTTTATATTAACCATTATTAGCCTTACTCATTTAGATTAGATTGATTTGATGTATAGTTTCTTTTATCAAATAAAAGGGCTAATTGATATTTTTTTTAAAATTAAGGATTTTTTTAACAAAATTTACTCTAGTAAAAAATGTTATCCAACATAGTATACCAAAAATATATGCAATATAATCAACAAATTCATGAAATAATAACATCAATACGAAGCACGTAATTGTCTCAAAACCTTCTGTAATTCCTCCGGAATAAAAAAATGATTTTTTATGCCCGTCTGAAACTGAAATTTTATTCTTTTCTATTATCCAAGCAGAAGCCAAAAAAGTTGTCTGAGTTGCAACAAAGCTAAGTAACAAAAAACATATAGAATAAGAATTATTTATATCTACAAATATAAAGGCAATAGGAAATAAAGAATAGAATATAAAGTCTAAAACAATATCATAAAAAGCGCCAATATCAGTCTCTTTCGTTAAACGAGCAATTGCCCCATCTATTCCATCACAAAATCTATTTAAAAAAAGAAAGATAATAGCGTTTATAAATGATGAATTAATTATGAAGTAAAAACAACAAAGACCAAAAAAAAATCCTGCAAAAGTAATAAAATTGGCTTTAAAACCAAAATTTATAAACTGTTTTGCAATTTCATTTAAAGCAGGTTTAAAAAATTTATTTAACTGAGAGTCAATCATTTATAGCAAAAATCATACTTAATTCGTGCCTTTATTAGGAATAATAAAAAGTTGTTTAGGAAAAATTAAATCAGGGTTTATAATTTTCTTTTTGTTAAGATTAACAATATCAATATATCGGTTACCTAATCCTAGTCTTTGATAAGCAATATTCCAAAGAGCATCTCCTTTTTGAACAACTACAAAAGTTTTACCATTAGCATTTTGTATAGTTTTACCACTAATTGAGATTGAATTTTCGCTTAAAACCTTACCATTCTTTCCTAATAACACAGCGAAAATTTTTTGTTTGCCAGCAATTAGCTTGCCAGGTATTGATACGCTCCATTCGTCGTTAACAATTTTAGTAGATGATGTTTCTTTCCCTGAGAAACCAGCGTTTATTTGAGCTCCATTGTGGGCTCGACCTGATAAAACTATTTGCCCTACCTTTGTGTCGTGGGTAATAGCCAATATTGCTATATATGGATCTCTTTTATCTTCTTTGATAATTGTTTCTCTCTCTTTACTAATTTCTTTGTTGGCATTCAAACCAGGAGCTTGTACAACTTTGGCTCCAAGTTTACCCTCACTATCAACTATCGCAACAATGGGAATATCTTTTATGGCGCCAGTCACATTTATAGCAACTGACTTATTAGCGATTACTACTTTACCGTCTTGAGTCGTCTGTCTAAACGATAAAAGGTATTCACCTCCCTTTAGTTGTTTTTCAGGAACAGCAACAAAATCACCGATATTGTCACTATTAGTTTCAGCAATAATTTGTGCGCCGGAAATTATTTCAACTTTAGAGTTTGGCAAACCCTTGCCTGCAATAACCAGACTACCATCTGGCCTCACTCTTATTACTTCAAGTTTTATTGTTTCAGAAGCTTGCTTCCGAGTTGTAGGCTTAACCACTATTGGTTTTGCGTCAACTACCTCTTTAACAAGAGGAACTATAACTTCTTTTTTATCTTCAGTATCTTGTTGGTCAAAAGCGAACAATAAAGCTATAGTGGCTAATATTGTTCCAATTATCAAAAAATAAATTACTTTTGAAAATTTCATGAAAAAACCTTAGGTTAACTAATTCAAATACCTTAAAATAAACTATAGTAACATACAATTTATAATTATTTGTAATTAACTGGGAGTAATCTTGAAAAAAAATATTTGTGTTTTTGGTGGATCTGTTTCTGGCAAAAATATAGAAAATCAAAAAACAGCTAAAATTATTGGTAAAATAATTGCTGAAAATAATTTTAATATAGTTTTTGGTGGCGGAGAAAATGGTATTATGGGCGCAGTTGCCCAGTCAGTTATTGAAAATGGAGCTAAAACAACAGGTATTATTCCAAACTTTTTATTGAAAAAAGATATTTTAGACTCTGCTCATTCCAAAATTTTTAATTCTAAATTAATAAAAACTAAAACTATGCATCAACGAAAAAAGATGATGTATGATAGCTCTCACGGTTTTTTGGTTTTACCAGGTGGAATTGGAACATTAGATGAATGTTTTGAAGTTTTAACTTGGTGCCAATTAAATCAAATTAAGAATAAAAATGTAGGCATAATTAATTTTGAAGGATATTGGGATCCTCTTATAAATTTAATAAAGCATATAATTAAAGAAGAATATATGAGTCCAAATAATTTAAATTATTATGAAGAAATAAAAGATATAAATGAGCTAAAAATTTTTCTAAAAAATATTTAAATAATCATATAATTTATGTATGTATAAGTATTAGTTAATAATAATTTTTAAACAACGTTTCAAAAAAGTATTAAGGAAAAAATATGTTAGATTTAATGAAGATAGCTATGATAGAAGCTGAAGGCGGTGACTTAAAATCTTATCTAAGTAATCTTTATCAAGAAACTGACATAAGACCAAATGGCTATCCAAATGCAACAGTATGGAAAGGGGGAAAGCATGACGGAATAATAAATCCAATATGTCATTCATTAACTGACGCCTATGCATTATTGGGTACTATTGCGGCTGCGGATATTTTGAATCTTCCTTTTTATGCTGTACCAATGTGGTCTCAAATACGTCACGATACAGAACTAGAAGCTTTAAGTTGGTTTGGAAATATGAAAAATACCTCAATCAAATGGTCAACTGCTGGTGATGCTTACGTTAATGATAAATCAGGAAATAAAGTTGTTGTCATGGGTAAATCTGGAAATGCCCCCTTAAGAACACAGGCAGGTGTGTATTGCAATGTTCGTCCATATGGACCTATAACTGTCGTAAGATGTATGCCTTGCCTTCCTTATTCTCAAGATAAATCTAAGTTTAGTGTAAATGAGAAAACAGGTATAGTTCATACTGAAATGAATACGCCTGGAATACAAATGGCTTATGCATGTCGTCTTTTTCTAAAAATGGTGGCTGAAACTGGAAAATTAGGTAGGGTGGCTTTCAAGCCTACTCAAGCTATGGAGGATGGTATAAATGCAGGCCTTCTAATTTGGCTGCTTGAAGGTACAAAATTTAAAATCGGGAGAAAATGGGCAGTAAATGCATATAAAGAACATAAAACAAATATTGATAAAATAATATCTCTATTACCTAAAGACTTCAAAGAAGGTATGGAAAATTGGTCTGGTAAAATAGAACAACACATTGCAGATACAAATTATGGTTTATTGGTATGGGATATAATTAACAATGAAGAATGTATAGTTTTAGCTACAGACCTAGATGGAGATAGATTGACTGATTTACTTGCTGATATTTCAGATCCTTTAAGAGAATTTGGACAAAAAGTACTTGATTATGCAAATAGTGATGTAAAAATGGATAACGCTTGGAAGTCAATGGGTTACAGAACAGGTAATGGCAGAGATATGACTTCAGTAATGTATAGAATGGCAGGTCCACCAATTCATGAACAAACTTTGGGATCTGCTGACGCAATGTTATTAAGACTTCTTGATGGAGATGAAACAATGGGAGGTAAAAAAAAACCTTATGACCCAAGAATTCATTTTGTGCTCATACGAGATGCATATTTAAGTGCTAATCCAGAGAATTATGAACTTAAAATATGGCTAGACAATGCTCTTAATATTTTTGATAAGATATACGGATATAACAGACCTGGTTTTATAGATGGTTATAAAAAATTGAAAAGTTCTATTTCTTCTTGGTGAATAATTTATCTATTTAGAACTGGTTCTAATCTATCCATAATTTGTTTTATAAAACTTTCTTTTGCGGCAAAGCAAATTCGGAGATGTCCTTCCCCGGAAGTTCCAAACGCTATACCTGGTGCAACACCTACGTTTGTTTCTAAAATTAATTTTTTAGCAAAATGAAGTGAATCTTTTATTCCTTTAACTTTAAAAAATGCATAAAATGCTGCTTCAGGAATACTACATTCAACTTTTTTCCAAGTAACTAACCTATCAAACATAATATCTCGTGATTTTTTTAGATTTTTACGTATTTCATTAGTTATAGATTTATGATTTTCCAATGCTGAAACTAGCCCATTTTGAAGAAATTCAGGAACACCAGTTGTCGTTATTTGAACCAATTTAGCAATGTGACTTCCAAGCTCTTCTGGATGAGTTATCCAACCTATTCTCCATCCCGTCATATTAAAACTTTTTGAAGCAGAGTTAATTACAATTAATTTATCTTTAGGGTTTGAAAATTGAAGAAAACTAGGTGATACAAAATTATTAAATGTTATTTGGTGATAAACTTCATCAGAAATTAACCAACAATCTAAATTACGTGTATGACTTATTAACAATTTCTGCTGCTCTTTAGACATAACCCAACCTGTTGGATTTCCTGGACTGTTAACAAACACCATTTTTGTTTTAGGTGTAATTGAATTTATCAATAAATCAAAATCAATTTCCCAATTTCCATTTTTCAATTCAAGTGAAATTTCTTTTATATTACCTCTTTTTAGCAAAACAGAAGATCTGATATTAGGCCACACAGGACCAACCATAACAACTTCATCTCCATTACTGACTATTAAATCGCAAATTAGTCTAAGCCCCATCATACCACCAGTAACTACGCTATGATTTTCTGGCTTAGTATTTATATTGAAAACTTCATTCATATACTTTGTAATTTCAAATCGAAGTTTAGGTATTCCATTTTGATAGGTATAAAAAGTTTTACCTTCATTCAAAGCATTTATACTTTTATCATATATTAATTTGCTTGTTGGGGTGTCACCCTCTCCGAACCAGGCAGGGTAGATATGTTTACCAGTTTCCTTTGTATATTTCCTTCCAAAATTTGCAATTTCCATAATTGCTGTTTCTTTAAAAGAAATAATTTCTTCATTTAATTTTTCTAACAATTTTTTAAACTCTAAGACTTATTATAAATATATTTTTTTAGAATTTCGATAGCCAACGGACTGTTTTCTGGTGAAGAACCTCCAGACTGTGCCATATCAGCTCTTCCACCTCCACCCTTACCACCTAAAATAGTCGAAACTTCTTTTACCATTTCTACTGCACTTATTTTCTCAGCTAGTTTCTTTTCTACTGCAATAACTAAGGATGCTTTGTTGTCAATCTTACTAATAAGGCAAACTATATCAGATTTATTGTTTTTAATTAACTTTTCAGCATTTGATTTTAATTCTTTAATTGCTAAATCATCAAATATTACATACTCAAAAATAATACCTTTTATTGTTTCTTTGATGGAATTATTTTTTTCAGTTGTGGCTGGGTTCTTTTTTAAACGTTTTAACTCCTTGTTAATTCTATGATTTTCTTCAATTAATTGTTCAACTTTTTTTTCCACTTGGTTAGAATTAGTTTTCAATAGATTTGATATGTTTTTAACTTTATCAATTTTATCATTATAGAATTTTACTGCTGAAACATTTGTTACAGCTTCTATTCGGCGTACCCCAGAAGAAACACCAGTTTCAGAAATGATTTTAAACGATAAGATCTCTGAAGTTCTTTTAACATGAGTGCCACCACACAGTTCGACTGACCAAGCATCTCTATTTGCATTAAGACCTTTTCCAATTGAAACCACTCTCACTGTTTCCCCATACTTTTCTCCAAAAAGAGCAATCGCACCTCTTTCAATAGCATCGGTTGGAGTCATAATTTTCGTTGTAACATCATCATTACAAAATATTCTAAAATTAACTTCATCTTCAATATCCTTTATTTCTTGTGCAGAAATGGGATTTGAATGACTAAAATCAAACCTTAATTTTTCTTGTGTAACCAAAGAACCTTTTTGAGCGACATGATCACCTAATTTTTGTCTTAATGCTTCATGCAATAAATGAGTTGCTGAATGATGTGAACATAATTGTTTTCTGTGATCTAATTCAATGAATTGTTTAACAATATCACCAATTTGTAAGTTTCCTAATAAGACTTCTATAGTTGAAATAAATATATTTTTATTATTTCCAATATTAATTTTTTTGGTATTAAGGACATTTGCCTTAAATTTAACTCCTTCCAAGCTTCCTCTATCTGCAATTTGTCCACCAGATTCTGCATAAAAAATAGTTTTATTAAAAACGACATCAACTTTATCACCAAATGAAATATTTTTTACTATTTCATTATTTTTAATAATTAAATTAATGTGAGTTTCTAAGAAATTATTATCATATCCTTGAAAATCTGAACTAGGAAGTTTTAATAAAACCTTTAAAATTTCTTGATCATATTGCTTGTCACCCGATCCTGACCATGCTTGTCTAGCTTTATTTTTTTGGTTATTCATTGAACTTTCAAATCCTGAATGATCTACTGTCCACCCATAGGATCTTAATACATCTTCAGTTAAATCTATTGGAAAACCATAAGTATCATATAATTCAAATGCTTTCTCACCAGATAGAACACCTGAAGACACTTTATCGTCTATTTCGTTCAATAATAAGCTCATGCCTCTATCCAAGGTATCTTTAAACTTGATCTCTTCGTCACGAATTGTTTTTTCAATGATTAATTTTTGAGTAATTAATTCAGGAAATGCTTCACCCATTTCTTTAATTAAATATTCTACTAATTTATATATAGTTGGGTCTAATGCACCAAGCATATGTGTATGACGCATAGCTCTTCTCATTATTCTTCTTAAGACATAACCTCTTCCTTCATTACTAGGTAATACACCCTCAGCAATTAAAAATGACATTGACCTTAAGTGATCTGCAACAACTCTATGAGATATAATATTATCTGTATTTTGATCTGTACTAGTTAGAAATGCTGAAGCGTTTACAAGATTTTTCATCATATCTGTTTCATAATTATTATGAGTATTTTGTAATAGTGCAGATATCCGTTCCAACCCCATACCTGTGTCAATACTTGGTTTTGGTAAACTAATTCTTTCATTATTAGAAATTTGTTCATATTGCATAAATACCAAATTCCATATTTCAATGAACCTGTCCCCGTCCTCATTTTTAGAACCAGGAGGTCCACCTTCAACTGTATCACCGTGATCATAAAATACTTCAGAACATGGACCACATGGACCTGTATCCCCCATACTCCAAAAATTATCACTAGTTTTAATTTTAATTATCTTATCATCTTTAAAACCAGAAATTTTTTTCCATAGTAAATCAGCTTCTTTATCATTGTGATAAATAGTTACCAACAATCTTTCTTTTGGAATTGCATATTCTTTTGTTAATAATTCCCACGCTTGATAAATAGCTTTTTCTTTAAAATAATCTCCAAAAGAAAAATTACCTAACATTTCAAAAAATGTATGATGCCTAGCTGTCCTGCCAACATTCTCAAGATCATTATGCTTTCCACCTGCTCTCAAGCATTTTTGAGATGATACAGCTTTATCATATTCTCTATGTTCTAGACCAGTAAAAATATTTTTAAATTGTACCATACCAGCATTTGTAAACAGAAGTGTAGGGTCATTCTCTGGTACTAAATTACTAGAAGATATAACTTGATGATTGTTTTTTTTAAAATAATTAATAAAAGTTTTTCTTATTTCATTAACTGAATTTTTTTGGTTAATCATTTGCTAGACTGTTTTATTAAGTTTTATTCTTGATAACACCAATCTAACAAAAATCAAATCTACAATATATTTATTTTTCTTCTTCAGAATTATTTTGCTCTGGGTTCATTAAAATCTCTTCTACTAAAATAGAATTACCTTTTATTTTATCTTCTATTTCTAGAGCAATTTCAGTATTTTCGTTCAAGAAATTTTTAGCATTTTCTCTTCCTTGGCCAATTCTTTGATCATTATACGAAAACCACGAACCAGATTTTTCTATTATATCCGCAGACACACCTAAATCAATTATTTCACCATTTTTAGAAATACCTTCACCATACATAATATCAAATTCAACTGTTCTAAAAGGCGGAGCCACTTTATTTTTAACCACTTTAACTCGTGTTTGATTACCAATTATGTCATCTTTATCCTTGATAGCGCCTATTCTACGGATATCAAGTCTAACAGATGCATAAAACTTAAGCGCATTTCCACCTGAAGTTGTTTCTGGATTACCAAACATAATACCAATTTTTTGTCTAATCTGATTAATAAATATGACTAAACAATTAGATTTTGATATAGATGATGTTAATTTTCTTAATGCTTGACTCATCAATCTAGCTTGAAGTCCCATATGACTGTCACCCATATCACCTTCTAATTCAGCTCTAGGCACTAAAGCAGCAACAGAATCTACAACTAACACAGATATAGCTCCTGATCTTACTAACGTGTCAGCTATTTCCAAGGCTTGTTCACCTGCGTCAGGCTGTGAAATCAGCAAATCATCTATATTAACTCCTAATTTTTTAGCATATACTGGATCTAAAGCATGTTCAGCATCTACGAACGCACATGTTCCACCTGCTTTCTGCGCTTCAGCTACAACATGTAACGCTAAGGTCGTTTTACCAGAACTTTCAGGTCCATATATTTCTACAATTCTTCCTTTTGGTAAACCACCAATGCCTAAAGCTACATCTAGTCCAAGAGAACCAGTAGAAATTGCTTGAACATCCAAATTTTCTCCAGATGTACCTAATTTCATAACTGAACCTTTTCCAAAAGCCTTTTCAATCTGTCCAATAGCAGATTCTAAAGCTACATTTCTATCTTTATCTTGACTAGACATTTTAATCACCTCAGCATTCATTATCTACCTCCTTACTGACATATGGTCAAAATAGTTTCAACCATTAAAATTATTGAATATAAACAACATATTCACCTTTTGTTCTTTTGTCAATAAATGTTCTTGATTTGTTCTGTTTAAGTAGAGCTATTCGTCTTTATGAATTTTTTCCATTTTTTCATGACGTTCTTGTGCATCAACACTTAAAGAGGCAATTGGCCTAGCTTTTAAACGTCCCAGACCTATTGGCTCACCAGTATCTTCACAATAACCATAAGTTTTTAAATCAATTCTTCTTAAAGCTGCATCAATTTTACTAATTAGTTTTCTTTCTCTATCACGTGTTCTTAATTGAATAGACGCATCAGATTCTACTTGCGCTCTATCAGCTATATCTGGTCTTTGTAAACCTTCAGCAGATAGATTATCTTTTGTATCTGTAGCTTCATCTAATAAATCTAGTTTCCAGTTAGTTAATTTTTGCCTGAAGAACTCTAATTGCTTATCATTCATAAATTCTTCATCTTTACTAGGGCTATAATCTTCCGGCAGTACAACTCGATTACCTAATAATCCACCCCTATTTGCACCTTTGCCAAAAGATTCTTTTTTTAATGATTTATTAGTGTTTGATGAATTCACTATGTAATTTCCATTATTAAATAATTAATGTCACAAAAAATAATTAATGTTACAAACTTATATAAAAACTTTAAAAAAATTCAAGCATGAAAAATAAAAATTTATAAAATTGTGAAAAGTGCTTAAATCCTAAACTTTATAATCGTTTCAAAAAAAATAAGTTGTAAAAAAACTGTTTAATACTATTTAGTAATTATGATAGAAAAAGAAGTTAGCATTGAATTATTCAAAAAAATTTAGAGCATCAATTAATAAATTGAAACTTGAGGGTAGATATCGGCATTTTAATGAGATTGAAAGGCATGCAGGTCTACATCCAATAGCCTCCTGGAAATTTAATTACGAAAAATCTGACATTATAGTATGGTGTTCAAATGATTATTTAGGAATGAGTCAAAATGATCTAATTATTAATTCGATGATTGATGCTGTTAAAAAAATGGGAACAAGTTCTGGAGGAACAAGAAATATTTCCGGCAATAGTTCTGCAATTGTCAACTTGGAAAAAGAATTAGCAGTGCTACATGGTAAAGAAAAAGCTTTAGTATTTTCTTCTGGATATGTAGCTAACGAATCTAGTATTAGCACTTTACTAAACATATTGGATGATGTTGTTGTTTTCTCTGATGAAAAAAATCATGCCTCTATAATTAATGGTATAAAAAAATCAAATGCAAAAAAAGAAATTTTTAAACATAACGACCTACGTCATTTAGAAGAATTGATTAAAAATTATCCTATTCAAAAACATAAAGTTATTATATTTGAATCTGTTTATTCAATGGATGGAGACTTTGGTGACATTGAAAATATAGTCAAAATTGCAAAAAAGTATAATGCACTAACTTATTTAGATGAAGTGCATGCTGTTGGTATGTATGGAAATACCGGCGCTGGTATAGCTGAAATGATGAATTTACAAAATTCAATAGATATAATCCAAGGTACACTTGGCAAAGCTTACGGGACTATGGGTGGTTATATTTCATCTTCTCAAGAAATTTGTGATGCGATCAGAAGTTACGCTAGCGGTTTCATTTTTACTACAGCAATGCCACCTGCGCTTGCAAAAGCTGCAACTGAATCTATTAAATATTTGAAAAAATCAAATTATGAGAGAATTTTACAAAAACAAAAAATAACAAAGCTTAAGACTTATTTATCAAAAGAAAACATCAATTTTTTAGATCACAACTCACACATTGTACCAGTAATGGTTAACAATCCAATTAGATGCAGTGAAATAAGTAATATTTTGCTAAATGACTTTGGACATTATATTCAACCTATTAACTATCCCACAGTTCCCAAAGGCACAGAAAGACTTAGGATTACCCCAGGACCTCTTCATACAGATAAAATGATATCTGATTTAACTATTGCACTCAAAGATGCATTTAACAAAACAAATAATATTGTATATAAAAAATATGCATAAAAATTTATTAAGAGCTTAAATTGGCTATAATTGACACACCTAAAGATCACCCATTTTTTCCTGAAAAAGATAACATTGGCATTCTATTAGTTAATTTAGGCACTCCTGAAGGAACTGATTATTGGTCAATGAGAAAATATTTAAAACAATTTTTAATGGATAAAAGAGTTGTAGATATTTTTAGACCTCTATGGTGGTTAATACTAAACGGGCCTATATTAACCTTTAGACCTTCAAAATCCGGCAAAGCCTACCAAAAAATCTGGGATAAAGATAATCATGGATCCCCCCTAAGAAAATTTACAATAAATCAAACTAGCAAATTAAAGAAAATTTTTGAAAGTTATAAGAATATTTCAATTGAATATGCAATGAGATATGGCACTCCCGAGATTGAGAAAACACTCAACAAAATGACTAAAAAGGGTTGTTCTAAAATTCTTCTTGTTCCTTTGTACCCTCAATATGCGGCTAGCACTTCTGCAACAGTTAAAGATGAGGTTTTTAAGTGGATGTTAAAACAAAGGTGGCAACCTGATCTTAGAACCATAGCTCCTTGGTTTGATAATCACAAATATATTAAAGCTTTGGCCGAGACAGTTAAGAAAAATATTATAAATAAAAATAAACTAGACAAATTAATCGTTTCTTTTCATGGTATCCCCAAGAGATATTTTATGGCTGGTGACCCTTATCATTGTCATTGTATAAAGTCAGCTCGACTTCTAAAGGAAGAGCTTAAATGGCCAGATGACAAAATTTTAGTAACATTTCAATCTAGATTTGGACCTGAACCATGGCTTCAACCTTATACTGACGAAACAATTATAGACCTAGCTAAGCAGGGTCAAAAAAATATTGCTGTTGTTGCTCCGGGATTCATATCAGATTGTTTGGAAACGCTTGAAGAAATTAATGTTGAAGCAAGAGAGTTATTTATTGAAAACGGTGGGGAAAGTTTCGAATACATTCCCTGTCTAAATGATAATGAATATTCAATAAAATTCTTGGAATATATTATTAAACAAAACCTTCTTGGGTGGAACTCTTAAACAATAAATTAGTTTTTTTGATTATATATAATTATAAAGTTGCTATTTACATTTTATATATAAACACTTATAAATCAATTATCTAAGCGGGTATTGTGTAGTGGTAAGACCTTAGCCTTCCAAGCTAATGACGCGAGTTCGATTCTCGCTACCCGCTCCATCATATTTTAAAATAATACTAAACTTGATTTTTTGTTTTTATTAAAAAATAGGTATAAAATAAGCTTATTATAATAATAGTTCCACCAAAAATTGTGTTTAATGAAGGGTTTTTATCATACCATAAAAAATTTAATATTATTGAAATTGGTGGAATTAAATAGAGAAATAATGAAGCTTTATTAGCTCCAAAGTAACCAACTGCATAAGTCCAGGTTAAATAACCTATTGTTGTAGGAAATAAAGACAGCCACAAAAAAGCTATTTGGACTTCACTATTTGAATTAATTATAAAATAATATGTTTCTGGAAACCAAAAAATCATAGGTAAAGTTCCAAATAAAATCGTATAAGCAGCTGAAGTTATGGCGCCATATATTAAAACTAATGGTTTTAATATATGAAAATAAATAGCAGTCAAAATTGCTGCAAATAGAATTAATGTTGAACCACTACCAAATTCTAATCCACCTTCTTGATCAATGGAAATTATACATACACCTAATAAACAAAAAAAGACACATGACCAATGAATAAATGAGACTTTCTGTTTTAAAATCAAAAAACCTATTAACACCGTAAACAAAGGATTACAATTTACTATGAAACTACTAGCACCAGCTGATATGTTTTGCTGACCATAGTTCAAGAATAAATTATATAAAAAAATACCTACAAATCCTGCAATGAAATATCTAAGAAAATGATTTAACCTAATTTTCTTCTTATAATTGAAAACACACCACAATAATGAAATGAATGCCGCTAATGAAAATCTACCTGCACCTAAAATTAATGGGGTAGAAGTTTCTAGTATGAATGACATTACAGGAAAAGAAGAGCCCCAAAAGAAAATAGTAGAAAAAATTGCCAAAATTGGGGCCGTGGTTTTCATATATATGGCACTTCAATAGTTTTCTAATGTTTTGGAAGAGATAATTTACCAAAAACATTATATTTTATTAACAGACTTTTAATAAAACCATTATCAATATTCTTTTTGATAAATTTATTAATAAAATTTGCAGCTTCTGCATTATTTAGCTTACTACCAATACATTGATTGATATATGTAAAACTTTCATCTAAAATTAAACAATCTTCAGTTTTTTTAATATCGTCAGAAAGTTTGGGTCTTAGTCCAGCTAAAACTTCATATTGCTTTTCCTGAAAAATTGAAAAAGATTCATCAATTGACTTCGCTCTAATTAAATTTGCTTTTTTTATATTTTCGGTTAACCACAGGTCATAAGCACTTCTTTCTGCTACAGCTATTCTAATTCCTTCATTATCAATATCTTTTATAGTGTTAAAATTTAAATGTTTCCTTACTAAAAAAGTTGATTCTATTAATGTATAAGGAAAACTAAAGTTAATTGATTTTGCTCTTTCTGGCTCATTAGCAATATTACCAATATCCCATTTATCTTCAAAAACAGCATCAGCTAATTCTCCAGGCCTGGAAAATGCAATCAGTTCAATATCAACACCCAATTCATGAGCTAAAGCTTTTGCCATATCAGGAGAAACGCCTTGAGGATCTCCATTAGCTTCTTTACCAGTAACTAATAAAAAATTACTCATATTTATAGCAGCTCTTAGATGACCTCTTGGAGCAAGTTGTTTTAATATAATTTCTGACACTTCAAACCTTTTAAAAAATTATTAATAATTATTACACTTTTTAATCATTTGAAAGAAGAATAATCAAATGATATTTAATACAGCCAATCTCTTATTAATTTTTTTGTTGATTAATAATTAGGCATTTTAATAAAGAAAGTTATAATTTTTACGCATTTTTTTGTAAAAGTTGAAAAATACCATATGTTGTCTTGGTCTATTTAGGGGGTAATTATGATTTGTTTTTCCAGTTTTTTTAATTTTACTAAAAATTTTTTAATTATAATTTTTTTTAGTATATTTTCTTATCCAGCATTTGCAGACGTAAATAATGGTGATACCGCTTGGGTACTAACATCAACAGCATTAGTCCTATTTATGACTTTACCAGGTTTGGCTTTATTTTATTCAGGATTAGTTAATTCTAAAAACGTTGTTTCAGTATTAATGCAACATTTTGCCCTTGCCTGTATGGTGTCATTAATATGGGTAGTTTTAGGATATAGTTTAGCTTTTTCCGAAGGAAATGAATGGATTGGAGGATTTAGTAACATTTTTATGAATGCCATAGACGTAAACAGTCCCTCTGGAAGTATTCCCGAAAGCCTGTTTGCCACTTTTCAAATGACTTTTGCAATTATAACACCCGCTTTAATGATAGGTGCTTTTGTTGAAAGAATAAAATTTTCAGCAATGCTTATCTTCTTAAGTATTTGGTTACTCGTGGTTTATGTTCCGGTTACTCATTGGGTATGGGGAGGAGGTATATTATCTTCTTGGGGTACAATGGATTTTGCAGGAGGAATTGTTGTGCATGCAACTGCTGGAACAGCCGCTTTAGTAACGGCTTTAACGCTTGGAAAAAGAAGAGGTTTTCCAAAATCTATAACACCTCCACATAGCCCTATTTTAACAATGATAGGAGCTTCAATGTTGTGGATTGGATGGTTCGGTTTTAATGCTGGGTCTGCTTTAGGTGCAAACGAAGGTGCAGGAATGGCGATGCTAGTTACTCATATATCAGCAGCTACTGCATCATTAGTTTGGATGTTTATTGAATGGAGAAGATTTGGCAAGCCCTCTTTAATAGGTATCGTTACTGGAATGGTGGCTGGTTTGGCTACTGTAACTCCTGCCTCCGGTTATATAGGTGTTCCTGGTGGTCTAGTTTTAGGTTTCTTTGGTGGTTTGTTTTGTTATCTAGCTGTAGATTATATTAGAGGCAAGCTTCAAATTGATGATAGTCTTGATGTATTTGCTGTTCACGGTGTGGGAGGAATATTAGGTACACTACTAGTAGCATTTTTGGCGACATCAACTTTTTCCGGCTTAGGACTAGCTGAAGGTCAAACTGCAGTTTCTCAATTTTTTGTTCAACTTAAAGCTGTTGTTTTAACTGTTGTTTGGACTTCTGTTTTTACATATTTAATATTAAAAATAACATCGTTTATAGTTCCACTTAGAGTAGATGAGCAGGAAGAAATCGAAGGTTTAGACTTGCGCTCACATGGTGAAAAAGGATATCATTCGGATTAAGGATTAAAATTATGAAATATTTTATTGCTATAATTAAGCCTTTTAAATTAGACGATGTCAGAAATGCTCTAACAGAAATTGGAGTTGAAGGTTTGACAGCCTCTGAAGTTCGTGGGTTTGGGAGGCAAAGAGGTCAAACAGAAATTTATAGAGGAGCAGAGTATAGTGTTTCGTTTGTACCCAAACTCAAAATTGAGATAGCTGTTCCAGATGAAATGCAAGAAGCTGTGCATGAAGCATTACTCCAGAGTGCTTCAACTGGACAAATAGGAGATGGAAAGATATTTGTCTTAGATCTTCACAGCGCGACTAGAATAAGGACAGGAGAAACTGAAAATAATGCATTATAGGTGTTAAGTATACCACTCATCTATGACACTTGTTTCTTTCTCAAAGTTTAGATGTTGTATTTTTGTTTTCAATAATATTTGTTTATTTGCTATTTGTTGAACGGCCCATACTGCAGCTCCTCTTACTAAAGAAGACTTATCGTTCATCAATAAATTAATTAGACTAGGCACAAGCTTTTCATTTTTACTATTGCCAGTGGCTATACAACAATTTCTTATAAATCGATCTCTTCCTATTCTCTTGATTGGAGAACCTGAAAATTCATTCCTGAAATCTTGATCAGAAAGTTTTAACAATTTTAATAAATCAAAGTTAAATTTATTATCATTAAATTTTATCTCTTGAGTCTTCTTTGCATATTTGTTCCAAGGGCAAATTGCTAAACAATCATCACATCCAAATACCTTATTTCCAATCGCTACCCTATATTTTTTTGGAATAATATCTTTATTTTCGATGGTTAAGTAAGAAATGCACTTTGTCGCGTCTAACTTATTTGGTGCGTCAAATGCATTAGTTGGGCAGATAGCAATACATTTATTGCAGGAACCACAATTATTATTCTCAGGAGCATCATACTCAAGTGATTTATTTATAAGAATTACACCTAAAAAAAGCCATGAACCAAAGTCTCTTGAAACTAAGTTAGTATGTTTTCCCTGCCATCCCAATCCAGCTTTTTCAGCTAATGGTTTCTCCATAATTGGGGCTGTATCAACAAATACCTTAATTTTAATTTTATTTTTTGTATTTAATTTAGAAATTAATTTGCTAGAAAGTACTTTAAGCCTTCCTTTTATAAGACTATGATAATCATTACCTTGCGCATATACTGATATATTTCCAATATTCTTGTAATTATTTTTTTCTAAAGGATTGGTTTTAGGACCATAATTTAAGCCAAGAATTATTGCAGATTTTGCCTCTCCCCATAAATTAATAGGAGATTTTCTTCTTTCAAAAGTATCTTCCATCCATTTCATTTCACCATGAAAGCCTGAATCAATAAATTCTTTTAATCTCAGAGCAGCCGACAAAGGCAGTTTAGCATCTGTAATTTTACATACGTCGAATTCAAATTCTTTGGCTAACTCTTTAATTAATTTATTTTCTACATTTTTTTTCATACTAAAAAAATTACGACTAGATTATATCAATATCACCTGAATAATAGTTTTCTAGAAAAGTTTTTTCAAACTTATCAAAATCACTATTCTTTATAGACTCTCTAATATTTTTCATCAAATTCAAATAAAAATGAATATTGTGTAAACTTAAGAGCATTAGCCCTAAAATTTCTTGAGCTTTGAAAAGATGGTGAAGATATGCTCTTGAATAATTTCTACAAGTATCACAATTACAATCTATGTCTAAGGGTCTTGTATCTAAACTATGCCTAGAATTTTTTATATTTACTTGACCTTTAGAAGTGAACGCTTGTCCAGTTCTTCCAGAGCGAGTTGGCAAAACACAATCAAACATGTCAACACCTCTTTTTATAGCCCCCACAAGATCGTCCGGCTTACCTACACCCATTAAATATCTTGGTTTATTTTCCAACATAAATTTTGTTGTATTATCTAAAGTTTCGAACATTAATTCTTGACCCTCTCCAACAGCCAAACCTCCTATTGCATAACCTTCAAAATTTAACTCAATAAGTTTTTTGGAAGACTCTTTCCTTAAATCTGGAAAAACAGATCCTTGTATGATGCCAAATTGCCCATAACCAATTCTATTTTGAAAAGCTTCTCTACTTTTGTTAGCCCATTGAAGAGATAATTTCATAGCTCTTTCTGATTCTTCATATGAAGCAGGAAAAGGAATACACTCATCTAACTGCATTGTAATAGTTGCATCTAATGAATTTTGAATATCTGTGCTTATTTCTGGTGATAAAAAGTATTTTGTTCCGTCTAGATGAGATTTGAAAGTGACTCCATCATTTTGAATTTTTCTTAATTTGCCCAAACTCATAATTTGAAAACCACCTGAGTCTGTCAAAAGAGGTTTATTCCATCCCATAAATTTTCTTACCCCACCCAATTTTTTTATATTTTCTTGACCAGGCCTAAGCATTAAATGATAGGTATTGGCTAAAATAATTTGAGCGCCAGAAGCTTTTATATCTCTTAAATGCATTGCTTTCACAGTAGCAGCTGTACCCACTGGCATAAAAATTGGAGTATCTATATCTCCATGTGCTGTTTCTAACTTGCCTAAACGAGCATTTTTATCTTTAGATAATAATTTAAAATTAAATTTATTTATCATATCAGTTTTAATTATCTCTTGAAAAAATACAACAATCTCCATATGAAAAAAATCTATATTTTTTTTCGATTGCGTGTTGATATTTTTTAAAAATATTTTCCTTTCCATGAAAAGCTGAAACAAGCATTAGCAATGTTGATTTTGGCAAGTGAAAGTTTGTTATGAGCAAGTTTACAATTTCAAATTTGAAACCTGGTGTTATGAAAAGATCTGTAAAACCAGACCATGGTTTAATTTTCCCATTATTGATTTTTGCTATCGTTTCTAATATTCTTAAACTCGTAGTACCTACTGATATTATACGCTTATTATTAGCTATTGCCTTGTTAATAATGTTCGAAGTTATCTCACTTACATTACCCCATTCTTTGTGCATTTTATGATCGAGTATATTATTAACCTTGACAGGTAAGAATGTGCCAGCGCCCACGTGAAGAGTTATTGGCGCAAACAATACACCTTTAGTTTTTAACTTATTTATTAATTTGTCTGTAAAATGTAATCCAGCTGTTGGTGCAGCCACAGCTCCATCTTGATCTGCAAATATTGTCTGATAATTTTTTTTATCATTATCGGACTTTATTTCTCTTTTTATATAAGGAGGAAGTGGCATTTCTCCTTGGTGATGCACTTCATTTAATAAACTCCGATCATCTTTGTTAAATTCTAGCAGGACATCTCCTTCAACAAACTTTTCAATTAATTTTGCCTTTAAATTATTTTTAAAAATTATACAATCACCAACTTTGCATTTGCGACCAGGTTTTATAAAAGCTCTCCACAAATTACGCTTAACTTTCAAGTGTAAAGTAATTTGAATATTAACAGTATCTTTTTTACCAGACAATCTTGATGGTATTACTTTAGTATTATTAATAACTAATACATCTCCTGGATTTAGTATTTTTGGCAGGTCTTTAAATTTTAGGTCTTCAGGAGTTTCATTAATACAATTTAACAAACGTGAATTATCTCTTGGATTAGTAGGTTTTTGAGCAATTAAATCATCACTTAATTCATAGTCAAATTGAGATATATCCATTAGCTAAACAATCTAGTTATTCAAAAATTTGAATAACACCTACAACATCATTAATTTTATTTTTAACTATTAAACATTGAACTTTTGCTTCTCTCATCCGATTTTCAGCCAATTGTAAATTATCAGTTTCAAGTGCAGTCAAAGGATTTTTATTCATTAAATCTGCTGCTTTTAATTCAGAAAAATTACTTTTATCAATTAAAGCTCTTCTTATATCACCGTCTGTAATAACACCAATTAAATTTTCTTTAGTTCCAACTAATGCTAGACCAAGACGCCCTTCAGTCATTATAACCAATACATCTTGAACGCTAGAATCTTGGCAAATAAACGGTAAGTTACTTTGCTTCATTTCATCTTTTACCGACGAAAGCAGTCTCTTTCCTAATGAACCGCCTGGATGGGTTAATGCAAAATCCTCTTGCTTAAAATTTTTTAATTCCATTAATGAAACTGCTAAAGCATCCCCTAAGACCATAGTTATCATTGTAGAAGTAGTTGGAGCTAAATTTAATGGACAAGCCTCTCTGTCTACAGAAGTATCTAGAATAATATCTGCTTTAGATGCCAAAGTTGAATCTTTTACACCTGTAAGAGCAACTATAGTAACATTAAGTCTTTTAAATGCTGGTATGAGTGCAATAATTTCTTCTGTTTCACCAGAATACGAAATCAATAATACTATAGATTTTTTTTGAACTTTTCCTAAGTCACCGTGAATAGCCTCAGCAGGATGAAGAAAAATGCTTGGTGTTCCCGTAGATGCGAGAGTGGATGATATTTTTCTTCCAACAAGGCCTGACTTGCCCATGCCACAAATTATTATATGCTCATTAGTCTTATTCATTAATTCGATTGCTTTAGAAAATTCATCTCCAAGCATTTTTTCAAATCTTTCTATACCTAATTTGTAAGCTTGGGTTAAGCTAAGTGCTGTTTCTATTGCTTTCATTTTGATCACCCTTTAATATGAAGATGTTTTAACTTTAAATGATTAAGAATACCACAAAAAGGGTAAAATCTTTGAAAATTCATTTTCACATAGCAAAAAATAAAAAAGCTAAAGTAGTAGCGGACGAACTTCTTAATTTATACGGACAGGTAGAGCTTTCTAAAGCAGAAGTAATTGTTGCAGTTGGAGGTGACGGGGCGATGCTTGCTGCTATGAGAGAAAGTATTACATACAACATACCTGTTTTTGGACTCAACAGAGGTAATATTGGTTTTTTAATGAATGAATTTCAAAAGTTAAATTTAATCGATCGATTAAAAGATGCAAATGAAATAATTGTTCATCCTCTAGAAATGATAGTGATTGACTCTAAGAATAAAAAGCATATTGAACTTGCTATTAATGAGGTAGCTATTTTTAGAAGAACTCACCAAAGCGCAATAATCTCCATAAAGATTGATAATACAGAAAGATTGAATGAGTTAACTTGTGATGGAGTTATGGTCGCAACACCAGTGGGATCTACTGCTTATAATCTTTCTGCTCATGGTCCAATCTTACCAATTGGATCAGAACTTCTGGCATTAACTCCTATAAGTCCTTTTAGGCCTAGAAGATGGAAAGGCGCATTAATTAAAAATAAATCTGTGGTTGAGTTTAATATAATCAACTCAAAACTTCGCCCAGTTAGCGCTAGCGCTGATGCTAAAGAAGTAAAGAATATTGAAAAAGTGTTTATTTCTCAAAAACATAATATTAACCTGCGCATTCTTTACGATAAGACCAACAGCATGGAAGATAAATATTTAAAAGAACAATTTTCGATTGGATAAATTAGTTCAACTGTTCTTGTTGTCTCAACCACATTTCTGCATAAAGGCCATTTTTCTTTATAAGTTCTTTGTGACTTCCCTGTTCTGCTATAATACCGTTCTCTAAAACAATAATTTTATCAGCATCTATAATTGTTGATAATCTATGAGCTATAACTAGAGTAGTATTTTTATTAGATAATTTTTTGAGAGATTTCTCTATTGATTTTTCTGTTTTTGAATCTAAAGCAGACGTTGCTTCATCAAAAATAAAAATTCTGGGATTTTTAAGAAGCGCTCTTGCTATGGCAACTCTTTGCTTTTCTCCTCCTGAAAGTTTCAGACCTCTTTCACCAACAATCGTGTCATACCCAACTTCTAAGTTAGCAATAAATCTGTCAATAGATGATAGTTTTGCTGCGTTATTAATTTCTTCTATAGATGCTCCAGGCTTAGAATAAGCAATATTATACTTTATAGTATCGTTGAATAAAACTGTATCCTGAGGAACAACTCCAATATTAGATCTTAATGAACTTTGAGTAACATCTTTTATATTTTGGTTATCTATCGAAATGATACCAGAAGAAGGATCATAGAATCTAAATAGAAGTTTTGAAATTGTAGATTTGCCAGCTCCAGTAGGACCAACTATCGCCACTTTATGACCTGGGTTTACAACAAAACTTAGGTTTTTTAAAATTACCCTATTTCCAAATGAAAATTTTATATTTTTAAACTCTATTTTGCCGCTATGTACATCAAGATCATAAGCATTGTCTTTGTCGACAATATCTGGCACCTCATCAACTAAAGCAAACATCCTACCAATGTCTAATAAAGATTGTCTGATCTCTCTGTAAACAAAACCTAAAAAATTCAAGGGCAAATATAATTGTAACAAAAAAGTATTTACAACTACAAAATCTCCAATTGACATTTTTTCACTTGCAATGTCTTCTCCAGCCATTCCCATAATTAGGAAGAGTCCAATCGCAATTATTCCTCCTTGACCAATATTAACAACTGATAAGGAAGCTCTAGCTTTAACAGCAGAATCTTCATATGATTTCATTGCATTATCAAATCTATCCGCCTCTATTTTTTCAGAATTAAAATATTTTACAGTTTCAAAATTTAACAAACTATCTATGGCTTTTGTAGATGCATTTTCGTCAGCAAGATTCATTTTTCGTCTAATTCCAATTCTCCACTCAGTTACCTTTATTGTATAAATAATATAAATTATTACTGTTGTTACAGTGACTGCTGCATACGCCAAGCCGAATGTTGCCCATAAAACTATGCCTACTGCTATTAATTCAACTAAAACAGGAACAATTTCAAAAGCTGCGAACCTTAATAAAAATTCTATCCCTTTAGATCCCCTATCAATAGCTCTTGTTAAACCGCCAGTCTGCCTATTAAGATGAAAAGAAAGAGACAAATTATGCAAATGCTGAAAAGCTTTTAATGCAGCGCCTCTTACTGCTTTTTGAGCAACTCTTGCAAAAACGAACTCTTTTGCTTCATCAAAAAAAACTTGTCCAAGCCTAGCTAAGGCGTAAGAGCCTGTAACAAACCAAAGTAGATTTAAATTTACTTCTTTTCCCTCGGATACAAGATCTACAGCTTTCCCATATAAAAATGGTGTATAAACTGTTACTATTGTTGCCAAAAATAAAAAAATAAATGCTAAGAATATCCTAAATGGCATTTCTTTATTGCCTTTAGGTGCAACAAATCTTAGCAGTTCCTTTAGTGTTTTAAGGGGAGTGAAAATTTTAGTATTTGAAGAAAATGCATCAGCATTTTTCATGAAAGATAGCCTTTAAATTTATTGCTATTGAGCTACGGTAAAGCTTTCACCACAACCGCAACGGGCAATTTCATTTGGATTAGAAAACTCAAAACCTGAACTAAACTTTTGTTCTTTATAATCCATCTCAGATCCAATTAAAAACATAATTGCCGCTGGATCAATACATATAACAATGTCTTTAGAAATAATTTTCTCTTCAAAGGGTTTTATTTCTGTGGCATACTCAACGTTGTATTTCATTCCTGAACAACCAGCAGTTTTAATACCAATCCGAAGTCCTATTACTTCTGATTTAGTATCTTTCATTAGTGTTTTAACCCTATTAGCGGCAGCTTCGGTTAAGGTTAACAATGGCTTATTTTTATTAGTCATTATAAACTCCTTCAAAATTAATGTATATCAAGAGCCATTTTTGCATCTTCACTCATTCTATCCTTTGTCCAGGCAGGTTCCCATACGAGTTCGACTTCAATTAAGCCTACATCATCTATTTTCGCAATTGTGTCAGCAACTTGTCCAGGCATTTCTCCAGCGACGGGACAACCTGGAGCTGTGAGAGACATTTTAATTTTAATATCATTATTTTCTAATAAATTAATATCATAAATAAGGCCTAAATCATAAATGTTAACTGGTATTTCTGGATCATAAATAGTTTCAATACATTTTTTAACCTCTGAAAGTTCTATTTTTCTAGTACATATATTATTTTTTTTACCAGCTTTAGCCGTAAATGGGGCATGCGGATCAGAAGATGGATGATGTGGCATAAATGCTGATAAAGGAAGGTTTTCAGAATCACTCATTTCAAACACCAAAGATCTTTTTTACTTTATTTAGAGACTGAGCTAATTTATCAAAGTCTTCTTTTGTTGAATATGCCCCAACAGAAGCCCTGGTTGTAGATACTAAATTAAATGCATCCATTAATGGTTGCGCACAATGGTGGCCTGCTCTTACAGCTATACCCTCCCTGTCAATAATTGTTGCTATATCATGTGAATGGGCACAATCCATAGTGAAGGAAATCACACCTGTTTTACTAGGGGCTTTTCCAAAAACATTTACGCCGTCAATAGAATCTAATAAGGCGGTCCCATAATCAATTATATTTTTTTCGTGAGCCCCAATTTTATCAATACCAACTTCTAAAACCCAATCAATTGCTTCTCCCAAAGCTATTGCTTCTACAATAGGTGGTGTGCCCGCTTCAAATCTAAGAGGAGGATCTGCAAAAGTTGATTTTTCTATTCTAACTACATCTATCATATCTCCACCACCTAAAAAAGGTGGCATTTCTTTTAATATTTTATATTTACCAAACAGTATGCCAATACCAGTAGGTCCATACAACTTATGACCAGAAAAACAATAAAAATCACATCCTAAGTCAACCATATCTACTTTTTCATGAATAACACCTTGGCACCCATCAACAATACTCATTGCACCACAATCTTTAGCAATTTTACAAATTTCCTTAACTGGGAAGGTGGTTCCTAAAACGTTAGACACGTGCGGGAAAGCAACAACCTTAGTTTTATCAGTAACTAATTTTTTTATAACACCTGCGTCAAAATCCATATTAGGGTCAATCTCTGCGGCTAAAATACTTGCACCTTTCTGTTCTGCAATAAGTTGCCAAGGTACAATATTTGCATGATGTTCTGCAATTGTGATTATTATTTCATCTCCAGGCAATATATTTTTCATTCCCCAGCTATATGCAACTAAATTTATTGCAGCTGTAGCACCTGAGGTAAAAACAACTTCCTGTTCATTACAATTTATAAAATTGGCTACTTTTTTTCTGGCACCTTCATAACTAGAAGTGGCCTCTTCAGACAATTTATGCAAACCTCTGTGAACATTTGAGTAATTATATGAATAATTTTTATTTATAGCTTCTAAAACTTTTCTAGGTTTTTGCATAGATGCAGCAGAGTCAAGGTATACAAGTGGTTTATTCCAAACTTGTCTATTTAAAGCTGGGAATTGGCCTCTAATTTGCTGTAAGTCGTAAGGTTTCATTTTATAATATTTCTTTGGTTATAATTGAGGATAAGGCTAATTCTGCTTCTTTAAACACAAAATCATGTAATGAAATATCGACAGATTGATTGATCATATCTTCTAAAAAGGCTTTAATAAGTATTTCCCGTGACTTATCCATAGGAACGCCTCTACTATTGAGATAAAATAGTTGATCATCATCTAATTCGCCAACTGTGGCACCATGCGCGCAAATCACATCATCAGCATAAATTTCTAATTCAGGTTTAGCATTAGCACTTGCAGTATCAGATAGTAAAATAGCTCTACTCATTTGTTGGCCATCAGTTCTTTGAGCATCTTGTGCAACTCTAACCTTACCTTGGAAAACACCTGTTGATTTTCCACCAAGGACACCTCTTACAATTTGTTTAGAAGTACAATCTGGTACATCGTGATAAATTGCTGTAGTTAGATCGTGATGCTGTTTGTTACAAGATATATAGACACCGTTAAGGTTTAATTTTGCATTGCAACCATTTAAATAAGCATGTGTTTCTGAACGAGTAAAAATTCCACCTTTTATCAAGGAAAACGAATTTAAATAAGATTCTTTAGACAAATAAACACAATTAGCAGATAAATTATATGTTTTTTCATTATCGTTAAATATTTTTATAGAATTTAAAGAAGCTTTATTTCTTAATTCAATAAGTTGCAATGGCATTACCAATGAAGTTAAATGATTAAATCGTTCAATTAAATATAAACTACTATTCTCTTCCAATTCTAAATATAAGACTGGATGAACTGATTTGCTGTCTTCACCACCTTCATATATAATTTCAAGAAAATTTTTTACTTTTATGTCTTTTGATACTGTTAATTTTATTATTGACGGAGTGCAAGATAATGAAACATTTGTAGAGGGATGATCACTTAAATTACTTTTTTTTATTTTTTGCAAATACTTTAAACTTTCACTATCACTAAGAACTGACAAATTAATCCCTGAAGGCAATTTAGAGGATAAATCTTCTCGATAAGCACCATCAATAAATTGAATAATTGTTGATCCAATAAGGTTTGATATATTATTATTGTTCTTTTTTAAATTAGGATTTATAGGCTTGATTTTTTTTCTAGATAAAGATCCTAATCTACTTAATCTCCATGTTTCTTCTCGAGGACTAGGCCAATTTTTAAAATCATTACATGCTATTCTTCTAAAGTTCGTGTCTTCAAACTGATTAGTATAATTTTTAATAGAATTGATATAATCGTCTTTAATACTATGCTGCATTAATTAAACCTGAGTAACCATTTTTTTCAACTTCTAGAGCTAATTCTGGGCCACCTGACTTGATAATGACACCGTCAGACAAAATATGAACAAAATCGGGAACAATATAATCTAATAACCTTTGATAGTGTGTAATAACAACAATTGCATTATCACTATTTCTCTGTGCATTAACACCATCAGAAACTATTTTGAGAGCATCAACATCAAGACCTGAGTCAGTTTCATCCAAAATAGAAACTGTTGGTTTTAACATTGCCATTTGTAAAATCTCAAACCGTTTTTTTTCTCCACCAGAAAATCCGACATTTACAGCTCTTTTTAACATTTCGTCTTTGACATACATTTTTGAAGCTTCATTCCTTGCTTCCTTAACAAAAGCTAAATGATCGAGTTCCTCTTCGCCTAAAAACTTCCTTCTTGAGTTAACCGCCTCTCTTAAAAAACTCATTCCTCCAACACCAGGCAATTCAACAGGATATTGAAAAGCCAGAAACAAACCAGATCTTGCTCTTTCATCTGCTTCCATTTCTGATAAAGAAATTCCATCTAATAAAATTTCCCCTTTTTCTAACTCATATCCATCTCGTCCTGCTAACATATAAGATAAAGTACTTTTACCCGAACCGTTAGGTCCCATGATGGCGTGAACTTCTCCTTTGTTAACTGATAAAGAAACCCCGTTGAGAATATTTTTATCATCAAGTTTTAGATGAGCATTTTTGATTTCAAGTAATGACATATCAATTCCATTTAAAATAGTTTATTAGTTCGGTTAACCTACAGAACCCTCTAAACTTATTCCGATTAGTTTTTGGGCTTCTACTGCAAACTCCATTGGCAACTCTTTCATTACTTCTTTACAAAAACCATTTACAATTAATGATGTAGCTTGTTCACTATCTAAGCCCCTTTGAAGACAGTAAAAAAGTTGATCTTCCGATATCTTCGAGGTAGTAGCTTCATGTTCAACTCTTGCAGATGGAGTATGTTGATTTATATAAGGAACAGTATGAGCTCCGCACTGATCACCAATTAACAAAGAATCGCATTGTGTAAAATTCCTGGAACCCATAGCATTTTTTTGAATTTGAACTTGACCTCTATAAGTATTCTGAGCTTTGCCTGCTGAAATTCCTTTTGAAATAATTGTAGATTTAGTATTTTTGCCTATATGGATCATTTTAGTTCCAGTATCAGCCTGTTGAGCGTTATTTGCCACAGCTACAGAATAAAATTCTCCAACTGAATTGTCTCCTTTGAGGACACAAGATGGATATTTCCATGTTATCGCTGATCCGGTTTCAACTTGTGTCCATGATATTTTTGATCTTTTACCAAGACAATTACCCCTTTTGGTAACAAAATTATATATTCCACCTTTTCCATCTTTGTCACCTGGATACCAATTTTGAACTGTTGAATATTTAATCTCTGCATCATCCATAGCAACTAATTCCACAACAGCAGCGTGCAACTGATTTTCATCTCTTTGCGGGGCAGTACAACCTTCTAAATATGAAACATAAGCATTATCTTCAACTATAATTAGAGTTCTTTCAAATTGACCAGAATTTTGTTCATTTATCCTAAAGTAGGTTGATAACTCCATTGGACATTTTACGCCCTTAGGAACAAATACAAATGATCCGTCTGTAAAAACTGCAGAATTAAGAGCGGCATAATAATTATCACCTATAGGTATAACAGATCCAATATATTTTTTTACAAGATCTGGATAATTTTGAACTGCTTCTGATATTGGACAAAAAATAATACCTTCATCTGCAAGTTTTTCTCTAAAAGTCGTTGCAACTGAAACTGAATCAAAAACGTAGTCAACGGCAACACCTGCTAAAGCTTCCTGCTCTTTTATTGGTATGCCTAGTTTTTCGTAAGTCTTCAATAACTCAGGATCCACCTCATCAAGACTATTCAATTTAGGCTTAGTCTTTGGTGCTGAATAATAATAAATATCTTGAAAATCTATTTTTGGAAAATTAACCATGGCCCAATTAGGTTCAACCATAGTTAGCCATTTTTTGTAAGCCTTTAATCTCCAGTCTAACAACCATTTAGGCTCTTTTTTCTTGTTGGATATAAATTTTACAATTTCTTCACTTAAACCTAATGGTGCTTTTTCGGCTTCAAGTTCTGTTACAAAACCATATTTGTAAGAGCTAGTAACTTCTTTTACTTTATCAATTGTTTCTTGGGTGGCTACCATTTAAATTCCTTTTAATTAATTGTACTAACTACAACTTCTTTTTTACCCTCAGTAATAAAAGGGTTTCCAAAATTAAGTAGATCATTTAAAGAAATATCGTTAAGTGTTTTTCTGATGACATCATTAACCTTATTCCACTTTCCTCCTAAAAAGCAAATATTACTCGCTTCACAAAGATTCTCTGAATTCTCAACACATGCAGTCAAAGTAATAGGTCCTTCTAATGCTTCTATAATTTCAACCACAGATATTTCCGAAGATTTTCTATTAAGAACATATCCGCCTAAAGCTCCACGATGGGCACTAATTAGGTCACTTTTGGATACAATAATTTTTAAGATTTTTTGAACTGTGTACAATGTTAAACCAGTTTCTTTTGATAATTCTGAAGCTGACATTGGGTATCCTGATTTACGTGATAACATTCCAAGACAAACAACAGCATAATCAGTCATTTTATTAAGTTTTATCATTTTTAACATATAGTACATTAATAGTACTAATTAAAGATTAAATTAGAAAAAATTAATTTCTAACCTCATTTCTCAATTGATATTTCCCGTGATCCACCCCACTAAAAATTTCTTCTAAATCAGGGTGTTCCAAAGGGCCATTTTCACCATCACTAACCAAATTTTGTTGAGAAACATATGCAGTATAGAACGTTTCTGTATTTTCTGCCATGAGATGGTAGTATGGTTGTTCTCGAGATGGTCGTATTTCAGCGGGTATAGATTGGTACCATTCCTCCGTATTAGAGAATTCAGGATCAACATCAACTATTACCCCTCTAAATGGGTAAATACGATGCTTAACAATATCGCCAATGTTAAATAAAGGGTCTTTATAAACTTTTATTTTTTTTGATAAATTTGGTCTAGCAGTTAAAGCTTCTTTTTTTTCATCATTATTTTTTTTTATCGACATTTTACACCTTATGGATACTTATATGATAAAGCAGAACTAAACTTTTGATTTAACTTTTAAAACTTGCTTTCCATTATACATGCCAGTCTTAAGGTCGATATGATGCGGTCTGTGTAATTCACCTGTATCTTTACTTTCAACAAATGCATCAGGGTTTAGAGAATCATGAGAACGTCTCATACCTCTTCTTGATCTTGTTATTTTACTTTTTGGTACTGCCATAATGAACTTTCTGATAAAAAATCATATTAAAATAATAAGTATATGGTGGAGCTGGACGGGATCGAACCGACGACCTCCTGCTTGCAAAGCAGGCGCTCTCCCAATTGAGCTACAGCCCCATACACTTTAATTGTGTTAAATATCCTTTGAACCTCCTATCGTCAAGAATTATTATGTTTTAGAACCAAAATTATTAACATTTTTTAGAAATTAATATATGTATATTACCCTAATAATTTTATTTTAAGGCAAATAATGATATTTGGAGAAATTAAAACAGAATCATCACTGAATGGCATCTTGGCATCTTCATTAGTATTACGTGAAAACAAAGACATAATTAAGGTTAAAAAAGGAACAATAATAAATGAAAATTTGATCAATTTGTTATTAAAAAATGATATTAAATTAGTAACTTGTGCCAAACTTGGTAAAGATGACGTAGAAGAAAATAAAGCAGTTTATGAAATTTCAAAAAATATTCTAAATAATGAGCAATCTTATTTAACTATCAAAGATCCAAAACAAGGGAGATGTAACATAATATCAAATATCAATGGATTGTTGGTATTTGATCATGAACAGTTATTTTTAATAAACTCAGTAACGGATGAAATTGGAGTTGCAAGTTTAAAGCCTTATTCATATGTCAAAAAAAACCAAGTAATTGCATCTATAAAAGCCATCCCTTTTGCAATAAATAAAGAAGTATTAAAACAAATAATTAAAGCATCAAATAATTGTTTTAAGGTCTTACCTTTCCTAAAAAAAAATGTTCACTTAATTCAAAGTCGTAATCAAAATACCCTTGAAAAAGTTCTGGAAAAAACTGTAGTTACTACAAAAAAAAGGTTACTTAATTGTGGTGTTACTAGCATCTTAGAAAAGAAGTGTAATCATGAAATTAAATCATTATCATTGAAAATACATGAGAGTGTTGACGAAAATGCAGACTTAATTTTAGTTTTTGGAGCATCCGCTATATGTGATAAAAATGACGTTGTCCCAAAATCTTTGAAAAAAAATAACGGAAAAATTTTACGTTTAGGAATGCCTGTTGAACCTGGAAATTTGATACTCTTAGGAGAGATTAGAAATAGAAACAAAATAATCTCTTTTATAGGTATGCCTGGTTGTGCTCGTTCCCCAAAAGAAAATGGAGTGGATTGGATATTATGGCGAATTTTTTGTGGATTAGGTATCTCTAATAATAATATTAATTATATGGGTAATGGTGGATTATTATGAGACAAAGCTTTTATCAAATATACCACAATTCAAGATGTTCAAAATCAAGAAAAGCATTGGAACTACTAAAGTTGAGAACTGAAAGTTACAAAATTATAAGATATTTAGAGATCGGAATTGATGAAAATGTACTATCGTCAATATTAAATTCAAAAAATATTCCAAAAGATGATTTGATAAGAAAAAATGAAACTACTTTTAAAAACTTAAATCTAAATAAAATAGAACTAAATAAGAATGAAATTAAGAAACTTATTATTGAAAACCCTATCTTATTACAAAGACCATTAATTACTAAATACACTGATGGTTTGTTAGTTAAGTCAGTACTTGGACGACCACCTGAAACAGTAAATACCTTATTTAATTAGAGTTTGTTATTTTACTTTTAATATTTGGGATACCAATATGAGATTCATTTTTTAATTTTGATAATTTAATTTGTTTTTGACGTTCTTTAAATTTTTGTTTTTGTTTTTTATTAGAAAAATTATAACAGTGATGACAACTTACACCCTGCACAAAAAATTTATGTTTTTTATCCTTTTCATTGATAGGCATTCTGCAGGCAAAACACATGTCATAATTACCTAATTTTAAATTGTGTTGAACAGAAACTCTATAATCAAAAACAAAACAACTACCATTCCATTTACTATGTTTCTCAGGAATTTTTTCAAGATATTTTAATATACCTCCTTTTAAATGAAAAACATCTTTAAAGCCCATTGATTTTAAATATGAGGTAGACTTTTCACATCTAATACCTCCGGTACAAAACATTGCAATTTTTTTATTTTTAATTTCAGGATCTTTTTTTAATAGGTTTTCAGATACCCACTTTGGAAATTCTCTAAAGTTTTTGATATTTGGATTTAAAGCGTTCTCAAAAGTCCCAATAGATACTTCATAATCATTTCTTGTATCTATTAACAATAGATTTTCATCTGAAATTAATTCATTCCATTTTTCAGGTTCAATATATTTCCCTACTGTATAATTTGGTGAAATATCTTTTATTCCTAAAGTTACAATTTCTTTTTTAAATTTAATTTTCATCCTAAAGAATGGATTTTTAGGGGCCAAAGAAAATTTAGGCTTGAGATCGGTTAAATTTTCAATCTTCCAAATACTTTCTAAAGCTTCTGATATTTCATTTTTTTTGCCAGAAATAGTCCCATTTATCCCTTCATTAGCTAACAGAATAGTACCTTTAATCTCTGTTCTAGATAAAATTGAATTCAATAAGGTTTGTAGATCAAACAGATTGCTTGCATCAAAAAATTTATAAAATGCAACTACAATATAAATATCATAATTTCTAATTGTATTTTCATTAGACTTTAAAAAATCTTGATAATCTAATTTAGGACACATTATATTCATTTATTCCAAAGATTTAAAAAAAAATAACACAAATCAAATAAATTAGAATATACGTTAAAATATTATATTATTGAATACTAAAGTTTTAAGAATGGAGTTTTACAATGTCTGAAATTGTTTTAGAGCAAATATCATTAGAAAAAGCAGATCTAATTATCAAAAATGCAATCAGTAAAGCAAGAGAAATAAAAATTAATCCTATTATGGTTGTTCTTTTAGATCACCGTGGAGCAATAAAGGCCTGTTCTGGTGAAGACGGAATTAGTAGTTTACGTTTTCAAATAGCTCATGGAAAGGCTAATGGTGCATTTCAGATGGGTATGGGTTCAAGAGCTTTGTTTAATAGAGCAGAACAACAAGCTTATTTTATAAACTCTGTAAACGCTCTTACAAATGGGGCTTTAGTTCCTGTTCCAGGAGGTGTATTAATAAGAGACAAAAGTAATAACGTTGTAGGATCTCTAGGAATTTCCGGTGACACGTCAGATAATGACGAAATTGCTGCAGTTTCAGGAATTGAGTCAGTAGGATACAAAGCAGACATAGGATAAAGTATCTAAAAATAACTCAAAATTAAAATTGGTGTTAAAATAAAAATAGATATTAACATTATACCTTTTGATGTTTTTTCATTAATGGATCTCACATTTTTTTGGTTTATTCTCGTATATCCATCAGTCATTCTTTGTATAATTTTATGTTTTTTTATAATTTGATAGTATAAAATAGCCAAAATATGAGTTCCTACCAAAAAATATAAAAAAAAGTGAAGTAAATTATGAATATCTGTCCAGAAATATACATAGTTAGACACCAAATGAGCAAGTGGTGCATCGTATAAAACATCATCACTTGAAAACAACCCTGAAATGGATAATCCAATTAGGACAATAATAAAAGTTAAAGTTGAGAAACTACCAAGAGGCGTTCTTATTGATTTATTTTGATTTTTTTTTGAAAACTGCGTGAATGCTCCTTTTATAGATATATTAAAACTTTCAAATTTTGAATAATAACTTCCAATAAATCCCCATAAAATTCTAAAAAAGATTAAACCTAAAATAGATACACCAAAATATTGATGTATATTTAACAAATCTAATTTAGCTGAGATATAAGAGCCTATGATAAGAATTATTAGAATAAAGTGGAATACTCTTAAAGAAAGATCCCAGACTTTTACTTGATTATCTTTTTCTTGATCTGTTTGATACATTTATATAATCAACGCTTAAAGTTAAATTGAAAGGTTAAGAATGAATTTAAGATGGAATACCAATATGAATAATTCATTCTACAGTATTATTAAAATTGATGAAAGCTTTAAAAAAGTTTTTGAACAATTTGGTTTGCCCCTTAATCGTACAATCAAGGAAGGTTTTGAGAGCCTTGCTAAGATTATAATTGGACAACAAATTTCAACTAGTGTAGCAAAATCTCTGAGCGATAAATTAAAAAAAGATGGTATGTTAAATGAAAAGGAAATGTCTGAGGCCAGCATAGAACAATTAAAGCTTTATGGGTTATCTTCTCAAAAATCATTTTATCTAAAAAATTTAGCAATATTAGTAATTAAAAATGAAATTAATTTTGATTATCTTAATAAGCAAAATAGTGATGAGGTTACAAATTTATTGATAAAAATTAAAGGAATTGGACATTGGACAATTAATAATTACAAAATATTTGCTCTGCAAGATACAAATGCTTGGCCATCTGCTGACTTAGCCCTGCAAGAAGCTGTTAAACTATTAAAAGGTTTAGAAACAAGACCAAATGAAAAAGAGATGGAAAAAATTGGAAGTATGTGGAAGCCTCATAGGGCGGCAGCAGCCCTATTTTTATGGCACTTTTACAATAAAGTAAAAGTAGAAAAAGCAAGCTATATGTTATGATTAGTTTAAAAAAACTTTTTCACTTAATTGATTTAGCAAGGAAATGTAATGAATGTGCAATGTTACATTTTCAAAATCTTAGTTTCAATCAGGTAAAGTACAAAAATGACAACTCTCCACTTACTCAAGCAGATCTTGAAGTTAATCAAATAGCGGTTAATGGGATAAAAAAACTTTTTCCAAAGGCAAAAATTGTTAGTGAAGAATTTGAGAGATCTCAGAAATTCTTCCGAAATAATGATGTTTTTTGGTTAATTGATCCAATCGATGGTACCAAAGAGTTTATAAATAAGATGCCAAATTTCACTGTAAATTTTGCTCTTATAAAAAATAATTTACCCATATTTGGATTAATATCACAACCTTACACTGGTAATATTTGGTATAACTTCAAAGGTAAGGCATGGAAATTAGAAAAAGACGACGAATTTGAAAGTTCTCAGCAAATACAATGTAATCACATTGATTACAGTAATCTAAAAATTTTAAGCAGCTTAAATCATAGATCAATAGAATTAGATAATTGGATTTCTTTTGTTAATCCTGTTTCAGATCGAGATATTGGATCTAGTATAAAGTTTTGTTATTTAGCTGAAGGTCAAGTAGATTTTTATCCTCGTACTTCTCCAACTATGGAGTGGGACATCGCAGCTGGGCATAGTATTCTTAAAGCCGCTGGCGGAAATATTATTTCCAATTCAGGTTTGGAAATGAGATATGGTAAAGAAAATTTCAAAAATGAAAATTTCTTAGCATATGGTCTTACTAATAATCTACCATGTAAGTTTCTATTAAATCTAAGTAATACAAATAACAAAAAATATGAAATCGATCTAACCCTAGCATCTAATGCTTTAAATAAAAAAGAACTAGTAGCATTTCCTACTGAGACCGTCTATGGGATTGGGGCAATAGGAAATAGTAAAAAAGCAATTAAAAGCATATACTCTGCTAAAGATCGTCCATTAAGCAATCCTTTGATAGCTCATACATATAATAAAAACGAAGCTAAAAAATATGTTCAATTTACAGATCTTGCAAATAGATTAACTAATAGATTCTGGCCAGGTCCACTGACCATAATATTGCAAACAAAAAAAAATGATAAATCAAATCTATTATCACAAGGTAAAAGTAGTCTTGGAATTAGAGTACCATCTCACCCCGTAGCACTTGATTTGCTAGAAAGAGTTAAGATCCCTATATTAGCTCCTAGTGCAAATAAGTCTGGCGGTGTAAGTCCAACAACTGCTAAACATGTTATTGATGATTTTGGACCAGAATTTAAAGGTGATGGTTGGAAGCTTTCTAAAATAATTGATTACGGGTCTTGTGAAGTTGGAATTGAATCTACTGTAGTTGATTGTCGCGGAGATAACCCAATTATACTCCGACACGGCTATATAACTGCTGAGATGATTTATAATGCTCTAAAAACTAAAGTCTTAGATATTAGAAGCAATGAAGAGATGATTTCTCCTGGACTATTAAAAAGTCACTACTCACCAAATGCAAATGTCCATTTAAATCAAAAATCTAATATGAAAAATAGTGGCTGGTTAATTTTTGGGAATACTCCAAAGTCGTTGCAGAAAAAACAAAATCTGTTTAATTTGAGTCCTAATAAAAATTTAATTCAAGCATGTTATTTGCTATTTTCAGGGTTGCGTTACCTAGACTCTTGTGGTGTTGAAAATATTCAAGTAATGCCAATACCCAACAAAGGTGTAGGAATTGCTATAAATGATCGCTTGAAAAGAGCTTCTTATAAAACTTAAAATATTATTTAGGAAAAAAATGCAACAAACACTTTTAGATATTGATCTCAGAACGCTTAATCTAAAATACCCACCTTTATTCAATAAAGATGATCATAGCAAATACGTGAATGACTGGCGAGGACAATATAAAGGACAGGCTGCAGCTATATTAAAACCTATTAATACAGAAGAAGTTTCAGCTATTTTAAGATTTGCCCATGAGAATAATGTTGATGTTGTTCCTCAAGGAGGAAACACAAGCCTCTGTGGGGCAGCAACTCCAGACAACAGCGGAAGATCTATCATTATCTCATTAGAGAAAATGAATAATGTTCGACAATTTAATAAAGCTGCTCAAACTATTACTGTTGAGTCCGGTATGGTACTATCTCAAATTCACGAGATAGTAGAGAATGAAAATTTGTTTTTTCCACTAAGTTTAGGTGCTAAAGGGTCATGCATGATTGGTGGGAATTTATCAACAAATGCTGGTGGCGTTAATGTTTTAAAATATGGTAATACAAGAGAACTTTGCCTTGGTTTAGAAGTGGTTTTACCAGACGGTAAAATAATGAATCTACTTTCAGAACTCAAAAAAGATAATACTGGTTATGATTTAAAAAATATTTTTATTGGAGCAGAAGGTACTCTTGGGGTAATAACTGCAGCTACTTTGAAACTTTTTCAATTGCCAAAAATGATCTCTACATTATTTGTAGAAGCAGATAGAATATCTAATGCTATAAAATTGCTTAATGTATTCAAGTCTTATTTTCCAGACAGAATTGAATCATTTGAACTTATGCCAAAAGTTTTCTGGGAGGTTGCTAAAAATAATATAGAAAAAATTAATTTACCTTTAGAGAAAACTCCTGAGATGGGTGTTTTGATAGATATTTCTAGTTATTCTAAGGATGATACTTTTCCAAATGAAGAAGGAGAAATCCCTATAATCAAAACAATTGAGAATGTATTGGAAGAATGTTTTGAAAAAAACATAATATCTGATGCAACTATTTGTAAAAATGAAAATCAAAGTAAATCATTATGGTCAATCAGAGAAGCCGCTGCTGAGTCTGAAAAAAAAGAACTTGAAAAATCTAACTTAATTAAATGTTTAAAACATGATATTTCTCTTCCTGTCGAATCTATAGACGATTTTCACAAAGATGCACAAAATATGATCTCAAATTTTTTACCAGAATTAAGGACTATATATTTTGGACACTTAGGTGACGGCAATCTTCATTATAATATTTTTGGGAATGGATCATTACCAGATGGATTTGAGGGTGAAAGCCAAAATTTAACTAATAAGCTTTATGAGATTGTCCATAAATATAATGGATCTTTTTCTGCTGAACATGGAATTGGGCAGTTAAAGAAAAATAATTTAAAAACTCACAAAAATGATGTTGCCTATTCTCTTATGAAGATTATAAAAAATCAACTAGACCCAAAAGGAATTATGAATCCTGGGAAAGTTTTATTTTAAAATTTAATAATTTGAATTAAACTATCAAGTAGTAAGTTTTATTAAACATATAAGGAAAAAAATGAAAATTTTTAAGATATTTTATATTTTAATATTTTTTATTTCTGTTGAGGCCTTTGGCCAAAAGGATAAAAGTTTATCATCAAATAGTGATGAAGTTAAATTCTCAAGCGATAACATAGAGGTAGATGAGAAAAATAAAATTGTGACTGCATCAGGTAATGTTGTGATCATCAATGATTCAAGAAAAATTAATGCTGACAAAGTTACATATAATCAAAACTCCGATAAAGCTATTGCTGTTGGTAATGTTGTATTAACAGAAAAAGATGGCTCTATCTATGAAACAGATGAAGCTATTTTAACAAATGAATTCAAATCTGTCATTGCTATACCACTTTTTGGAAAATTAGTTGATAAATCAAATGTTAGCGCTAATAAATTTGATAAAAATGATTTTGGTGAAAGTTTTTTTCGTGAAGGTACATATACTGCTTGTGAATGTGATTTAAAAAAAGATGAAACACCAATATGGAGGCTGGAATCTAAGCTAATAAAACATGATCCAAAAACACAAACTATTTACCTAAAACATCCTGTAATGAAAATATTTTCATTGCCTGTTTATTATCTTCCATATTTAAGTTTTCCAGATTGGACTATAAAAAGACGCTCAGGTTTTTTAACACCCGTTTATGGTTATTCAAAACAAAATAGATTCCATATGAAAATTCCATATTATTTTGCACCAGAAAATGATCCTACTTGGGATATGACATTTACGTCTCACCAAAATGGAAAAACAGGACATACTGACCAATTAAATATTAGAAAGGAATACGAAAAAACAACACTTGAAGCAAATATTTTTAAAGGAAACTTAGATACTAATAAATCTAATGGAGATAACGTATTTGGTGTTAATCTGAAGGCATCATCTAATCTCAAAAATAACTGGACTATGAACCTTGGGGCTAAGTATGCAGATCAAGAAACTTTTATGAGGCGATATGGTTTTGATGGAGACTCAAAATATAAAAGTTATTTAGAGTTAGAAAAAATAAATGAAAACTCACTTTCATTTATTGAAATCTATAATATTCAAAATCTAGATGAAAAAAGTAGTAATAATGAACCAGTATTAGCTCCATCAATATCACACCACATTTTTAATAGTAACAAAAAATATAATTACGACATTAAGTTTAATGCTCACTCTATTTATAATGACGAAAGTTATGATGTTAAAAGATGGTCTGGATTTGGCAAAATCAATAAAAAGTTAAATTTAACGAATATTACTTTAGAAGCAGATGCAAATATCGGATTAGATTTATATTCTATTCAAGGAAGGCCTTCAACTGATAGTAACGAAAATAGATACATTGATAGAATCTCTTCAGGTTTTTCTATTTCAGCAAGTGATCAATATATTTTAATGAATGAAGCAACAAGCTTTTTAATAGAGCCTAAAATTCAATTTAGCTCAGTATTTTCTTCTGATAGAACTGATGAAGTTCCAAATAGAGACTCGGCAGGATTTAGCTTAGATCAGGCTAACTTATTTTTAAACAATCAATTCCAAGGAAGAGATAATATTCAAGCAAATGACCGACTAAATCTGGGTATTACATCACTAGTTATGACTGAAAACTTAGGTGATATAAATTTTTTTATTGGACAAAGTCAAAAAGTTAGTGGCACCCAAAAAAATGTTACTTTGGCTAATGAAGATAGACAGTCACACATTATCAACTCAATAGACTGGAATCCAAGTGAAATGTATAAATTTTCATGGTTTTCCTTATATAATCATCATGATTTTAAATCGGATACATCAGACTTTAATTTTAATGGGTCTTTTAATGGATGGAGCTATTCAGCAAACCATAAATCAGTTGATGGAGAATTTATTTCTAATAATATTGACCGGGAAGAATTAAAATTAGGACTATCTAAAAACTTTTTAAACTGGAAAACTACTTATTCTAGAACCTATGACTTAAATAATGACAAAGAAGAAATTATTTCAGAAACTCTAGGGTTAGAGTATACTGGCTCAGGCTATATGTTTGGAAACTGTCTTACCATTTTGTTTCAATATAAAAGTACCGGTGGAGTTGTAGATAGAGATTTAGTTCCAGAAGATTCTATTTATCTAACTTTTAACTTTAGAAATTTGGGCGAATATAATTGGCAGCCAAAAGAAATTAATAAAGCACTGAGTAAAAATCTAAGATATTAATCGAAAACATATAAAAATTTATTAAGTATATTCTCTGCCAAGCTTCGATTCATATTCTTTGGTACTCTAAAGACTGCTTGACGTCCACAAATCTTGTAAATAGGTACAACTTCTTCAATGATGTGATAATAAGGCCTGTTATTATAATCATCAAAGATAATTATGCTGTTAATTTTTGCATTAATTAAACTATAAAGGAAACAAGCTACTCTGAACCTTCCATCTATTAGAATCACATCTGCTTTTTCATTAAAACTCCAAACATTGCTAATATAATCAATAAACTGGTCCCTATATTTGTAAGATTTAGGCCTCCCCCAATTTCCTAAATCTCCTAGATTAACCCAATTTAATTTAATCCTGGAACTTTGATTAGAAAAATTAATAGTGTTTATCCATTTCTTGTCTGTATCAACAGAAATTATTTTTGATATCGTATTTTCTAAGACCCAGCGAGTTGATGCGCCAACACCGTATTCAAAATAAATATTACAGTTTGTTAAATAATGTTTGAAAAGATAGTCATCTCCATCAAAAAGAATAATTTCTTCCCTTTTCATTTTTGACATTATTTATTTAAATCTCTAATTATTGCAAAAAAATTAAACCAAAGTAAACGCAATTTTCCTGTAAAAGTTTTATTTCTTTTAAGTTTGTTATACTTGTCAATACCACAAGAAGTCTTAATTCTAAATTTATTCATAAACAATACCATTCGATGGATTAACATTTGTAATAACATATATAAATTTATTTACGATTATTTTTTGTTAAATAAAACTATATTCTTTGATGGAAAATTAATTTTCCAGTTCCTTTGATTTGCTATGATTTTGAAAGTTATTTTTTTATAAAAAACTACATGAGTTGGATCTCTTCTGTAATGCCAATTTTTAAATAAGTAATCTTCAGTCATAAATGATGTCATGATAGCAAGCCAGGAGTTTGTGGCTAGCAAACTATCAATCTTGTTAAACTCTTCATAAGGTTTAAAGAAATGTTCAACAACTTCTGAACAAGTAATAAAATTAAATTTTCTAGAAAAAATATTTTCATTTGTAAAAAAAAAAGGATCGTATACCTCAACGTTAAAACCATCTTTCTTCAAAATATCTGCTAATGCTGGAGCATAACCACATCCATAATCCAAACCCATATCATTAATATAAATTTTCTCTTTAAGTGGTTCAATAAGATTAGACAGAAAAATTCTATAACGAATATCATTAATTTGATTATTATGTTTCAAATAATGTTTTTTTTCTTTATTACTAGAAATAAATTTAATAGGGTCAAGCATAGTTGCTTTACAGAGAGCGCATTGCCAATAATCTAAACCTTCTACATTTAGAAAAAATTCTATTTTATTATTTTTACAAACTGTACATGTTTTCATTAGGTATAACTGTAAATAAATATATCCAACCTATCATGATGTTTAGGAAATCTAAATGATTTAAAAGGTAATTTAATTATGAAAATAATGAAAATGACAATATAATGAATAAAAGTGAAAAACTATTTATTATTATAAGTATTTTAGGCTTGTTTCCATTTATAATAGGCTTATTGGATTTATTGATTAATAAAAATAATTTATTCTTTTTAGTAAATCTACCAAAATATTATGGATCTATCATATTCACCTTTTTAGGTGCAATATATTGGGGAGCTATGTTGAATTTAACCCCAAAAAATTTTATTCCTGAAAAAATAAAATTTTTTATTATCGTTTGGTCTGTTTTCCCTTCTATGTTAGGGATTATAGTTTTATCAATTAATAATAATTTGAGTCTATTAATGCTTTCTATAGGTTTTTTTCTATGTCAGCTAGTCGATGAAATATTTAATAAATATTTATCATTTCCTAATTGGTATTTACCTTTAAGACGCATGTTAACACTAATTGTAGTAATAGTTTTGATATGTTCATATTTTATAATTCAAACATCATGAAAATTAAATGACACAATTTTCATTTACAAAGTCAGAAGTGATAACAAATTTGATTAATTTTAGTCAGGGTGAACTTCATAATTATACTTCAAATAGAAATTTTGATTATGGGCCACCTCATTATAATGTTTCAAAAATTTCTCCCTATCTAAGAAGAAGATTTATAACTGAAAATGAGGTTTTAAGGATAGTCCTAAAAGATCATAAAATTAATAACATAGAAAAGTTCATAGAAGAGATTTTTTGGAGAACATATTGGAAAGGTTGGCTTGAAAGTCATCCATGGATTTATGATGAGTATAAAGCCTATGACAAAGATCAAAATATCCCAAAAAAAACAGGAATAAAATGTTTTGAACATTGGAAAGAAGAATTATTAGATACTGGATATCTTCATAATCATTCACGTATGTGGTTTGCTAGTATTTGGATTTTTACTTTAGGTTATAGCTGGCAATCTGGAGCAAATTTTTTTAAAAATAATCTTCTTGATTATTGTCCAGCTTCAAACACGCTAGGATGGAGATGGGTTGCTGGGTCACAAACGATTGGAAAACCCTATATTGCTAAAGCAGATAATATAAAATTCTTTACCAATGAAAGGTTTTATCCACGAAATCAATTAAAAGAAAATTATATTTTAAACGATAAAAATATTACAAAAAGAAAACCAAAAAATTTTAATAGATATGATGAAAACATTCTAAAAAAACATGAAAATTTAGGTGTGATTTTAAATAACAATGATCTGTCTTTACATCAACTATTAAAGGAAAAAGAAATAGTTTATGATTGCTGTTTATTTTCTAACAAGCATAAAAATATTTTAATTAACAATTTTCAAAAAAAATTATTTGAGGATATTAGGAATAAAGAGCAAGACATTCTATCTGTAAATAATTTCCAGGATATTTACAAATGGCTAAAAGATAAAAGAATAAAAAATTTGATTTTACCTTATGAATCGGTTGGAAATAAAATATTTTATAAAAATGAATTCTTAAATCAAATTAAAGATTTTGATATAAATTTCACTTTTTATTTGAGAGAATGGGACGCCAATGCTTTCCCACACGCAACAAAAGGTTTTTTTAATTTTAGAAAGAATATTAATGCTTTACTTAATCAAGCAAATATAAAAAGTAGCATTTAGGTTATTATTTTTTAAAATATAAATTAATTTTCTGGTTTAGATCTATAAAAAACTTTAATGAAACCTATCTGATACACCAATTCGGCTTTTAATTTTTGTTCTATTTTCAAACATATATTATAACGTTCATTTTTATTCACGCCCCTAATACGAATTTTTATAAGTTCATGTGAATTTAAAGAAACATCAATTTCATCAAGAACAGCGTCAGTAAGGCCATTTTGACCAATAATAACAACAGGTTTAAGTGAATAAGCTTTTTTACGTAATGCTTTTTTTTCAAAACTTGAAAGAATGTTTTTCATAATATATGCCTAATAAGTTAAACTGATAATTTTAAAATTTTTCAAAAAAAAATAATAGCAAAGTTATATTTAATTCAATAATTAAAGCAAATGTTAATAAATATATTGACTTAAACATATTATTGCATAATATGCATATATATGATTAAAAATTCTAAAATAACAAATCCACTAGAAAGAAGAAGAACTCAATTAGGATATAGTCAGCAGGATATGTCTAAACTTCTTGGTATTACCCAATCGCAATATTCTAGAATTGAAAAAGGCAAAACTGATGTTAATAAACATATCAAGAAATTATCAGAAATATTTAGCTGTGAACCCAATGAAGTTTTTCAAGGTAAAATATTAAGAGAAATAGACGATGATTTTCTCAACAATCAAACTAATTCTTTTCAACGGATTTACCATGAAAGAAAACCAGGTTACGTGAATTTAAAAATTGACGGTTGGTTTACTAAGGTACAAATAAGCAAAAATTATGAAATGCTGATTAAAGAATTAGATCAATGGAGAATTAATGAAAATGGAATTAAGTGGAAATATAAATAATTTTTTAAGCTCTTAACTTATTTAAATTTTGTTTTTATTGCGTTTTTTATCATAGTAAGTTTGATATTTTTCAGACAATAAATTCATATTTTTAAAAAATTCAATTTCTGAATATGCTTTACAGTTTCTTCGATTAAGTGTTTTAGTTTTTGTTATGTTCATTTTGCTTAAGATTAAAGTTTTCCTATCTAATATGTACGCGTAAATATTTAGACTATCTTTATAAGTCCACTTAATTTCATTTTGGTCTAGATAAAATCTTTTTTTCTTTCTAAGAGTGGTCTGAAGATTCTCACTAACTTTTATATTATCTCCGATTTTGCTAATATAATATATTGCAACTTTATTAATTTTAAAATGAAATCCTATTTCAGTTGGTTTTTTATCGACTAAGTATGAAGAAGGATCTAAATGATTTAATTTACAATCTAAACATTCACAGATAATACCTTTGCTTTCAACACTTCCATAAGAGTGTAAAGAATAGAATAATAATATAATTGTTATAGATATTAACTTTGTCATCATAAATAAATAATGATAGAAATTGATAATACAATATTAACACTATAATTAACAATAAAAATAATATTCTCTACAAATAATCTTTAGAATGGAAGTGGTGGATAAAACTAATTTGATGAGTAGTTTTAGATTTAAAAATTAACATTGTTAGCATGAATAGTATTTTATTTATCAAATTTTAGAGTAATTATTGCCCCTTCATAGACATAAAATGCTTTGTTTGAACTGTCCACAGTTATAAAAGGATAAAGCACCCTCCTATCCGAAACTTTTTTCCCGTTGCAAGTAATTCGATGCACAAAGACTTTTGTATTTTCATTTGTCAGACCATTTTGAGCAAACACTTTCGAAAACGCATTGTCTTGATTAACTAGTCCAAATTCCCTATTCCCAAGAAATTCTTTAATAGTATATGTATTATATGTTGCAGACTGACCTGCGTAATCACAAGAATAAAAAACACCATTTGCCCATCCTTTAAAAAATTGCTGTTTTTTATTGAGAATATCTTTTTCCTCGGCGTACCACAACTCTCCAAAATATCCAGTTACAGTCCATTTAGTATCAATATATTGAGCATTCAAAATAGATGGGGAGAACAATATTAATCCTACTACTACTAATCTTTTTAAGATTTTTTTAAGTGTTTTTAAAATTTTAATTTTATTTATCAATAATATAAAAATGTGCTGGAATATTGCTTTATATACTATCTGCTCCTCCCTTAAAAACAAATTCAATTTCTTCTCCTCGTTTTAAATTAGCAAGTTTTGATAAGAAAGGTTTCTTTGAAACCCATACTGAATAAGCACCCACTTTTTTTTCTTTTTTACTATCGCTTATAACTCTAAATTTCATTTTTGTTGGAGGAAATTTGAATTGCAATAATGGATTAATATTAAATAGTTTTTTATTCAAAGAATTAGCAAAGGACTTTTGAAAAACAAATTCTATTTTATCAGACCGTCTTTGAGTAAATTTCGGATGGTAATAGAGTGAAATAATTCGTTTATTTTTTTTAAAGTATGGTTTAATTGTTTTGTTATCTGCTTTAATAATAGGTATAAAGGTGTCAACAACAAAATCTTGAGTATATTGACCTTTGGTAATATAAAATTTTGTATCTGGATGTACAAAATTAATTGCTATATTTTTTGATTTTTCTAGAGAATTATCTGTGTCTTCACCTATCATTTGAAAAGATATTTTCATTGGTACGTTTACAACCTTACCTTTTATAACATCTTCAAAGTCGGAAGTATAAATTGTTGTTTCAGAAGTGTTAGGATTGCATGCATTTAAAAAAATAAACGATATGAAAATCAATAAATAAAATTTGATCTTGTTTGTATTTTTCATAAATTAAGACTAAGTGTACTTAAGAAAATTTCAATGAATTAATTGATTCATTTTTTTATAAGATTTTTAAATTTTTTTTATTGTGGACACCATAAATTTAAATATTTAAATCAACTATTGTAGGGTCAAATATCTTCTCCATTCCTTCATCTGCAATACGTTCCCTTTTAGAATAGAAAAGACATGAGTATTTTTGAACTCACGTCCTCTTAATGTCCTATATCCATGTTTTTTTTAACCAATAGGAAATCTTGCGATACCCATTCCAGACTTTTGTTTATGTTTAATAATTTCCCAGAAGTTTGTTGGTAAAAGTAATATCTTATTTTCCTAGGATGAGATGTAGTAATCTTAACTATAAATGATATAAAAACTTTAATATTAGGATTATCTAAATACCACCTAACCCCAATATTCAACTGTTAATGACTGTTTTAGAGAGCTAGTAGAATTTTCCTATAGCGCGAATAACATCTCCGTTATTATCTGAATAATCTTCCCACCCCTCAATATCTTGCCCAAGTTCACTTCCAAAAAAATTTTGGTTTAATATTATTTCATCAAAAAGGTTTTCAAAAAATTTGTTTTCGAAATAATAGGTGTGCGGAATTGTAATTTTTCCCTGCTTTGCACCGACCTTTGGAGAGTTGGCGTTCGGCACTTCAAAAAATAGTGCTGAGTTACTTTTGGTGATTCGACGCGCATTCTTGATAAAACTCTCAATATTTGCAACGTGTTCCAATGAATGCGAGGAATAAAAAATATCCACTGAATTATCTTCAACATCTTCTAATGACTTAAATGTTTCCCACCTATTATCGAAAAGTTTGGGATTGTGAGAGGGCTCGACATTTTTTATATTCAAACCATCCGTCCATAGGATTAAAGACAAGCCAAAGTCCCCTGATCCAAAATTCAGGAAAGTTTTTTTTTCCTTTAGATAATTGGGAATATATTTTTTTAATATTAAGTTATGAACAAAATCACGAAATTTTGCAGCAGTTTTACGTCTTGTTAAATCATGATCCTTTTTCATTTGGTTATTATTGGAAATGCTATTTCTTTTATTCCAGTAAATATGCTTGTAGTACTCGTATAATTCTTGTTCATTAGGCATCGGATCTACAAAATAATAGCCATCTTCTGAGTATTTTAAAAATCTGTTTTTAAATAATTTCTTTGCAGTACGTTCTAACTTATAGTTATTTGAGCGAATTAGTTTATATCCCACAATAAAACTTAACCAGTCATTCACGAATTTTTTTATTTTTGTTTCCATAAAGAAATCATGATATCCAATATACATCTCTAATCAATACATTTTTATGTACGAAAAATTTATCTCATAAACAGTGAAAAAGGTGTTAAGCAATTTCTTGCATACCTACAACGCTATTCTACAGTTACTGATTGGATTTAACTTACAATTTAACATGACCCCTTCGTCATGACTTTTTTATGAGAAGTAACAAATTTCATAGTATTACTTTTGTGAGTATTACTCCCCTCTTTTATAACATATCCAAGTTTTTTTATTCTTCTTATCTTTTGAAATTAACTGAATATTTACGATAATCATTTTAAACAATCAATACATAATATTAAGAGTAAAATTGTTCGTTTATTATAATAATTACGGTAAATTAAATATTTTTAAAACAATTCTTACAAACACCGCCAGGACCACCATCTGGATGTAAAAACAAATTATTTGAAGATTTATTACAAAAAATGCACTTATTTTTTGTTAAAAAATATGTTGAGAAAAGTTTTTTAATAAAGTTTATAAACATTATAACTTTATGTTCTTAAATTAACTTAAAATATATAATGATAAGAATATATGAAATACATATACTGAATTAATGTTAATTAATAAGTTAATCAAAACTGCTTGATACAAATTTAGAGTTAACCTAATTTATTAAAACATTTTAATAATATAAAATTTCTATAATAATGAACAAAAATATTCGAGAAAATAAATCAAACTTTTTTGTAGACTTTAATTCAAATAATTACTTAAAGGTCTTTAGTGAAAAGATGTATTCTCTAGAATTATTGGTACTTTTTATGGATCAAAAGTTCTATAGTATAACTGATTTATATGATAATATTTACGGGAAAAAACCAAGAATAGATGCATTTAATAAATATTTAGATAGATTAATACAATGTGGTGTTTGCACAAAAGAAAGATCTAAAATAAATAAAAATGAAGTTATAATAAAATTAAAAAATCAAATTTATATTGATGTTAAAAAATTATTTGATCGTCATAATTTTCTAAAAGACCGTTAATTTTTATATCCTCTTAACTGTCTTTATATACATCTTTCCCAACTCTGGTTCATATACTCTATTAATCAATTCCAACCTCTCCTTTCATTCTCTATACCTCTTTAAAACAGAATGTACTTGGGTATTCTTCCAATCATTACCCTTCACAGTCTTAATCCCCTTCTCATTCAAGTGCTGTGCAATCTTACGATAACCAAGACCACTATCATGAAGAGACTTGATAAGGTCGTGAGTCTCTTGTTGTTCATCATACCAATTACTGGAATTATAATTTAGAATTAGATTATTAAATCTTTGCCATATTTGAAAACGAAGAAAGTAACCATATTCACCTCTTCGGATTACTCCACAGTGACTGACTTTGTTCCAAAGGACGCACTATTAAAATCAAACATTCAAAAACTCAATTTGTATGGTTCTAATTCAAAAAATGATTTTTCCTTTGGTAAATTCATTACTATTTTATCGTCCCTTTCTCTGAAATCGACATGCCAATACTCTTTTCTGTTTTCTTTTTCTGGCGTTGTATTCAATAGTGGTCTTAATTCTTCAATCTTTTTCTTAGGGAGAACAAAAGCAAAGTTTTTATCAAGTAGTCCAAAAACCATAAACGAATTATCAGTAGATAAGAATTCTCTCATAGGTTCTAAATAAGCAAACCAATATTTTTGGTCTGAACGATTATATCTTTTTGATATTGATATTGCTACTTTCAAAGAATTATCTGAATTAGAGAAAAGTGCAGTTTTTCTTGGTAATATAGTTGTGTTTTTTGATTTAGAGAATGCATCAGCAATTTCCATTCTTTTTATTTTGTGAAGTTCTCTATTATTAACTTTCTCTTGGTCACCCTCATTTGTCTCAGTATCCTCTTCTATAGTAATCTCATCAGACAATGTTTTATCAGTTGAGGTTGTGAAAACAATTTCTACAATATTATCTATTCTCGTATACTCTGCCGGTTTTAACATTTCTCTAATTTTGTACTCAACCTCATTAGAAAATGAGTTTTCATAAATTCCCATTAATTTTATTAAAGACTCAAGACCAATAATTCTCATTGACCAAGAGTATCTTGAACCTCTTATTTGTTGTTCCAGATTTAAGGTATCTTGCCTTCCTACTACGAATAGAGTTGCAGAATTGGGTGATATTGTTTGGTCATTTATTAAACCCAATCTTATTTGCTCTGCTCTTTCTAAGTTTATAGGAAACTTAGACGTTGTTTTGGTTTCAATGACAAAATCAAAATCAGATGTACGCCAAATACCATCAAACCCTAATTTTTTGCTACTTCCTTGATAGAGTCCATTTTTAACCTCAAAATTAATTCTTCTACCCATTTCATTAACAATATCTTGTAATACAAGACCGCTATTTTCGAACGGTTCCTTTAGACACATATTAGAATATTGAGTTAACTTTTCGTTCTCTATTTTTGTGAAGAAATCTCTCATTTCTATTTGAGCATCACTGTCGTCAGAAAGTCTCTCATCTCCTCCAGCAAGAGTAACTAACTGTTTGATAGTCATTTTATCAATAGTTTCTTTTGATTTTTTGAATAAATCATTTAGTGGCATCTAGTGCGTCCTTTGGATGTTATTCTACGGTCACTGACTTTGCTAAGTTCCTTGGCTGATCTACATCAGTGCCTCTTTCCTTGGCAACGTGATAAGCTAACAACTGGGCCGGAACAGACATCAATAAGGGAGACAATAAAGATTTAAATTCATTTTCAAATTCTGCTATTTCAACTGTGAAATGTGCAAAAGTGGCTTTATCAATACATTTTTTATCCGCAATTAAAATAATTTTTGCACCTCTAGAATAAGCTTCTTGTAAATTGCTGATCGCTTTGTCTTCATTACCATCTGATACTAAAAACATAATAACTGGAACGTCATCTTCGATAAGAGCAATTGGTCCATGTTTCATTTCTCCTGCGGCAAAACCTTCAGCATGGATATAGCTTATTTCTTTTAATTTTAATGCTCCTTCAAGTGCAAGAGGATATAAAAGACCTCTTCCTAAGAAAATAACACTTTTTGAATTCTTAATATTTTGAGCAATTAATTTTATTTGATTTTCTTTTTCTAACATTTTAGCAATAGCACTAGGTAACATATTAATTAACTGACATTTTTTTCTCATTTGGGTTAGGGTTAAGCTATTAAATTTTTTACCTAAACTTACAGCAATTAAAAATAAAATAACAAGTTGAGAAGTAAATGATTTTGTACTTGCAACACCTATTTCTGGTCCCACTTTACTATATAGACTATAGTCAACTTCTCTATCTATAGTACTACCTTCTACATTTACAATTGCATTAGTTTTAAGACCTAATTCTTTCGCATACCTCAATGCCATAAGAGTGTCTAAACTTTCTCCAGATTGGGAAATGACTAAAATTGAATTTTGACCAAAAATTGATGGTTTTCTATATCTATATTCTGAGGCAAGATCAACAATAACAGGTATATCTGCAATTTGTTCAATCCAATACTTGCCAACTATTCCTGCATAATAACTTGTGCCCGCAGCACAAATGATTAAAGAATTTTTGTTTTTAAAGCCTAATTTATCAAGATCAATTGTAATTTCAGAATTATTCTTAATAAAACTTGATGTGGTTTGGGGCAGAACAACTGGTTGTTCAAAAATTTCTTTTTCCATAAAATGTTTATAACCACCTTTTGTGATCAAACCTATTTCAGCTTGAATATTAATTATTTTTCTGCTTACTTTTTTAAAATTTTTATCAAAAATACTTATCTTGTTAATTTTTACTAATGCATGATCACCGTCTTCTAGATAAATAATTTTTTGTGTTAAGTGATCTATTGAATGAGCGTCAGAACCTATAAAATTCGCATTATCTCCCAAACCTATTGCTAAAGGGGATGAGTTTCTTGAGACAAATAATTGGTTTGGGAAGTCTACACTCATTGCAACAAAAGCAAATGCACCTTTTATGTCCTTTAGCACAAGTCTGCCTGCTTCCAAAAGATCATTGCCCATTTTAATGTATTTCATAAATAAATGAGGTAACACCTCAGTATCTGTCATACTTCTAAAATTATAACCTAGCGATATTAGTTCTTTTTTTAAAATTTCAAAGTTTTCTATTATTCCATTATGTACAACTGCTATTTTGTTCTCGCTAGTTAAAGGATGAGCATTTTCAAAACTTACGTTTCCGTGTGTTGCCCATCTTGTGTGACCTAAAGCAATAGAATTATCAAAATATAATTTTTCTTTCGTTGACTTATCTAACTTTCCAATCAAATTTAAGAGCTTGCCTTCAGATTTTATTGTTTGCAATAAACCTTGGGAAACAGAAGTAATACCTGCTGAGTCATAACCACGATATTCAAGTTTTTTTAGTCCTTCAATAACAAGTTGGCTTGCATTTTCTTTACCTAAGACAGCAACCACACCACACATACTTAGCCTCTTTTAAAAAATAATTAATAAAGGTATAATTTTGTAAAATTTTTAAGCTTTAAATTTATAATGTTAGGATATATAACACTTTTATGGAAGTTTGTTCAATAATTTTAAGTGCTGGAAAAGGTAGTAGGATGTTTTCAGACATTCCTAAACCATTGCACTTAATTTCTGGTAAAACAATACTTGAGCGAGTAATTGACGCCAACAGGTCAGCAAACATAAAAAAATGTATAATTGTTATTCCAGAAAAGTGCGAAGCATTTGAAGACATTTGCAACGATTTTGAAACAGTCGTTCAAAAAACACCAAAAGGTACTGGTGATGCTGTTAAAAAAGCTTCTAACTTGCTTAAAAATTTTACAGGTATAATACTTGTATGTTTTGGAGACACCCCCTTTTTAACCTCTGAAACTTTTAAAAGAGTTATAAAGGCATTTGAAAATGAAACTAAACTCGTAATAACTGGCTTTAAGAAGTTTGAAAAAAACAACTATGGAAAAATTATATTCTCAACTAAAAATGAACCTATAGAAATTATAGAGCAAAAAGATGCTGAAGTAAGTGATATTAATTCAGATTTCTGTAATGGCGGTGTTATGGCCATACATAGCTCAGAGATAGATCAATTGGACAAAATTCAAGAAAATTTAATTACTAAAGAGTTTTATTTAACTGATCTTGTCAAAATATTAAATAAACAAAAAAAGAAAATATCTTTTATTGAAATAAAAAAAGAAGAGATCATAGGTATCAATAATCAAGTTGACTTGTCAATTGCAGAAAAAATTTCTCAAAATTTATTAAGACGAAACGCTATGTTAAAAGGTGTTAAGTTAATAGATCCTGAAACTATTTTTATCAATCATGACACTAAATTTGGAAAAGATGTTGTAATACATCCTAATGTTGTTTTTGGCCATAATGTTATTATTGAAGCATCAGTCGAAATCAAATCTTTTTCTCATTTAGAGAAATGTAAAGTAGAATCAGGATCAATAATTGGTCCATTTGCAAGGATAAGAGAAAATAGTGTTATAGGCAAAAACTCTAAAATAGGCAATTTTGTTGAAATTAAAAAAAGCAAACTTTTAGAAGAGGTAAAAGTTAACCATTTATCATATATTGGTGACAGTGAAATCGGTTCATCTACAAATATCGGAGCTGGAACTATAACCTGTAACTATGACGGAAAAAATAAACAAAAAACTAAAATTGGTAAAAACTCCTTTGTAGGGTCTAACTCGACAATTATTGCTCCAATTAATATTGGTGAAAATGTTACAATGGGAGCTGGGAGTACCTTCAACAAAGATATACCTGATAATACACTTTCTATTGGTAGAGCTTACCAAATAAACAAAAAGAAAAAATAATAAAAATGACGGGTTAATAACCCCGATCTGATAGCCTATTATGCTTAAACAAGCCAGGTGCTAATAAGATTTTAAAATTATTTTCTGACCACCAATTACTATTTAATTCAATTTCCACATTTTTGAAACCATTAATATATTTCTTCGATTTAGTTTCTTCTGCCCTTTTTATGATAATTCTTAAATAACTATCACGATCAACTAAAATCGCTAAATTAGCCCAATTTAAAGTTGAGCTCGGTACTAAAAAAAAACCATTTGCTAGTTTTTTTATATATTTGGGATGACGAATTTCTGGATTTTGAATTGAGTATATTGAAGTTCCAATTAATTTGTTTGCCTTTTTGGGTCTAAAGAATCTTTTAATAGAACAAAAAAAATTGTTCGACCAATATCTTTTATATTTTACTAGACCTACAAAAGGTTCTCCGGGATCGAACCTGCTTCTTAATCTTACTTGAATTGCATTTTGTTTATAAAGATTATCAATTGATTGTTTAAGTTGATTAAATGTAGTTTTTTTATTCTCAATTAATTCTAGATCATTTTCTAATAACAAGATTGGCCCTTTGGGCATTTGTTTAGCTAATTCTTTGAATCCTCCAAGAATTCCAATATTCTCTCTAATTAAAATAGGCTTATAATTAAACTTTTTAGCTATTTTAATTCCTTCACCATTATATTCAGGTAAACAAATAAACTTTTTATTTGTTAATTGTGAAAGACCATTTTTTTCGTATGAAATAAGTGAGTTTTTTAAACTCTCATACCCTCTCCAACTCAAAATACCAATTGAAAATTGTAGTTCATTCATTTAATAATTTTCAAAATTATACTTTAATTTTACCATTATTCAATATTCTCGATTCAAATTCTCTTAATCGTTTGTAAACGCTTGCTAACTCAATAATAGTTGGCCATGCTTTTAATAAATATTGCATTGATCCCTCTACTCTTCCAAAGGCTCTAATAATTTGCTGCATTACTCCAAGAGTTACGACACCTGCCACAATTGCAGGTGCAAGAAATACATATGCTGATAAAACGTTTGCCTGTAAATATGCCATTCGCCCGACATTAAAATATAAATAACGAATATAACTCAAAAAATGAATTGATTTAACATCATCAAATAGCTCTTCTATTCTTTTAGGTCGAACAGAACCATCATCCTCAGCTATTACTAACAATTTTCTATAAGCTGCTTCTTTTTTTTGTAGATCATATTCTACACCTACTAATCTTAAAATCCAACCAAGAGCTATTAAAAAAATAGTACCACCTAAAGTCCATATTAATGCACCAGTAATCAATCCATATTGCCAATCTCCAAAAAAATAAATTGGTATCCCCACAGAAAGTCCTAATAATATTGGAATAAATTGAAATAGTACCATCATTGACTCTATTAAACTTGTTCCTAAAGATTCCATTATGCGTGAAAATTTAATTGTATCTTCTTGCACTCTTTGAGCAGCACCCTCTATCTTACTAGCTTTGTCATAAACTGAATGATACCACTCAACCATTGCTGCTCTCCATCTAAATAAATAATGAGCTGTAAAAAAACTTATTATCACATAAACAGCAACGTACAAACCTGCTAAAGATATAAATGAAAATAAACTTTCCCAATATTCTTCTATTGTAATTGCGTTTGGTTTAGCTAAAGCTTTTTGTATCATATCATAAAATTTTCCAAACCATTCATTTATCTTAACATCAATTTTAACTTGGACCCATAAGGATGACAAAATAACAAATGACCCTAACCAAGACCATAGAAGCCATTTTCTAATTACGAAAAATCTAAACATTTTCTTCCTTACAATAAAATATTATTAATCATACTTTTTTATCATGAATATTGATACTTAATACTATCCCCACACCAATTAATACTGTAAGCAAGGAAGTACCGCCGTAACTTACTAAAGGTAATGGTGCACCTACAACAGGAAGTAATCCACATACCATACCTATGTTTAAACTTAAATAAAGAAAAATTAAAAAACCAATACCAAAGACCACAACTTTGGAAAAAAGACTTTCAACCTTAAAAGAAATTTTCATAATTGATGTAATCAACAAACAAAATACTAAAATAATAGAAATTGATCCCAAAAAACCCAACTCTTCTGAAATTAGAGTAAATATAAAATCAGTATGTTTTTCAGGTAAATAATTTAGTCTACTTTGGGTTCCCAATAAATATCCTTTTCCAAACAAACCACCAGAACCTATTGCAATTTTCGATTGTATTATTTGATAACCACTACCTAAACTATCCATTTCTGGATTTAGAAAAATTAGAATTCTATTTTTTTGATATTCATATAATTGTTGCCAAATAAAAGGGATCGATGAAATTGATATTAAAATAGAGAAAATTACAAACTTCATTGATATTCCTACAAAGAATAATATAGAAAGTCCAAGTAAAATTATTGTCAAACCAGTTCCTAAGTCTGGTTGAGAAATTACCAAAAAACCAGGAATCATAATAATTAAAATTGGAATAATATACGGTATAAGTTTATTAAGTTGTATCTTTGAAATATGATCAAAGTATTTTGCAAGAATTAAAATTAGCGCTAATTTCATAATTTCAGAGGGTTGGAAATTTATACTACCAAAAGATATCCATCTTTGCACACTTCCTGAACCTATAATTTTAACCAAGATGAGCGCAAAAACACCTAAAATAAACGATAAAACACTATACTTCATAAAAAAATGAGATGGAATAAACGCAATAAAAAACATCAAACAAAATCCAAAAATTAATCTTATCAAATGGTTCCTAGCCCAAGGATTCCAATCACTCCCTGCAGCAGAGTATAATGACGCCACCCCAACTAATCCTAACAAAATCAAACAAAGTATAATTATCCAATTTATTTTTAACAGTTTTGAAAAAAAAACAGTAATCATAGTCTCAGAGGAAAATTTATTAGTATTCCTATTCATAATATTTATTTGCTTTTCTATAATTTAAATAAATGTTTAAAGACATCCCTTGCAATTGGTGCCGCAACTGACGAACCACTACCTCCATGTTCAACTACTACACTTATAGCGTATTTAGGATTAATGGTAGGCGCATAACCTACAAATAAAGCATGATCTCTTTTTTCCCATGGTCGGTCTTCATTTTTAATTAACCCTTGTTCTCTTTCCAACTCAGTAATTCTAACAACTTGAACCGTACCTGTTTTACCAGCCATCTCTATATTTTTGGATCCAATTTTATAATTTTTTGCAGTTCCTTTTTTTCCAACAACTACCTTTTCCATTGCTTTTTTAATAAAATTTAAATGTTCATTATTAATATTCAACACTTTAAATTTTTTATTTTCTGATGAAATTGTTAAAGAAGGATTTACTGCAAACTTACCATTTGCGATTCTTGAAACCATAGTTACCAGTTGAAGAGGTGTTGTAAGTATATAACCCTGACCAATTGAAGCATTTAATGTTTCTCCAAGAGACCAATTTAATCCATCTCGTTTTAGTTTCCATTTAATATTTGGAACAACACCCTTAGCTCTGTCATGAATCTGAATATCATAGTACTGGCCTAAACCTAGTTTTTTCATCATAAGAGCTATTTTATCAATGCCAACTTTTAATCCTAACTCATAAAAAAAAACATCACATGATTGTTCAATTGCTTCCATTAAATTTAGATTACCATGTCCATCTTTTGCCCAACAATGAAATTTACTAGTGCCTAACTCCTTTGATCCATTGCAAAAAAATCTAGTTTTATAATCTATTATACCACTTTCCAAAGCAGCCAACGCAACTGCCATCTTAATTGTAGAACCAGGTGGATATACACCTGCCATACTTCTATTTAAAAGAGGAGATCTAGAATTATTTTTAACATAATTCCAATCATCAACTTCTAGATCCTTTGTAAAAATATTTGGATCAAAGCCAGGTGACGAAACTGAACAAAGAATTTCTCCATTATTAATATCCATAACAATTAAAGAGCCAGATTGGGGATTAACAACCTTTTTTTTCTTATTTATATAAACTTGATTGTTACTTACATAGCTAAAATTTTTAAGTTTGCTGATTTGATTTTTTATATTTTCATTGTCAACAAAAGCTAAGTCATAATTACCCCTTTGAAGCCTCTCAACAGCAAAGGCTTGAAGCTTCATATCTAGAGATACTTGTATATCTGAACCTGGCTTTGTATTTTCATAAATCTGTGAATCAATCACATAGCCCTTAGATGTTACTTCATTTCTCTTTCTACCAAATTCCCCTCTTAATTGAGTATCAAAAAACTTTTCTAGTCCTCTTCTACCTACATCGATCCCATGTAAAGAAGTATTTTCAACATTTTTTGAATAGGGACCAGTATAGCCTGTTATATGGCCTGCAATTATACCCTGTGGATACACTCGTCTTTTAGACATGGAAAAACTTATCTCTGGAAACTCAATAATTCTAACAGCTAACTTTGCTACATCTTTTTGAGACAAATTTTTAGTAATTAAGATTTGCTTTGAAAAATTATTTTTCTGAAATCTGATTTTATTATAAAAATTATTAATATCTTTTTCATTTAAAACAATAATTTTGGATATATTTTTTATAATTTGATGAACATTTAAGTATTTATTCCAATTCAAAACAAGAGAAAATCCATCCATATTTCCTGCTAGAAGTCTCATTTTTCTGTCTAGTATTCTTCCTCTTTCAGGCACTATGATTCTATAATTAAATTGATTGTTGTCAGAAAGTTTTTCGTATTTTCTATTTTCCACTAATTGCAGGTCAAATAATTTCCAGCCAATTGTTCCAATAATGGAACCTTTAAATAAGGAAAGGAAAAGAAATCTTCTAGAAACCGTTTGATCTAATTTTTTTTGGCTTTTATTTTTCATATTTTAGCTTTTTAATAATCTTTTAATAAAAAATATAAAATTAATACTTAAGTTTATAATGGGGAAAAATATCAAAGTTGTTCCAACATAATAAAATACAGGGCTTAAGTCAGGAATAGAAGAATTAAGAATGATATTTATAAAAAAAACTATGCAAAAAGATACTAAGAATGTCACCGTAAAAGATATCCAATCCTGTTGGTCATTTTTATTAACATTGTCGAAAAGTAAACCTACGCTAAAAAATTTAATTAAAAGTAGAAAAATTGGTGTAGTACCTAAACTGCTACCTATTATAATGTCGTTGATAAAACCTACTAGAAATAAAATAAAATAAGAAGGAACCATATTTAGTTTTTTTATAAAAATAAAAATTATAATAGAAATCAAACTTGGAGTTGCGATTTTAAATAGTGAAAAGAAACTTAATGATTTTTCAAAATTTATTATGAAAAACAAAAAAATTAAATATATAAAATTTTTAGAAAATCCATTTAAATAATGGGTGATTATATAATTTTTAATCAATCTTCTATTCTTTCTATTTTTCTTGTTCCACTTGAGTCTAAACCTTTGAGAACTGATGGTTTTATTGGTTTTTGTAAAGGTGCAAAACCCTGGAAACCATCCAAAACAGTTGTATTTTGTTTTTGATTAGTAATTATAGAAATATATGTCAGTCTATGAAAATCTACTGAAGGTCTAACAAAATAAGTCCCTGAAAAGCTTTTAAATATTTTCCCTACATTTATTCCTGGGGGTAATCTTCCACCATGTCCAGATGTCTCAACCACTTCACCGTCTATTGGCTTCGCATCAGACGAAAGAAATTTAATTACTAAAAGATCACCATTTTGTCCTTGGGCTACCGCTGGCCAATGACTTTCTGTCAAATAAATAGGAATCATTGAATTAATGTCTATAGTTAAAAGCACTCTACTGGTTTTTAAGCCTACATTTATAACATAACCAACGAAACCATATGATGAAATAGCAGGTTGGCCAATTTTTATGCCATAATCTTTACCTGCATTAATTAATACTGTGTTAGCAAAAATGCCTCCTGGTGCCGTAATAGCTCGACCAGTAACAATGTTATTTTTATTTTTGGGTAAAACTTTTAATAGTTCTCTTAATTCAAATAGTTCTAGTTCTTGACTTGCAATTTTACTATTCAGTACTTTAATTCTTCTTAATTCGCTTTTTAACCTAATATTTTCGTCTCTTAAAGAACTAGCCGATTTAACGTCCTCAAGAACTCCGGCTATTTCTTTAACTGGTTTATTAAAAGCAAAGGTAACTGGTGCTAGAAAATCAGAAAAAAAAGATTTAATATTTCTTATAGCTACAAGATCTATTTTACCTAAAAAAACAAGTGTTAAACATAAAAAAACTAAAAATAAGTTAAAGTTTTTTCTACTCTTCAATATTTTGACTTGTGACGGCTTACCTGAAACCATCTTTTCTCACTCATTAATAATTTTTAAGTTGAAATCAAGCACCTATTAACACATTTCTTAGAGATTTCATTTCATCAAGACATCGTCCAGTTCCCATTACAACACAAGTTAGTGGATCTTCAGCAATAACAACTGGCAAGCCTGTAGCTTCTCTTATTGTGGTATCTAATTCACCTAAAAGAGCACCACCTCCAGTCAGAACAATACCCCTTTCAACAATATCAGCTGCAAGTTCAGGTGGTGTTTGTTCTAAAGCAGTTTTGGTAGCTTCAATGATTTGGCCAACTGGTTCTGCCAAAGCCTCACAAATCTGAGCTTGATTGATTTCTATCTCTTTAGGCACTCCATTTACTAAGTCTCTTCCCCTTACTTCAATACTGGCACCAATTCCATCTTTAGGTATCTTGGCAGTAGCAATACCTTTTTTTATACGTTCTGCAGTCATTTCTCCAATTAACAAGTTGTGATGACGTCGAATAAAAGCTACAATTGCTTCATCAAATTTATCACCCCCAACTCTTACAGAACGGGCATAAACTATATTGCCGAGAGATAATATAGCTACTTCAGTAGTACCTCCTCCGATATCTACAACCATAGAGCCAGATGCCTCAGTTACAGGCAAATTAGCTCCAATAGCAGCTGCCATAGGTTCCTCAATTAGATAGACTCTTCTAGCTCCAGCAGCTTCTGCCGATTCTTGAATAGCTCTTCTCTCAACTGCTGTAGCACCAGATGGAACACATATTACAACTTGAGGACTTACTAATGCGGATCTTTTGTGAACTTTTCTTATAAAATGTTTTATCATCTCTTCAGCTACGTCAAAATCAGCGATAACACCATCTGCCATAGGTCTTATTGCTCTTATATTACCCGGTGTCTTTCCTAACATAGTTTTGGCCTCTTCTCCCACAGCCAAAACCTGAGATTTTCCTCTTATCTCAGTAATGGCTACAACTGAAGGTTCATTCAAAAGGATACCTTGGCCTTTAACATAAACTAATGTATTAGCTGTACCTAAATCAATAGCTAAATCAGCAGAAAAAAAGCCACGTACGTATCCAAACATTTGATATTCCTTCCAAAGATTTTAAAAGCTTATTTAGTTAATTACAATTAAACTACTATTGATTAATATCTTATATTAGAAAATTAATAAATATTAATTTTTATCTTTATCAACTAATCTATTAGCAGTAATCCATGGCATCATTGCTCTAAGCTCATTACCTATAGCTTCTATTGGGTGATTAGCAACTTTCCTTCTAGTCGCTTTAAAACTGGTCTGATTAACTTTGTTTTCAAGCATCCAATCTCTTGTAAATTTTCCTGATTGAATATCATTAAGTATTCTTTTCATCTCTGCTTTAGTCTCAGGTGTTATTAATCTCGGTCCAGTCACATATTCTCCATATTCGGCTGTATTACTTATTGAATAATTCATGTTAGCAATTCCACCTTCATAAATTAAATCCACTATTAGTTTTACTTCATGTAAACATTCAAAATAAGCCATTTCTGGTGCGTAACCAGCCTCAGTTAATGTTTCATAACCAGCTCTAATTAATTCAACCAAACCACCACATAAAACTGTTTGTTCGCCAAAAAGATCTGTTTCACATTCTTCTTTAAATGTTGTTTCTATAATGCCTGAACGGCCTCCACCTATTGCACACGCATATGATAGACCTATATCGTGGACATTACCTGAGATATCTTTATCAATTGCAATTAGACAAGGTACACCTCCTCCTTTTTGATATTCAGATCTTACAGTATGTCCGGGTCCTTTTGGAGCAACCATAAAAACGTCTATGTCTTTTCTTGGTTCAATTAAATTAAAATGAACATTTAATCCATGGGCAAAGGCTATTGCAGCACCTGATTTCATATTTTGCTCAATATCTGTTCTATAAATATCCCCCTGAAGCTCATCTGGGGTTAACATCATAATAACATCAGCCCATTTAGAAGCTTCTTCAACATTCATTACCTGAAAGCCAGCTAACTTTGCTTTATCCACGGATGTAGAATCTGATCTTAAAGCTACGGTAACATCTTTAACTCCACTATCTCTTAAATTAGCAGCATGCGCATGTCCTTGACTACCGTATCCTACGATAACAACTTTTTTGTTTTTAATTAAATTTATGTCTGCATCTCTGTCATAATACACTCGCATTAATCACTCCTTACGTGTTTGTAAAAAAAAAATAAAAATCTTTAATATCAGTTAAGTTAAATTTGTTCTAGTAATTTTGTTTCCGTTTTATTTCCTCTTGAAATAGCTGAAACACCAGTTCTAGAAATTTCTGTATCACCTAATGATCGCATTAATTCTATAAAGGCGTCTATCTTGGAAGGCTTACCAGTCAATTCAAAAACAAAACTGGATAAAGTCACATCTAATGTTCTTGCTCTAAATGTTTCTGCAACTCGTAAGGCTTCAACTCTGTTGGCACCTTTTATAACAACCTTAACTAAGGCTAATTCACTCTTGATAAATGGGCCTTCCAGTGTTAAATCTCGAACGATATGAACAGGTACAATTCTTAATAATTGAGACTTTATTTGTTCAATAGTCATAGAAGTACCTCTTGTAACAAGTGAAATTCTAGATAAATTACGCGCATTATCTATTTCCGTAACAGTAAGACTTTCAATATTATAACCTCTCCCTGAAAATAGACCGATTACTCTAGCTAACGTTCCTGGTTGGTTGTCAACAACAAGAGATAATGTTCTTGAAGTTTCTTCCTCTTTAATATCATTATTTTGATATACTGACATTTTAATTACCTTATACTAGTGCTAAACCTGCATTTGACGTATCTTTTGGCTTATCCTCAGATCCTAAAATCATCTCGTTATGAGCGGCACCAGAAGGTATCATTGGAAAGCAGTTTTCTTCTTTTTCAACCCTAATATCAGCAATTACTGGACCTTTAGTATTAATCATTTCATCAATTGTTGGGTCTAACTTATCTATTTCTTCAACTCTCAAACCTTTAATACCAAAACTTTTTGCTAGCATAACAAAATCAGGCAAAGATTCTGTATAACTTTCGCTATATCTTGATCCATGATTTAATTCTTGCCATTGCCTTACCATACCCATCCATTGATTGTTTAAAATAAAAATTTTAACTGGTAATTTATATTGGACAATTGTTGAAAGCTCTTGCATATTCATTAAAAAAGAAGCTTCCCCAGAAATGTCAATAACCAAAGAATCTGGATGAGCTAATTGAACACCTATTGAAGATGGAAGACCATACCCCATAGTGCCTAAACCTCCAGAAGTCATCCAATGATTGGGCTTTGAAAATCCAAAGTATTGTGCAGCCCACATCTGATGTTGACCAACTTCTGTAGTAACATAAGTGTCAATGTGTTTTGTCTTATGATATAAAGATTTTATAGCTTGTTGTGGCTTTATATTCTTACCTATTTGTTTAAAACCCAAAGAATCTATCTTTTTCCATTCATTTATTTGGGCCCACCAATCTATTTTTGATTTCATTTTTTTTTGGTTGTGTAACTGTTTGATTTCTTGAATTAGTGTGGTTAAAACCTCTTTACAATCTCCAACTAAGCCAAAATCCACTGAAACGACTTTATTAATTGAAGATTTATCTATATCTATATGAATTTTTTTTGATTTAGGAGCAAAAGCATTTAACCTACCTGTGACTCTATCATCAAAACGAGCACCAACATTAAGCATTACGTCACAATTGTGCATGGCCAAATTGGCTTCATAAGTTCCATGCATTCCAAGCATTCCTAAGAAATTTTTATGATTATTTGATACCGAACCTAATCCCATCAATGTAAGTGTTACGGGAGAATTTAATAAATCAACTAACTCAGTTAAAAGATTTGATGCTTTAGGACCTGCATTAATTACTCCACCACCACCATAAATAATAGGTCTTTCTGCACTTATAAGAAGCTCCGCAACTTTAGTAATTACTTTTAGATCAATCTTTGATATATTTTTAATTAATTTACTTTTAATTTTATTAATTTTTTTATCGTATTGAACCGTAGTAAGCTGAATGTCTTTTGGTAAATCAATGAGCACTGGTCCTGGTCTTCCAGTTGAGGCAATTTCAAAGGATTCATGAATAATATCACATAATTTGTCTGCATTCTTTACTAAGTAATTATGTTTAGTACATGGTCTGGATATACCTGTAGTGTCAGCTTCTTGGAAAGCGTCAGTTCCAATTAGATGTGTTGGTACTTGACCACTAAGGCAGATAATAGGAATAGAATCCATAAGTGCATCAGTCAATCCTGTAATAGCATTAGTCGCACCAGGTCCAGATGTAACTAATACACAACCAACTTTACCTGTGGATCGAGCATATCCCTCAGCTGCATGCACAGCTGCTTGTTCGTGCCTTACTAATATGTGTTTGATCTTTTTATTATCAAATATAGCATCATATAAAGGTAAAACAGCTCCCCCTGGGTACCCAAATATAACTTCTACGCCATTTTCAACTAAAGCCTTTATTACCGCTTCCGCGCCAGTAATCCTTTTAACTGCAGTCATTTTTTTATAATTCTTTCATATTATTTAATCAAATTGGTTGTTAACAACAATTTAATAAATCGTCAACATGTTAATATAAAATTATAATTATATTCATAAATATAAAATATTATTACACATTTATTATTTTATACGGAATATAATTGTGTGCAAACCATGTAAATTGTCTTTTAACATATCTTCTAGTATCTCTTTTACTTAATTTTACAGCCTCTTCATATGAAATGTTATTATCTAAATAACTTAAAAGCCATTTAACACCTAAACTTTTTGAAATGGGAAGGGACCTGTCAATATTTGCATTATGTAATTTTTTTACTTCATCTATAGCGCCTTTAGCAAGCATATCTTCAAATCTAATTTCACATTTTTTGTATATTGATTTTCGTTCTGATGTTATAAAAAATGTATAATTATTCTTGTTTAAAGTTTTGACTCTAGGCTGCTCATACCAGTAAGATATATTTTTTTTTGTTTGAAGAAAAATACCATAAGCTCTGAGTAATCTATGTTTATCATTGTTATTTTGCATAAACCTAGGATCAATTTGAAAATTGATTTGTCTAAACTTCTCAATACCAACCTCATTGAGTTTTATTAAACTTTGGTTTTTAATTCTTTCTGAAATCAATGGAATATTAACTAGGCCATTTATTACGGCATTTATGTATAACCCTGAACCCCCAACTAAAATAGGTATTTTATTTTTTAATTCTATTTGAGATAATGTTTTTTTTAGCTCTAAGAGCCAGTCTACAACAGAATAATTAATATTAGAGTCTACATATCCATATAAAAAATGAGGAACTTTTTTAATATCCACATTTGATGGTCTTGCAGATAATAATGAAAGATCTTTATATAATTGAACTGAATCAGCATTTATTAGAACACCGTTTACCTTTTCAGCTAACTCTATTGCTATTTTAGACTTTCCAACACCTGTAGGACCTGCAATTATGATCATATCGTTAACATAAGAATAATTATTCTTTGATAGATCAAACAATGTCTCAACATTCAGCAAACTAGACATAATAAACACAATAATATAATTAGGGATTCATGAAACAATTTTTATTAATTTCTAATACTACAGAAAAAAAGATTAACAATAATATTCTAAATTATTTGTCAAAAAAATTAGAAGAGATGTCATTTAAAGAGACAAATTTTAGAGAATTAAGTCCGCAAAAAGCTTATGAATTAGAACTTAAAAATGAAGAAATTAATTTAGAGCTTAAAAAATTTACTAAAAATTTCCTTTTGCAAAATAATATTGACTGTAATTTTATAAAAGAAGCAAAAGATAGGAAAAAAAAATTACTTTTAGCTGATATGGATAGTACAATTATTAGAGAAGAAAGTCTAGATGAACTTGCAAAGCTGATTGGCAAAGAAAAAAAAGTTATTAAGATTACGAATGAGGCAATGAATGGTAAAATTGATTTTAAAAAAGCATTATTAGAGAGGGTGGCAATTCTTAAGGATCAACCAGCTGAGTTATTAGAAAAATTAAAAAAAAATATAAATATCAATGATGGAGCAATTGAGTTAATTAAAACTATGAAGCACAATAATGCAATTACTGTTCTTGTGTCTGGTGGCTTCACTTTTTTAACTGATTATTTAAAAAAATCCCTGGGTTTTGAACATGCTCACGCTAATTCACTTGAAATTTGTCCTAACAATTTAAACAAAATGTATCTAACAGGTAAAGTTATAGAACCAATTTTAGATAAACATGCAAAAGTTTGGTACTTAGATGATTATGTAAGAAAGAACAAACTAGATTATGAAGAGACAATATGTGTTGGAGATGGAGCAAATGACATTGAAATGATCAAAAAAGCTGGTTTAGGAGTTTCATATAATGGTAAAAAAGCCTTAGAAAAAGAGGCCAGTGTTCATTTCAAAACAACAAATCTTTTAGGATTACTGTATGCACAAGGATATAGTGACAACCAAATAATTTCCTGATTTTTTATTTTAACTCTAATGCAACAAATCTACTGCCATTTTCAACTTTTACTAATAATAATAAGGCTTTTCTCTTCTGCTTTAGAGCATTCTTAATTGCTTCATCAACAACTTTGAGAGAATTAACCTCAATCTGACCAACCCTTATAATAACCATACCAGGTGTAAGACCAGCATCTTGGGCAGAACTGTTTTCTTGTACAGATGTAATTATAACACCTTTATCAATATTCTTGAGTTTGAATTTTGACTTATTTTTGCTGTTTAACTCTTCTGCAACGAAGCCTAGTTTATCATATACCTTAGATTTTATATCTTTAGAACTTGTTTTACCTATTAAATTTTCTTTCTCTGCTAATTCAAGCTCACCTAATGTAACATTAAGCGTTAATTCTTTTCCGTTTCTCAGGATTACTAATGGAACAGATTCACCGACTGGAGTTCCAGCAACAACTTTTGGGAGTTCTTTCATATTTTCAATATTAGTATTATTAAATTTTAATATAACGTCCCCAGTTTTCACACCAGCTTTTTCAGCAGGACCTCCCTCAGTAGCTGAAGAAACTAATGCACCTTTTGCTGTTTTCATACCTAAACTGTCAGCAATTTCTTTAGAGATTTCCTGGATAAGTACACCAAGCCATCCCCTTTTTGTTCTACCAAATTCTTTAAGTTGATCTGTAACCTGTTTAGCTAAGTTGGATGACACCGCAAATCCAATACCGACTGATCCACCAGATTGTGAGAAAATGGCAGTATTAATTCCTACTACCTTGCCATTCATATCAAATAATGGGCCGCCTGAATTACCCCTATTAATTGATGCATCAGTCTGAATGTAATCATCATATGATCCTGACAAGTTTCTACCTCTCGCAGATACGATACCCGCCGTAACTGTACCACCAAATCCAAAAGGGTTTCCAATTGCCATCACCCAATCTCCAACTCTTAAATCATTAGAGTCAGCAAATTTTACAGCTTTTAGTTTTGTTTTCTTAGGCTCAATTTTTAAAAGCGCAACATCTGTTTTTGGGTCCTTCCCAACAACTTTAGCCTCAAATGACGTGTCATCATATAGTATGACCATTATTTTTTCGGCATTGTCTATTACATGATTATTAGTGATTATATATCCAGTTTCATCTATGATGAAACCTGAACCTAAGGATTGAGCTCTTCTTTTTTTACCATTTGGCTTTTCAAATTGTTTAAAAAAATCTTCAAATGGAGAACCTGGTGGAAAAGATGGCATTTCTCTTGATCTCTGCTCAATAACTGTAGTCGTAGAAATATTCACTACAGAAGGACTAAGTTTTTCTGCAAGATCTGCAAAACTTTCAGGGGCACTTTTAGCATTGGCTAAATTAATTGAAAAAACTAATACAAAAAAATTTACACAAATAATGCGACCATAATTTTTAAAGCAATTTAATATATGAGACATGTGTTCACCGTATTTTTAATTTAATATTTAATGCCTGTATAAAAAGGCAGATTTAAGGCTAAATCTTGAAACTATTTTGACAAAAAAATTAGAAGTAGTTTAAATTATTATAAACTATTTACCAGTTTGTTTGCCAAAAAAACTAAAAAAGTCACTGTCAGGACTCAATAACATAGTTGTACCATCGTCAGAAAAAGTATTTTCATATGCGAGCATTGATCGGTAAAACTTGAAAAATTTCTCGTCTTGACCAAAAGAATCTGAATATATTTTGATTGCAAGTGCATCTCCATCACCTCTTAGTGCTTCAGCTTTTCTTTTACTTTCAGCAACTAAAACTACTTTAGTTTTTTCAGCAATAGCCCTAATCTTTTGAGCTTCTTCGGCACCTTCAGCTCTAAATTCTTTAGCTTCTTGTTCTCTTTCTGTTTTCATTCTATTAAAAATATTTTGACTTGTAGCTTCTGGGTAATCAGCCCTTCTGATACGAACATCAACTATTTCCATACCTAATTTCTTTATAGTAGAATTAACTTCTCCACTTATATCTTCAACTATCTTTGTTCTTGCGTCTGATAAAATTGCTGTAAGCTCAAACTTTCCAAAAACTCTTCTAACCGATGAATCAATGATTGATTCTAAACGCTGACGCGCACCAAATTCGTTTCTGACTGTTTGATAAAATAAAAGAGGGTCAATGATTTTAAATCTTGAATAAGTATCCACCTCAAGTCTCTTTTGATCAGCTAAAATAACCTCTTCAGAGTCTTTGGATACCAAAGATAAGACTCTCTTTTCGAAATATGTAACTTCTTGTATGAATGGTATTTTAAAATTTAATCCCGGTTTGTTAACAAGTCTTTTAGGTTCACCAAATTGCAACACCAAAGCTTGCTGAGTTTGATCAACAGTAAAAAAAGAACTTAAAAGACCAAATAATACTATTAATACACTTGTACCAGTTATGATTTTATAAGTAGACATTATTTATCACCTTTTTGTTTTAGTTGATCTAATGGAAGGTAAGGAACAACCCCTGATGAGCTTGCGGATTTATCCATTATAATCTTTTTAACTTTCGAAAATACTTTCTCCATTGTCTCTAAATATATTCTAGATTCAGTTACTTCAGGGTTTAATTTGTAACTTTTATATATTGAGTTGAACCTATCTGCATCACCTTTAGCTCGATTAACAACCTCACTTGCGTAAGCTTCTGCTTCAGAAATTAACTGTGCAGCTTCACCACGAGCCCTTGGCACGATGTCATTTCTAAAAGCCTCAGCTTCGTTAATTAAAGTATCTCTATCTTGCCTAGCTCTTTGCACATCATTAAATGCATCGATAACTTCGGCTGGTGGATCAACTGATAAAAGTTGCACATCTCTAATCTCAACTCCAGCCTCATACTCGTTTAATAGTTCTTGGAGCATGTTTTTAGCTTTTAATTGAATATCTTGCCTACCACCTGTTAGAGCAGTTTGTATTTTTGTTTGACCGATTATATCTCTCATTACTGATTGTGCTGCAACTTTCACAGTTTCAGGGGGGTCTTGTATGTTAAATAAGTAAGCTCCAGCATCAGCAATTTTCCAAAAGACAATAAAGTCAATGTCAATATTATTTTCATCACCTGTAATCATCTTAGATTCATCTGGAACATCTCTTCTACTTGTGGCTGCTCCACCAAATGATCTATAACCTACCTCGATCCTGTTATCCCTAGTAACGTCAGGGGTCATAACTTTTTCTATTGGAGTTGGTAAATGATAATGTAAACCTGGAGGGGTTGTTCTAACCCATTCACCAAATCTCATAACTACACCTTGTTGTTGGGGGTTAACTCTATATATGCCTGTCATTAGCCAAATTCCCAAAAGGATGAATAATAATATAATAATACCCTTACCGCCTCCAAAACCAGTAGGCATCATTTTTTTTAACTTATCTTTACTTTCTTTAAGCATTTGGTCAACATCGGGAGGAGACCCATTAGAATTAGGTTTTTTACCCCAAGGGTTTTGGTTTCCACCATTGCCCCAAGGGCCGGAACCGTTGTCGTTGATATTATTAATTATCATAATTATAACTCCAGAAGCATTAAAGCTAGTTAACAAGTTTAGCGATTCTTATCTTTAAATTTGTATGGTTGATATTTGCACTGTAGTATAAAATTACAACCTTTATATAAAATTATTTCTGGACAAACAAAATGGATAATAAAAAATTAGATGAAATCATCACAATATTGAGGTCTATTGTTCTTCAAAATCAATCAAATAATATATTTGATAGCAAGTGTGTTACAGGATTAAATTTTGAGAAAAATAAGATTCATTTTACCCTTGAACTTCTACCAGAACAATTAAAAGAATCTCAGCAAATTAAAAACTTTATTCAAGAAAAATTATTGTCAATCAAACAAGTTGATAAAGTAGAAATTATATTGACCGCTCATAATACAAATAAAGAGAATAAAATTTCACACAATGCCCCTTTAAGACCTGCCAAATATATTATTGCTGTCGCAAGTGGTAAAGGTGGTGTAGGAAAATCAACTACTGCAATTAATGTCGCTTTATCACTATTAAAATTAAAATATAATGTCGGTATTCTAGATGCTGATATTTATGGACCAAGCCTTCCCAGATTAACAGGTATATCCAATAAGCCAAAAAGTAACGGAAAAAAAATAGTTCCACATAATGCATTTGGTTTACAAGCAATGTCAATTGGCTACCTAGTACCTGAAGACGCGGCAACAATTTGGCGAGGTCCTATGGTAATGAGCGCTGTTGAACAACTACTGAAAGATGTAGATTGGCAAAATCTTGATATTTTAATAATAGATATGCCTCCAGGAACTGGTGATGCTCAATTAACACTTTCTCAAAGAGTAAAATTGACTGGTGCAATAATCGTTTCCACTCCCCAAGATTTGTCATTAATAGATGCCCGAAAAGGGCTAAACATGTTTAAAAAAGTGAATGTTCCCATTTTAGGCATAATTGAAAATATGAGCTATTTCCAATGCACTAAGTGCGATACTAAACATGAAATTTTTGGAAATGGTGGAGCAAAAGCTGAAGCTCAAAAACTAGGTGTACCTTTTTTAAATGAAATTCCTCTTGATATAAGTTTAAGAACATCATCTGATGATGGAAATCCAATTGTACAAAAAGAACCAAACAGCATTATTTCACAAAAATATATGGAAATCGGATCTCAAATAATAAAAACAATAAAACTAGATAAAAAACCTAGTCCCACAATTATTCAATAATCATCTTTAAATAATCCTACTATAATGCCAATAACTAAATTCAGGTGAATTACTAGTTGCTTCAAAATATTCAAGTTTTGTTTTTTTCCAATCATTTTCTTTCAATCTTGGAAACTTTGATCCTGATACTACACAAAAGTTTACCTTTGTCATTTCAATAGTATCACAATACTCTAATCCAATCTCATATATTTGAGCGCCACCAAATAGAAATATTTTATTTTGTATGGTTTTATTTCCCATTTTTTTATTTGCTTCGATCCAAATATTGGCCTCTGTGATAGCATTCTCAAAAGAATTTGCTACGATTGCTCCTTCCGCCTTCCAAGAACGAGATTTAGTTAGAACTATACTTGCTCTTCCAGGTAAAGGCCTACCAATTGAGTCCCAAGTTTTTCTTCCCATTATCAAAGGTGTACCCATTGTGATTTTTTTTAGTCTTTTTAAATCACCAGGCAAATGCCAAAGTAAATCGTCACCATCTCCAATAACTCTATTTTGATTCATAGCAACAATACAAACAATAGGATTTTTTAAATCTTTTTTTCTTATCATTTATACGGCTACCGGAGCAGAAATATGAGGATGAGGGTCATAATTAATAATTTCAATATCTTCAAAAACAAAATCATTTATATTAGTATGTTTTTTCAAAAGTTTTATTTGTGGTTTGTTTTTTATTGATCTTGATAATTGTTTTTTAGCTTGTTCAAAATGATTCTTATATAAATGAGCATCCCCCAAAGTATGCACAAAATCACCAACTGATATATCACACACATTTGCTATCATATGCGTTAAAATTGCGTAGGATGCTATATTAAATGGAACACCAAGAAAAATATCTGCACTCCTCTGATATAACTGACAAGATAATTTATTGTCAGCTACATAAAATTGAAAAAGACAGTGGCAAGGTGGCAATGCCATAGACCCCACATCTGATGGATTCCAAGCCGACACAATCATTCTTCTTGAATTTGGATTATTTTTAATCTCACTAATCACATCATATAATTGGTCAAGATTCCTTCCTTCAGGTGTACTCCATTTTCTCCATTGCTTACCATATACAGGCCCAAGGTCTCCATTTTCGTCAGCCCACTCATCCCATATCGATACATTATTGTCTTTTAAATAAGATATATTTGTATCACCTCTTATAAACCATAAAAGTTCATGTATAATTGACCTTAAATGCAGTTTTTTTGTAGTCAGCAAAGGAAATCCTTTGTTCAAATCAAAACGCATTTGCCAACCAAAAACAGATTTGGTACCCGTTCCAGTTCTATCTTCCTTTACATTTCCGTGTTTTAATACGTAGTCTAACAAATCTAAATATTGCTTCATTCAAATATCTCAACCTATAATATTTTAAAACTTCCTTAATGTGGTCTTTAATAAAAAAAATAAATAATGTATACTAAAAAAGTCATTTTAATGACTATAGTGATAAACATTTTTTAGAATAAGCTTAGCGGACCCGGGGGCGGTACCCGGCGCCTCCACCAAATATATATGGGGGCGAAATAGGATCGACGCATGTAGTAAAAATTAAACTTTCACTCGGTATTGTACCACCGTTATCGGACTACTTTAATAGTTGCAAATGACAACTATGCTCCGGTAGCTGCAGCAGCGTAAGCAGCCAAAGCAACCGAAACTTAGTCCAATTCTATAGCTAGAATTGGCGGGGTTTCAGTTTACCTGGCAACAGAAAAACTTGGGTGGCGAGAAGTTTACTTCTCGCCATTTTATCTGAGTAATTTCCAAATTTATCTTGAAAAAGTTATCTTTAAAAATGTAGAATACATAAAAATAGTTTTAGGATATATTCCAGTGAATAATGACGATGATGGTACGCTAAACATTAAGGGTTTTGATTATGATGATTTAGTAGAAGAAAGCCTTAAAAATGTAGTTAAAAAAGTATTAAAAATTACAGCTGAATCTGGTCTTGTAGGAAACAGTCATTTTTTTATTTCTTTCAATGGAAATGATAATGAAGTTATTGTCCCAGATGAATTAAAAAGTACTGGCAGTTCTGAAATTAAGATAATTATTCAACATCAGTTTTGGGATTTAAAAGCAACTGACGAACATTTTGAGGTGACTTTATCTTTTAATGGTCAGAAGAAAAATATTTATGTTCCTTATAAAGCAATAATATCTTTTACTGATCCTTCAGTAGGATTTGGTCTACAATTTAAAGTTGAAGAAAAAAAAATAATCTCGAATAAAGAAGAGAAAGATGAAAATATTGTATTAGAAAATAAAAAAGACCAAACAAAACAGACAAACGAAACTGAATCTGGAGAAATTATTTCTCTTAATGAGTTCAGAGATAAAAAATAAATGTTATTATCTGAAATAGGAGATTTTTTTGAGCGAATTTAATTATTCACCAATGTTTCCACTTGTAAAAGACTATACTGAATATATAAAGATATCAGATTCTTATGTTAAAACCTCTCTAATAAATGATATTGAAATTTTAACAGTAAACCCTGAAGCTCTAACTTTACTTTCCCAAAGAGCTTTTAAGGACGTGTCTCATTTATTAAGAAAATCACATTTACAGCAACTTAGAGATATACTTGAAGATAAAGATGCGTCTGAAAATGATCAATTTGTTGCCCTAACAATGTTAAAGAATGCAAACATATCTTCGTCAGGCGTACTACCTATGTGTCAAGATACCGGTACAGCTATTATTTTAGGCTATAAGGGTGAAAAAGTTTTTACGAATACAGATGATGGAAAATATTTATCATTAGGTGTTTATAATACTTATCAAGAAAATAATTTACGCTTTTCACAATTAGCTCCTTTGTCAATGTTTGAAGAAAAAAATACAGCTAACAACTTGCCTGCTGAAATTAGTTTATTTGCTTCAGAAGGCCAAGAATATAAATTTGCATTCGTTCAAAAAGGTGGTGGATCTGCCAATAAAAGTTTTTTATTTCAGGCAACACCTGCAACCTTAAATTATGAAAATTTAAAAAAATTTCTATATGAAAAAATTATTTCTCTAGGTACTGCCGCTTGCCCACCCTATCATTTATCTATTGTTATTGGAGGAACTTCGGCTGAACTAAATTTAAAAACAGTTAAACTTGGTTCTATGCGGTATTTAGATAATTTACCAAATCTAGGTGATTATAAATCTGGTCATGCATATAGAGACCATGAATGGGAAAAAATAATATTAAATCTAACGCGTAAAATGGGTATAGGTGCACAATTTGGAGGTAAATATTTTTGTCATGATGTAAGGGTTATTAGACTTCCAAGACACGGAGCATCTCTTCCAATAGGTATTGGAGTTTCTTGTTCAGCTGATAGACAAATATTAGGTAAAATAAACAAGCATGGAATTTTCTTAGAAAAGTTAGAGACTGACCCTAGTCAATTCATGCCTGATATTGATATTAGTGAGGTTTCTAAAGAAGTTATAAACATTGATTTAAAACAGCCTATGAAAAATATTTTGAAACAACTAGATGAGTGTGAAGTAAAAAAAAGAGTAAGTCTTACTGGCCCACTTATCGTTGCGAGAGACATAGCTCACGCAAAGCTACTTGATAGACTTAAAAATGATGGATCTTTACCTGATTATATTAAAGATCATCCTGTATATTATGCGGGCCCAGCTAAAACACCTAAGGGAATGGCTTCTGGCTCTTTCGGTCCAACTACTGCTGGACGAATGGATGGATATGTTGATGAATTTCAAAAAAATGGTGGTTCAATGGTTATGCTGGCAAAAGGAAATAGATCCTCACAGGTAAGAGATGCTTGTCATAAATATGGTGGGTTTTATCTTGGTACTATTGGAGGCACTGCAGCCAAAGTTGCTCTTGATTGCATAAAGAAGATAGAAGTATTAGAATATCCTGAGTTAGGCATGGAAGCCGTATGGAAGATTGAAGTTGAAAAATTTCCTGCATTTGTAGTCATAGATAATAAAGGAAATGATTTTTTTAGAATTTAAAAAATATAATTTTATGAAGTCATATTTTTCATTATTGAATAAAGGTCAGACTTACCTTCAAATCCAATACCCTCAATTTCTGGTAAAGTAACAATACTATTTTCAACTTTCACTCCATCAGGAAAACCGCCATAAGGTTGGAAAAGATCAGGGTAACTTTCATTACCTCCTAAGCCTAAACCAGCCGCTATTGCTAAGGACATTTGATGACCACCATGTGGAATACATCTTGAAATGTCCCAATCATATTCTTTAAGCATTTTAATTATTTTCAAGTACTCAACTAATCCATAACTAAGTGCACAGTCAAATTGCAGCCAGTCTTTTTCTTTTCTCATTCCAGCATATCGGATTAGGTTTCTAGCATCATAAACAGAAAATAAATTTTCACCCGTGGCTAATGAGCCTGAATAAAAATTTCCTAGCTCCTTATGAAGCTCAAAATCTAATGGGTCTCCAGGTTCCTCGTACCAAAACAAGTCATAGTTTGAAAGTGCGTTTCCATACTTAATTGCTGTTTGAAGGTCAAATTTTCCATTAGCATCAACAGCAAGTTTGTCATTGGGGCCTAAAATTTTCAATACTGCTTCTATCCTTGCACAATCCTCAGACAAAGATGCACCACCAATTTTCTTTTTTACGACTGAGTAACCAAGATCTAGGTATTTTTTTATCTCATCGGTTAAACCTTGTATACCTTGATCAGGCCAGTAATATCCACCAGCGGCATAAACAAATACTTTTCTATTACCTGTTCCATTTCCATATTTTTCAGCAAGCATCTGAAATAATGGTTTTTTTTCAATTTTAGAAACAAGGTCCCAAATTGCCATATCTATTGTACCAACTGCAACTGAACGCTCTCCATGACCACCAGGTTTTTCATTTTTCATCATAATATCCCACATTTTTATAGGATCGAAATTAGTTTCTTCCTCATTTAATATTTCTTTAGGTTTAGCTTCTAATAGGCGTGGAACAAACCTTTCTCTGATAAGATGCCCTTGACCGTATCTCCCGTTAGAGTTAAAACCATATCCAATTAAGGGCTTACCATTTCTTTTAATATCAGAATAAACAGCTACTAGACTTATTGTCATTTTAGAAAAATCAATATATGCATTCTTAATGTTAGAACTAATTGATTTAGTTTCTTCTATAACTTTTGTTATCTTCAAGATTTAATCCTTTATTAAAGAATTCAATTGTAGAAGAGTTATAAAAGTTTAAAGTAATTAAAAAAAATAAATAATTATAAGGATTTATTAACCTTGACGAGCTTTAAATCTAGGATTCCTTTTATTTATTACGTATAAACGACCTCTACGTTTAACAATTTGACAGTTTCTATCTCGTACTTTTAATGTTTTTAAAGAACTTACAACTTTCATAATTTGCACCATCAATAATTATAATTTCTAAATATATTATGAAACACATTAGGTCAAGGCGCATTATAGAAAACAAAGAGGTTTATTTAAATTTTATTCCACAACCACCTAAGCCACAATACCCATTTGGATTCTTATGTAAATATTGTTGATGGTAAATTTCAGCAAAATAATATTCTATATCACTCTTTATTTCTGTAGTAATATTTTTTAAACCTTCTATATTAAGTAAAGCTTGAAATTCTGCCATTGTATTTTTAACTTCAACCAAATCCTCTTTATTTTTGATAAAAATTGCAGATCTATACTGTGTACCTATATCATTACCTTGTCTCATTCCTTGAGTTGGGTCATGTCCTTCCCAAAAATAGATTAAAACTTTTTTTATGCTTATTTGATTTGGATCATATACTACTCGTACTACCTCGGTATGACCAGTTAAACCACTGCATACCTCTTCATAAGTTGGATTTTTAGTATGACCACCTGCATAACCTACTGATGTGTGATATACTCCTTGAAGTTTCCAAAAAATTTTTTCAGCTCCCCAAAAACAACCCATGCCAAGAACAATTTCACTGAACCCTTTTGGAACATGCATAAGGTCACGTCCATTTATCTCATGATATAATTTATCAATGAGTGGATTATCTCTCCCTACAAGCGCATTACTCTTATCTATTACATCATTTTTATATTTAGAAAAAAACATACTACCCTCTTTTTTGAGCTTTTATATTATAAATATCATATTTTATTTAAACCATAACTTGACCAATTCTATATGGCAATATAATCAAACTATTAAATTATTTAGGTTAATTTAGTATGAATGATGATGTTTATGGAATAAAAAAATGGGGCAATGACATTCTTGAAATACTTGAGAATGGAAATATTGGGCTTAAAAATCCATTTCATCCAGATAATTCTCCAGCGGACTTAATCGAAATTATCAAAAGTCTGAATGAAAGAGGAATAAGTTGTCCAGTTTTATTGAGAGTTACAGATTACTTAGCATTTAGAATAAAACAAATTAACAACTCTTTTTTTAGGGCAATTAGAGAAATAAGATACAAAGGTGAATATAAAGGTGTTTTTCCTATAAAAGTAAATCAACAAGCTCAAGTGATTGATAGAATAGTTGAGTTCGGTAAAGAATTTGACTTTGGTTTAGAAGTTGGTTCCAAACCAGAATTATTAATAGCCTTAGCGCATGATCTATCAGCCAACTCAACAATAATTTGTAATGGAATAAAGGATAGAGAATTTATTCATCTTGCAATTTTATCAATAAAAATTGGTTTTAAGACTATTTTAGTTTTAGAAAGCCCAAGAGAACTTGATCTTATAATTAAAATTTCTAAAGAACTTAACGTCCGTCCATTGCTTGGAATTAGGGTGAAATTAACTAATAAAGTTAGCGGTAATTGGTCACAGTCAAGTGGCGATCGAAGTGCATTTGGATTATCTGTTGAACAAGTTATGGAAGTCATAAATAAGTTAAAAATATATGATTACCTTAATTGCTTAATTTTACAACATTCACACCTTGGAAGTCAGATACCAGATATAATTGAGATAAGAAAAGCAACTCAAGAAGCATGTAGATTTTTTTCTGAAATGAGTAAACTTGGTGCGCCATTAACCTATTTGGATCTTGGTGGAGGTTTAGGAGTGGATTATACTGGAGAACAAAAATCTGCTTTTAATTCTATAAATTATTCCCTAGATGAATATTGTACAAATATAGTAGAGACAGTTAAGTATGAACTTGACCAATCCAAAATAGCTCACCCAACAATAATAACTGAATCTGGCAGAGCTTGTATAGCGTCTAGCTCAATGCTTATTTTCAATATTTTAGAAACAACTAACTTTGATAGTAAAAAAACTCAAACAATGAATGAAGAGGATCATCCTTTACTCAAAAATATGATCCAAATTCCTGAATATCTAGGTTTAGAAAGAGCACAAGAATGTTTGAATGATCTAAACTTTTATAGAGAAGAGATAAGAGCCCTTTTCAGAAGTGGTCAAATCGATCTACCTAATATGGCTAAGACCGAGGAAACCTATTTATATGTTATAAACAAAATTAAGACGGTTCTTTCTTCATCAACAGAAATAACCGAAGAACTTCAAGATTCAATTGATAATATGGCAGATATTTATCACGGTAACTTTTCATTATTCCAAAGTCTTCCAGATGTTTGGGCTATAGATCAAATTCATCCAATAGCACCAATACAAAAACATCACGAATATCCTGACAGAAGAGTTATTTTAAATGACATTACTTGTGACAGTGACGGCATTATAAATAAATTTGTTCTGAAAGATGGTGTTTCAAACACTTTACCACTTCACAGTATTAAAGATAATGAAGATTATTTTTTAGGTGTTTTTTATATAGGCGCATATCAAGAAACTTTAGGTGACCTTCATAATTTGTTTGGTGATACAAATGTAGTTACAATAAAATTAAAAGAAAATGGTAATTATCAGCTATTGCATGAACAAGAAGGTGACACTATTTCCGAAGTATTATCATATGTTGAGTATGAACCAAAAGATATTTTAAATAGATTTAAGCGTATAGTGGAAGATGCTGTTAGAAGTAGAGACTTATCCTTAACTGAGAGGAAGCAATTGATCCAATCTTTTAAAGAATCAATATCTGGTTACACCTATTTTGAAAAATAATAAATTGCTAATATTTTAGGAGATTTAAATGCAAAGTGTTTTAGTTATTGGTGCAGGCGGTGTAAGTCATGTAACTATTCACAAAATGGCAAAACTTACAAAAGTTTTTACTAACATAATTTTAGCCAGTAGAACTTTGGATAAATGCTTAAAAATTAAAAATAGTGTGAAAACAAAATATAAAGTCAATATTACAATTTTAGAGTTAGATGCTGATAATGTTAATGAAACTGTCTCTATAATCAACAAGTTTAAACCCTTTTTAGTAGTCAATCTAGCACTTCCTTATCAAGATCTTAATATAATGGATGCTTGTCTTATTACAAAAACACATTATTTAGACACTGCCAATTATGAGCCAAAAGATGAAGCAAAATTTGAATATAAGTGGCAATGGGATTATATGAAAAGTTTTGAAGAAAAAGGAATTATGGCACTTTTAGGATCTGGCTTTGATCCTGGCGTAACTAACGTTTTTACTGCTTATACTAAAAAACATTATCTTGATTGCATAGATAGTTTAGACATTCTAGACTGCAATGATGGAGATCATGGCCATCCATTTGCTACAAATTTTAATCCAGAAATCAATATTCGAGAAGTAACATCTAATAGTAAATACTGGGAAGATAAACAATGGAAAATTGGTCCTGCCCTAAAAAATAAAGTATCATTTAATTTTCCTGAAATTGGTCATAAGAATATGTATCTCATGTATCACGAAGAATTAGAGAGTCTTATCAAACATTTTCCGGAAATAAAAAGAGCTAGGTTTTGGATGACTTTTGGCGAAAACTATTTAAAGCATCTTGAAGTACTCAAAAATATTGGAATGACATCAATTTTGCCCGTAAATTATAATGGAGTTGAGATAGTCCCATTACAATTTTTAAAAACCGTTCTTCCAGATCCTGGTAGTCTTGGGGAAACAACAAAGGGTAAAACATGTATTGGTACTATTATTACTGGTAGAAAAAATAATATAGAAAAAACATTTTATACTTATAATATATGTAATCACGAAGATTGCTATGATGAAGTTGGAAGTCAAGCAGTTTCATACACAACTGGTGTTCCTGCAATGATTGGAGCACTGTTGATGCTACAAAAAAAATGGTTAAGACCTGGTGTATGGAATATAGAACAATTTAATCCAGATCCATTTATGAAACTTCTTAATCAACATGGGTTACCCACTAAAACTATTCAATTAAACGATAGTCTGAATTTTTAGAGTTTATGATGTTACAAACAATGGGTGGAAACCCTAAAAATTTTAATAAACTTGATTTCAAAAGATTGCCAAGTCCGTGCTTTGTAATAGACAAAATAGCATTACAAAATAACTTGGAAATTTTATTTGAACTTAAAAAAGAAACAAACATAAAAATTCTGATTGCTTTGAAAGCTTTTTCAACCTTTTCACTTGCAGACTTAATATCAGAATACTTAGATGGTTCATGTTGTTCAAGTTTATATGAAGCAAAGTTGGCAAATAAATATTTTAAAGGGGAAATCAGCACATATTCACCTGGATTTAAAAAAGATGAATTTGATGAAATTTCTAAAATATCTGACCATATTATTTTTAATTCATTTAACCAAATCAATACTTTTTATGATATCTCTAAAAAATATAATAACGAAGTTGGGATAAGAATTAACCCAATCTATTCAGAAGTTGAAATTAATAAGTATAGTTCTGCAGGAATTAATTCTCGTTTAGGTGTACATTTAAAAGATTTAATTAATTACGATATAGACAAAATTGATGGAATTCATTTTCATTCATTATGCGAACAAAATTTTAAACCCTTAGAAAATACATGGAATGAATTAAAAAATTCACTAACACCCATAATTACTAATATAAAATGGATAAATTTAGGTGGTGGACATCATATCACAAGAAAAGATTATCAGCTTAATGAACTAAAATATTTTTTGAAAAAAGTTTCTAATGAGACAAATTGCCAAATATATATTGAGCCTGGAGAAGCAGTGGTTTTAGATAGTGGTGTTTTAGTCGGAGAAATACTCGATTTTTTCAAACCTAGCAATCCACTATCTCCAAATATTGCAATTACAGATATAAGTGCCACATCACACATTCCAGACGTAATTGAATCACCATATAGACCTGCTCTTCTTAACGAACCAGATAAAGGACATAAAATTATTTTAGGAGGACCTAGTTGTCTGGCTGGTGATATAATTGGTGAATATAATTTTAATGATATTCCAAAAATAGGAGAAAGGATAGCTCTACTAGATCAAGCACATTATACTATGGTAAAAACTAGTTTTTTTAATGGTGTAAAATTGCCATCTATAGCAATCTGGGATAGTGAAACAGACGATTTAAAAATTGTTAAAAGCTTTTCATTTAAAGACTTTGAAAATAGATTGTCATAAGAGCTTATAAATTATGGATAATAAAAATAATCACTTTTTAAACTCAGAGCTTTCTTTAGAAGAAAAAAATAAAGATAAAGCTAAATTTCATATTGTGCCAGTCCCATTAGAAAAAACAGTGTCATATGGTAAAGGTACCTCTAAGGGGCCTCAAGCCATTATTAAGGCAAGTAATGAATTAGAACGGTATACTGGTCAAAGCATACCATGCGTCCACGGAATACACACACATCCACTTTTAAATTGCAATAAACCATTAAAAGTGATTATGAGTGATATTGAAAATATTACTAAAAAAATAAGCAAGCAAAACAAGATACCCGTCACATTAGGCGGCGAACATGGAATTACTTATGGTGCAGTTAACGGTATTTTCAAAGGATTAGATTTACATAACAAAGATGATATTGGGATAATACAAATTGATGCCCATGCTGATTTGAGACAAAATTATGGAAATGAAGTTCATTCACACGCTAGCGTAATGTATCTTCTTGGTAATGAAAAATATAAAATTGCACAGTTGGGAGTGCGTGCATTAAGTGAAGAAGAAGTTGAAAATAGAAAAATTTTCAAAGTTTTATTTTTGGATGCACAGGATATTTATTATAAAAAGAAATTTAAATTACCTTTAAATTTTCCAAAAAAAGTATATCTATCATTTGATGTGGACGGATTAGATCCCTCTGTTATGCCAGCAACAGGTACCCCTGTTCCAGGAGGTTTAGGATATTATGAAAGTCTAAATTTAATCAAAGAACTTATTAAAGGCCGAGAAGTTGTAGGGTTTGACGTTGTCGAATTCTCTCCAATAAAAAATTTTATTGCTTATGATTTTACAGTAGCGTCTTTGGTATATGAAATAATGGAATTAATTAATCTTAATGAATAAAAATCATTGATTTTGCATCCATTTTTCAGCATCTAGAGCTGCCATACAACCCATACCTGCGGCTGTTACTGCTTGTCGATAAATTTTGTCAACGCAATCACCAGCTGCAAAAACACCTTCGATATTCGTTATAGATGTTCCAGGTTTTTGAGAAACAATATAACCTTCTTCATCCATTTCAAGAACTCCTTTAAATGGCTCAGTTGAAGGACTGTGTCCAATAGCGATAAAAACACCTTCAACTTTAATTATCTCAGTTTTGTCTAAATTTTTATCCTGAATTTCTAATGAATTAACTCCCTTTTCGTCTCCTAATATTTCAGTTACAATATTATTCCAAATAACATTTATATTCTCCTTTGCAAAAAGTCTTTCTTGCAAAATTTTTTCTGCTTTTAGTTCATCTCGTCTATGAATTAACATTACCTTTGAACAAATATTGGATAAATATAAAGCCTCTTCAACAGCTGTATTACCACCCCCAATAACAGCAACTTCTTTATTTCTATAGAAAAAACCATCACATGTAGCACATGCAGAAACTCCTTTTCCGTTAAATTTATTTTCACTTTCAAGACCTAACCACTTAGCTTGAGCACCCGTAGCTATGATGACTGTATTTGCATACAATATGCTTTTTGAGTCTAATGAAATAGTTTTACTATCTTTTTTAAAATCAACATGAACAACAACATCATTTATTATCCGCGCTCCAACATTTAAGGCTTGTGTCCTCATTTGTTCCATCATCCAAGGTCCTTGAACAACATCAGCATAGCCAGGATAGTTTTCGACATCAGTCGTAATTGTTAATTGACCCCCAGGCTGGATTCCTTCTACAACTAAAGGCTTCAAATTTGCCCTAGCGGCATAAATAGCTGCGGTAAGCCCTGCAGCACCAGAACCAATTATAACAACTTTTTCCATTTGATTTTTCATCCCAAAACTCTTTGTCCTTTAAAAACTATTGTTCTTTTACCATTCAAAAAAACTCTATTTTCCGAATGAGCTTTTAATGCTCTATAGAGAACCCTTGCTTCTATATCTCTTCCCATTGAAACTAAATCATTAGGCATCATTTCATGGTCAACTTCTTGTGTGTCCTGTTCAATTATAGGTCCTTCATCTAATTCTTTTGTAACGTAATGAGCTGTCGCGCCAATAACTTTAACACCTCTTTCATAGGCCTGATGATAAGGTTTTGCCCCTTTAAAACTAGGCAAAAAACTATGGTGAATATTAATAATCTTTCCCTCATATTCATTTGTAAAATCTTCGGAGAGTACTTGCATATACCTTGCTAATACTATTAATTGTATGTCATTATTATATATGATTTCTTTAATCTTAATTTCTTGATTTTCTTTATTTGTTTTATTAATGGGCAAAAAATAAAAAGGTATTTTAGAAAACCTGGCAATATCTTCAGCTATTTTATGATTTGAAATAATTGCTTTAACATTTAAATTAAGTGATTTGCTTCTTATTCGAAAAAGAAGATCATTTAAGCAGTGGTCAAATTTTGAAACCATCATTATCGTATTCATAGAACTTTCAATTTCACCTAGGAAAAATTCTGCATTTAATTCCTTTGATAACAAATTTAAATTATACTCTAATTTTGCCAATATATTTGGATCATGAAGTGTAAAACTTTGCCTAATAAAAAAACTTCCGTTCTGGTGGTCTGTAAATTGTTTAGACTCAACAATATTACATCTAGAATCTGCTAGTAAAGTAGAAATTTTGGAAACAATTCCTATTTGGTCCCTACAGGATAATTTTAAAACATGTGTTTCAATTTTATTTATCATGGTTACCTAATACATTTTTTATAAATTTGAAACAACATTATATAACTAATATTTAAGAAAATTTTTTGAAACTTCATAAAATTCATCAGGGTTTTCAATATGTAAAAAATGTCCTGCATTTTGAATTTCATGAAATAAAACGTTTGAAAAAAAATTTTTAAAAATTTTAAAATGATTTTCATTAACATAATCACTTTTTTGTCCATAAATACATAATGATTTTGTATCAACATTTTTATTTTTATCAATTTTAGGAAATGATCGTAAATCATTCATTGCTTTTTTTATTGCAGTCAGATTTATCGTCCATTTATATTTTCTATCACCAAGTTTTATATTTTGTAACAAGAAAGACCTTAAAAATTTTGGTTCGATTTCGTTTGATAGTAATTCATCAGCATGATTTCTATTTCTAACTAAATTTATATCTAAATTAAACAATGCGTTAATTATATCTTGATTATCATTGGGATAATTAATTGGAGCAATATCGGCTATAATTAATTTATTTATGTAGTGCGGTTTTAATAAGGTAATTAACATTGCCAATTTTCCACCCATAGAATGACCTAACAAGTTAGTTTTCTCTATATCTAGATAATTAAATAAATGAAAAATATCTTCCATCATTAGATTATAGGACATGTTTTCCTTAAAAATATTCCCACCATGATTTCTTAAGTCAACTGTAAAAACTAAAATTTCTTCATTTTGACTTATCTTTTTTGCAAAAGATTGCCAATTTTTTCCTCTTCCATAAAGACCGTGGAAAATAAATAATGTATTATTTTGCTCTGCAATTAACAATTTAATATTTTTGTTATACTCTTTTATTTTTCCACTTTGGTATATTTCGAAATTGATCATATTAATAACTTTTGAAATAGTTAAATAAGAATTTAAAATTATGATAAATCTGTCGTAATGTATATGTGATTTTAATGGAAACTTAATAGGTTTAAAATGGGTCAAATAGTCAAACTAAACTTTTCAAATATAAATGATAGTAGGAATAAAATTTATGAACATAAAGTTTATGAACAAAAATTAATAAAAATTAGGGACGATATAGAAGATTATCTTTGTCAAGCGTCTGTTGACGAAAGAGATGAACTTGCTGTTGCCTTAGCTGCTGGAAGATATGCTGCTATGAAGCTTGCCCAATTAACTGGAGAAGTTGATACAAAAGAATTTTTTCAAGACTGTATAAAAACAACCTTGAGTAATTGAGATACAAGCCTATTTAAATTATTTAAGATATCCTAGTTATGCTTCCAGATACTTCTGCACCAAGATCTATGGAAAGAGCATTAGTTTTCAAATTACCTTCAATTTTAGCGCTACTAGCCACATTCAAAACATTAGCTGCCACCTCACCTTTTACTAGACCACCCAAAGTAACTTTATCAGCAACTAGATTACCGTCAAATATACTATTAGCCTCTAATAGAACATCTTTAGCCCTTAATTCTCCCTTAAATCTTCCAGCGACAACAACAGACGATCCCGCAGAATCAAGGTTACCTTCCATAACTAATTCTTCTGATATGTATGTAACTTCACTCATAATAAATCCTTATAAATTTCTTAATTAATTTTACTAAGATTGCTCTTCCTGAGCATCTTCCTCATTCTCTTCTTTTTCATCTACATTATTTGTTTCAGCTTCGTTCCAATTATGGACTACCCTACAATTTAAAGCTGCTCCTCTATCCATTTGTAAAGATTTATAATGTACTTCACCACTTATACGTGATGTTTCTGTAAGCCAAACACTATCAGCTTGCATTTTACCCTCGTATTCACCAGCAATAACGACTAGCTCAGAATCTACAGAACCAAGAAACTTACCAGATGATCCAATTGTAACCTTTTCAGTTGTCAAGTCAGCTTCAACGTATCCATTTATTTCTATTGATCTGGCATTAGATATTTTTCCACTAAAGCGGGCTCCTGATCCTAATATTGCTTGTTTGTTAGCCATAAATAATCTCCCTAGTTTTTACTTTTTCTTTTACCAATTTGAGCTTCAACTACAGCTCCTTCTTCAATGGAAATATTTTCATAAAAAACTTCACCAGAAATTTTACCAGTAGATTTTATTGAAATAACATCTCCTGATACTTGCCCATCACATTTTCCTGAAATGGTAACTACATCAGCATCTATATTACCTTTTAATGAACCAGTATCTTCAACAGATAAACTGTGACACTTTATATCTCCTACGACTGATCCTAATAAGACTAAACCACCATCAGCAGAAATCTTACCTTTTATTTTCATATCTTTTGAAATAACTGATTTCTCAGTTTCAGTGTCGTTTATTTTTCCTAGCATTATGGAAATCCTCTTGCTAATTGGTTTAAAAATTAGTCTCTTAATTTACTATTATTAAAATTATATTACTACAAATAAACTTAAAACAAAAAATTTATTTAAAAAGTATTTATTTGGTATGAATGATGCAATTAACTTGCCATAATAAATAATTTAATTAAAAAATTCAGAGTAACATATAATGGCAGAACAAATTATAGATTTAAGAGATCGCATAGAACAAATGCGCATACAGATAGAAAATGAGGCTGTAGAACAAATTTCTAAAGATGCACACTTAGAAATTCATCAACAAACTAGTAACTCAAATATTTCTTTATCTATGGAAAATAAAAAAGATTATGCGAATCAAAATCGTAATATACAAAACGAATCCAATCATCTTAACAATAATGAAACAAAAATTAATAATCCAAACCTTAAAAGTGAAACTTTTCCTGCAGTTAGCTTATCAGTAAAAAATCCTGTTTCTAGTAAGGTATTAATTTTTATGGTTTCATTACAAATTTTGTCAAATATTGGGATTTTGTATTTTTTGTACTTAGGTATGGAGTAGTTAGTGGTCAATGCCACATTTAATAAATTTGGTAAAAAACTTCCTCCTGTTAAGACTGGTCAACGTTTCGGAGAAGAGGTAAAAAAAGATAAAAAAGTAGGGCTGTTTTCTGAAAGACGTTTTTTAATTTTTACTAAAAAAGGACCAATTGAAATTGCTTTTAAACCAGTACACTATACTAGTGTATTAATAACTACCATTATTGGTATGACTAGCATAATTTATTGGTCTGCAAAAGGTATTTACTCTGCTATAGATGTAGCAAAAAAAAATGATATAATTACTGAAGCTTCAGCAAACATCAATGAATCAATAGAAAATGACTCAGACACTAACGTGAATTTTAATGTTGAAGATCAATCAAATATAACACTTCCAATTCTAAAAAAAACAAAGGTGGATTTTAGCATTATTGACGATTATAAAGTTATGAAAAGTGAAAATATCAACCAAAAAACTTTTGTTCAAGAAAATAACTTAGGAAATAAATTAGAATTTAAAGAATCAACAAATAACCTTGATCAGGAATTGAAAAATAATGTTATTTTCAAACCGACCACCATTATTGCTAATAATAACGAAGTTTTAGATTTATTTAACAAAACTTCACGAAATCAAGATATCCCATACAAGGCGATAAATCAATTATCAAATGAGAGCAATATCTCAATCTCTGATAGTTACAAATCTGATTTATATGAAAAAAAACAATATCCTAAACCACCTAAACTTAATGATAAGGTAAAAAGTTTACGTTTTATTGCTTCTGTTGATAATGAACTTATTCAAATGGAAAATGTATTTAAGTTAATAAAGGTTGAGCTAAAAAACGAAGATTTAGTCAGTGTTGCCTCAATTATTAAAGATAATAAATCAATAGATCCTGATAGTGATAATTTTTTTAGAAGCTTAAAAACTCGCCTTAACCTTCTTGCAATATATAAAGATGCTCTTCAAGATATACCTCTTAAACCTCCTATGGAACATTACTACGTTTCTAGTCCGTACGGACCAAGAAAACATCCTGTTACGGGCAAATATAGAATGCATCATGGCATTGATTTGGCTGGTACCTGGCAAGAAAATATTTCTGTTTCAGCAGATGGAATAGTTGTTTTTGCTGGTTATCATGGATCTTTTGGAAAAGTAGTCCGTATCAAACATAATTATGGCATAATGACAACATATGGACATTTAGCCAAGATAAGCGTTAGAAGGGGAGATATAGTAAATGAAGGTCAGGTTATAGGTAAAATGGGTAGAACTGGTAAAGTTAAAGGAGCTCACCTTCATTATGAAATTTCAGTTAATGGAAAGTCTCAAAACCCTGCTACTTATATAAAAATAGGAAGAAGCCTCCTAAGCAGAACAAGTTTAAAGGGTTATGTAATTAAAAATTAAATTATAGTTTTATTTGGCACAACTAATGCATTTGCTTTATAATAAATAAGGAGATAGCGTTATGTTTTTAGAACATACTACTAAGTCAAGGATTGACACTCAACAACTAATATTAAATAATTTTAATGAATATTTCATAAAAATTGATTATTTCGATCAAAAAGGTAAAAAGAATTTTGAAAACAGCGTTCCTTTAAGATATATATTAAATAATAACGTAAATCTCCCTGAAAATAATTCAAATCTTGAATATTAATATTACTAGTTTAACCAGCAGCAAGACTTTGTAGTCTTGCCTCTCTTCTTCTTTGAGAACTAGATGGTATATTGAGCATATCTCTATACTTAGCTACAGTCCTTCTTGCAACATCCATCCCTTCCTTATTTAACATTCCAGCTAATTTATCATCGCTCAAGGGTTTAGATGCTATTTCAGACGAAATTAACATTTTAATTGTCTCTCTTACTGCTGAAGCGGCATGCGTTTCTGAATCTTCTGAACTGGCAATAGAAGCAGAAAAAAAGTTTTTTAACGGCATTACTCCCCATTCAGTCAAAATTAATTTACTATTAGTTACTCTTGAAACTGTACTTTCATGCATTTCTATAGCGTCTGATATATCTTTAAGTATCATAGGTTTCATATGATTAAGACCATGCCTAAAAAAACCAACTTGTTTTTTAACAATCTCTGCAGTAACTTTTACGATTGTTTTATTTCTTTGTTCTACAGCTTTTTTTAACCAACGTGCTTCTCCTATTTTTTCATTAGCAAAGTTAGTGCCTTTCTCATCAAAATTATAATTACTAATTTCGGTAATATAATCCTCATCAATTTCTACAGATGGCAAATTTGATTTGTTTAAATCAATACGCCAACCCTTTTCAGATTTTGATACAATAATATCTGGTTGATCTATAACCATATTATCTTCATGATATTTTTCAGCAGGTTTTGGGTTTAAAGTTTTGATAATTTTAATCATTCTAAAAAGTTCTTTTTCGGAAACGTTACACAGCCTACTAATCTGTTTAAATTTTCCAATAGGTAAAAGTTGCAGATTTTTTAAAAGAATTTCGTATTTTTTATTATAACACTTATTATCAATTAATTGATATTTTAAACACTCAGATAAATTTTCAGAAAATATTCCAACTGGTTCTAGTGTTTTTAATTTTTGAAGTGTATTCGATATTATATCACTCTTTACATTTAAATCTTCTGCTACCTCATTTATTTTCGATGTGAACCACCCACTAGGATGTAAATAGTCAATCATTCCAATTGCAATTTCTTTAAAATCTTTATTTTTAAACTCAATATTAATTTGATTTACCAAATATTCTTTTAAAGAAATTTTGTTTTTTAATGTTTTTTCTATTACTTCACCCGCAGATATAATATTACCTGAATTAAGAATTTCCTTATCATATAATTTTTTATTTTCATCATTTGCATTTGAAGATAGATGAGAGTCAAAAGTATTTTCTAAATCAATTTTATTTTCCTTTTGCAATAAATTAGAAGTATCATTTAAATTTTCGCAAACATTTGGGTTTATGTTTTCATTATCTAGAAGTTTATTCTGTGATAATTCTTTTTTTTCTTGTAAGAACGGATTTTCCATTTGTGCTTTTTCAATAAATTCAGTCAGTTCAATATTAGTTAATTGTAATAATTTAATAGCTTGTTGTAATTGGGGCGTCATAATTAATGACTGGTTTTGTTTAATTTTTAGCTGTTGTGCTAACTTCATTTTAACCTCCACTTTTATTTTTTTTTTTGTCAGTGAAGAAAAGAAAGCAGGAATATTAGGCAAAAGCAAAATCATAATTTGACAAAAAAATATGACAAAAAAATGACTAAAAATGATTTTTCAATTATTTAAAAATAAAGTAGAAACAATGGATTAGTATTGCTTTATGGTTTATTATTTTAAAATTTATTTTTTTTTTAATTTAATTTTGTTATGATTTTATAAAATGTCAATTAATTGGCACGTATTTTTTATATTAAATGAAAGGTATTAAAAAAATTTTAAAATCTTCAAAAAAAATTAAAACAGAACAAAAATGTCAAAATTGTCAAATTATTCGTATTTTTTTGCTTAGTGTCGTTTTCATAATTATAATAGCTTTAATTCAAAGCGATAAGTTACATTATTTAAACTTTGTAACACCATTAAATGCTGCCATATCAATAATATCCTTAGGTTTAATAATGTTTTTTATAAAGTTAACAAAATATTTTTTAGAAAAGAAACAGAATTGATCTATTACCGATCACGAACTAGCCTAACATAGTTAGGAATAAAACCAGGAAATCTTCCAAAAGTATGGCCAGTATAAAAATTTACAGTCCATATAAATTTTGGTTGCCATGGATTTTTTTCACTAGTCCAAAAAGACTCTGGTGGTGTATTTGGAAATATTTCTTTATTTATTTTAACTTTTTTACACTTTTTACAAATTATTTTTTCTAGTTCTTCTCTATTAGGCAATCTCCACTTACCGTTGAGTTGTTCGTTAGCTTGAAATATAGCTGTTTCAATTTCACTAAATTTGAGTTTTACAGGGTTACCAACACATGTTTTATTTTCCCATACCATTCCAACTGGACAAGTCAACCATTCTAACTTTTGACTTAGGTCGATAACATAATATCCTCTTGAAATAAAATTATTAGCCCATACAGTGTTGATATTTAAACTTAATAAGAATATTATAAATAATGAACTGACCTTGTAGAATGATATTTTAATGAGTAACATGAAAGCCTCTAAAAATAATTTTTATTTTAACAACAGTTTGGTCTCATTCTTGCAGAATTTGTGCCTAATATCATTATTTTATATTTAAAAAGGCAAAAAAATGGATATAGCTTCTCTAATTGGTCTAATAGGAACTCTAGGTATGATAGCTGGGGCGATGATCTCATCTGGTGGTTTAGGAATGTTTGTTGATACCCCATCTATGTTAATTGTTTTTGGGGGAACTTTTTTTGCTGTTATGTATAGATCAACTTTACCAACATTTTTATCATCTTTTGGAACCCTAGTTAAAGTTTTTATGCCAGGCGTAAAAAAACATGATGAATTAATTACACGTTTAACTGAATTAGCAGGAATAGCTAGAAAAGATGGAATGATGGCATTGGAAGGTCAAGAAGTTCCTGACAAATTTTTTGAAAAAGGTCTACAAATGCTTGTTGATGGAGCAGATGAAACAAAATTAACTGATCAATTAAATAGAGAACTTAAAGCCATGAAGACTAGACATGAAAATAGTACTGGTGTTTTTCAGGCTTGGGTTGATCTAGCTCCTGCGATGGGAATGATTGGAACCTTAATTGGATTAGTTGCAATGTTGGGTAACATGGCAGACCCTAAAGCAATAGGACCCGCTATGGCTGTTGCATTATTAACAACTTTATATGGTGCTATGATTGCCAACTGTATTTTCATGCCTATTGTGACTAAGTTAGAAGGATACTCTGCTCATGAACTTTTATATAGAGAAATGGTAGTTATGGGGTTGAAATTTATATCAAGAGGTGAAAGTCCAAGAAATATTACAGATCAACTAGTTGCAAATTTACCACCAAAAATTCAAGCTCAAATTGAAGAAGCAGCTTAAAAGTTTAGACTAAATGGGATTTTATTATGGCTGAAGCTCAAGTTGAAGAAGTAGAAGAAGAAGAATGTCCTAAATGCCCCCCTAAAGGGGCTCCTGCTTGGATGGCAACATTTGCAGATATGGCAACTCTGTTGATGGCATTTTTTGTTTTGATTTTATCTTTTGCTGAATTTAATGTTCCTAAATTTAAACAAATAAGTGGTAGCTTAAAAAATGCTTTTGGAATTCAAAGAGTTGTTCCAGTTGTAGAACAACCAAAAGGTACTACAGTTCTATCTCTCAATTTTAGCCCGTCTCCAGCACCTTCTGTTACAAAGAATTTAAGACAGCAGACATCAGATTCTGAGCAAAAGAACTTAGATCTTAAATCAGAGATAGATGAAGGCGATAGTGCTAAAAGCAATTCTAAAGAAAACTTAGAGGCTGAAAAATTAAGTAAAGAAATAATTGACCAAATTCAGTCTGATAATATTACAGTTGAAACAATAAATGATAAAGTGTTAGTAAGTGTTAATACCGAAAACAAATCATCAGAAGAAATTTCAGAATTAATTAAAGATACTGTTGATGCCGTTGAAACAGCGAGGGAGAGTACAGGAGCAACTGATACAGATGTCCTTATAGGAGGTATCGATCAAAATATTAAATCTATGGCCTCCGCAACTATTGAAAATCAGTCTCTTAAAAATAAAGTCAGCAACCTAGAAAAACAAAATTCTGAAAGTGAAAAAGTAATTCAAGAAAAAAAACAAAAAGCAGAATTTAGTGAAGATCAACTAAGAGTTGCACTAAAACAAGAAATTGGTAAGGGTTTAGCTGAAGTCCAAAGGGAAAAAGACAGAGTAGTTGTTACAGTAGGGTCTGCTGGTGCATTTAGTTCTGGATCAGCAAAGTTAACAAAACAAGCAAGAGCTATAATGCAAAAAATTGCTAAAGTTAGTGGTAAAGGAGCAGGTCAAGTTAATGTTTCTGGACATACGGATGATGTGCCTTTGATTTTTGGAGGTCAGTACAGAGATAATTGGGATTTAGCTGCTGCAAGAGCTTCTAGTGTAGTTCAGGAGTTGTCTAAGGCTAAAACCATTCCTTCTGAAAAATTGAAGGCAATTAGTTTTGGTGAGACAAAACCACTAGAGCAAAATGACACAAGAGAAGGAAGAGAAAAAAATCGAAGAATTGAAATTGAAATTAAATATTGATATAGGTAATATACTAAAATTAGATTTATTGGAAATTAACAATGGATGACTCAAATTTAATCACCAAACTACCTGATGAAGGTTATTCTCCAGAAGCAATAGCAAATTTAGATGGAGCTGTTGAAGAGTTTGCTGAATCTCTGATAGTAATTAAACCAGAGGATGCAAACATTGCAGTCTTTCGAAGTCTTCAAATTATAATGACTGGTCGTAAAAGAAGAATAGGTGATTTAGGTAATGTAGAATCACCTGATGATCCAATGAAAATTCAATTAATGATCTATAATAAAGAGCATATCGAAGAGGTGTTGGAATTTATAAAGAAAAATGGTTTCCCTGCTAAGAATGAAGAAGGATCCCAATTTATTCATATCAGAGTGCCTAAGCCTTCACGAATGCAATTAGAAGAACTTGGTGATGACGTAGTTAGAAGAACGAATGCAGTTATAGCACGTTTAGTTAAAATCAAAACTAATACAGGTTTAAGAATTCGAGCTGCTGTGGAAAAAGAATTTATTGATCAACGTATTGCTGGAGTAGCAACAAAAAAAATAGATGTAAATTTAGAGAGATGCACAAAAGAAATTAAGATTATTGGTTTAATGAAGAGAAAAAAAATACTTGGTAGTTTTTTTAAACCTGTTGAAAGGGATGATGCTGATTTTCTTAAAATAATAAGCAAAAGATTGAAATTAGAAAAAAGTAAAGTTGAGAATGAAAATCAATTACGTATACAAACTGAGGCCTCAATAAGTGAAAATCAAAGTAATGAAACAGTCAACCTCGATGGTGTCTCAACAATTAACCAGAATGTAAGTCCCACCCAAGATACCGTTTCTGTCAATTAAGAGTTTGTTATTGTTCTATATATGGATTATTTCCTTTTCTATACATAATTCTTACAGGCAATCCATATAAATTAAAGTCCTCCATAATTGATGCGGCTAAAAAACGTTTATAACTATTTTGAAGATTATCAGGACTTGACATAAATACTGCAAAGGTAGGAGGTTTAACATTAACTTGTGTAATATATCTAATATTATTTTTTTTACCCTTAAATAAAGGAGGGGGATTATTTTCAATAATAGGAGCTAACCATCTATTTAGTTTTCCAGTTGAAATTCTAATATTTAATCTTTTTTTAATATCTAAAACCATTTCAAATAATTTTTCTATGCCTTGATTTTGCAGACCAGATATAAAAGCAATGGATATTTTTTTAATTTGAGATAAAGAAATTGTTAGCTTATTGATTATTTCATCTTTAATTATGTTTTTATCTAATACTTTATCCCACATATTTGCTCCAATAATCAAACCTCTCCCTTCTCCAATAATCATACGCGCAATAGTTAGATCTTGTTTATCAATACCTTTTGAAGCATCAATAAGCAAAATACAAATATCACTGTATTTTATAGTTCTTAAAGTATCATTAACCATATCTTTTTCTAAAATGTTTATAACTTTTGCCTTTTTCCTTAATCCTGCAGTATCAATAATGGATATTAATTCGTTATTATAATTCCATAAAACCTCTATAGAGTCCCTAGTAATTCCTGCCTCAACACCAGTAACTAATCTTTTTTGACCTATGATTTTATTAATTAATGTAGATTTTCCTGTATTTGGACGGCCAATAATTCCGAGTCTTATTGATGATTTTTTTTCTTGAATATTAAGTCTATTATTCTCATCAATTTTTCTATTTTGATATTCTATCTTTTCTTTTAGACAATCATATAAATCAGATAAACCCTCTCCATGTTCTGCAGAAAAAGGAATAACATCTTCAAAGCCAAGTGAAAAACTTTCACTTAAACCCAGCCCTTCCCTCTTTCCTTCGCTTTTATTAACTAAAATAATTGTTGGTTTTTCAGTTTTTATTAAGCTTTTAGCATACATTTTTTCAACTGGTAAAACTCCAACTCTACCATCTATAACAAAAATAACTATGTCAGAATCTTCAAGAGCTAATAAAGTCTGAGCTTTACTTTCATTTTCAACTTTCTCTTTGAATTCATCATTTATCCCAGCTGTGTCAATCAAAGTAAAATTTAGGTCAACTAATGTACCTTTGCCGTATTTTCTATCTCTCGTCACACCAGGTTGATTGTTAACTATAGCTTTATCTGAACGCACCAAACGATTAAACAAAGTTGATTTGCCAACATTAGGTCTTCCTACTATTACAATCTTCAACATTTTAATGACCTTAAAGATTTCATGATTGGCATTATTGGTAAGCTAATAATTTTCCTTTTTTAGTGAGGAAAAAGATTTTTTTATCAACTGGAATAGGCGCTAGTGCCAACTCATTAATATCTAGAGTATTAATTTCATTCCCGTTATTAGCATCTAAAATTATAATCTTTCCTTCTAAATTAGAAAGTAAAATTTTAGAACCTACTAATGTTGGGCCTTTGTATACGGCAACCTTTTTTTCTGAAAATAGAGAGTTTTCATTAATATATGAGGGAAATTTTTTTTTCCACCTAAGTTTACCAGATGAGATATCAATAGCAGCTAAAAATCCCATATTTCCATTAACAAAAATAGTTTCACCAGAAAGTGTAGGAGTTTCAATTCCACCCACAGGGATGTTCCAAAGCTCTTCCGATGTATTTATGTCAAACGCTGCAGTAAAACCTGACTGCGAAACTATATATACTACACCTTCATGATAAATTGGATTGGCAATTATATCTCCGGAATGAAAAATTTTAGGTAATTGTTTATTAGAAGAAATATTTTCATTCCACAAAACTTGTCCTTTGTCACCTGAAAGAATAAAAAATGCACCTCCCGTTCCTGGTACTATAATTTTATTTTGAGCTACAATAGGCCTGGCGCTTGTATAAACTGAATTATAATCACTTCCTAAAAACTCACTCCAATTAGTTGTTCCGTTTTCATTATTAATTGATAAAGTATTTCCATCAAAATCACTGATTAATATTGAGTTTTTATAGGAAGTTATTCCACCCCTAATTGGTAAATAATGTTTTTTTTTCCATATAAGCTTTCCATTATCACCGTTAATAGCCCGAATTTCGTTATAACCATTGTGGGCATATATAGTTATTTTACCATCCTTTGATAATTTACCCGAGAGAGCCGGGGTTCCTATGATTGTATTTTCTAAATTTTTAAAAATTGATTTTTTCCAAATAATTTTGCCAGTTTTGGCTTCAATTTTATATAAAATACCATAATTATTTAACAAAAATAAGTTTTGTGACAAATATATTGGATCCGGTAAGTAAGGATTTTTATCGTCTATCATTTGATTAGTGTTAACTTGCCAGCTTTTGCTTAAAGGAAATTTTATAAAGGAGTTTGTTAAATTATATGATTTTGCATTAGATATATTTTTAATATCTCTAGCCATATCAAGTTTAGCGTCCTGTTCTTGGTTAATAAAAGATGATAACTCACTGTCATTATTAAAGATATTTACAGCATTTTGCAGTTTAGTGTCTTTGTTAGAGGAGCATCCTAAAAAAAGTGCAAATGTTATAATTAATAAATTTTTATTTTGCATTAGAGATATAAATTTTATTTAAAAGTTCTAGCCTACTTTTTTGTTCTAAACTAATATCTGGTCTTTTAAGTAAATTTTTAATTTTAGTATAAGCATCATTCACATTTCCAGATCTTACATGTAACATAATTTCTAATTCAGCTGCCAACAATTGTAGTTTACTAGGGCTATTTAATATTGGTTTTAAGATATTTATTTGCTGATCAAACGTACTAATATTGTCCTTCATTACACTTAATATACGAGACAAATCTCTATAATATAAGTCTATGTTAGTATCTTCATATATATTTTTGTAATTTAATGACATTTCATTAATATTACCTTTTTTGAAATTAGTTTCTGCAAGACCAAAAAGAGACAAAACTCTGTAACCTTCATTTTCTTCCGTAGAACTTTTCAAAAATATCTTTAAACTTTCTTCATATTTTTTTTCTTCTAGTTTTTCTAGTGCATTAAAAAATTGTTGTGAACTTACCTCTAATTTTTTTTCGCTCCAGTTTAAGAAAAGTTGAAAAGAAATGATTAAAAAAACTACAATAAAAATAAATGAAATTATGTATTTTGAATTTTTTTTCCAAATTTGGATTAATCGGTCCTGTTTAAGTTCTTCAGAGACCTCATCAAAAATATCTGCCATATATAAATCCACATATGAGTAAATTATTATAAAATTTAATATTATTAGACTTATATCAAAAAAAGATCAAATGAATATCATTATAATTAGACAATTATATGATTTCAATTATAGAATATTATTAAATGGGAAATAATTATGACTATTATCAATATTAACGAAAAAAAAAACTTTAATAAAGTTAAAAAATTGAACCTAAGTAATACTGCTAACTTTATTAATAAAAATAATAAAAATTTCATTTTTTTTTCAAAATACGAACTAACTTCTATCTTAAATTTATATAGCAAGCAAGTTTCTAAAGGATTTTGGAAAGACTATGCTTTAGATAGTAAAGCAAACACAGCCATTTTTTCAATATATAAACATTCACATGATAAACCTATGTATCAAATAATTAAAAAAAGTTTTAAAGGCTTTCGAAATATGCCTGATTTTTTTATTACAAAGGATTCTGAAATTATTAACAAAAGTTCTGAAATATCTATTATCTTATCAAAATTTGAAAAAAAATTAAGTATAAGGAAATATTTATAATGTAATATATATTTTAAGTCATACAGTTAAATTATTAGTCAATTTCATTATTAAGTTGAGGAATTAGAATGGACAGGAATACAATTAGTAAAATTCAAAATTATTTAAGAAAATCGTTGGGATCAAAACATATAAAAGTTGAGGGCAGAGAAAATAAAATAGACTCAGCCGACATAACTAATAATGGTGAATTTCTTGGAGTGGTTTTTGAGGATAATGAAGACGGTGAAACTTGCTATCATTTTAATATGACTATACTTGATATAGATTTAGAATAAGTATTTTTATATAGAGGAAATTACATCTGTTATAATTAATTTGATCAAAGTTAGATTAATTGGGAAGGTAAACAAAACTAATATAATTAAAATTGTTATTGTAATAAAAGCATAAGTTTTTAAATTAAAAAAAGAGTATTTTTTTTTACTTTTACGAGACTTAACTGATAAACTGTTAATAGTTTCTTCAAGGTTTTTTACTTTATCAGAAAGCTCAAGTATTACCTCAACCGCCTCATTGAATTTTTTTGCAATCATACGAAATTGAGCTTCGTTATCATAAGGTAAATTGTCCGATGGCTGTTTAATCGGATTTCGTACATTTTTAATATTTGAATTTTTTATTTTTTTATTCTCTAAAAAAGAATTTTCTTTTTCTAATTTTGTTTCAAAATTTACTTCTCTACTGATCACATCATTTTGGGTCTTTTGAGGAAGGCTTTCAGTGGCAGTGTCTGTTGTTTTAATTTCTGATTTAGCTTGATCTAAGACAATATTGTTACTTTCTCTCATCTTCGATATTCTATTTCTTAAATCTAAACTTTCATTCATTTTTCTAAACCAGCTTTTAATATATTGATTGTAAATTCTTACGACTTAATAAATTATTCATTTAATATTATTACCTTTAAAATTAAAAAATCCCTCACTTATTAAAATTTTTTTTTTCATTTCAACTCCACCTTTCCCACTATAACCTCCCAAATGACCGTCTGATCGAATAACTCTATGACATGGAATTATTGGAACGAAAGGATTTTTACCACAAGCATTGGCTACGGCTCTTGCACATTTAGGTTTATTCAAATTACAAGCAATTTCTTTATAGGTTTTAATAGATCCTTTTGGTATTTTTAAAATTTCTTTCCAAACCTTAATTTGAAATTCTGTACCTTCAAGTTTCAAAGTTAACTACCCTTTATGAATTAATATAAAAATGATTAATTTTTTTACCATATCTAAATATTATTAATTATTATCTTCAGTTTCAATTTCTTTTTTCTCGGATGAAAGTTTCTTTTTTTTCCATCTAATTCGAGATTGACTTATATATCTTAAATATAACTCTTCTTTCTTTCCATATTCAAAACCAACAGTTTTATTTAAAAAATAACCTCCCTCGATAGGAATATTTATATATAAATATTCCTTTTTATCTTTTTCACTTCTGGTAATAAGGTGTGTTTTTTCATTTTCATCAATATTCTTCCAAAAATCTTTCATAGGAATCTTCTTATTAAGGATTTCAGTTAAAGTTTCACTGAATGTTATAAATTGATGTCTGACAAATCTTTTATTAACTCTTTTAAATTTAGTTACTTTTTTAAAGTTGTTTTTTTTGTATTCTTCATAACATAACTTTGAAATACTAGTAATACGCATTAAACAATATTCACCAGAAAAAAGAGATTTAAGCATTACTCTCTTTTTTTCCAATGGAAAATTACTATCAAATATTTTTGTATATAAATTATAAAATTCTTCGGATTTATAGTTCCAAAATCGCATTTAAAAAATTCCTAACAATTTAAATCAACCTTTTTTTTCATTTAATAGCATCTGGATTGCTAGCAATTGATATTATTTTTATTTACTCCCACTCAATAATCCAATCACTATAACTAATTGTTTATATTACCTTTTTTAAAAGTTTGAAACTACTTTGAAACCTATTTATCTTACAAAACATAATCCTGTTTAAATAATAAATAAATAAGTTTACCATTACTATTTTTTTTGTGCATAACAGCACCTAATTTTTCAGTTGCTTTTCTTGACCGAAAGTTTTCTTCCCCAATATCAAAATACACTTTATCAATGTGTCTGAATGCATAATCCAACATAAGTTTTTTAATTTGTAAATTGACAGATGTGCCCCAATATTCATTTGATAAAAATGTATAACCAACTCTAATTGAATTATCTATTTTATCATGAGAATAAAATCTTGTAGAACCAATAAATTTATCTAATGTTTTATCAACTATAGTAAAACAACCCGATGTGTTTTCCATAGCAATCTGAAAAAATTTAATAAAAACTTCCCTCTTCCATCTATCATTTTCAGGATGTTGTTCCCAAATTACAGCATTACTAGCAACAGAGTATAATTTTTCAAAATGAGAAGTTTTAGTTTGTATTAAAGAAAAAGATTCATTTTCTAATTGTAATTTAAAATTTACCATAAGTTATTGTTTTTAAACACTTTTTATTCACTCCCACTCAATAGTACCAGGTGGTTTAGAAGTAATATCATACGTTACTCGATTTATTCCAGCTACATTATTTATAATTTTAGTAGCTGTTTCACTCAGAAACTCATGATCAAATTGATAATAATCAGCAGTCATACCATCAATTGAAGTTACAGCTCTTAATGCACATACGTAATCATAAGTCCGAGCATCTCCCATTACACCAACTGTTTTAACAGGTAAAATTACAGTAAAAGCTTGCCAAATTTCTTTATAAAGCCCATGTTTTTTTATTTGGTCAATGTAAATCTCATCTGCATTTCTTAAAATATTTAATTTCTCATCAGTAATTTCACCAGGACATCTTATTGCTAAACCAGGTCCTGGAAATGGGTGTCGTTCTATAAATTTATTAGGAACACCAAGTTCATTTCCAAGTATCCTTACCTCATCTTTAAATAACTCTTTTAGTGGCTCTATTAGAGCTAAATTCATTTTTTTTGGCAATCCACCAACATTATGATGAGACTTAATAGTAACCGATGGTGCACCAGAAAAACTTACACTTTCTATAACGTCAGGATACAATGTACCTTGTGCAAGAAAATCAACATCTTCAATTTCAAATGCATATTTCTGAAAAACATCAATAAATAATTTTCCAATTATTTTTCTTTTCTCTTCGGGATCAGTTACACCTGATAAGTTTGAAAGAAAAAGTTGTTGTTCGTTAGCCTCTATCAAGTTGAGTTTAAAATGATCAGTATATAACTTAATTACTTCTTCACTTTCATTTTTTCTCATTAAACCATTATCTACATAAACACACGTTAACTGGTCTCCAATAGCTTTATGAATAAGTATTGCAGTCACAGAACTATCAACCCCACCAGATAATGCACAAATTACTTTTTTATCACCAACTTTCTCTTTTATCATTTGAACAGCTTGTTCAAGATAAGCTTTCATATTCCAATCAAATGAAACATTAGCTAACTGAAGAAAGTTTTTAATTAAATTTTTTCCGCTCAAAGTATGTACCACTTCTGGATGGAATTGGACTGCATAAAAGTGTTTTTTTATATCACCAATAATAGCAAATGGTGCATTTTCAGACTCACCATAAACTTCAAAATTTGAGGGAATGCTTGAAACATGGTCACCATGAGACATCCATACTTGTTGATTATTATCTTTAAAAAAATCTTTTAAGAAACTAATACTTTTATTTTTCTTTTTGACAAACGATTTTCCAAACTCCGAGGTGCCAGATCCATGAACGACATTACCACCTAGCATTTTCATCATTATTTGTTGACCATAACAAATACCTAAAATTGGAACCCCAATATCAAATATTATTGATGGTGGTGTAGGTGCATTTTCATCTAGCACACTTGCTGGACCTCCAGATAAAATAATAGCCTTTGGACTAATAATTTTTATAAACTCATCATTAATTTTATTAAAGGGATGAATCTCACAATAAACTTTTAATTCTCTTAAGCGCCTAGCAATGAGTTGGGTAACCTGACTTCCAAAGTCAATAATTAAAACTAGATTATGTTTCATCAACTTACTTTCTATTAAAAATAATTAAACATTATCTCTTTCTTTGAAAGATTGAAATAAAGAAGCCATCCATCTTATGAACTGCCGGATTTATTGTTATGCTTTTATTTACAGTCTGAAAAGGATATTTACTGTTATTTTGTAAAAAAATTGTGTCTTGCCATATGTTTATTAAACTTATTTCGGAAAAATCAGGTTTAATTTCTTTCTTAAATTTTTTAATTTGATCTACTCCCTCTTCTGGCAAAAAAGAACAAACTACATATGCTAGTTTACCACCAGGGGCAACCATCAAAGACCCTTTTAAAAGAAGTTCTGCTTGTATATTTACTAATTCTTGAAGTTTTTTTGGGCTAAAACTAAATTTTGAATCAGGACTTCTTGACCATGTTCCAATTCCTGAACAGGGTGCATCAATCAATACCAAATCAAATTTTTTTTCTAATCCTGTTACATTCCAATTTGGCTTTACCAGTCGTCTCTCAACATTGTGTACACCTGCTCTCTTTAGCCTTAAACCTGCGTTTAACAACTTTTTTTTATTAGTATCTAATGATAATATTCTTCCCTTATTTTTCATAATATCTGCTAGAATAAGAGATTTCCCACCTGCACCAGAACAAATATCTGCAACTTGCATTCCAGGTTTTACATCAAGTAATATAGAAACTAATTGTGAAGCCTCTCCTTGTATTTCTAAAAACCCTTTCTTAAAAAGTTTATGACCTTCTATTGGAAACCTTTTCGAAAGCCTTATACCTAATGGTGAGTATTTAGTTAGTTGAAGAGGTACTTTAATATCCTCTAATAAGTGATATATTTCATCTCGAGATTTTCCTTGAAGCATGTTTACTCTAATATCAAAAAAACCTTCTTGATTTAGAGAAAATGCAACGTCTCTCCATTCATTTTTAAAACTATTTTTGAGGCTCTTGAGTAGATATTTTGGCAATTCATAAAAAATATGTTCTGGCATTTCTTTATTATAAAATTCTTTATAATTTAAACGTTTTAAAAAATCCAAATCAACATCATGAAATATTTTTATTTCCTTGTATTTTAAAATAAATAACTGTCTAATTTTAGAAAAATTATTAAAATAATCTTTATTTAAAAAAAACAATTCTAACATTATTTCTTTTTCAAAAGTTACTTCAAGATTTAAATAATCAAGATGCCAATGGATCTTATACCGATGTCTTAAAATATTCCAAAAACTGTTAGAAATGAACTTTCTGTCTTTAGAGCCTATATATTTTTTTGATCTAAAATAACTTTGTAATAACTTACGAGCAATTTTGTTGCTTTGGTTAAGTAAATTTAATAATTCTAAAACAGAAAAAATTCGTTCTTGATCAAGCATTAAGAAGGACGATAATTAGGGGCTTCTCTAGTAATAGTAACGTCATGTACGTGACTTTCTTTTAGACCAGCATTACTTATCCTCTTAAAAATACATTTTTTTTGCATTTCATTAATATTTATATTACCCGTATAACCCATAGCTGATTTTAAACCACCTACTAATTGGTGAATTACATTTTGTGCAGGGCCTTTGTAAGGAACTTGACCTTCGATACCCTCGGGCACAAGTTTTAATGTTTCTATCTCTGCTTGAAAGTATCTATCAGCAGAGCCTCTAGCCATTGCTCCCAATGAACCCATGCCTCTGTAAGATTTATAAGATCTTCCTTGAAACAGAAAGACTTCTCCAGGAGTTTCGTCAGTTCCTGCAAGTATAGAACCAACCATAACTGCACTTGCTCCACCTGCAATAGCTTTAGCAATATCTCCAGAATATTTTATTCCACCATCAGCTATTATAGGAATGGAGTTTTTTTTGGCAACTTTGGCACAATCAGTTATTGCAGTTAATTGAGGCACCCCTACTCCAGCCACCATTCTTGTGGTACAAATTGATCCAGGGCCAATACCAACTTTGATACCATTGGCACCTGCATCTATTAATGCCCTTGTTGCATCTCCAGTTGCAACATTTCCTCCAATTAAAGCTATTTGACTTGATAATTTTGAAATTGCTCTAACAGTTTCTAGAACCATTTCACTATGTCCATGAGCTGTATCAACTATTAGAACATCAACTCCTGCATTAATTAAAGCTTCTGCCCTTTTAATACCATCCTTTCCTACACCAGTAGCAGCTGCAACTCTTAATCTTCCTTGTTCATCTTTACAAGAGTCTGGATGATTTTGTGCCTTTTCCATATCTTTAACCGTTATCAATCCAACACAAAAATCATCCATGTCTACAACAACTAATTTTTCAATACGGTGTTTATGTAAAAGTTTTCTAGCATCTTCTGCAGTAACTGTTTCTTTAACAGTTATGACATTTTTTGTCATAAGTGCAGAAACAGATTGATTAAGATCATTTGCAAATCTAACATCTCTATTTGTTAAAATTCCAACTAATTTATTATTCAAGCCTTCTACAACTGGTATTCCGCTAATTTTGTATTTTTCCATCAATTTAAAAGCATCACCAAGTGTTTGATCAGGTTTTATTGTTACTGGATTAACAACCATGCCAGATTCAAATTTTTTTACTTTTTTAACTTCTGAAACTTGTTCTTTTATTGAAAAGTTTTTGTGAAGGACACCCATTCCTCCTAATTGAGCCATAGTAATTGCCAACCTGTGTTCAGTAACAGTATCCATTGCCGCTGACAGTAAGGGAATATTTAACTTTATATCTTTAGTAATAAAAGTTTTAACATCTGCATCAGCTGGACCGAATTTACTATGTGCAGGTTGTAATAAGACATCGTCAAAAGTGTAAGCTTCTTCTATATTCATATTTTCCAACTAAAGGGTTATTTGAATAATGATATAATTAATATTATTAGTGTAAATTTTATAAACTCCTGATCTTAATTTGCAAAGGTTAATTAATATAAGTTTTATGTTTTATAGCCTATAGCAATTACGTATCCTTCAACTGACTCTTTTCTACTAGCATCAGGTTTAATATGATGCACTCTTGAAAAATGTTTCTTCATTAGAGATAAAGCCTCTATTTCAGTGCCACCTTTAAAACATTTAGCTAAAAAAACTCCATTTTTTTTTAAGTTTTCTAGAGCAAAATCTAGTGCGGTTTCTAATAGATAAGTGGTTCTTATATGATCAGTTTGACGATGTCCTGTAGTATTTGCAGCCATATCAGACATAATAATATTTGGGTTAGAACCAAGAATTTTTAATAACTTTTTACCAACTACTTTATCACTAATATCACCTATAATAGAAATACTTCCAGGTATTTCTTGCGTAGGCAAAAGATCAACGCCTACTACTTTTTCTTCCCCAACAATTGAAGAAACTTTTTGCGAAGCTATTTGAAGCCAACCTCCTGGAGCGCAACCTAAATCAATAACTGATAATCCAGGGGCTAAAAATTTATATTTTTCGTTAATTTGTAAAAGTTTAAAAGCAGCTCGTGACTTATATCCTCTTTTTTGAGTTTCTAAAACGTATGGATCATTTAGTTGCCTTCCTATCCAACGAGTACTTGAAGACTTTCTGTTTTTATCTTTTTTAAGTTTTTGTGATAAACCTCTAGAACTTCCAAATGATCCTGGGTTATTTTCGTTAGTCATTTTTTACATCATGTAATGATTTAAAAAAACAACTCCTCACACCTGTGTGACAAGCTACTCCAGTTTGTTCAATTAGGGCTAATAATGTATCGTTATCGCAATCTAATCTTAATTCGTATAGTCTTTGAAAGTTTCCACTCGTCTCTCCTTTTTTCCAGAGTTCATTTCTTGACCTAGAAAAGTAGTACATGTCCTTAGTCTCGATTGTTTTTTTAACTGATTGATTATTCATCCATGCCATCATTAAAATTGTGCCAGAATGAACACATTGTGCAATGACCGGAACTAATCCATCTTTATTAAATTTTATATCTGAAACATTAAAGCATTCAGAACTAAGAGTTGTATATACTTGTTTCACCATATTTTATCTTCTTCTAATATTTTTAACAAAATTGGAAAAATCGTTACTAATTCCCATCATAGATGGAACTATGACAAGTACAAGAAAAGCTGTAATACCAAGGCCAAAAACAATCGTAGCCGCCATTGGTATCAAGAATTGGGCTTGGAGTGATTTTTCGAATAAAAGTGCTGACAATCCTCCTATTGTAGTAAGTGATGTTAATAGAACAGGTCTAAATCTATCTACTACTCCAGCGATTATTGCTTCATCGATTACTTTATTATTCTGATAGTCTTTATCATTTTGATCACGTAAATCGTCAAACCTTCTTTCAATAGTTGATACTAAAATAATAGAATTATTTACAACAATTCCAGCTAAAGCTAAGAGAGCAAACATCGACAAAATAGACATTGTTAGCCCTAATAAATAATGACCAAGCACCGCTCCAATAAAAGCAAATGGTATCATTATCATTATTGAAAAAGGTCTTGTCCAAGACTTAAATACCCATGCTAATATAAAATAGATTAATAATAAGCCAATTATTGAACCAATTTTCATATCTGCAAAAGTTTCTTTCTGTTCTAAATCTCTGCCATCAAATCTATAATTTAGATTATATTTTTTAGCAATTTCAGGTAATCCATTATTCAACAAAAATTTTCTTGCTTGAGAAGTGTTCATCAACGCTGGAAATAAATCACCAGAAATAGTCACTTCTCTAAAACCATTTTTTCTATTAATGGAAGCAAATGGTATTTTTTCATTTATTTTAATGACCTCTTGAAGCTTAAAACTTGTACCTAAAGGGGTAATAATTCTTAAGTCATTTATCATATCCGTAAGCTTTTCTGTTTCAGACAACTTTAATCTAACAACCACTTCTTCATCTGCTTTAGGAAACTCTGAAATGATTATTCCATTAATAGCTGATCTTACTTGCTCTCCTATATCTGAGATGGATAGACCAAGTGATTGTCCTTTATTGTTTAAAGATAGAATCCTTTCTTGAACTCCAAACTCAAGATTATCGTTTAAAGATGTTACGCCAGGAATTGATCTTGCAATTTGAATTAATTCATTAGATGCAATCTTAAGAGTTTCTAATTTTTCTCCTTGAAATCTTACATCTAAATCTCTTCCAGGAGGTCCCCCACTTGGAGATCTAATAGTTAAATTATCTAAACCCTCAACATATTCAATATTATTTTTCCATTCTTTTATAAACTGATTTGTTCGAATTTTTCGTTTATCGGCTGTTTTTAATTCAACAACCATGGAACCTAATAAGTCACTTCCCTTAGAGCTTGGTGCAGCCCCACTTGAAAATGATGTTCTACCTCCAATTGTTGACATGCTAAATTTCACTAGATCAGGAGATGTTGAAAACTTTTTTGAAGTTTTAATCAAACCTCCTTCTATTTTTTTTAACATCTCTTCAGTTTTAGATCTAGTCGTTCCAGAATGCATCTTAAAATTAGCAATAATTATATCTGCCTCAGGGGTTGGGAAAAAACTAAACATTACCCTTCCTCCAGACATCATTCCCACAGAAACTATAAACATGCCAATCGCAACCATAAAAGTTACATATCGATAGTTAAATGTAAATGATATGAATTTTTTAAATGTACCTTCTTGAAAAGCCATAAATTTTTTATCAAACCATAGTCTAAATTTACCTTCCTCAACTGTCTTTTTATCAAAATGTGCTAAATGTGCTGGTAAAACAAGAAAACATTCAATTAAACTAGCAACTAAAACAGCACATACTACCCAAGGTATAGCCGCAATTATTTCACCTATAACTCCTTTAACCATAAATAAAGGTATAAATGCAGCCACTGTAGTTAACATTGCTGATATTACAGGCATCGACATGCGTGTTGCAGCAACAATTGGAGCCTTTGAACTATTTAGTCGTCTCTTAGTTTTTAAATATGAAGAATGTTCGCCTACAACTATTGCATCATCCACTACTATACCAAGGGCCATAATAAGACCAAATAAGGATATCATATTGATTGATTGACCTGAAACTAACATTACGCCAAAAGTAGCAAGAAAAGCTATTGGAATACCCAAAGCTACCCAAATGGCAGTATTTCGACTTAAAAATAGAAATAATATAGCTAAAACAATGCAAAGACCACTAAGTCCATTCTTGACTAATAGTGTAATTCTTTCTTGGATAAGGTTAGCTGCCGTATTATAAGTTTCAACATTAACTCTGTTTCCAATAATATTTTTAGATTCTGAAATTACTTTATTAACATTTTCCGATACTTCAAGAGCATCGCTAGTTTTACTTCTTCTGACCCATAATTCTACAGCAGGATTATCGTCAACAGATTTTAATATACTTCCTTGTTCGAAAGTAGAAGATATTTTAGCTATATCTTGAAGAATGATCCTACCCCCCGAAATTGTGCTTTTAAGCTCTAATTTTTTGAACGTTTCTACTAATCTCTTTTCACCTTCGGTTCTGACCCGCAGTGACCCATCGGCATAACTACCTCCTGAGACATCCTGGGTTTCAGATTTAATTAGATTAGCAATTTGATTAAATGATAATTTCAACCTTGCTGTTTCTATTTGAGGTATTTCAATCAATATCTCTTCTTTAGGAAGACCTTGGATGTCAACCTTATCTACGCCAGAATTTAGAAGTACTTCCTTAAGTTTTTTTGATATTGATCTCAGTTCAGATAAAGGAATATTTGCTGATAAAACTATTCTAGTAACTGTATCAAAAAATTCCCCGACAACTATTTTGGGTTTGTCTGCTTTTTGAGGAAAATTTATTCTGGATACAGCGGTTTCAATATCTGTCCTCCCTTTTTGCATGTCATAACCATAGTTAAATTCAACTTGTGTAATACCAACCCCTTCAACGGATTTTGATGATACTTTCTTGACACCTGAGATAGGTCGTAGTTCTGGTTCCAATAACTGAACAATATTTTTATCTATTTCTTCAGCTGTTGCTCCAGCCCAATTTACAGAAACAGCTACAACCTCAACTTCAAAGTCAGGAAAAAATTGCTTATTCAACCTACCAATAGAAAGTAAGCCAACTACAATCATTAATATCATTATTATGTTTGCAGAGGTTCGATGCTCTACAAAAAACTTTAAAAAACCAGACTCTTTAAACTGTAACAAAATTTCATCCTAAAGTTTTAATATTTTTGGAAAATTAATTTAAAATTGTAACTTTTTGATTATTAAAATTATCGGGCATTCTTGTTGTTATAATCAAATCACTCTCTGAAATATTTCCGTCAACTAAAATAAATCCTGAACCTTTGTATATTAGGTTCACCCTTTTTTTCTTTGCAATGCCGTTATCTACAAAATATATATTTTCACCGTATAGAGAAGTTTCAGGCAATTTAAATATATTTTTAAAATTACCTACTGGATAATTCACACGAACAAAAGTACCAAGAGGGATATAATTACTTTTATTCTCTACAATATTAATTTTTGCAAACAATTTTCCTCCACCTTCTTCTTCATTTGTTTTTCCGTCTGTTCTTTCAATTTTAGCTTTTATATTTTTTAGAGGGGTATTTCCTCCCTCCCATATAACATTAATAGACTTTCCAATTAAATTATCTGAATTTGAATATATTTTTGATGGTATAACAAACTCAACTTCTAAGTCTTCTGTAGAAAATATATTAGCTAATTTTTCATTACTTGAAATAAATTGTCCTTTATTAATTTTAACATTATATAACCTACCATTATATTTTGCTTTTAAAATAGTATCAGACAAATCTTGCTTTGCTTTTTCTAAAATAATTTTGGATCTATTAAAATCTGACTTGTTTTTTGATAAGAGAATTAACTCATTATCATACTTGTTCTGCGATATAACTTTTGTTGATAGCATAGACTTATATCTTTTTATTTGTCTTTTTCTAATATCTAATTGTGAAGCTAGTTCTTGTGTTTCAAAAATTAGTTTTTTTATTTCAAGCAAGAAGCGTGTTTGATCTAGTTTTGCTAAAATTTGTCCATTTTTTACATAAGCACCATTCAAAAAAGAATTAGATATAAAATTAACTCTACCGGAAACACCAAAACGAAGATCGCCAAACCTTGAAGAAACAATTTTTCCATATGCATCAGATGATGGAGTATAATCATGTCTTTTAGTTTTAACCACTTTTACATAAAAAGTTTCTTCTTCAACTTTTGAAGGCTTTGCAAGTGGTTTTGAAGATACTAAATACTTATAACTAAATATACTTATTCCTAAAACTAAAAAAAACATAAAAGTCTTAAGATTAAATATTTTGGGCAACATTTTAACTTTCCTAGAAATACTTTAATTTCGATTATTTATTATTGGCATTTCGATCAAAAGACAAATTTTTTAAAATTTAATTATTATTTTTGTTAATTTCTTAATCAATATAATCCTAATTTAATCAGTTCGGCATTTATATTATCTGGTAAGTTTTCACCTGTCTCTTCATCTAAATTCAAGTCTCTTGGAATATCTCCCTCTAAATAATATCTCCAGCCTTGAAAGGGTTTCATAGGAGTGGGAATTACTCTTATTAGTTTTTTGTCTAATTCAATTTCACACCCTTTGCTACCATCACTTCGAATAACCGATAAAATATCTAATATTTTCTGCCGAACTAAAACTTTTCTTTTGATAATCCAAAATATTGAACCAGTTTTAATTAAATCTTCTCTTTTTTTTGGCATGTTTCTTGTAGTATGTAATATTGTGCCATAAGTTTCTTTAATCATTTTTTGTCTTGCATAAAGTCTTTCAATTGTTTCGATACCGACTGCTATTTTTTTTAAATGATAAGACACAACTAATAACCCAAATTACAATATTACTAAAGCCGATAAACCTAAAAACGTAAAGAAACCTATGACATCAGTCGCAGTTGTTAAAAAAACAGAGCTAGAAATCGCAGGATCAATTTTAAATTTTTCTAGTGTTAGCGGAATTAAAGTACCTAGAACACCCGCAAACAATAAATTAGCGATCATTGCTAATCCCATTATTATTGCGATTTCTTTATCACCAAACCAAAGATAAGCTAAAACAACAGACAAAAGAGCGAATAAAAAACCATTAATCATACCAACCCATGTTTCTTTTAAAACAAATTTCTGAAGATTGCTATAATTTAGCTGCCTTGTCGCTAATGCTCTTACTGCAACAGTAACTGTCTGGGTTCCTGCATTTCCTCCCATTGATGCAACAATTGGCATGAGAACAGCTAACGCAACTAATTTTTCAATTTCTTCCTGAAACAAACCTATAACTGAAGATGCTAAAACTGCAGTAAACATGTTTAGTATAAGCCATGAAAAACGGCCTTTAACAGTTTCTAAAAAAGATGACGTTATTGAAAGATCACTTACACCAGTCAAACCTTGTAAATCTTCTTCGGCTTCTTCATTAATTACGTCAACAATATCATCTACAATTATTACACCAAGAAGCCTATCTGCATTATCAACAACTGGCATGTTTACTAGACCATATTGCTGAAATAGAAGAGCTACTTCTTCTTGGTCAGTTTCAACATTCACATTTCTTGGTTTTAATTCCATTAAATCATTTAATCTCACAGGTCTTTTAGCAGATAATAGTTTAGATAGGGAGATAACTCCCATCAATCTATGTGCAGGATCAACAATATAAATTGAATAAAAACTATCCTCTTCATCTTGTGGATTTGCTCTCATATGGTCAATTGTCTGCCCTACTGTCCAATTTCCAGGAAAAGCCAAAAATTCCCGTTGCATCAGCCTTCCAGCCGAATACTCAGGGTATGACAGAGCCTCTTCAACTAAAATTCTGTCAGCTTTTGGTAGTTGTTTTATAACTACATTTCTATCTTTTTCTTCTAACTCTTGAAGTATTTCAACAGCATCATCTGAATGTAATTCAGGAATTGCCTTTGCAAGAACTTTAGGGCCAAGAATATTAAAAACTTTTTCTTGAACATTATGATCAAGATAAACTAAAACTTCTGGATCAAGTGATCTTCCAAGAATAGCTAGGAAAATATTTAATTTTTCATCAGTAAGTCTTTCTAACATGTCCGCTTGATCAGCTGGATGAAGTGGTTCGATTAACTTTTTTAAACTTATTCTATTTTTTTTATTAATGGCATTTAAAATAGCTTCTTCAACAATTGGGGTAAGACCGTATAAACTTTTAAAGTTTGTATCATTAGTTGAAACTAAATTTTCATCAAAATTTGTTTTAATTTTATTATGATCCATTACTTTCCACACGAAAATTCATTATTTCATATAAATAAATCCCCAGTTCATTAAATTTATTTATTTATTTTCTGAATCAACTTCAGCAAATACTTCTCTAATATGCCTAAGTGACTCCAAACCTGCGGGAGCTCCACAGTATATTGTAATCTGTAAAACGATATCACGAATTTGTAATCTAGTTAATCCATTATTCAAAGCACCTCTGACATGTAATTTAAATTCATGCGATCTATTAAGAGCGGCAATCATGCCTAAGTTAACCAATGATCTATCTCTATCTGACAGATTTTCTTTGTTCCAAACTTCACCCCAAGCATATTCAGTTACTAATTTTTGCATATCTGCACCCAATTCGTCTGCTGAGGCAAGTGCTTTATCTACATATTCATTTCCAAGTACTTTCCTTCTTTTTGCTATTCCTTTTTTAAAAATTTCACTTTCCATTTTTATCTCCTAAGTTGCATTTTTAATTAATAAATGAATGCCACATAAAAATAAAGCCACATGACTAATGTTGTAAAATAAATTATCAGAAAGTTTTAAATTCAACCACTTACCTAAAAATATACCAATAGGGAGAACAGGAATTAAAAGAAAACTTAAAAAAAGTGACTCGTTGGTAAAAATGTTTAGGTCTAAATAAAAAGGAATTTTTGTAAAATTAATTAAAAAAAAATAGAAACTCATGATGCCCACAAAATTTTTTCTATTAACTCCTAACTTTAAAAGATAAATCTGTGCAGGAACAGAACCTGCCCATGCAATAAAACTTGCAAATCCAGATAAAGAGCACCAAAAAACTGCTCTCAGAAAATTTGGTTGCGATGTATTTAAACGAATTTTTGATTTTTGTAATAGATCTATTTTACTTAAAAAAAATTTAACAGATGTTATTAACGCCATTGTACCAATTAAAATTAGAATAGATTTATCATCTAAATAATTAAAAAATATCCAACATAGTAATTGGCCAATCATTCCACCTAAGACCATCATCCAAATAATTTCAAAAATAAAAAATTTTCTCCATACGAATATCACCCATATATCTGTTAATAATGTTAACGGTAAAAAAACTGCTAATGCTAATTTAGGTGGGAATACTAACACCATTAAAGGAAAACCTAAGCCACCTAAGCCACCTCCAAATCCAGATTTTGATATTGCTACCAACATGACCGCTAAAATACTTGTAGGAATTAATAACTCTAATTGATTAATTGTACTTAACCCACTTAACGCTTGCTCAAACAAATTATAAGTTCCTTTTTTATTTATTTTGGTGAAATATCAATTTATCTAAATGGATAAAAAAAAGTTCATTATTATTATTTTTAAAGTTATAAAGACATTATGACTGTTAGACCAATTTTAGATAGAAAAAAATCAAATCCAGTTTTAGAGGGTGCTGGTGTGAGATTAGATAGAGCTTTTGGCTTTGGAAATACTAGTGATTTTGATCCTTTTTTACTACTTGATGATTTTAGAAATAATAATCCACAAGATTACCAATTAGGTTTCCCGTGGCATCCTCATAGAGGAATAGAGACAATCACTTATATCTTAAAAGGAGCCGTGGAACACAAAGATAGCTTAGGAAATTCAGGAAAACTGAATGATGGAGATGTTCAATGGATGACTGCAGGTTCAGGTATACTTCATCAAGAAATGCCCTTAGGTAATTATAAAGGTGAAATGCATGGTTTTCAATTATGGGCTAATTTACCATCTAATCTTAAAATGACTGATCCTAACTATCAAGATATAAAATCAAGCGATATCAAAGTTATAAATGATGACGATGGTACTATTATAAAAATAATAATAGGCGATTATCGGGGGTATAAAGGTTTAATAAAGGGAATTGCATCTAACCCTCAATATTTTGACATTTATGTTCCACCAAACAAAATCAAAAACTTCCCAATATCATTACGAGATAATTGTTTTGCATATGTTTTTGAAGGAGAGGCTAATTTTGACTATGCCTCAGAGCCTAAAGGCATTAAAATTGAAAAATCATTTAACAACGAAGACTATACAATACGTGACATGAGTGGAAACAAGACGCTAATTACCTTTGATAAAGGAGATGAAGTTAAGCTGTTGTCTGGAAATCAAGGTGTTAGATTTCTACTAATCTCTGGTAATCCTATTCAAGAACCCGTTGCATGGCACGGACCTATTGTAATGAATACTAGTGATGAAATTAAACTTGCTATGTCTGAATTAAACAATGGAACTTTTATTAAGCAGTGATGGAGATTAGGTTATGAAAATTGCTATAATTGGAGCAGGTGCAATGGGATCTATTTATGCATCCTTTCTTGCTCAAAATAATAATGAGGTTTTAGCAATTGATCTTTGGGAAGAGCATTTAGAAGCCATAAGAAAAGATGGTCTTAGAGTTTCAGGTTTCAGTGGTGATAATGTGGTTAAAAATATAAATGTGTCGAATAACATAGAAGATGCAAAAGGATATGAACTATTTGTAATAGCAACTAAGGCATCTGGAGTTGGTTCAGCCGCATCTAATCTAAGCAAAATAATATCAAAAAACTCTCTTATTTTAACTATACAGAATGGGCTAGGTGCTGGTGAACGAATTGCTACTTTTATGCCTACTGACAATATTCTTTTAGGAGTGGCTCAAGGCTTTGGAGCGGCAATGGTTGGTCCTGGACATGCTCATCATAATAATATGAGTATGATAAGAATTGGTGAAATGAATGGAGGAATAACTCAAAGATTAGAAAAACTAGTTAAGGTTTGGTCTGATGCAGGGTTTAACGCAAAAGCTTTCGAAGATATAGAACAATTAATTTGGGAAAAATTTATATGTAACGTTGCTTATAGTGGCCCATGCTCAATATTCAGGAAAACACTTGGTGAAGTAATGGGAAACAAACAAATGTTTGAAGTAGCTAAAGGGTGTGCTCTAGAGGCTAGAAAAATGGGTGACATAAAAAAAGTTAATTTTACTTTTGATGACACAATTAAATATGTAACAGAATTTGGCAAAAAACTCTTAGACTCTAAACCTTCAATGCTGCAGGATGTTGAGGCTAAAAGGTTATCTGAAATTGACGCTATTAATGGTATGGTTGTAACTTTAGGAGAAGAAAATAGTATTGAAACGCCATTTAATTTAGCTGTTAGTTCAATCATAAAAGCTTATGAAGAAGACTATAAATAAGTACATTTCAAATCAAACTTGCTAAAATAAAGAATTGAAATATAATATCTTAGTTTATTAAGTACATATTTTAAAACCATGTTTTAATAAATCGCAATATTAACTAAGCGCTCTTTACTTTTTAGAGCTAAGAAAAGGAAAAAAAATGGCCACAGGAACAGTTAAATGGTTTAACCCTACAAAAGGTTATGGCTTCATTGAACCAGAAGGTGGAGACAAGGATGTGTTTGTTCATATCAGTGCCGTACAAGCTGCAGGCATGACAACTCTAGAACCTGATCAAAAAATTGAATATGAGTTGGAAGACGGCAAAGACGGTAAAGTTTCTGCGGGCAACCTTAAAGCTATATAAATTATAAGCCTATTTTTTTTTAGTAATCATTTTAATCAGTAAAATATTGTACTAGTACATGAAAACAAACTTATTAAGTCATTTATTAACTAAAACAAACAATTGCAAAAACATGGAATTGTTCCTCAAAGCGCTTTTTACCAACAAAGAGTTAAAAGAGCTTGATAATCGTTTAAAGATATTTCAAAAGCTTTTGCATGGTAAAAAACAAAGAGAAATTTCTGAAGATCTAAATGTAGGAATTGCAACAGTTACAAGAGGTTCATACGCTTTCGAAAATGAAGAAATTTTTAAAATTAAATCTAACATTATTGATATTTTAAGAGCAAATCACAAAAAATGACTATAAAACAAAATGAACCAAATAAAATTAAAATTGAAGGCAAACCTAAATACATAAAAATAGGCGATAAATATAATTTTTTTGAATTGTTCAAAAAAATACAATTTAACTTTAAAAACTGTTTTTTATTTGAATCACTAGGCGAAGAAAGTAATATTTCTCGCTACCATATAATTGGTTTTGATCCAAAATATCTTATATTTTCAGAAAATAAACACGAATTAAAAATTGAAGACATAGATAAAGGTGAAATTAGATCATATTCATGTAAAAACCCTTATTATAAATTAAGAGACATTATTCCTCAAAATATTATATCAAAGAAATATGCTGGAGGATTGGTTGGCTTCGTAAGTTACGATGGTTTTAATTATTTTGAAAATAATTTAAATATAAAAAAAAATCCTAATTTTGAGTCTTTTAAATTTGGCGTGTATCTTGACGGTCTTATTTATGACCAAATGACAGGAGAAATATTTTATTATTATTATGAAGATAATAAAATTGAAAAAATTAAATCAATTATTAAACAAGATAATCATAATAGTACACAAGTAAGCTGCAAATTTTTAAGAAATTCAATGACAAGGGATGAGCATAGAAAAACTGTATTAAAGATTAAAGAAGACATAAAAAATGGATTAATTTTTCAATGTGAAGTGGGTTTTAAAAGTCATTATGAAATAAAAGGAGATCTTACTAAAATCTATTCAAAGTTAAGAATGCTAAATCCATCCCCTCATATGTATTTTATGAAGTTTAGTGATCAAATAATTATTGGAGCATCACCAGAACTTCTCTTTCGGCTTAAAAACGGGGAAATGGAAACTTTTCCTTTAGCTGGGACAACAAAAAGAGGAGCTGATAAAACAGAGGATCTAAAATTAGCCAGAGAATTACTAAATGATAGTAAAGAAATAGCTGAACATAATATGTTAGTAGATTTACATAGAAATGATTTAGGTAGAGTTGCTAAATTTGGTACTGTCAAAGTTAGAAACCTTATGGATATAAAAAAATATTCTCATGTACAACACATATCGTCTGAAATTGCTGGTATAATTAATGATGATGAGGATATGTTCTCTGCTTTAGCCTCAAATTTTCCAGCTGGCACTTTGTCTGGCGCCCCTAAAATAGAAGCTATGAAAATAATAAATGAAATTGAAGAAGACGGCAGAGGTCCATATGGAGGAGCAATAGGGCAGTTTGGATTTAATGGTGATTGTACATTTGCAATTCCAATTAGATCCATTTTTATAAAAGGTGAGAAAGCTTTTGCTCAAACTTGTGGTGGAAATGTTTATGATTCAGATCCAGATAAAGAGTATTTAGAAATTGAAAGAAAACTAGCTGCCATGAAGACAGTTTTAGAATCATTTAGAGAGACGAAATAATATGAAAATTTTAATAATAGATAATTATGATTCATTTACTTTCAATCTATTTCAATATTGTGGTGAGATTTTAGATAAAAAAACATCAGGCATAAAAACCGATATAATAGTTAAAAGAAATGATCAAATATGTTTTAATGATTTTAAATTTGATAAACCTGACAAAATAATAATTTCACCTGGTCCAGGATCACCTGCAGAAAAAAAATATTTTGGAGTCTGTCAAGAAATCATCCTAAAATTTGGTCCAAAAATACCAATCTTAGGCATATGTTTAGGTATGCAAGGTATAGTTCATTCATTTGGAGGTAAAATCATTCATGCAAATGAACCTATGCATGGAAAAACCTCATTTTTATTACATGATCAAAAAGGAATACATAAAAAAATACCTCAAAATATAGAAATAATGAGATATCATTCTCTAATTGTTGAGACAAAATCTTTACCAAGTTGTTTTGTTATAAACGGGGTTTCACAAGATATAGATGATAAAAGTTCTATACTTGATATAAACAAAGTTTCTTTTAGTGGTGAAATTATGGCGATCAGTCATAAATTGTATCCTATTTATGGAATTCAATATCACCCAGAATCTTTTGGTAGTGAGGGTGGAAAGGAAATATTAGAAAATTTTTTATTTAATTTATAGGTGTGTTTTATGATAAGTAAAGCTATTAAAATTTATGAGCAAGGATCTTTGGATGTCCTGAAAATAGAAGAAGTGAACTTAAAAGATTTAGGCTCAAACGAAATTTTAATAGAACACTCGTTTGCTGGATTAAATTTTATAGATATCAATCAAAGAAGAGGCACCTATCCACTTAAGAATTTACCTGCGGTACTTGGGATGGAAGCATCTGGAACGGTAAAAGAAATTGGTTCTAATGTTACCAAGTTTAATATTGGAGATAAGGTAACACATTGTATGAATCTAGGTTCTTTTTCACAGTTTATGAATTTAGATCAAGATAAAGCTATTAAACTTAAAAAAGAAGTTGATCTTAAAATCGCCGCTGCATCTACCTTGCAAGGCTTAACTTCTCAATACCTAATTAACCATTCATATAAATTAAAAGAGCATGACACTGTTCTAGTACATGCTGCAGCGGGAGGCGTTGGACAAATTCTTTGTCAATGGGCAAAAAAAATTGGAGCAAATGTTATTGGAACAGTAAGTTCTCAAGAAAAAGAAAAAATTGCTAAACAAAACGGATGTAGTTTTACTATTAATTATTCAAAAGATGACTTTGACAAGAAAATCTTAGAAATTACAAATAATAAAGGGGTAAATATCATATATGACTCAGTTGGAAAAGATACCTTTTTAAAAGGAATAAGCTGCCTAGCTTCAAAAGGAAGAATAGTTAGCTTTGGAGTTTCATCAGGTCCTATTGATCCTATTAACATAAATATGCTTAGATCTTTTTCAGGGTCTATTTCAACAGGCGGACTAAATACTTACATAAAAGACGCTAATGAAATGCAAATGAATGCTGACACATTTTTTGATATGATCATAAATAAAGATTTACAAATTAATATAGATAAAACATTTTATATTGACGAGATAAAAGAAGCTCAATCTATATTAGAAGAAAGAAAAACGACTGGTTCGGTTGTTCTTAAATTTTAAAAAATTTTAAATTATTTTTTTAATAATGTAATATATATATGAAAATGATAAATATTTTGGAAAATATAATAATCAATGCTTAATCTTGGATTGTTTATGATGCCTCTTCACCCTGCAAATAAAGATGTAGGTGTTTCTTATGAAGAAGATAGAAAACTTGTTCTTTTAGCAGATAAATTAAATTTTACTGAAGCTTGGATGGGAGAACATTATAGTTCTACAGCAGAACCAGTTACCTCACCATTGATTTTTAATGCATCTTTAATAAAAGAGACAAAAAATATTAAGTTTGGAACAGGAGTTATTTCCCTGCCTCAACAACATCCCGCAGTAGTCGCAGGTCAAGTAAGCTTACTAGATCATCTTTCAAAAGGAAGAGTTATTTTAGGTGTTGGTGCAGGAGGCTTAGTAAGTGATTGGGAGCTCTTTGGTAATATGGATGGACGCTCAAGAGCAATTACAATGATTGAGTCAATGGAGGCAATTTTAAAGTTTTGGGATGAAAGTGAAAATTATCACTACAAAGGTGAATTTCTGGATATTTCTTTAAAGAAGAATATTATTCCAGAATTGGGTATTGGAAAATTCGTTAAACCATTTCAAAAACCATATCCTGAAATCGCAATATCTCTTAAAAATCCTAATTCAATGACAGCAAAACTAGCCGGAGAAAAAGGATGGATTCCTATTTCTGGCAATTTTGTAGATGCAAAAGATATAGCAACTCATTGGCCAACTTATCAAGAAGCGGCAAATAAGGTCGGCAAACAACCGACCTATCAAAAATGGCGTGTTGGACGAAGTGTACTCATTACTTCATCAAGTTCAGAAGCTGAAGAAATATTAGATGACCCTAAAGGAGTATTTTCTCACTATTTTCTCTATTTAAATACTGTTTCAAAACTTGCATCAGGTACTTTAAGTAAGGATATTAACCTTAAAAAGGACTTGCCAGAAGCTATGAAAAAAGCAAATGACTTGATAATTATTGGTAATAAAAAAACTGTAACTGAAAAATTAGTATCATTTATTGAAAAAGTTGGACCTTTTGGTACACTCCTACTCACAGGACATGATATCGGAAATTCCAAAAAATTATGGGAAAACTCATTTTCAGAGATGGCTACTTCTATCCAACCTGTATTAAACAAGTACATAAGTCAAAAATATATCAATTAAATTCACTACTTTGGCATCATTTTCTGAAATGGAAATCTATATGTTTTTAGTGTAAATTCATTATTCCTGGATCTTTTATCTATAGGATCCTCTTTAACAATTTCTCCCATTTGAGGTACACCAGACCTATCAGCATTTCTTTTAGCTTGATCCAAAGCTTCTTCATTTTGTTCCGTATGAGGAAATTTAAAAAGTTTATTTATCCCATTTTTTACAGCCCATAACACTATCAATCTTTCGCCTTTATCATAAATAACCGCATGATGTTCATAAACAAATTGTTCAGGAGGCCTGTCATACATAGGACGACCTATAAATTCATGGTTTGTGTAAAAACTTAACCAAATTGCTATAAATATAATTGGAACAGTAAAAAATCTTTGCCATATATTTTTAGTAAAAAAGGGTAAACAACATATAGCTCCTGCAAAAGACCAAATTAACATTAATTGTCCAGAACTAATTGAGAAGTCTAACATTATACACCACTCTTCTTTCTAATCACTTCTCCGTCAATGATAAGCTCATTAGTAGGATCAACATGGACTATACCGTTATAGTCAACTCTAAATTTAAATGCGGGAAGCTCTTGCCCTTCAGAACTGAAAAATAATTTTTTGGTATATTCTTCTTTATAAGGATTAACCTTAAGAAGTTTTACCGTTGCATGTGTAAGTGGCGCAGGAAATTTTCTAGCATTGTAAAAGTGTATAGTTACTAAATAAGATCTCGCCTCAGGCGTTCTTATCGCTACGACTTCTCTATTTTCTTTTAGATAGACTGTTTTACCATTCTGATCAACATAAGTATCATTGACTGTTCCCAAGTCATCTCTTTCTAAATGAATTAATGCGTCATCAGGTCTTCTGAAGCTGACAATATGCCCCATGTTATCTTTCACCCAAACGTCAAGGTCGTAGGGTTTTTCTCCATCCCACTCAAGTTCAATAAAATATTCTGCCTTAGGTTTAATTGTCTCTTTTTTAGCAACAGGATTAATTAATAAAAAAGCTAACATAAATAAAAATACGAAGCCTATTAACATATTAAACAACAGGTCAATAAAACCAAAAGATGATCTATATCTAGGATCACTCATAATTAGAATTATTTTCTAATATTACCATTTGGATTTTAGTTAGTACGCTCCCAACTAACCCTGAAAGAGTTGTACACAATGCAGTACTCATACCCAAGGCCATGTTTGAAATTACCTTTTGAACATTTTCAACATTACTCACATCTAAATTATCAAAAGCAGAACTTAACATTAACAAAAAACCAGCTACTGTTCCTATTAAACCTAAAGTAACCATGGTTTCCGAAGAAAACCATATGTAGTTACTTAATGTTCTGTGTTCTTTATCAGACTTGAAACTTAAAAAACCAGTGGCAATTGACGCCGCTATAAAAATTACAATAATAATAAAACTAATTTTAGTTTGATCTGCATCATAAAGTTTTTCAAACCAACCATATGTAAAAATTAATATAGCAGAAAATGACACAGTAACTACTTGTATCCACCATAGTAAAAAAGCTTTTGACAAATAAATTCTCCTTAAAAGGTCATAAATTATTTTATATGTTAAATTAATTTAAGCAAATTTTAATATTTAATTATTGTAAAAAATTAACTTTTAATGAAATTGATT